>JBDKVA010000077.1:0-4799 GCA_039679375.1 Clostridiaceae bacterium
AGCACTGCTTTTCAGCATAGCACGATGTTTCCTAATCGTAGTACGACCATGATGTATAGTAGCGCTACATCAAAGTATGTAGTTGCTCTGCTGCAAGGCAGCACTGCATTGCATAGCATTACTCCAAAGTATGTAGCACGATGTTGCGTAGTTGTAGCACTGCTAATCAGCATGGTTTCTTTGCTGCATAGCACGATGTTGCAAGATTGTGTTACTGCCCTGCTGCTATGCGCTATGTCCTTGGCACTGCGCAAAGCGAGGTCTTGGCGCTATGCGGCGAAGCTGCATGGCGACAAGGGCGAGCGTACAGAAGCAAAGCAGCATGGTAGCATGGCTGCCCTGCACTGTGATCAATGCACTGGGCAGGAAAGAAAGATGGGATGCCAGCCCCTTAGCGCCCTTGGCGCGACAGGGGCAGTACAATAGAAGCAATGCAACAACGCACAATATGCTAGGCAGCATGGTTGCTCTGCGCATGGCAGCAACGTGGCCTGGTTGCTCTGGGCATGAAGGCAGGAGGCTGGGCAGCGAGGTCGCCGCGAAGCGGCGGGCGAGCGGGCATACAGACAAAGCGGGAGGCAGCCGGGCAACCCGGGGCGGGTCAATTATCCCAGATCCTTAAGATAGGGTAGTCACCCCACTTACAAAGCGCACCATTTTTTCCTGAAAAACGGTAACTTTATATTCTTGATTTCATTGCGTTTATAGCTAACATCTTAAAAATATTAGCCATTTTCTAAGGGCTTGATTTCCTTGTTCTTTCCACAGAATCCATTCCCCTCTATATAGGAAGTATTTTTAATAATTATTTATTACCAAAACTAACAATGTTTGTTTATCGAGCTAAACTCATAATAGTCATATTAATGATTAATAGTTACTTTATACTGTGTAAATGTATATTTTTATTAACTTAATAGTCATAATAATCAAATTAACAGTATTTTTATATTTTAATGAATAAAAAGTACTAAAAATATATCCCTTATAGAGAGGATCAACTAATTTCTGTGGAAACCGGAAAAAGGCCTCTAAAAATTTTTATCTTCATGGAATAATTAAGATTTCCCCCATAATAATTATCGCGATCTTAATTATTATGGCTATTATGACTTGTGCCTTTCTGCCCTGAACTATGCGGAATGATTCAAATTGTTTATATTAACTATCGAAGCGCCCGGAGCGCGGTCGCTATTATGGACGCCTCCAAAAATAATCCAACGTAGCATTATAGTTGAAAAATTTTCATAATAATTACTCATTTTTCAGTGATTTTGTGATGGCACGAGTCTTGCTGGGAGGCGACCTCTTTCTTGAAAGCAAAAAACCCCCGGGTGGTCAGGTCCGGAGGTTTTTTACTATAACATAAAGGAGAAAAGTGACGAGTGAGATATTTTATTACTTGACATTTATTTGATTGTCAAGCATTTTCTAAACAACAACAACAACAAAATTATTGAGGTTGCTAATGGAAAAAATTGAAGCGGGGAAGAATTTATCACTGGACCAACTCGACCTGATGCGCCGTGAACGGTTGGCTTTATCCAAACTTACAACTAAGCAAAAACTATTCTGCGAGGAATATGTCAGTTCGTTTAATAAGTTGCAGGCGCTGAAAGCCGGAGGGTTCTGGACTCCGAAACATAAAGGCGGAGCTCAGGACAAACTTATCCAGAGTAAGTACGAGGATGTCATGGCATCCGAAGTTGTGCAGGAGTACATCTACCTGCTGAAGCAATCTGTGGCTTCCCGGCTCGGTGTTTCCATGGACCAGATTGTCGATGCATATAAAATCATGGCTTTTGCGAACATAGATGATTATGTCGAGTGGAATCAAAACGGCATAACTAAATTTAAGGATTCGAAAAAACTTACCAAAGCACAAAAAGCCGGAATTCTGGAAATCACCGAAACAACTACATTAAAAGGATCTACGATTAAGATTAAATTGCATCCCAAGCAACCGGCGCTTGATCGCCTGTTTGAAATATTGAAGGAACTGGAAGAACACGAAACAAAACCGAAGAGTCCGGCTGCCACAATCTCCCAGGCTCAGATTAATATTTTCCTTGCCGATCCCATCAAGCGGCGCGCCGTCGAACATGTCGCGGAAACTCTATTCGGCCGGCAGATCGCTCTTGTTGGAACGAACAAGGAAAAACTCGAATTTGATCAGCATCTTACTAAAATAACTACGCGACTATTGGAGGCTACAAGTGGAATCGGAGGTACTAGGACTGATCGAAAAGCGCAACTCCCGGCGCCGGGAGAAGGAAGCGGAGAAAGCGAAGACGGAAATGTTGATGGAGAAGGTGCGGACGCCTCAGACGCCGTGCCAGCGTGTTCACATATGCGAGAAGGGGAAACTGCAGAGACTTCCCCCGACAAAGAAGAAATCGAGGACGGAAGTCGATACGATATCGATGAGTTACGACCAGTTCCTTGAGGATCTGCCCGCGGACATGTGGAAGTTTCTACCCCACACATTCGCCGCGGTAATGAGCGATGGTCTCTGGAAACCGTTTTCTTATCTGGTCATGATCAGTCATATTATTACCACAGTCATCGCGCGGGGCGGTGGGCGCATTCTGATCAGTGTTCCTCCGCGACATGGCAAATCATTCTTTATTTCCCAGTGGTTACCGGCATGGTTCCTGTCGATGTGGCCGGACAAAAGAGTGCTGTTGTCAACTTATGAAGCCAACTTCGCTGCTACCTGGGGGCGGCGCGTCCGGAATATTATCAAGGAAAAAGGCGAGAGGGTAGGGCTGTTCCTTGCCGATGATGCCACGGCTTCGAACAATTGGGAAACAACGAAGAAGGGCGGCATGGTAACGGCGGGTGTCGGCGGACCGATCACAGGGAAGGGCGCTGATCTGGGCATCATCGATGATCCGCACAAAAACTGGCAGGAAGCAATGAGCCAGACAACGCGCGAGATGATCAAAGACTGGTTCGACTCGACGTTTTATACCAGACTTGAACCTGGCGGCACGATAATTATTTTGCATTGTATGACCGGTGATACTCCTGTATTGATGGCGGATGGCACCAATAAAGACTTGAAGGATATTAGGATTGGAGATTTAGTAGCGACGTACAAAAACGGACACCTCGGTATATCAAAAGTGGAAAATTGGATAAATAATGGTCTTAGTAAAGTCTTTACAATTAAGACGACTTCTGGTATTGTTGTTAAAGCAAATGAGAGGCACCCATTTCTTATCAATGAAGAAGGAGTTATAAAATGGAAACGAGTGAAAGACTTACGCCCGGGTCACGAAATTTACCGGGTCAATGGGGCAAATGGAAAGGCAAAACTTGTAAAGCGGAAGGATGCGATAAACCAGTCAGATGTCGAGGATACTGCAACCATCACTATAATGCAAAACGATGGGCTGATGGCGTTCGTGCGCCATCTGTTAGTGCTATATCGCGCTTTAGTAATAAACTTAAATATCGTTACGGCATCACATTGGAACAATATAATCAAATGTATATTGAGCAAAATGGATGTTGTAAAATCTGCAAGCGCCATGCTTCTATGGCGAATAACCCGTCTAGTTGGAGGGAAGTATTATGCGTCGATCACTGCCACGACACCAAACAAGTCAGAGGACTCTTATGTAACGACTGCAATCTCCTCATTAAGCGATTCGTTACTGTTGAGGTGTTCGAAGAAGCAATCCAATATCTCGGACTTTATTCTGGAAAAAATTGAATCAATTACCCATACGGGAATTGAAGATGTGTTTGATGTTCAGATTGCGGAAACTGAAAATTTTATTGCCAATGGATTAGTGAGCCATAATACAAGATGGCATGAAGACGACCTGATCGGTTATCTTACCAGAGAAAAAGCCGCGGACGGCTGGTTCCACATCCGGATCCCGGCGCTTGCCGAAGACTGGAACGGCGAAGAAGATGTGCTCGGCCGTGCCGTAGGCGAAGCCCTATGTCCACAGCGATACGACGAGGTGGCACTGAACCGGATAAAAACCAGTCTAACGCCCATGATGTGGAATGCTTTATTCCAACAGCGGCCGGCGCCGATGGAAGGAACAATTTTTTTGAGAAAAGCTTGGAAATTTTACAGGGTCCCGCCGGTATGCAATTTTATCCTGCAGTCCTGGGACACGGCCTCGAAGAAAAATATCAAGTCGGCATATAGTGTTTGTCATACATACGGTGTTTCGCAGCAGGGCGCGGTATTGCTTGACCGCTGGCGCGAGAGGGTAGAGTACCCGCAATTACGGCTGCAGGCGGAGATACAGTTCAACAAGTGGCGGCCGAATGTCGTGCTGATCGAAGACCGCGATACAGGGCAGGCGCTCATTCAAGCCCTGCAGCAGGAAACCATGATTCCGATTCTTCCTGTCTATCCGGATCTGGACAAACTGATTCGCGCGACGGCAGTTTCTCCGATGCAGGAAAGCGGGCGCGTCTGGCTGCCTGATCCGACACTTCCGGAAAATGCATGGGTCGGCGACCTGATAGATACTGCGGCGACGTTCCCGAATGCACTGTATAAAGACGACATCGATGCAATGAGCCAGGCCCTCACCTATATCATGACAATGGCCATGGGTGGACGCGTGATGTCATTCGAAAAAAGACGTACCGGAAAATTACTTGAAAGTTTCCGAAGATTGATGTAAAGAGTCAGGCATGAAAAATATTATTGCTTTTGTAAAAGAACATTATATCAAAGTCATGCTTACCGTCCTGGCTATTGAAGGATTTTTCATTTTATATTATCTGGGTCGCCTGATGACCGGTTTTAAATACGGGTTTGGGTG
>JBDKVA010000078.1:0-23400 GCA_039679375.1 Clostridiaceae bacterium
CTATCTGTCGCGGGCGCAGGATATTTGAGGGGATCTGTCCTTAGTACGAGAGGACCGGGATGGACTGACCTCTGGTGCACCAGTTGTCATACCAATGGCATAGCTGGGTAGCCAAGTCGGGCATAGATAAACGCTGAAAGCATCTAAGCGTGAAACTAACCCCAAGATGAGATATCCCACTAGAAATAGGTAAGACCCCATGTAGACGACATGGTTGATAGGCCAGGTGTGTAAGTGCAGCAATGCATTGAGCTAACTGGTACTAATAGGTCGAGGGCTTGACCATAAAATATGGAACTCTGCAGATGCAGAGTGAAATTGAACAGGTAATATTTAAAGATAAGGTCTTAAACGTTTGATAGTTTAACAAGGATTCGGCTTTGCGCAAGCAAAACGATATCCAAGTTTTCTCCGGACTCGGCTTTGCGAAAGATTTCCGCTCAGCGGAAAGGTTACATTAATGTAGCATTTCGCTTTGCGAAATTCGTTAGCAAAACGACGTCCATCGCAATACATTATATAGTTTTGAAGGTGTAATAAACAGATATGCTTGCATATCTGAACGTTAATTAATAGCGATAAAATCACCTCAAATTTTCTGGTGGAAATAACGAGAAGGATACACCCGTTCCCATACCGAACACGGAAGTTAAGCTTCTCAGTGCCCAAGATACTTGGCTGGTAACGGCCCGGGAAAATAGGTCTTCGCCAGATTTATACCAAAGCCCTGTGTGAATAACACAGGGCTTTGTGCTATTCTTTTATTTATCTTGCAGCCTGTTATACCAGGAAAGATTAAGTTCAATTTTGTTCTTTTCGGCGTCGTAATCATCGATAAAAGTAAATTCCAGCCTGTCACCCATATACTTTTTTTCGTACTGCAGCAACAAGGGAGATCCCTTATAAAGTGTTTCATAAACATCATAAAATATAATGGTATTTCCAATCACCCTGTATTTGCCGGTTTGAAGGAGCAGGGCATCCTGCTGATAAGATCCGGAGCCGGCCATGCCCAGATTATAAGTCCCGTCGGAATTGAAAGTATAACTAAAATCGAATGACGGAAGGCTTACCAGGCCTGTTACAATATCCTTATAGCCTGTATATACACTTACATTGGAATACCCCCAGGAACCTGTCAGTATATCCTGTGGGAAATCGTCCTTATACTGCAAACACAATTTCCCCTGAAAAATTTCCGCTTTCATGCTGAAAAGCTCAATAAAGCAATTTATCGGCACATACAGCACATCATTCTTATAATACGGCCCCACCGTTATATCCCCCTGCTGTCCGTTAATATATACAACCGGGCTGCCGACTGACATAATAACTTCAAGGTTAATTTCCCCCTGCTTGTTTTTCCACGCGGCCGTTACTTTTCCATCCTTTATGCCGGTTTCAGGGTATCGATAATCTGTATATGGCATTATAAATACACTTTTGAACCTGTCATAAGGCAGAAAGATATAATCTTCGTTATTGATTTCGGTAATTGCATATTCATCTGCCCTAAACTCGGAATCATTAATGATTATACCGCCGCTCCACTCTCCATCCGTACTGCTTCCTGCATTATAAACATTATCCTCCCGGTTTGCCTGAGCATTGCCCAGCATAAACAGCTCATATGCTCTTTTACATACAATAACAGCAGCTTCACGTGAACTGTTGCCTGCGGGATCAAACTTGAAAGTGCCTGTTCTTTCGTTTTCCATGCCTTTTGTAATGCCGGCACAGGAACAGTAGTATACACCTTCCCGCGCCCAGCTGTTTATCAGACTGTCATCGGTAAATTCGACGGCGCCTGTTGCGGAATAGTCTCTGTCAGGGCAGATTACCTTCAGGGCACGAAAAAGGATGGTTGCCATTTGCTCACGTGTAATTAACTGATATGGAGCGTATATATCATCCCCATTGCCCTGAACAAGCCCTAAATTGGCAGCTTTTAATATTTCCGGATTGGTTGTATCGATAAAGCTTGCATTACCGGTTTGTGCCTCTTTTCCGGTATATATTTCATAAAATTTTACTATGACCTCCGCGAACTCTTCACGGGTGATATTACCGGACATATTTTCCTTAATCCTGTCGGTGATAAGACCATATACCTTAGCTTTATCCAGCTCAGGCAACGCCCAGGCGGACGCGCCTTTGTAAGACGTATTGGACGGATAGCCGGCCGAATCGGCTGCTTCGGCTGCGACTGGTGACATAAGCAATGCAATACATAGTATCAAAACAATACAACACTTTTTCATAGCACGACCTTCTTTATGATTATTTGTTTTCATTCAGTTCAATTATACGTCGCTTATACCGTTATGGATATCGCCCTTAAGGGGTGATTCATGTAAAAACGGGGGTGGTTTTTTATACCTTGCCTCTGCAATCATCGGCAATGTATGAAGCAAATGGAACCGTATGTGATATCCGGGGCTATTTTTAAGTTCAAGTGTCTTTACAAACAAAGATACAAGTATTAAAATGAACTAAAGTATGCAGCTTTAAAGCTGCAAAATTGCATTAGTAACTTATTGCTGCGAAATTGCAATAAAAAACAAGAAAATAGTTTCACTTTCGCGGCAATAAGTACATTCGTTGGGTTGTGGGCGGTAGCCCACATTGATGGGGTTAATCGCATGCTTAATATAAATAGGGAGGAAAAGAATGAATAAGCAGGAATTGACAGCGAATATTGCAGAACTGAAAAAGCAAAGAAACGCAGTAATTGTTGCACATAATTACCAGATTGATGACGTGCAGGAAATCGCGGATATCGTGGGTGATTCATTTGCTCTGAGCAGATTCTGCGCATCCAGTCCGCATGATGTGATTGTTTTTTGCGGTGTCCATTTTATGGCTGAAAGCGCCAAGCTCCTGTCTCCCGAAAAAACAGTCCTGCTCCCTGAAAAGGACGCAGGATGCCCTATGGCTGATATGGCGACGGCAGAGGCGTTACGGGAGGAAAAAAAGAAGCACCCGAATGCGGCGGTCGTTTGCTACATAAACTCGACAGCGGCGGTGAAAGCGGAAAGCGATATTTGCTGCACCTCCTCCAATGCTGTAAAAGTAATAAGGTCAATTGGACAGAATGAAATTATTTTTGTTCCGGATTGCAATTTGGGCAGTTATGTCGCTGGGATCGTGCCTGAAAAGAAAATAATATTATGGAAAGGATTTTGCACAACGCACCACAGGATAAAACAGGAGGATGTCAAGAAGGCGAGGGAGCTTCATCCTGACGCCTTATTTCTGGTACATCCCGAATGTAAACAGGAAGTGGTGGCTCTTGCGGATTTTGTCGGGAGTACAAAGCAGATCATCGATTATGCATCCGCAAGTAAAGCAGCTAAATTTATCATCGGTACGGAGATGGGCGTCATGTACAAGCTAAAAAAAGATAATCCAGGGAAACAATTCTATTTGCTGTCTCCGGGGTTGGTTTGCCCTAATATGAAGAAAACTACTCTGGAAAGTGTATATATTGCATTAAGAGATATGAAAAACAATATTGTGCTTGATGAGAAGTTGATGCAAAAAGCCAGAGTGCCACTGGACAGGATGCTCCAGGTGGAGTAAAAACAGCGGAGGTTGGGCATGAGGCAGGAGAATCAGAGAACCGTACCCGCGTTTACACATGTGTCAGTAGAACCGTCCCCATGACAGTTCCCTGACACACAATAAAAAGGGGCTCCTCGCAATGACTGATAATAGCCGAAAGAAGGGGAAATAATTGAACACACAAAGATATCTGGCCGACTTTGATACAAGAGAGATTCAAAAAGAATATCACGACGTCATTATTATAGGCAGTGGGATCGCAGGAGTATATACCTCTCTTGAGATACCGGAGGAATATGATATTGCTATTTTGACAAAGGAGACGCTGGACATAAGCAACTCCGTACTGGCGCAGGGAGGCATCGCGGTCTCCCTTGACAAAAAGGACTCGCCGGATCTTCATTTAAAAGACACGCTTTATGCCGGTGCAGGCCTCTGCGATGAAGAAGTGGTAAGAGTGCTGGTCAATGAGGCAGCCGGGAATATTGACAGGCTTTGCAAATTCGGCGTTAATTTCGACAAAACAAATAAAGACGAGCTTTCGCTTTCCAGGGAAGCTGCCCACAGCATGAACAGAATCATTCATGCCGGTGATACCACGGGTAAGGAAGTGCTCGACAAGCTCATCTCCGCTGTAAAGACACATAAAAACATCGACATACACGAAAGAAGCTTTGTGATTGATTTACTTGTTGAGAACGGAGCCTGTAAGGGCGTTCTGACCTACAGTGAAGATGCCCGTTGCCTCAAGCTGTACCTGTCCAATATCATCATTTGCGCTACGGGCGGATACGGCCAGCTTTACAGCAATACGACCAATCCCGAGGTGGCAACTGGCGACGGTGTCTGCATGGCATACAGAGCCGGCGCGGAATTAATGGATCTGGAATTTGTCCAGTTCCACCCGACTGTACTATTCCACCCGGAGAACAAGAACTTTCTGATATCTGAGGCTGTGAGAGGCGAGGGCGCATTACTGAAAAACATTAACGGAAAGCGTTTTATGCCGGAGTATCACCCTCTGAATGAACTTGCACCCAGAGATGTAGTATCAAGGGCGATCTTCAGTGAAATGAAAAAGACAGGAGCGCAGCACGTCTACCTTGACATCACCTTCAAAGGAAAAGAATACCTCGAAAACCGATTCCCCAATATCTATAAAACATGCCTCAGTTACGGCATCGACATGGCAAAGGATATGATACCTGTTGCCCCTGCGGAGCATTACTGTATGGGCGGCATCCGCGCCGATGTTCACGGCAGAACAAATATAAAAGGATTTTTTGCTTGCGGAGAGTGCGCTTGCAACGGAATACACGGCGCCAACCGCCTGGCCAGCAATTCACTGCTGGAAGGACTGGTATTCGGGCGGATGATAGGAGTACAGGCAGAAGAAATATTGCGCTGTACCGGTAAAAATATCTCCTTTGAAGATGTCGTCAACCGTACTGACCGGGTGAAACCTGAAATTGACCCGGAAGCAGCTATAAAAGATATTCAGCGTGAAATGAGTGAAAACGTCGGCATAATCAGAGATAAGCAGGGCTTGACAAAGGCTTTGGATAAAGTAACTTCCTATGAAAGTAAGATCAGTAATATGAAAAACGAAACACTGGCTGACTTCGAACTGCAAAATATACAGCTTTTGTCAAGGCTGGTGATCGAGTCTGCACTGGAGAGGGAAGAGAGCCGCGGCGCCCATTACCGCCTTGACTTTGACAGTACGGACGATGAGAAATGGAAAAAGCATATTATTAAGAAGAATTTTTGAAAGGGGAGGCATCATGCTGGACAAGTTTTATTATGATGACCTGATTATGATGGCATTGAAGGAAGACATGCCGCTAGGTGACATTACCACCGAGAATATAATAAGGGCGGGAACCAGGGCAAAAGCGATGCTCATTGCCAGGCAGGACGCTGTTATAGCCGGACTGGATGTGTTTGAGAGAGTTTTCAAACTGCTTGATGCGAACACTGCTTTTACCCGTCATGTACAGGACGGCGGGCATGTGGCAGAAGGCGACGTTTTCATGGAATTCGAAGGGGAGGCGGCCATTTTGCTAAAAGGTGAGAGGACCGCACTTAACTTTCTGCAGCATCTTTCAGGAATTGCGACAAAAACTGCGGAATTCTGCAAATTGGTAGAGGATTTGCCTGTGAAAATAGTTGATACCAGAAAAACAACACCTGGCTTAAGGCATTTGGAAAAGTATGCAGTGCGGATCGGGGGCGGTTACAACCACCGTTTTTGCCTGTCGGACGGAGTACTGATCAAGGACAACCACATCAAGGCGGCCGGAGGGATCAAACAGGCCATAGAACAGGTGAGAGCAGGGTTACCGCACACGTTGAAAATCGAAGTTGAGACAGAATCGCTCGAACAGGTGAAGGAAGCGTTGGAGGCCGGCGCAGATATCATCATGTTTGACAATATGAGCCGCGAAATGATGACCCAAGCTGCGAAGCTCGTCGGAAAGCGTGCAATCACCGAGGCCTCGGGCGATGTTCATATGGATACCGTTCGCGATGTGGCGCTTACAGGCGTTGACATAGTTTCCATCGGAGAGCTGACACATACGGTTAAAGCGGCTAATATCAGCATGAGATTCGTGTAGGAAGTTTAGTGAAATGTTAATTCATTGTTAAGTCAGGATGTAATGACGACCTGTGGATAAAACTTACGGTTATCCACAGGTTTTTTTGCAGGAAAGTGTACATTTTCCGATACAAGTCTTGGACATATTGAAATCACTGCATTTGAGAAATTTTTATAAAAAATATGTTTTCCACATGCTTGTGGATTAGTAGTGGAAAATAGCCTCTGAAACCGTATTTCTGCATGAAACAAGGTGTTGATATTTGTATCTGGTAGAAGGCGGAGTGTTAATTTCTTATATTAATGCAAGGGAAACTCAATTACTTACTTACGGGATATGGAATATCGGTTTTCAGCATTTGCTGTATCCGTTCATAAACCTTTTTGTTATAAAGGACAAGCTTGTGGTTGGTCGCCTGCAATAATTCACCATTCAACAGCTTATCCACAGTGAAGTTGCTTTTTCCTACTTCAAATATCTCTGTTTCTATTTTCCATTCGGCAAGGCTTGCACTTTCTGTACCGACTACCTCATCAAACCTCCCCAGAAGGTTACCTGTCTGTATGGATGGGTTCAATCCGGCATTGATCATGGAAGGAAAAACAGAGGAATAGAGGCTGCCGCCGGGCACAAGATCCTTCATGCTTTCATCGTTATAATATTGTATGCCTAACGAGGCGAATGGCGAGCCTTTTTGAGGAACTGAAATAAAGATCAGCTTTCTAACGTCACCTCTTGCCGCATACTCGCTGCTGCAGGTGTAATACCTTGCGACAAGCCCGCCCATGCTGTGCGCTATCAGATCAAAACGTTTTATCTGAATACCGCTGTTCCGCAATTCAGCTGCTTTCTCCTTTAAATATCCGGATAAAGCAGACGCGGCAGCAGCAACGCCGTTCCTTGATGGATAGCTGATCGCCATAGGCTTGTAGCCTTGCAGTTTCAAGTACTCCGATATGCCGGAAAAAATGTCCGGTGTAGCCTGATAGCCATGCACAAAGACAACTGGCGCCGAAATGAGGCCGATCCGGATAGAGCTGCTCTTATCCATCCCGGACAGGCGGGAAGTTATAAGAACATAATCAGCATTGGCGGCGAAAGCGTCAAATTCACCGGAATCTGCCTTCAAATAATCAGGTGGTGTGTAAACAGATATAAAGCTTCCGCTGCCGTCTGTAAACCCATCTGAAGGCTTAAGTGTGCCTTCGGACATGCCCGTGGGTCCTGAAGCTTCCAGTTTCACAGCAGCGCCGGAGACAGAGGTTCCGTTGCCGTCGGTTACATTAATTCTGATGACAAGGCTGTTTTCAGAGTCTGCCGCCAATGTGTGAATGCCGGGATTTACCGTATTGGTATGGATTTGAAGACCGCTTTTGTCCATGAGTGCATACCGGATGCTTTCAGGGGAAGTGCCGGTTTGGATGGCCGGGTTCAAAAGCATAAGCAGGACCGGAAAAAACATGGCGATCGTAATGAGTACAGCTATTTTATGAAGTTGAGTACCTGTAGTACTTGTGAACATCTGCAAAATCCTTTCCTGCAAATTGTGCCGTACTGTAATTGGCGTACAGCATGTTTATTTATGGAGCATAGCAAAATCTTGCTCTAAATAGGCGATTTTGCTAAGCAGAATGCGCCACTGAAGGGACTCGATGTCCCTTCGATTTTAATATAGTAATTACTTTGACTATAGAAAAATTATAATATTTAAGGAGTACATTTGTATAATGGAAATATGAAGCATTTCTTTTCCTTATATTTAGACAATTGCCGTCGCAATCGTGACTAAGCTTGTCTATTTCGGGGAAAATAAGTCTGAATGAAAAATCGAATTCCAAAATAGGAGGGAAACACAATGAAGGCGAAAGACATTATGACAAAAAATGTGGCGTATATAAAGCCCGATTCTACTGTAACCGAAGCCGCCAAGCTTATGCAACAGCATAACGTCGGCTCCATTCCCGTATGCGATCAGACAGGCGTGGTCGGAATGGTCACAGACAGGGACATCGTTGTAAGGAATGTTATCACGGGAAGCGATCCCCAGTCAACTCCGGTAAGCAACATTATGACGACAAAAGTAGCGACCGTTACACCCGACACGGACATTGAACTTGTGAGTGACATTATGTCGAAAAACCAGGTCAGAAGGATACCTGTAGTAGACAATAAAACACTGGTGGGAATCGTAGCATTGGGCGACCTGGCTACTGACAAGCGGTTTGACGTGGAAGCATCCGGAGCGCTCACGGATATCTCCAGGCCGGTGAAATAAAGTTGAATGGCGCTGGCAAATGAAATAGAGAAGCCACCGGATACATTGCCAAAAATACCTGAAGGCTTTACTTTTCTGAAAAAGATAAGCTAAAGACCTTCAGGTATTTTTTACAGTAGTAAGATTCTTCATTCCATCTATAATTTCTGAAGTATTTAGTCTTCAGTAACTTATTGCCGCGAAATTGCAATAAAAACAAGAAAACAGTTTCACATTCGCGGCAATAAGTACATTCGTTGGGTTGTGGGCAGTAGCCCACATTGGAATAGTGACGGAATGCAAGAAAACCAGAAAAGCTAGAGGTTTGACGCTTTTAATGCACTGTAGTATAATTGGATTCAGGATAATTTTGCTAATAGTATGTGAGGTCCGGCTATGAGAGATATAAAGAGCAAAATAGCAAGGTTTATAATCAAAATACTGGTATCAGCTTTGTTGCTTTCATACATATTCCCTTCTTCATTAGCTTTATCTGCTGAGTCCGATCCGAGTTACGATGTGTATATTGATGGTTTTCTTGTATTTGAAAATGTTAAGGAACATTATGGAGCCTATTATGTGCCGCTTGATAAGCTCATATCGTTTTTAAACATAAAGAAATTATCTGACAATGGCAGCAAGGATTCAGTATTTCTGAAGACGGGTGATACATATAGGAAAAATTATGAATCAGGTCCTTTTAAAATACAAATAAACACCGAAAGGCCATCCGGGTGGAAGAGAGTATTCTGGAACAACAGTTACCTTGGCTATGGCGCCGCAATATTCAATGGCGTAGAATGCGTTGACCTTAAAACATTTTCCTCAAAGACGGGATATAAATTTTCTATTTATAGTAAGAAAATCGATATAGACACAATGCAATATGAGAATATTATAAAAAAAGCCAGAATCAAACTGGTTCTGCTTCCAAGCAGCACAAAAAACATAACGGCGGCGCCTGAAAAGATGCAGGAAACATTCTATAGGGAAGAGATCGCAGATCCGTTTGCAGATGCTTTCTACGGCAGGCTTGTGTCGTTATTTCAAAATATCTATGGTGATGAGGTAGAGATAGTAACAATTGATAAGTATCTGGAATACAAGAAAAATGTTAACCAGCTTAACGGAGCTGTGGAGCAGCTAAAAAGCGTTATAAAGTTTTCAAATCAGACGGATCTTTTATACAGCCCATCCGTAAAATATGAGCAGATGTTTGGCAATTCCTTCGAATCGAAAGAATGCGGTAATAGATTCGATGAATATACAAAAGCAATCTTGAACGACATTATAGAAACTTCAAATGCCCAGGGCTTGATTTATACAAATCTCGAACAAGTAGGCACAAACTCAAATTCAAGCTGGTACAGCTATTATTATGACGGGTTCTACTTTAAACCGGGCGGATTCTGTTATATGAAAGACGGCACTGTTTTACCCTTGAATAACGATAGCTTTGTTTATGAGAAACTTAGTTATTACAGCAATGAACAGAGAATTAACGGAAGAGGCAGGAATCTTTATTACCCTGCTTATTTCAAGGGTGACAGATTGTATTACATAATGCCGTTATCATTTTTGTTCAGTGATATTCAAATAGGTGATCAGGTTAAAGTCGTAGATAAAATGACCAACGAGATTGATATTACGTCAAAGAATAAAAAAGTGACCAATGTAAAAGAAATAGCTCTTTATCTGGAGGAAAGGCTTCTTACCATTGACCAGTATGCGACCGGCTTCCAGCTCGGGCAGGCGCTGGCGGCATTGGATGAGGTAATTCCCCAAATGCTTGAAGGTGTCCGGTACAACCTTTTATGCAACAATTACTATGACGATTATGCAGATTATCTTTATAACATTGAGGCTGTAAATCAATTAACTCCGTTTGATGACTCTGCAGAGTTCGATAAAGTTTATGCAAAACTACTTTTGCTGAATGGTTTCTATAAAGAAGCCAGTGCATTAATCAAATTAAAGAAGCCGATTTTGAGCGATACTCCCCAATATTTAGAGATGCTTGCATTGGAAGCGCTCCAAGAAGGGAATTACACAGAGGCTGAAAAACATTTCAAAAATCTTACCGAGCTATATATCAGGCGGAGGGAAACTGCCGAAGCTTCAAATGTAAACAGGAAAATAATATATCTTTATAAGCTGAACGTCCTGAATCTTAATTCGCTGGGCAAGTATACCGACTCCATAAAGCTGCTGAAATATCTCATATCGAAGGATCCCGCAAATGCAAACGAATACAGCCTTATGACAGCAGACTGCTATGAGAAGGCTTCCTATTTCAGGGATGCCTATGACTGGTACAACAAATACCTTGCAGCAAATTGCGGAGACAAAGAGATAGAAGCCAAATCGCACGAGCTTGCCGTGAAGCTGGGAATAGATGATATTAATGATGAAAGAGCTAAGAAAATCCTGACACGGGAAGGAGTCAAACTGAATGATACCAGGTGGAGCCTGGCCGATATCAATAATGACGGGTACAAGGATATCATAACAGTCAGCGGGAATAATGCATCTGCATTCATCTATAAAGATGGGGATTATGTACCCGGCTCCAAGGATATGAAAGGGGATACGGAAAGCTTTGAGGATATTGACAGGGATGCCGTTCCCGAGGTAGTAACGGGTAAAAAGGAGATCTCAGGTTATTCGAACCTGAAATTTACTGATCCGTATATTGAAGTACTCAAATACAGAAGACTTTTTGATAATAAGGTAACGGAGAAAAATGCTTATACTGCTCCTTTGAAGTCGAAAGAAGCGGCTTTGGCCAAGCTTTTCCATGTCACTGCAACTAAAAATGAATCGGAGTTTGCTTTGTATCCTAAAAAAATCAAGGATTTCATTACAATCAACAAGCTGAATATGGAAAAAAAGGTCATTACAAAATCAAGCAAACAGCAGGATTTCAAATCTGGCGAAACTTTGACAGTAATTATACAGAGCGAATCATTCGACAAAAGTGTTACATTTCTATTTAGAAATGAAAATAATGGCTACGTATTAGCAGATATAATCAGACAAGATGATAATTTCGAAATATGGGATATCGATATACACGGTCTGGTTGACTAGGAGTTATCGTGCAGACTCCCGGAGAAAGGTATTAAGGCAATGCTGGCATATTTTTTTATATCGGTAGCTTTCGTTTATGTTGCAGTAAAGTGCATAACTCATGCAAAACACAAAAAAAAGCAGATCAGTTATGGCGAAATCGATAAGGAATTAATAAAACTGCTTAATCAGGGGCAAAAAAATGAGTGAAAAAAAAGCAGTTCAGTTCAGAAAAGCAAACCGGACTGCATATAGATACCAGAATCTTAAATATTGTCTAAAATGCGGCACATACTCGGTACTACGTGACAAAAAGTGCTTTGTGTGCGGCCATGACGATAGGTTTACAGGCATGGATAAACTGGCGGATATCGTAACAGGCAGGAGATACCGGACAGAATTATGCCTGCTTATATCACTATTCGGCGCCGGTATTATCGCAGCGAATAATATAACGCAAATTATTGCAACGCTGGTTGCCTTTACAGTCTTTATTGTCATGTTCTGCAAGATAAAAAAATACTATCATCTTTCGGAGCTTAAGAATAACCTTCTGACTATTTTCAAAAAAAATTATTCAGAAATAAAAAGTGGGCTGGATTTGGATACTCAATCATGCGATGAAGATATAAAGGGTCAGAATTATAAAGAAGCGTATGAAAAGCTTCGGTATATCGGACATCTTTTAACAGGGGACGATAAAAAGATCCAAAAGCTTATCTGCCTGGATAAGTTTATTATACGAAAGGACATGGATCTAGATATCGACTCGCTTCTGCTTTCTGATTACAATCTGGGTCTGGTTTATTTTATATATGAAGTGTCAAAGGTTAACAGAAGCCTTATCAACAGCAAGGTGATCGATTACGCAATTAAGTATGAGGACGAGATTCTGAACCTTGAAAACGGGAAGGAAATACTCGGAAGCATTGCCGGTGCGGTGCTGAAAATTAAGAACCATGTAAGCACCTATAAGGATTTTTTACTGAGATATCTCAAATATATGAGGAAAGAGCGAATATTAAGGCTATGCAAGCTTCTTAAGTTGTACTACACCGATGAGTGGGAGGATTTGCTCAAAGAAACGAAAAGGGTAATCGGCGACATGTACTATGGAGATCCTGAATTTAAAGAATACGCAGGATAGCAGGTAAATTATGCTGAGAGTCATGAACAGAAAATTTGATCTATTCAGAGCTGGTATATTTTTGTTGGCGCTGCTCTTATGCGCAGGCGCAGGCTTCAAGCTGTTCCGTAGTGCCATGAAGGTCATCTATGTAAGCTATGCGGATAAATATTACAAGGATAATAGAATGGTGCAGGCAGAGGAGTTTTATATAAAAGCAGGGGAAATAAAGCATTTTGATTATTATGACAGCCTTGTCGCGGAACGCCGAGTTGAATTGGGCAGCATAAGCCAGGTCAAAAAAATGCTGTCAAATATGAAAGAATGCGCAAGGCTGGCGGCCAGGGAAAAAAATGTAGAGATGCTTGCAGCAGTATATGAGTGGTATCAATCGGAAAAGAAAAAAGCCAGTGATAACGGCGGCGTTGCTATGGGCATTTTTAATGATGCACAGAGGTTTTACAATATTGAAAAGGAACTGGCGGAGCTCTTTGGAGCCGTGAGAGCCCAGGCGGAAGAACAGGCCGGTAATTCAATCAAACGTAATGATTTCTCTGATGAAGCCTTCAAGCAGGATGTGCTGAAAATCCCTGCGGAATATTTCGGTGGGGAAGGCAGTAAAACAGCATTTGTATCAGAACTCTTTTTTAAGTTCGACAGCAGCAGTACAGACTATCTTTTCAAAAGCAGCCAATTCAGCCACATTATTTCCGAGGCGCAAAGGATCTTTAAGCAGAATGAGCAGCTAGGTATAAGCAATGACTGGCTGATTGATAAAATTGGGGATTACTCCGGAGATATGATAAAAAATGATATCACGAAAAACGATTATGACGCTTTTGCAAGCCATGCAAAGGAGTTCGGGCAATTTGCGGGAAATTGCATGGGCGGCGGCAGGTCGGCGGTAACGGACATGATAGGGCGAAAGGTACAGGATGATTTAAATGCCGCGCAAAAGCTTATATCCGAAAAGCAGTATATAAAAGCAATAGAGATCTACAATAATATAGGGAAATTCCGCGATACATCTGCGGAGATTGCGTTTGCCCGGAAGAAATGGGTGCTGGCGGAACCAGCAAGCATTCTGAACCAGAAATACGTGGATTTGAAATTCGAGAATATAATCACGGGAGAGAACACATGGGGAAGCATGGTATATGTCCTGGCCAGTTCTACACAAAATAAAAATACCGGCATATATTTAGGAATGCTTTTAAAAGACTCAAGTACGAGCGTAGCAGAAGCGGCGGCATTCACCGGCGGAAGCAGCCCGGCCCGGCTTTCTTTAAACACGAAGCTCGATAACGCAAAGCCGGCAATCATAGTAGAAGGACCTTCTGACAAGAGGAACGCGCTGTATATAATCTATAATGTCGAAAATAATAAGCTGACGGAAATCCTGAGAATAGAGGCCGACGGCATAGATGCCGAAAAAGCCGGGACACTGCTGGTTGTCAACCCTGTAGGCGAAGGCGCCGGAGAAACCTGTATTTTTACAAGGATCGGCGGAATATACAAATTTCAGAAGGTTAAGCCTGCGTGGACGGATATAAAGGCTTCCGAAGCATCAAAATATAAGAATCAGCTTGTAAGGTTCAGGTGCGAAGTAGTCGGCTTCAATAAAGATGGGGCGCTGGCCAGAGCGGTTGAGGACAAGGACTGCTTCCTCCTGCTGACAGGTGGCAAGCTTCCCGAAAAGGGAATTTGCTATGTAACGGGCAGATATGCCGGAGATGTTGATGTCAAAAAGGGCTTTAACACCATTAGGGCATCCAGGATAATTATAACCGGGAAATAACGTATAGCGGATTGATACTTATTGCTGTTCAGAGGCCAGGACCTGTTTGCCGGTCTGAACGGATGAAGAATTTACAAAAACCGACACTATTTAACACTATTTATATAAAAAATCCGAAAATTGATGAAAGAGAATAAAAATGATGTTATAATTTGTTATATCAGCGCACTTGAGATATGAGGAGGTCAGGGCATTGAGCTTACATAAACGCTTTTTGTTAATTTGCACTCTTTTATTGACATTCACTATACAATGTTTTTCATTTACGGCTATTCATGCAGCCGGTTATACAAATTCCAATATCGATGCCGTGCTCGTTGTAGACGACAGTGCTTCGATGAGAAAAAGCGACCCCGATAAAATCAGCCTTGAAGCTATGAAAATGTTTATCGATATGATATCGCTGAACGGCGACCAGCTTGGCATCATATCATATACAGGCAAAATAATGAGGGAAAAGCCATTGCTTCCGATTACAAATGACGAAGATAAAAAAATCCTGAAGGAATTTGTATCCCAGATGGAGAGGGACGGGTTATATACTGATATAGCCGCCGGCGTCACGAGCGCCGTCCGGATGCTTGACAAGCAGCGCAACCTGTCGCACAAGCCTATGATAATCGTTTTCACAGACGGAAAAAATGACCTTGATACAAAATCAGGAAGGACAATGACACAGTCAAATGAGGAAATAGAAGAAGCCATAAAAAAGGGCTATCCCATATACACCGTAGGGTTAAATGCCGATAGCTCGGTTGATGCGGACTATCTGAAAAATTTGTCGGATTCTACCGGAGCAAGATCCTTTATTACAAAAAGCGCAAATGACCTGCCCGATATATTGAGCAGAATATTCGCAGATCATATGCAGCTAAAAGTTATTCCGCTGAGCGATATCACAGCCACCGGTGAATTTCAGGACATACCGTTTTCCATTCCCGATTCAAATGTACTTGAGGCAAACATATGCCTTCTTTCCCAAAAACCCGTGGAGATAAGGATATATGATCCGCATGGACAGCAGCACACGATTCCGGGAAACGATATTTACTATTCCAAGTCAAGTTCATACTCCATGATAAAATTAATCAAGCCTGCCCAGGGAGACTGGAAGTTGCAGGCAAAAGGAATAAACGGCGAACATATTAAAATAAATTTATTATATAACTATGACGTCAAGCTTACAGTTGAACCGTTAACGCAGCAAAGTTTTAAAAAAGGAGATAAGGTAAGGCTCATAGCGTACTTTGAGAGCAACGGGCAGAGGATACCTGAAAAAGAGATCTATAAGGATTTTCAGGCAAAATTGCAGGTAAATGATATAACGACCGGCGGAAGCAGTGAAATGGCCGCGAACAATATGTCAGACAGATTTGAAGTTGAGTTCACAGTACCTGACGACCATAAATACCAGCTTATTGTAAAGGCTGAGGGAACGGGCTTTTTCAGGGAAAGCAGTCCTATTGACCTTGATGCCTCGGTTGTAAAGCTTGCAAATCCCATATCATCGCCTATGATACCAGTTAAAGAGGAAGAAAAAAGCACGCCTTTTTGGGTATATCCGGCTGCAGTCTTAGCTCTGTTACTGCTTGGCGGGGGGATCTTTTTGGTTGCCAAAAACGGAAAGAAGCCCAAGTTCGTCGGGCAGGTCATTATAGAAATCAAGGATGATAACACAGGTAAAATGGATCCTCCGCAATTTAAAAAACTCACAAACTTTACAGGTAAAGTTACCTTGCATCAGCTTTTGCAGTTAAGCCCGGAATTTATGGAAACAGAGAAGATCGTACTTTCCCCGGGAAAAAACGACCGGCTTATTCTTAAAAATGCTTCGCAATGCGATATCCATAAAGGAGGTCGGGTAGTAAACACATCCAGGGGATACGAGATAATAAAGGGAGACCGTCTGATGATAACAATGAGGGATACACCAAAAAGCATTTTGCTTGAGTATATCCACTAAAATTTTCATAGAAAAATATTAGGAGGTAAGTTATGAAACCGATTATCAGGGATCATATTAAACAGCTTGATGTTTCGCTGGGCGGGGGAATAATAAGCGAGAAAATCCGTGTTGATACAATAGAAAACCGCATGCTTGTCATAGGAATAGGCGGGACCGGAATAGACGCCCTGCTGAGGCTCAAGTATCAGATAAACAGGGGCTTCAAGCTGCCTGAGGATCCGATAACCAAAAAGAAAAAGGAAAAACCCGACAATATTGAGTACCTTGCCTTTGAAACGAATGAGGGCGACGCCCAAAAGAAGTATAAAGAAATGAAACTTGAGCCCGACAGTGAGCTTGTGCTGCTCGCAAATTCCGAAATAGGCTCCATCCTGCAAAACAGGAGCCGTATAGAGGATTACATATCCGAATGGCTGTCGCCCGAGCTGCAGATATCGGACGGAATGAAAGGCGCGTGCGGAAACAGGCAGGCCGGCCGGCTTCTTATGTTCACCAAGATAAACCTTGTAGTTGAGAGCATAAGGAAAAAGATAAACATATTATCGGAAGGCACAAATAAAAAGCTGTTTGTATTTATCCTGACAGGTATATCCGGAGGAACAGGAAGCGGCTGTTTTCTTGACATCGCGTATATAATCAGAGGTATAATGGAAAACAAATATGGCGCTGCCGGAGTTGACAAGGCCGACATTCTCGGCTATATTTTTACACCCGACGTTAACCTTTCCAACAGATCGCTTTCCATCTATACACAGGAATACATACAGAAAAACGGATATGCAGCGCTAAAGGAACTGGACTACTGGATGAATATAGAGTCGACGGAAGAGCGGTTTTGCCAGAGGTACGGAAATGTGCTGGAGGTTAATTCACAGCTTCCGCCCTTTAACCTGTGCCATTTGATTTCCGCAACGAACATGGATGCGAAATTCCTGGAAAACGCATATGATTACTGCATGAATGTAACTGCCGAAAACATTACCAACTTCATGGCCAATGAAGAGAAACAGGCAGGAGAGGAGTTTGCGATCCAGGACTATATCAGCAACATAAGCACAAATATAGCGCAGATGCCGAAGCCTTACCCTGCGAACTACAAATACAATATCATCGGAGCATCGGCTGCAATCCTTCCAATTGAGGAGATCACCACATACCTGGCTTACAGGCTGTTTAAAAAGATAGAGAAAATGTTCGGATCGGCACCCGACAAGCAGGACGTCGAAAATTATGCGAGGAAGCTTGGCATTGACAGGGAATCTGTTTTGAGAAAGTTTGAAGAAAGGATTCCCGAGCCCATCCCCGGATACGAAAATTCTGAAAGGTTCAATTACAACAATGTTATAAAGACACAGGCAGTGAGTCTTGATACCGAGCTTGAGCAGGGCTTTTTGTCCAAAGCCAGGGAAGAATATATCAAGATGAGAAGGCAGCTTCCCGGCCAGCTGCTTGAGAGGTTCCGGGAGGTAATCCATAATGTATTTCTTGACCCTGGCTGCGGACCTATTTATATATCAAGATTGTTGAATTCCACAAAAGGTTTCTGCCTGCTGAAGACAATAGAATCATATATCGAGGCTGTTGAAAATGATAAGGACCAGCTGCCCCGGTACATTAAAGAACAGGAAGATAATTCGGAAGCTTTAATGAAGGAAGCCAGGAATGCGATAATCAGTAAAGAGAAGAAGAAAAATGCATATATCGAAGTAAAAATCAATGAGTATACGGCAAAAGCCGATGAAATAAAAATGGGGCATATGATTGAGTTTTATCAGGAGCTGTATAACCTGATGAATGAGGAAAACAACAGGATTTACAGCATATTCACCGAGGTATTGGATACGCTGAACCAGATATTCAACAAAAATGCAAATATTCTCATAAATGCTGCCGAAGCGACTGATTATAAAGGAAACAGGACATATTACTGGAATGTCGTAACTGTGCCCGATGTTATCAAA
This sequence comes from Clostridiaceae bacterium, assembly GCA_039679375.1. Classification (GTDB taxonomy): domain Bacteria; phylum Bacillota; class Clostridia; order Acetivibrionales; family DTU013; genus JBDKVA01. Next base: position 18,339 of record JBDKVA010000078.1, read on the forward strand.
ATGGTAGACAGCATTATGGATGAAAAGGATTCGGGCAATCTTCTCCATGACTTCCTGGACGAACTGCTCAAGGACACCGATAAATGGACAAAGGAGAAGGAAGTAGATGTAGTCGGCAGCATATCGGAGTTCCTGACCGATAAATTCGGCGACCTGATAACCAAGACAATGGAAGATTTCCTGTCATTCAAGTATGGCCAGGATGAACGCCTTGACCAGATAGTAAAGAAGAAGATCGCAGGCAAGCTCGATGCGGCTGCGGTCCCGGTATTCCATCTGAGCAACAGCACAGGCAGCCTTAACTTCCCATCCTTTGGCCTGGTTTCGGTTCCCATCAAGACTCCGGCCATTCTCAAGGGAATAAAGGAATATCAGACGGAGGCTATCGGAAAATCAGGCACCAGATTCAATATCAAGGAAAGCGCCATGACAAACAGAATATTCTGGCTGAATACGATGAACGGTGTTCCACTGTATGCCTACGCTCCTATGTCAGTATTGGAGACCTGCTATGAAAAAACGATAACCGAGAGGGAAGGGATAGGACGTCACCTTGTAAATAATGGCCGGAATGACTGGATCAACCTTCCTTCGCCCATTCCGGAAAAAGCATGGGGCGATACATATTGCAATGCCAGGGTAAAGGAGCATAACACAAGGGTAAGGGCGCTGTTTGACAGGGCCAGATATTTTAAGGTAATAGTCGAAAAGGATATTTCAATAAATACAAGCAGCCGTTTTGAATGCAGAATCACAAGACCCTTTGATCTGAACGGTTTTCTGGCAGGGTACACTCTGAAGGCCAAGGACGGGAATCCAAACTTCCCCGGGATTATAAAATGCCTGAAAGATATGAAGACACTTATGGAAAACGGATTCGAAATTGTAACGCTCAGGAATATTTTTGACAGCTACAATGAGGAATTTGCGAAGGAGAATTTTATCAGGACTCCCAAGCTTATCTTCCAGGTAGAGGATGAGGTCAAAAAATATGAGGGACTGGCGGCTAAAATTAAAGAATATGAAGATATGATCAAGATTGTCGATGAAGAAAACAGAGTGCTGGAAAACTTTATTGAAGCATTGTATACGGATACGATCACAAAAAAAGGCGCGTTGTACGTATATGACAAGGACCTTACCGAGGATCCGATGGAAGCGTTTGTTGATCTGACTTCAACCAGGCTTTACCCGGAATACAGCCTGTTCAAGGCTTTTACAGCGCTGCATGAAAAACAGAAGCAAATCATAATCAGGAAGACGGATAAGCGCAAAAAACTATTGCTGGCTTCTGATGATACAAAGGCTTTAGTTGACAAGCTCAGCGAGCTTGAGAGTATTTTCACAAAACGGAAAGAAACTCTTGATATTGAACAGGATGAATTGGTTGACGGTTTCAATATATATAACTTTTATAAAAAGGTTCTGCTTTCTTTGAAAGCGATCAAGGAGAATCTGTAAGCTTTAGGGCAATATGTTTCAAGTGGGGAACGGTATGATCGATCTACTGAATAAGTTTACCGAAGAGTATTCATTATCGGCGGACAGAGATATGTCCGCCGGTGATGACCAAAGAAGCGCAAACAATCCCGTACTTTTCATTTTCATAGGAGACAGGGTTTCTGAAGCGCTGTCATATATCCATCGTGAGATCGGGAATAAATGGAGCAATAGCGACGGAATACTGTTTTTCCATATATACTCCAAAAACAAGATTGATATGGAAAATGTATTCAGCCTGAAAATTGACTGTGAGGGGCTGGAGCCCCAAAAACTGCGTAAAGCTTTAAATGAAAGGTTTGGCGGGAATGACAGGCTGTTATCGGAACTAAGCCTGACCATACGTGAAATCAAAAACAGGATACTGGAATTCGGCAAAATGTATTCATTCTGGGAACGGATCAACCTGGCTGTCGTAACAAGGGCGGACGATCCTTTGAATGTTATACTGCCCGAAATTACGCTGTTTGCAAAAAACAGGTTCAGAGATGATTTTAAAATTATTACCGCCGACCTGTATACTCTGATCAACGAGAAAGATGAGAACAAGGACTATGAATATTCGGCGGCTGCAGCACTGAGCTTTTTCAGGGAACTGGAATACATGCAAAGCGGTAAATTCAATTTCAACAAGCCTCTTGAGGTTTTGAGCGGCACAAAGAAACGGCTTCCCGTCACTAATAACAACATGCCTGTTTTTGATCTCCTCTATTTGCTTGGCGATAAAAATTATCATGGAATAATCCATGGTAATGTACAGCAGGAAAATTATGAAATCATAGCCTATATCAACATATTGAAAAACAGAAAGATCAACACGATTTATGATAGCGAGCATGCGGAACAGTATAATGATTACCAGTTTAAGAACGATATCTCTACAAAAGACGGAAAACAGGCATATGCCACCGCCGGCCTGTCGAAAGTCAAGCGTCCGAATGCGGCTATAGCTGCAAATGTTCTATATCATTTTTTCAATGCCGTGCTTTCCGGAATGAAGGAACGTGTGAACTGCGAGAAGGATAGCGTGCTTAAATGCCTGCGTATGGATGAGCATTCGATCGATGCTCTGCTGGACGGTATCCTTGAAGGTATCGGGAACACGGATGAAATGATGAACCTGATAGCATTCGGCGTTCCTTTCAGCCAGTTGTCGTCCATGACGCTGAAGGAAGCAGAGGAAGCTTTATATGGGGATGCATGCGGCAGATTTTTCGCAGAGAACCTGGAGCAGGGGGCCTACAAACGTCTGGAGAATATGAATCTACAGGAAGGAATAACTAAAGCCGTCACCGGTGAAATCATTGAAAACCCCAAATATGGCTTATTCTGTGCCTGCGAATGGACAGGCGAACAGGGAATTATCGAAGCAATCCGGAAACTGAGAAGAAATAATTCTGCAAATCTGGAACAGTTGCAGGAAGAACTGCAGGATATTTGCAATGAGCCGGTTTCAAACCAGCCTTTCAAGAGACTGCCGTTTTTTGAAAAAACCAATATCAGGAATCTCAAAAACTATCTGCACAGCAGCATATATGGCAAGCAGCTTGAGATTCTGAAGCTGAAGCTGAAACAAAAAATAATCGATACGTATGAAAGCATATTTGAAGATTTACATGAGAAACTGTCGGCGGAGTGCGCCGCCCTTGCGGATATGGCCGGCAGCCTCAGGAGTGCTGCGGTCGACCGCTCGGAAGAAACAGACGAATACCTTGGGCAGAACGTTTTTACATATTACCGGAGTGTAGTGGAAGAAATATTGAAAGGTATGGAATCAAACTGGGGCAAGAACTTTTACTTTGATGAAAGGTTTTATGGGAGCATACATGGTTTAATTCAACAGGGCGCCGAACAGCTGCTTGCGAGAACCATAGATATTTGCAGGAAGTATATCCTTTCAAATAGCAGGTTCAATGAGTCCTTTGAAAGCGAGCTGCTCCAAAGAGCCAACAATGTCGTATCCAGTTATGAAAGCAGGAATGTGCTGACAAAGGAGGAGCTGTTTGAAAAGCTTTATGAGACGCTTGATGAAAATGCTGCCGTCAACTGCAGCCTCTTCCGGTTTACACAAACGCACAGCTATGAAGAAAAGTACTTTTTCGGAGACTTTTACTCGGACTTTCTGAAGTATGCCTTTGCCTGCGACAAGGGGAAGAGAACGTACAAACTCAGCTGCGTACACGAGAAAAGAACAAGCGGAATAGAGAAGCTCAACCTGATGGGAGGCTTCCACATAAGCGACATGATATACGTAAGAAATTGCTTAAGGTATTATGAGGCATATGTTAATGAGGGATTCCTTTTTCATAGTATGGAGCCCGGATTACTGCCTGAAATCGATTGTATGATGTGAAATAGGGGTGAAAAGAAATGGGGACAAGGAAAGTTAATTTTCTTATGTTGTTTTTAAGCTCAGTCGGAGGCCTGATTGGCTTCTTTGCCGGTGAAATGCTGCTTGGCGCTTATGCCGGAAAAATCCATAATGTACTGCTGATGGGCATGTATTTTGGCCTGCTTGCGCTCCTGACAGGTTTGATGTGCCTTATTTCCGAGCTTGTCAATCCGGTTTTAAACGGGAGAGCATGGAGGGACAAATATGCCGGGAATTCCTGGCTGTATCTGGTTCCCTTCACCCTGATCCTTTTATTTGCCGCCGGTGTGGTGTTCCAGTACATTTATGGGTTTAATTCATGGAAAGCCAATAATTCCGACGATATCGTTCTGGTGATCGATTCCTCCGGAAGCACAAGCCAGACCGATCCGGACAAACAAAGGTTTGAAGCCGCAAAGACGCTTATCGGCAATATGAAGTCCAAAAGCAGGGTCGCCATCATTTCGTTCAATCATGAGGCGGTGATATTGCAGCCCATGACATTCATTCAGGACACGAATGTGAAAAAGGATATTTATGACAAAATAGACGCCAATGTTTCCGATGGCGGCACCGATATTGGCAAGGCACTTGACCTCGCATACGGACATATTCTCGAAAACCGCGGCAAGAATAGAACTCCCATGGTTTTCATGCTATCCGACGGGATAAATGACGGAGATCTGACAGATATTATTGCCAGGCTCAAAGGTGAAAATATACCTGTCTATACAGTTGGGCTGATGATCGAGGATGCGGCTGGAACAGCGTTTCTTACTGATATTGCGGATAAAACCGGCGGGTTATACACAAATATCTCCAATATACGGGATTTGAAGTCTACCTTCCAAAATATTTATATGAGTAAAGATAAGAGGCTTTTGGCGGACAGAAGGCATGGAACCGCTGAGAACAGCATACCTCTTGCGCTTGCAAGAATACTGCTTATTACGATGATAGGCATTCTCACCGCTGTGGGAATCGGGTTTGTTTTTGACAATCGGCGCCTCGTAAAAGGATTCGGCATAGGGGGTGCGGTTTCAGGGCTGTTGGCCGGTATTATCCTGGAAGCGGGATTTGCAGGCGCCCCACAGCTGGGGCCGGTTTTCAGATTGTTGGCCGACCTGTGTCTGGCTGCTGTTTTTACTCTGTTTTCGTTAGCTGTTCCTATGGATAGCAACCCGGATAATA
>JBDKVA010000079.1:0-10068 GCA_039679375.1 Clostridiaceae bacterium
AAACTGTGATAACATTTTAATTGCTTCCCCAAACTATTTTTCAGAGCTATCCGGACAATTGCTTGCTGTCGCCAGCAGATTGCAGTCCTTTTGGAGTGCACGGCATTTTAGAAAGGAGGAATTGATACATAAAAAGAAGCGCGGCGGAATTGTTTTGGTAGGAGGCGGCGATGGTCATATGTCTACTCCTATAACAACGGCAACATGCCTGTTGAATCATATGAGTGCGCGCAATATAGCAGCACCCGTGTGTTTTCATGACACAAACAATAATCCGGCAATTGAAGATGCTGATACCATTGCTCATTTGAAAGAATTGGCGGCTTTTTTCAATGACAATGCAAATATTAACGATTAGGGGGAGGATTAATTTGTACAGCATTTTGATTGTAGAAGATGATATCGCCTTAAGCAATGGAATAAAACTCGCTTTAAAAAGTGATGACTTTTTGTTTACACTGGCTTTCAATATTGAAGCTGCAAGAAATGAAGTCAAAGTAAAGCAATTTGACCTAATAATTTTAGATATAAATTTGCCCGATGGGAATGGTCTTGACTTGTTGTCAGCCATAAGAAAGTCTACAGCTGTTCCTGTTATCGTGCTTACTGCTAATGATATGGAAACGGATATTGTAACTGGTTTTGAAATGGGAGCAGATGATTATATAACAAAACCGTTTAGCCTTATGATTTTACGGGCAAGAGTCAATAACCAGCTTAGGCGAACATTATCTGTCAAAATGAAAGAAGTACAGATTGATGATTTCTTATTCAATTTTGAAATGATGGAGTTCAAAAAAAATTGCAAAGCCATTATGCTAAGTAAAACAGAACAAAAGCTGCTGCGATTGCTTGTCGAAAATAAAGGGTGCACGCTTACAAGAAGTGAACTGGTGGATAAGATTTGGACAGATGATGCAGAATATGTGGATGAAAACGCCTTATCTGTCACTGTTAAAAGGCTGAGAGATAAACTGGGGGACACACAATTAAAACCTGAATATATAAAGACCATTTATGGCATCGGCTATAAGTGGGCGGTGAAATAAATGGATAGACTAATGACTGTTTTTATCGTAATATCTCTATTTGCAGTGCTTGCGGGTATTATTGCAATTCTAATAAGCAGATCAAGGGAGAAGAAAATAATATGCAAGCTGTCCAAAATGCTTGAAAGCGCCATCGACGGCAGCTTTACAGAAACCCTTTATAATGAATCCACCCTGTCGGCATTGGAAACAAAACTCAACAGGTATTTATCCCAGTGTTTGCTATCTTCTAAAAATCTTAAGCATGAAAGAGATAAAATAGAATCTCTTGTTTCAGATATTTCCCACCAGACCAAAACTCCTATTTCTAATATTTTGCTTTACTCATCACTTTTATCGGAGCAGAAGAATTTAACTGCCGATGCTGGAAATATGGTTCGTCAAATATATACCCAAAGTGAAAAGCTGCGCTTTTTGATTGAAGCGCTGATCAAGGCCTCAAGGCTGGAAACAGGCAGTATTTCGCTGTCGCCTGCTAAGAATTCCATCCCGCAGCTGGTTGAAACAGTGCTGCTGCAAATTGAACCAAAAGCGCGGGCAAAAGAGATTATTATCACTAAAGATATTCCTGAAATTGCTGCTCAGTTTGATCCGAGATGGACGTCGGAAGCCCTTTACAACATACTGGATAACGGTGTCAAATACACCCGCAAAGGCGGCAGGATAAGCATTAATGCTGTGTCTTACGAACTTTTCAGCCGAATTGATATTACCGACAACGGTATAGGTATTGCTGAGGAGGAGCACAGCAAGATTTTCATGCGTTTTTATCGTTCCAATACAGTGCAGCAAGAAGAAGGTGTAGGATTAGGTTTGTTTTTAACAAGAGAGATCATCTCAAAGCAAGGCGGATATATTAAAGTATCATCCAAATCAGGACAAGGTTCTACCTTTTCTGTGTTTTTGCCTAAGACTAATTAATACTTTCAAAACTGATAGATTTCAGAAAGATTGTCGTTAGATTGTCGTGTTATATTCTTTATATGGGCAAATTGCTCAATTGATAAGGGATCGGCTATGGAGGTTTTTTTATGTTTATACTGCAAACAAATGATCTGAAAAAATATTATGGAAGCGGCAATACTATCGTAAAGGCCCTTGATGACGTTAATGTTTCAATTGATAATGGTGAATTTGTTGCTGTCGTTGGAACATCGGGTAGCGGAAAATCCACCCTGCTCCATATGCTTGGCGGATTGGACAGACCCACAAGCGGAAATGTCACCGTAGACGGCAAGGATATTTTTTCGCTTAAAGATGATGAGCTAACCATCTTCCGCAGAAGAAAAATCGGCTTTGTATTCCAATATTATAACCTTGTGCCTGTGCTGAATGTTTATGAAAATATTGTGCTGCCTATAGAGTTGGACGGTAACATAGTTGATAAGAATTATATTGATAAAATCATCAATACTATTGGGTTGGAAAGCAAACTTCTAAACCTTCCCAATAATCTTTCCGGCGGCCAGCAACAGAGGGTCGCTATTGCAAGAGCACTTGCCACAAAGCCTGCCATTATCCTTGCAGACGAACCGACAGGAAATCTTGACAGCAAAACCAGTCTGGATGTAATGGGACTTCTAAAAGTAACAAGCGAGCAGTTTAAACAAACCATTGTGATGATCACGCACAATGAGGAAATTGCGCAGTTGGCGGATAGGATCATACGAATTGAAGACGGCAAAATTGTAGGCGGTGATTCCAATGATTAGGGTTAATAATAAAAAAGCAGTCAGCAATCTATCCATCCGCTCCATTGCCGCTGCCAAAAAGCGAAACATCATTGCCATCTGTGCCATTGCATTGACGTCGGTTCTGTTTACCAGTCTGTTTACAATCGGCGGCAGCATGATGAAGAGTATGGAACAGTCCACAATGCGGCAGGTGGGCACAAGCTCGCACGGCGGTTTTAAATTTCTGACTCAGGAACAATATGACGTCATTGCAAAGGATCCTAAGATCAAGGATATTTCCTATAATATTTTAATAGGAATGGCAGTAAACAAAAAGCTTAATAAAATTCAAACAGAGATTCGGTACAGTGAGGATAAATCGGCAAAATGGGGTTTCTCCTATCCCGAAACAGGCACAATGCCTCAAAACGAAATGGAAATTGCAACAAGTACCATTGTACTTGATAAACTGGGAATACCGCATGAACTTGGCCGGACAGTGCCACTGGAGTTTACTGCCAATGGTAAGAAATACGTAGAAAATTTTACACTCTCAGGATTCTGGAAAGGTGACAGGGTAAATGCCGCACAGCAAGCATGGGTATCAAGAGCCTTTTGCAACAAGGTGGCGCCCGTCATATCCGTTCCACTGTATGAAAGCGGTTCTGCCGATTATGCAGGAACAATTCATGCCGACGTATGGTTTACAAATAGCTGGAATATAGAAGACAAAATGAATCAATTGGTTAAGCGTTGCGGTTTTGATCCTCAGAAAATAAATACCGGTATAAACTGGGCATATACCTCTTCGCAAGTGGACTTTCAAACAATGGCGATGATTTTATCCGTTCTGCTTTTGATTCTGCTATCGGGTTATCTTATTATCTATAATATCTTTTATTTATCCGTATCACGGGACATCCGTTTTTACGGACTGCTCAAAACCATCGGCACCACAGGCAAACAGCTTAAAAGAATAGTCTATCGTCAGGGTTTCCTGCTTTCATTAATAGGAATTCCCATCGGTTTGGTATTGGGCTGGTTCATTGGATGGAGGCTTATTCCTGTCATATTGGATCTGACCTCTTTAGCGGGCGGCTTTACCATTTCTGCAAGTCCTGTTATTTTTGCCGGCTCGTCGCTTTTCACCTTGCTCACCGTATATATCAGCTGTATCCGTCCATGCCGTATGGCGGCAAAAGTTTCCCCTGTTGAGGCCGTAAGATACACTGAAAGTGAAAGCACAATGAAAATTATGAAAAAACAGATTCAAAGACCTTCACATAAAGTTACTCCCGCTTCCATGGCATTTGCAAACCTGCGCCGCAACCGGAAGAAAGCGGTAGCTGTAGTAATTTCTCTATCATTGAGCATGATTTTGCTCAATAGCGTTTACACGATTGTCAATGGTTTCGATATGGATAAATATTTGCAGAGTACCATTGTCAGTGATTTTTCCGTCACTCATTTCAGTATTGAAAAATATGCTTCTTTTAAAGACACGCATGGCGTTACTCCCGAAATACTGGAAGATATCGGAAGCTTGGAAGGTCTAAAGAATATCGGAAATATTTATATGAATGAAAATTTCTACCTTCTTGACGATAAAGGTTATGAAAACATAATGAAAATCATTGACGAATATCCTGATGCATTTCCAATGCCATATGCAAAAGAAGAATTGCGTATGGTAAAAGAGAATAAACAGGTATGGTCTAAAGTTTTCGGTCTGAACAAATTTGCTTTTGGAAAAAGCGATATATTTTCGGGTGATACTGATTGGAATAAATTTTCTAATGGGAATTATGTGATTATCAATACTTTTGTATCAGGAGAAGATAAGGGTCGATACTATGATATCGGCGATAAGATAACACTGGATTTTGGTAATGGCAAAACAAAAGAATACGAGGTTCTTGCAATTGGGAAGATTCCGTATGCAATAGGTCCTCGGTATTCTTCGATGATAGACATAAATTTTCTTCTGCCTGATACGGAGTTTCTTGCCCATTTTGGTAAAATAAATCCTCTGCGGACGATATTTGATATAGATGAAGCTCACGTCCTGAAAACAGAAGAATGGATAAAAGATTATTGTGAGAACGTCAATCCTGATCTGGCTTATTCCTCTAAAACAACCTATGAAGAAGAATTTCACAGTCTTCAGTCCATGTTCCTGATCGTTGGCGGAGCTATGAGCTTTATTCTTGCTCTTATCGGGATCCTGAACTTTATTAACTCGGTAGTAACATCTATCCTCGCCCGTCAAAAAGAATTTGCCATATTGCAAAGTATCGGCATGACAGGTAATCAGCTAAAAAGGATGCTTATCTCTGAGGGATTGATCTATGCAGGCTTAACGATTTTATTTGCATCGACTGCCGGTGCCGGTATAGGTTATTTACTGGTCCAAGTGCTTGCAGGGCAGATTTGGTTCTTCACATGGCACTTTACATTTCTGCCGATTGTGTACTGTATCCCTGTACTTATCCTGATTGCAGCGTCAATACCGGTTATATGTTACCGTACCATGTGCCGTCCAAGCATTGTGGAACGATTGAGGGAAACGGAATAACAATAATGGGATGGGCTATTTTACCATCATCTCTGTCGCTATACAATATTCTTCCAACTTCTATTACATCATCAATAGCCACATAGTAGGCAGTGAAATTATCCACATAAATATGGTAGTATGGGTATTTTCATCTCAGGATGGATCTATTATATATTGTTTGACCATATGGTAAATTATTGGTATCATTGTTGAAGAATAGTATGAAAATGTGAATTTAAAGTATTAATATAATATTCCATTGTACAGTAAACAAAGGAGGAGTATTTTAAATGATATTTAGGGAACTTGGCAAAACAGGTCTGAAAGTTAGTGTGATTGGCCTTGGATGCGAAAATCTTGATGGCAGGCCGTATTCACAGATTGAAGAAACAATTAATACTGCTCTTGAACATAATGTAAATATTATGGATGTGTTCATGCCGGGGAAAGAAATTCGAGAAAACATTGCAAAAGCTTTAGGCGATAGACGCAAAAAAGTCATGATACAAGGGCATATTGGTTCTACAGATATAAGGCAGCAGTATGATATAAGCCGGGATATGCCTACGGTACGGCGATACTTTGATGATATCTTGCGTATTTTTGGTGGCTTCATAGATTTAGGAATGATGTTTTTCATTGACTCGGATGAGGATTACAAAAATGTTTTTGAAACGGACTTCGTCAAATATGTAGAACACCTGAAAAAGCAAGGTTACATCGGTCATATTGGCTTTAGTTCGCATAATCCAGCGACGGCAATTAAGGTAATCAATACAGGATTGCCAGAAATGCTAATGTTTAGCATAAATCCTGCGTTTGATATGCTTCCATCTGAAGAATATATTTTTAATCATTTTCAAAATGGTTTTGATCCCGAACTATTTCGAGGAATTGACCCAAAGCGAGCGGAGCTTTATAAACTATGTACGCAAAAACAGATTGGCATTACTGTGATGAAAACACTAGGCGGTGGTAAATTACTTTTACCAGAACACACTCCGTTTGCCAAGCCGCTTTCCGTGCCTCAATGTGTTCATTATGCACTGTCAAGACCGGCTGTGGCCAGCGTATTGCTGGGCTGCCAGACATCAGGTGAGATATTAAACGCTATGCGATATTTTGAAATTGACAATTCGGAGAGAGATTATGCTGAAATTCTTGGAACGATGCGCAATGATTTTAAAGGAAACTGTGTTTATTGCAGCCACTGCCAGCCTTGCCCGTCGGGGATTGACATCGCAACAGTCAACAAGTATCTCGACATTGCTCGCATAGATCTCACCAATATACCGCCATCCATTCGTTCTCACTATTTGAGCCTAAACCACATTGGAAGCGATTGCGTTGGCTGTGGTAACTGTGAGAACCGCTGTCCTTTTAGTGTGCCAATTATCAAGAATATGGCAGAAGCAGAAAGGCTTTTAGGTAAGAATTCTTAGGTCGCATTAGTATTTATACAGTATAAGCCTTATATGAATTGAATTCGCAATCTTTATATTTTCTGCCACAATCAAGTGTTTCCATGCAGATGGGTCTATTATATTGTTTGACCATATGGAAAATTATTGATATCATTAGCACATATAGCATATACTTTTTGAGGTGGAATATGTTGGCTTTTAAAATTGTATGGATTTTAGCTGGAATCGTGTTTGTTAGCTTCGGTCATGCTATCTATTTTAAGAAAAAGTACAATTTAATCAATAATTTCAAGGAAGACATGAAATCAAAAAGGTATAATAATGCTTATGCAAAGAGGGTAGGTTTAATTGAACTTATAGGTGGATTGACTTGCGTTGTACTCGGATTATGGACGATATTTTTCGATGTAAAGTCTATAATAATAGTTTTTGTTGTCAGCATTATCGGACTCATAGTTGCTTTGATTATAAATATGGTTATGTCAAGCAATAAAGCAAGATGAATACATTTTTTAAGTATTATTACTTCCTTACTACAGACAGAAAGGCCCAGACGCCGGCAGTAAGAATTGCCAGCGCTGACAGGACTCCCGAAGATACCGGAAAAACAGGTACAAACAAATCAGGAGATAAATAGACGCCGTTATCGTATAACCGATGATCAATGAGCAATGTTATTCTCCGGATCGTATTGTTTTTCGTCAGCCGCATTTGTTGTCCCTGATGTACAAGATATTTATTGGCGTTTACCCATGATCGTGCAACATCGAATAATTCGTCCAACCTGACATAGAGAAGCTCATTGGATATGCCGGTATCCACGGCAAACGGATATGCAATTCTCCAACCTGCAACGTCCATTGGCATACTATCCAAGCCATAACCAACTTTAACCGAAGATGAATTACCGTCTCTTCTCACATGAATACGCGTTCCCTTATCAATCACATAAGCGGGTGATCGATCCCCTATTGCATAATAGTAACGAATCGTTACAGGCGAACTTATCACATTCGTGAGATTATATCCAGGAAGCGTCTCTATTGATGGAAAGAGCTTTTCCACTTCGTTAACATTTATGCTTCCGCCAATAATGGCACCCTTATAGTCGTAAGTCTCTGGCTTGTGCACGTAGTTTTTGGTCAGGCTGTGATTATACATCAAAGCCGTAACGGTCTGAACAGCAACAGCGAGTAAAAGGATTACCGATATTGCCAAAAATAGCACTTTTGCTTTCATGATACCCCTCTTCCTGTTCAGTAGCCTCCATCGTAAGGCTCCTTAGGTACAGGGATCTCCTCCTTATCGCCTCCCTGGAACGACTTCATCCAGTCTGGCTGATCCGGTTGTCTGTTTTCCTTGAGCATCTTTTGCCATTCCTCATCGGTCAGCCGTTTATTGCTTTCAAACTCATAATAGTCGAAAATCGCGCCTCTTGTCAGGTACAGCTTGCCACCAATTGGCACAACCACAAACATTTGAGCGGCCGACCCCACCGCTTCCTCCAAATAATTGTTTGGAGCTCCAGTATGCACATCGGCTATAACCGCCATATTTTTATCAGTCTCTGAAGTGATTTCAAACCATCTCATTCCATTTTCCGCCAGCGAACTTGTCAGATGTTCCAGAGTACCGCCGTAAGTAAGCAGCCTGTTATACTCTATCTCGGACAATTCCTCGTTTTTAAGTTCCTTAATGGAACAATTGATGAGAAAATCGAGTAATTCTTCGAAATCCTGCATCCTATTCTTTAAATCCTCAGGCAGTATATCCCTTTGCGTCAGATTTTCCCGTGAATACCGGGTCAGCCAGAGAAGCCTCGTATACAACTCAACATTTGGCTCAACATAACTCAAGATAGTGGGCGGCATATCTCCGCCCATTTCGGCGCCGCTTTGTTTTCCGTAGAGAATCGTGTCATGCCTGAGTTCCGACCAGCTTCCAAGCGCCGTGCCGAGCGATTTGTCCACCCAGGCTGCATTCGTCATAAAGGATGGATACCCCTGTTCAAAAGGAACCAGCAGTGATTTGAGCGTCCACAGCCACCCATAATACATGTTTGACCGCCAAGTTGTTTCAGGGATTGCAGAGAATCGTGCTTTCACTTCTTTAAATCTGGCCGGATATTCAGGCCAAAGTGTATCTGTCTTATAGTCGTTGATCAGAATATCATATGCTCTGTCCGACCCTAGAACGCCCATTACATCAAGCCCTGACGGCATAGGCCTGATAATCGGTTCCACCAGTTTCTGCAGGATCTCAGAGTCCGGAATATAACGTTGTCCCATAAACCTGAATTGTTTCCCGACAGGAGTATCTACAGTGGTCCATTCTTCCTGGATTTGCGGTTCCGGTAATTTTTCCGCCTCACGGAATACCGCTGCCATTTTTTCGTCCGCCATAAGATCGTCCAGATCCGTATCGCTGCCATACACCTTCAGGATAATATCCTTGTAATCAAAAATATTCAAATCATCTGTACTGCCGACATAAAATATGGTCGGATTATATATTTTTTCCCACAATTCCACGTCGGAAATTCCCCTGTAGTCCATAAACATGCTGTATGTGATCAACAGCGCCCTGGCTGTCTTTTTCTCATCAAGCACCTTCCTGCCGTCCTTTTCAATGCAGAGGGCAAAAGGAGCCTTCCCATACCACATCATAGTCTTAAAGTACCTCTCAAAAGCTTCGCTCCTAGTATAATGCCCGCGCGGCTTGTATTGGCTGTAATCCAGATCGTACCCGAAGATAAATGATTTTTTAAACCCTTCTGCTGCCGTAATAAGCGAAAATTCCTGTTCTGCCAGTTGTTTCGCCTCAGCCGGGATATTTTCCGGAAGCCCTTTTCCCAATGCAAGCTGCGCCACACCAAAATAAGCGATGTTCGCGAGCGCCTCCGCCTTGACTTCACTATTGTTCAAGTCATTATAGATTATAATAGACTTATTCAGCATATCATCCGTCAATTGCTCCAGCAATCCCATCAACTTTTCCGATTCAAGCGTCCTCAATGAGTAGTCGTAGAATACATGGTATACCTGAAGGACAGAGTCCGACGTCACAAAGCTGGGTAACTTCAGGTATAGATTTCTTTCGTAAATATAAAACAGCTGCTCTTCTGTTGAAGGTGTGACAACAAACCCGTTTTTCGACAGCAGTTTCTTTTGATCTGCGGAAAACTTGCCGAACTGCTCCAAATTTTCTATATTGGACAGGTCGCTTTTGACTATATAAGGCTTAACCTTTTTTGCATACTCACTCAGCTTAAATTCCGGCTCGGTATATTTTTCAGCTATTCTATCGGTGAATACCGGTTTGGCCGGTAATTCTCCGCCGGTATCCGTATTCTGGCTGCCTGCGGT
>JBDKVA010000080.1:0-29960 GCA_039679375.1 Clostridiaceae bacterium
TAACACATATAATAACCAGGAAATTCCGTGTTCGGGGACAATTATTTTCATCGATTTTATGCAAATTATTTATTATTTTTATAAAAGACTGCTGGACGGCATCTTCGGCAAGGTGCTTATCCTGTAAGATCTTATAGGCTTCGCTGTACAGCAGGTACCTATATTGCTCATATAACCGTTCCGCTCTCAACCGGTCGTCTTGATTTTCTATTTGCATTAAAAGCATGGCTCCGCTCCAATTTCCTGTTATATTATATTTTTATTGTTTAATTATAACATAACTGGCCCCAATTATCATCTATGGAGCTGTTCCGGTTTCTCTGCTTCCGGTTTCGCCGGTTCCTGCATTGTGCTACTTCCTGTTGAAGAAACCTTGGGAATTGATTCCCGGCAAATTTCATTACAGCTTCCAACAACAGTAAAAAGCCCTGAACCTATTATTATCAAATGGTTGAGGGCTTTTTTCATATCGTTTGCCGCAATAGTGAAGGATATGTCATCTTAATATTCGTATACGATACTTACATTTGTGTGATTTTGCAATCTCTTTCCTATTTTCCTGTTTAACTAAAGGGCCATCCATAGTTGAAAATAGCCAAGTCATTGGTTGGCAGTTGTTAAATCAAATCCTTGGTTTTTGCCGCAAGATAAAGTGGAAGGTTTATAACATCTCCGTTTTTTATATAACCCATTTTAGAAAAACGTATCGCCGTGTGAGGGCTTTTCTCTTTAATAAATGCTTTAAAGCTGGGTGCGGACTTATCCTCTCCCCCTTTGACTTCCACTGGAATAATCTCCATACCATTTTGCAGAAGAAAATCAATTTCACCGCTCTTATCAGTGTAATAATGAGGTTCTACATCAAACTGCCCTTTTAACTGTTGTAGCACATAGTTTTCTGTAAGCGGTCCTTTAAATTGATAATCAGACTTTAACAGCAGAGCAGAATTATCGATGCCTGCCATTTGTTTCAGAAGACCAGTGTCAAATAAGAACAGCTTAAAATGATTCAGCTGATCAAAGGCCGATAGAGGGTGTTCTGCCTTTGTGACATTATAAATACGGTTAATCATACCTGCTGAAACGAGCCATTCAATGGCGTCTTCAAATTCACGGGCTCGTGCCCCCTCCTTAATGCAACCGTAAATGAACTTTTCATTGTCCTTGGCAAGTTGAGAAACAATACTGCGAAATACCATTAAAATGCGGCCGCTATTTACCTTACCGTTGTGCTTTGCAAAATTGTTCTCATATATTGTAATTAGCTCATTTTGAATTTGCGTTATTCTTTTGGGATCCTTGTAATTCAACCAAGATGCTACGCATTCAGGCATACCGCCGATAATCAAATAATAATTGCAGGCTTCAAGTAGCTTGGTGTGGAATATTTCTTCTATATGGATCCCATTTCTGATAGTGGTGTAATAATCATATAAAGGAGGATCGATTGCTGCTAAAAATTCATCAAACCTAAGCGGGTATAATTCCAATAGATTAACCATTCCCACAGGATAGGACTTGGGTTGAGCCAAAAGTGTTCCCAACAGGCTGCCTGCCGTTATAACATGGTATTCATTGGCTTTTTCTTTGAAATATTTCAACGCATTCAACGCAGCAGAACATTCCTGTACCTCATCGAAAATAATTAGCGTTTTTCCCGGAAGAATTTTTTCTCCGGCCAACAATCCCAGCAATTCAATAATTCGTTGGGGGTTCTTGTTTGCTTCAAAAATAGATGATATTTCATCTTCTTCGTCGAAGTTGAAATATACAAAGCTTTGATAATATTTTTCCCCAAACTCCTTCATAAGCCAGGTTTTTCCCACCTGACGAGCGCCTTTAATAATTAAAGGTTTTCTGTCAGGACTTTCTTTCCAAGCCAATAGGTCCTTCATTGCACTTCTGTACATGTATATCACCCCTCTGAAACCAAGCTTTACTTGTTCAGTGTAACATAGAAAAAATATGTTCGCAAATGAATTACACGTTATTACCGCTAATTCTATTTTGATTTTACACATTATTTCGAGCAATTATTCTGTAATTTACACGCTTTTAAAGGAAATGTACTATAACTATATAACTGGAATACCAGTCTCATATGCTTTCCTCCGACGTATACCTATACATTCTGAAGCTGTTGGTACAGTCCAGTTCTACCTCAAAGCCGCCTTCCCCATACCTCTCAACTTTGAGCTCCCCGCTGTCATCGGTAAGGCTCTGCAGCCGCAGCGCCTTTCCTTCCATAAAAAACAGCCTGAAGCTGAAGCAGTCCCCGGGATTGTTCTCCCTGTAAACAATGATGTATCCGCTTCCATCATTATGGTTATGGGACTGGAAGCCCGTCCAGGAATACCCGTCGGGGCGGTTTCCAATCGGCAGTATGTGTCCGGCGAATATCCCGTCCCTGTGCCGTTTGTGCAGGTCAATCATTTTCCTGTATCTTACCTTTGCCTTATCCGACATGGCCGACGGTTCAAACCAGCAGAGAGGGTTGGCAAACATGGTCACGGCGAACACGTATTCATAGGAATAGCCTGATGGTGCAAGTACATCTCCTGCTGCATAAATGTCGGCATTGCGGTCAATATTGAGAAATTCTATCTGAAGCTTCTGGGGGGGTACAAACCTGCAAAGGTCCCACAGGTTCTTCAAGGTCAGCCAGGGATAATAATTGTGCCAATCGGTATACCTGTTTTCCAGGAATATGTTTCCATACTCCTGGAACATGAAATATCCCGCTCTGGCATCGGCAGTGGTATCCAGGTTGAAGGTTATGTCCCCACCGGTCTTTTCCCTAAGCCCCTTAAGAAGCTTCTCCAGGTTGTCCTCAGCCTCTTTGTTCCTCAGCTTTACCGCATCTATTTTGAATTTCCTTATCCCGTATTTCCTGTACATGCCGTACAGCAGCCCGGCCTGGTACTCATGGTTCCTGAAGAGCCTGTTGAAGTCTGGTGCAAACCATAGGGCAAGCTCAACCCCACATTCCTTCGCTTTTTGGGCAGCATCGGCAAAGCCTTCCGGGAACCGCGCCTGGTCAATATCCCAGTAACTGTCGTCCACAGCCTCATTGTTGCTGAGGTGAAACAGCCCGTTTCCCTTCTGCCATCCGTCATCAAGCTGGTAGTGGGTAGCCCCCAGCTTTTTGCAGGCTTCAATTTCCCTCAGGACAAAATCCTCCCCCATGTGCTCCATACACTGGCGATCACCCCAGGGGTTAGCCATAACCACATAGTCCCGCTCAGGTACGATTTTGGCTTTCACCCGCTGGTAATCCTTAAGCGATTTCAGCCCATATTCGAAGCCTCCCGCATAAACTCCCGCCACAGATGCATATGTAACAGCGTATTCATGTGCCGGTATCTCCTCATGACGTATTCCCCAGCCCAGCACCTGTAAGCCCTTTTCGTCCAAAAAGAAATTGCCTTCGCACTCAAGACGCTGGTCAGTAAAGCAGGGGCTCTCCTTTAGCACAAAAACCCCTTTCCCTTCAGATTGAGTGTAGAAAACCAGATTGCCCCTTTCAAAGCCCCTGGGCTTAAGATGCTCCTCCACAAGGTGGTTTGTGTGATCGGTCCTCGTAAAAAATTCGTAGGCTCTGACGTCACAGCCGGCATCGGATACGGGGTATGCATCCAGGATGTTGTATTTATATCCGTCGAAAAAGTAGCCCATAGGCAGGTTGTATGACTTAACTTCGACATATGTGCGCACCACCGGCGCATCCTCATATACTATGGCATGCCGCCTTATATCAACCCCGTGGAGCCTGTCGGCAAAGTGGAAGGCCACGTCGAGATATTTCCCGCAGAAAACTGAATTCTCCACCTCACCGGCTTTTACCCCTAAAAGCTCCATGTCGTAAGGAAGCTCCTTCTGCCTGCTGCTGCACGTTAAGCCCTCATAGTACACCTCCGGCAGTTCAAATGCTCCATGCCGCCATAGGCTTCCCGCAATCTTATCCTTGATGTACCGTGTCCTGAGTCCTTTCCCATCATACTTCCAGCATCTCTCGATAAAGCGGTTTCCAATCACATATTCGTTGTTGGTGCTTTTAAAATAACAGTCCATAACAATTGGTCTCCTTCATGTATGGTGTTCACACCCCTGCCTCTAGTCCTGGCAGTACCGAGGTTTCCTGTTTTCATCAATTTTCGAGGCCACAATTTCTTCAATATTTACTCTGAAATCCTCACTATAAAATGAAAGTGCTCGATTAGAAGAATAGTCATATGGAGAGCCCTACTAACTAGAATTATACTTTAAGGATCTTAAAAGTAAATAGAAGGGTACTAAAAAAATATGGTATAATGCTAGATGTTACAGAGTGAAACAATAATAACATAAAAAGGATACTTCGTTAGTTATCACCTTTTCATCGATTCTAACAGTCATTCATATGGATTTTTGAAATAATAAACGGAATAATGACAATTTACTTACCGGAAAGCCCATGTTATCATAAATTTTGAGTATAGATTAATTGAATGAAATTAGTTCATTCAATATAGATGAGTATAATCAAGGAGGCTAAAAGTATGGAACAATTCAAGGTTGGACTTCTGGGCATCGGAAGAGGGACTGCCTACGGCAGAATTTTTTTGAACAATCCCCAAACCCGTGTAACTGCCTTATGCGATATTAATCAGGAAAGTCTTGCCGTGAACGGCCGGAACTTTAATTTGAAGGATAATCAGCTTTTTAACGACTTCGACAATTTTATCAATGCCGACTTTGATATAGCGGTTATCGGTTCACCCATTCCTTACCATGCAGACCAGGTTGTAAAATCACTTACCGCAGGTAAGCATGTTTTAAGCGAGGTCACGGCAGCAAACACACTGGAAGGTTGCGAGAGGATTGTAAAGGCTGTAAAAGGCTCACCGAAAAAATATATGATGGCTGAAAACTGTAATTACATGCACTTTGTCAGGAAATGGAAGGAGATTGTCAATCAGGGCAAAATCGGAAAAATCATTTATGCGGAAGCGGAATATGTCCATGAGATCAGGGAATTGGTAATGGATTCATCTACAAACGAGACAAAATGGAGAGCACAGCGTGCACCCATTCATTATTGTTCCCACAGCCTGGGACCGGTCCTGTACTGGATGGATGACTATATTGTCCGGGCAACCTGCATTGGTAAAGATGTAAACATTATTGAAAATGTCGGTGTAGGAGCCATTGATTTTCAGGCTGCTTTATTTGAAACGGCAAAGGGGGCGGTTATAAAGGTTTTGAGAAGTTCAGTGGCTTCAAGGAAACCAGCTCTTTGCCATTATGAAATGCATGGAACAAAAGGTTTCCTGGAAAACGGATACGCAGGCTATGACAATGAAGGCCGCATGTATGTCGAGGGTGTAGATGAAGCGGCAAAGCCTATAAGCTGTGTATCCTCCGATCCCAACGCACCTGACGGCGCCGGAGCGGGAGGGCATGGGAGTTCCGAATTCTATCTTGCAAGAGACTTTCTGGAATCAATCGAGTGCAATACCACACCGCCCATCGACATTGTCAAAGCCATGGATATGACTGTGCCCGGTTTAATTGCGCATGAGGCGGCAATGAAGGGAAATGTCTGGCTGGATGTTCCAAGGCTTGGTTTTTAGTCCGGAATTGAAAGGGTTTTGTGAAAAATGTTGGGGCAGTAAAAACCACCCCAACATTTTTCCTCACAGTTTACGTTTATACATATCCTGGTATTGTCCCGGAGAAAGCCCCGTATATTTTTTGAACACTCGCATAAATGTGCTCATGGAGGCAAGGCCCGCTTTTTCACAAGTATCTGATATGCTGAGGCTTGTCAGATATTCTTTTGCCAATTCCACCTTTTTGCTGTTTATATAATCCACAAAATTGCAATTCGTTTCCTCCTTAAATACTTTGCTTAAGTACTTTCCTGATCTGTTAAATTTTTGTTCAATGGCAGACAGGTTCAAATTATAATCTGTCAGGTTATTATCAATATACGAAATCACTTCATTAATCAGCCTTTTGTTTTTATTTTCTTTTTTGTATTTAATAATTTCGCATATTGAACCAATTTTTTCTTTAAATTTGGAAAATATTTTTCTTATGTCTTCCTGCAGTAAAAATTCATTAACCTGCCAATCCTCCCCAATATCAACATTCAATTCCCATACCGTCTTTAAAATTGTATTATAGATATTATAAATCAGGCATTTTATCCTTTCAGGAGAAAGATCCTTTTCCTGAATGTTTTCCCTGTAGATCGTATCCAGGAGCTTTTTTGCGGCATCTCCATCCCCTGCTTTTATAAAATTGGAAAGATGCATTTCCTGAACCATGGAAAATTGATAAGTATCCGATGCCTGACTTACTTCATTAAATTCTGCAATATTTTTACCTGTGATTATGCAAAAGTTCAAAGTCCTTTCTGCCTGTTCATATGCCTTGCCTATTTCCTTTATTTCACGAAACATGCAGCTTATACCGACTGCAATATCCATAGGGATTTTATCATCCAGATATCTTTTCAGGCCTATTACTTCATTATAAATCAGTTTCTCGTCTGATTCAGCCTTGTTGGAACCCAGAATTAATGCAATCCTGTCATTTTCTATTTCAATTGCATAGCCTTTGCAATTCCTGTTTATGTACTGCTCAATCAGTTCGGCATCGACCATATTGAGGAGAGAATTTTTAATCATTTCTTCACCATTTGATGTCTTCTCTCTTCCCATATGCAATAGAACAATACGATATTCGCTAAAGTCCAAATCAAGGTCAAGTACTCCGGATTTATCAACAATTTCTTCCGGAGTTTCAAGCCTTCCTTTAATAAAATCAGCCAGAAATTTGGAACGCAAAACAGGCTGCTGCTTTTTAAATGTCTCCTTCAGTTCCGTTATTTCATGATGTGAAGATTGTATCGCACTTTCAATTATTTCATACTCATTACACCCAGTATTGTCATTGGCCGAAATGTCTTTAATATAATTCATTATTTTCTTTATGGGCGAATAATTTTTGTTAGCCAGCAAATATGCAGCTATTATGCCTATAATCAAGCATAATATTATGAGGAAAACCGTATAGGCTTTTATTTTATCAATTTCATGCATATAAACACTCTTCGGCACTAATAACACGTATCTGAAACTATTATAATCTGATAGGGAAGATATCATTATCATATCAGATGCGTTTGCAACACTTCCATTATTTGATTTCCAGTCTATAGAATAGATGTGTTTACCTTCTGTATCATTCGTCAAAAACAAATCATCCGAATTGTCAATAATGTAGTAATAACCCTCGGATGATTCTACTAATTCGCTGAATATGTCTTCATAATTTTTCAGATCAACAAATATAATCAATTTTGAATTATTGTAAATCCTTCTTAAATGCAGAACCATATTGTAAATCCTGTTATCAAAGGATATTTCCAATATTTTTTTTGTATTGCTGTTTCCATTCAACAGATCCATCATTTTATTGTAAGAAATGTCCGGAGGCGTACAGATAGAATCATAAAAAACTTTACTGCTGTACATTCCGCTATTGGAAATAATCATATCATATTGAGGCAGATATAAATACATATTATTAATCATGCTGTTTCCTGCGCTGTACATAGATAAATCCTTAATTATTTCACCTATTTTAAGCCTTTTAGAGCTATCCATAGCAGACGTGCATTCTGTTATATCCATAATTCTTTTATTTGTCAGTATTTCACTGACCAGCCGATCTGTCTCCTTTGAACGGAAATCCAGTATTTGAACAGCTTGATTAAGCATTGTAAGATTGCTTTTTTCTATATCCCGGGTGACAATTTGCATAGATTTAATGTAATATGTGCATCCCAAAATAACAACCGGTACCAGTAAAACCAATATATAAGAGACAAGAAATTTATAAAGTATATTTTTACGCCTTATGAAGACTGACATCATACTCCTCCCTTTATATTGCAATAACATTCCAGGATAGTGTACTGTCTGTTCGAAATTCCAATAATATGATAACTTTACATAATCAGCTTAACATATCTTATAGAGTTTTGTCAATTCTTCATCTATAAGGTATCCAGAACCATGCAGGCGAAAAATCATTCCACCAAAAGAACAGTATAGAATATACCGTTCTTTTGGTGGAATTTGCACTATTCCTTATTTAGCCGGAAGATTGATTATCTCTTGTTATATCTGTCCAATGCAGCCTGCTGGATCTTTTGCGCTTCCTCGATTCCCATTTTTTTCAGGGTTGCGTAATATTCATCAAAGCTGAAGCTTTCTATAGGTTTTACTCCCATAATTACCTTGTTACTGGTTTCTTCTACAAAAGTTGTAATTTCATTTATAATATTGGAGTATGTCTGGCTCTCTTCAGCGTTTAATGTGAGCGGCGGCATATTACGGTTCTTTGCTTCAATAAACCAGGCATTCAGAGCCTCAACCTGCTCAGGACGTGCCTGCTGCTGTTTTTCACTTTGGAAATCATGCACTCTTGCACAACCAAAAGAACCCATGCAGTATTTTGCAATGGCCTGGGACATGGACAGTCCCTGAGGATTTTTTGTAATCTCCTCAGTGAATACCGGCAGGCCGTCTTTCATTGTATATGACTTTCCTGCAATTCCATATTCAAGCAGCATATGCCCTTCAGCTCCATAATTGAAGTCAAGCCATTTCACTGTTTCAGCCAGGTGCTTATTAGCTGAGGTAATCCCTGCGCCAAAATTACTGAACATATTGTTCTTTTG
The DNA here is from genome assembly GCA_039679375.1 of Clostridiaceae bacterium. Taxonomy (GTDB): domain Bacteria; phylum Bacillota; class Clostridia; order Acetivibrionales; family DTU013; genus JBDKVA01. The sequence goes on from JBDKVA010000080.1 coordinate 8,735, forward strand.
CCCTACAAGAGGTTTTTCTCCTGCTTTTAATACAGGATAGGGTACCCCTGCCAGTTTTATACCAGGATTCTCACCCTCCATCATTGTCATATATCTTCCGAGCCTTGATCCGGGATAACCATAGTATGAACCCACCTTGTTCGTTGTCACCTTACTGTCAAAGCCTTTTGCATCCGTAATGGCAAAATCGGGGTCAATTAAGCCTTCCTTGTACCATTTCGCCATCGTACGCAGATATTCCTGATATTCAGGCTGCAAATAAGCAAATTTAACTTCATTATTTACTCTATACCAGCCTGAGTATTGAAGAGTTATACCCCAGGCAGGCAAAAGCCATCTAAAAGCTGAATCCATACCAGGCTCAAAAGGTATTTCGTCACTTTCTTTATTACCGTTAGGATCCTTTTCTTTGAAAGCCTTTAAAACTGTATACCAATCGTCAATTGTCTCAGGCATATTCAATCCGAGCTTATCCAGCCAATCCTTACGTATCTGCAAACCTGCAAACGGGCCTTCCAGTTCCGGGTCCAGATATAGATACGGAAAACAATATATGTCTCCGTTATCTGTAGATATTTGCTTTTTGACTTCAGGATCATCAGTAAGAATTTTTTTCAGATTTGGAGCATATTCATCTATTAAATCATTCAACCGTATAATAACACCATCCTGTAAGGCTTTTTCGGGCCCGCCGGGGTATTTGCCCCAATTATATTCAATTACATCCGGCAGCTCGCTTGAGGTGACCATAAGATTAAATTGCTCACTTTCCTGGCCTACCGGCGGATGCATCCATTTAATGTCAATCCCGGTCTTTTCCTTTTTGACCTTCATTGCCTCAATCTCACCGTAATCCTTTACAACAGCTGAAGCGCCACTATCTAGACTGACCCAATAGGAAAGGGTCATAGGCTCCGTCGTTATCGGAAGTGCCGATTTTTCGGAACTGGCGTTATCATTGTTCTTACTGCTTTCCTCTTGAACCTTCTGAGTATTCTCCGGCGTTGTTTGTCCCACATCCTGTTTTGAACCACATGCAGTTGCCATCGTAAACATCATCACTGCCGTCAATAACAAAGCAATAACTTTTCTAGACATCATAATCCTCCTTCACATTACTCACAGATTATCTTATTTGGCAGCTTTCTTTAAAGCTTTCCATGATAATTAACATTTCCTCCTTTCTTATTTATTTATCAAAATGCGGCGCTGCCTTCCGCTTTATCCCTTAATCGCGCCAATCATAACGCCTTTGACGAAGTATTTCTGTAAAAAAGGATAAACCAATAAAATTGGCACCGTAGCAATTACCACAGTGGCATATTTGATGTTTTCGGCTACTGGGTCTATATCACCGCTTAATCCTGTTGTCATACTTTCAACACTGTTGGTAATCAATATTTCCCTCAGAATTAGCTGCAAGGGATACATTTTTCTATCCCTCAAATAAAGCAATGCACCGAACCAACTGTTCCAATGGCCTACCGAATAGAAAAGTGTCATAACGGCAAGAATAGGAAGTGAAAGAGGTAAAATAACCTTTAAAAGAATAGTAAAATCATTAGCACCATCTATTTTAGCCGATTCACACATGCTATCCGGTATTCCTTCAAAAGAAGTCCTCATCACAATCAAATTCCATGTACTGACGGCGCCTGGAACTACAAGCGCCCAAATAGTGTTCATCATATTTAACTTATTGATAAGAAGATATGAAGGGATAAGTCCGCCACTGAAAAACATGGTAAATGCAATCAGGAGCATTAATAATTTTTTGCCGTATAGATCCTTCCGGGATAATACATACGCGCCTAAGGATGTCATAAAAATATTTATTGCAGTTCCTATAACAACATACATTATTGTATTGCAGTATCCTACCGATATCATCGGGTTACGGAAAACCATTTCATATGAACCGATATTAAATCCGCGTGGCCATAGCAAAATCGAACCGCTTTGCAGGACCTTCAACGGATCACTTAGAGAAGCAACCACTATATAGAGAAAAGGATAAAATGTAACCAGCAGTAATATTAATAATATGAAATAATTAAAAGAATCAAAAATAACATCGCTCGGTCTTCTTTTCATTACCATTTTTATCCTCCTACCACAGACTGGTTTCACTTGTTTTTCTGCTGATAAAATTAGCAAATACGACCAGCATGAAATTTATTACCGAATTAAATAAACCAACCGCTGTAGAATAACTGAAATTCGCCTCCAGAACACCCTTCCGGTAAACAAAAGTTGAAATCACATCTGCTGTTTCGTAAATCGAAGTATTATACATAAGAATTATTTTTTCATAACCGACCGACATCATGCTGCCCATTCTCAGTATCAATAAAATGATCACTGTCGGTGCCAGCCCGGGTAAAGTAATATGCAGCATCTGTTTCCATCTTCCAGCCCCGTCAATTTTTGACGCTTCATATAATTGCGGATCGATATTGGTTAAAGCAGCTAAATATATTATTGAACCCCATCCTACGCCCTGCCAGATATCTGAAGCTATATAAATAGTCCTGAACCACTGGGGTTTTGTCATAAATGATATTCTTTCCATGCCCAGTATGGCTATAATATCATTTACCAATCCATCTTTTGATGTAAATTCAAGTATCATACCGGCTATAACTACCAAAGATACGAAATGCGGCAGATAACTGACTGTTTGAACCAGTCTCTTATAGCTATTGCATCTTACTTCATTCAGCAAAAGTGCCAGAATGATTGGAGCAGGAAAAGCAAACATAACACCATATACATTGATTAACAATGTATTCTTTATTAATCTTTCAAAATAATAACTGTTAAAAAACATTTCAAAATGTTTAAACCCGGCCCAAGGACTGCCCAATATCCCTTTTCCGGGAGAAAAATTCTTAAAAGCAATCAACGCACCATACATCGGTTCATAGTAAAATATCAAATAATATAATACAACAGGAACAGCCATTATATATACGTATTTGTGCTTGCTCCATTGCTTACCAAGAAATGATTTGCATGAATGCACCTTGTTAATATAACATTCATACCTTGAATTTTGTATTATATTCATGTCTGCAGGTCTCCTTTCGACAAGTTCAAGATAACATGAACACCCCTGTAAGTAAATTGTCATTATTCTGTTTTTCATTTCAAAAATGCGCTTTTCTTCTTCTCATTTTTCCATGCCAATTTCATTATTCCCTATTCATACTGTGAACGGTCACAAATTTCCATTACGGCATTCCAGGAACAGTAAAAAGCCCTAAACCTTTTATTATCATATGGTTTAGGGCTTTTTTTATATCCTTTTGCCGCAATAGTGGAGTTGCAAAACTCCGCGCGAGCCGATTACCTGGCTCCATCTGCCTTTATCTCAATATTCGTATACGATACTCACATTTGCGGTGATTTCAAGAGTTCCCGCCTGAATCGGTGTCGAAGCGCTTGCAAGATCGGCTTTCATGTCATATGTCGCATAGTTGCGCAATGGACTGTAGCCGCCGCCTTCATTGACGGTAACGGGCGCTTTCAGCGTGACGCCGAGAGCCTCTGCCACCGTTCCGGCTTTTGTTTTTGCGGCAAGCACTGCATTTTTGAGCGCATCATTATAATATCTCTCATAATTGCTAAGGTCAAAGCTGATATTGCTGCTTACGTTTACACCGCTGTCTGCCGCCGCATCAATGATATTTCCAGTCTTTGTCAGATCCCTTACCGTCACGCTCACCGAATTACTGACAGAATATCCGATGATCGTACTGGCGCCTGAATCTTTATTATAATCATACTTCGGGTAAATCGAATAATTTACTGTCTTGATATCTTCGTTCTTAACGCCGGTCGACTTGATCGCAGCAATGACCTTATCCATTGCTGCGGCATTTGCTTTCTGCGCCGCTTTTGCGTCCTTGTCCTCGGTGATGACGCCCAGAGTAATGTACGCTATGTCCGGTGACGCACTGACCTTTGCCTGCCCGGTTACATTGATCGTTTTCTTCTCGGCCGGATTGTCTTCTGCCTTTGCCGGAGCATTGCCATATAAACCAAAGGCCATTACTACCAATGCAGCAGCAGCCAAAAGAATTGCCGCCAATGCTATTCTGTTCTTCATTGAAAAAATCTGTGTCATTATCAAAACCCCCTTTTTTATATTTGAACGTTAACCCGGTACACTCTAATTGTCCCGGTTCGCTTTCATAAAATTAGACGAAGAAACTTCATAAAAGTTCCATTGGCCTTTACCATAAGTTCCCGTGCAAACTCCTAAACCCCCATATGGGTTTCATACAGCCCGGCGTCCATATTCCGGGTATCCTGATCATGAGACTCCGTAACCGGACGCCCGATTTTGATGGCAGACCATTTCCCGCACCGGTCTCCCCATCTTGCTGCAACTATGCCATTGGAAAGCAATTCGACCACTTCGCACGAGTTTGCACATCCACTGCACTCCATACTTTTTGTGTTGTAAGTTCGCTCTGCAACGCCGAAGCCGTTGAATTTTGTCCTGAAACTGCTGTCCGATAACCTTGTTTGTCTGGCAAAAAGCGCCGCACCATAGGCGCCCATCACCTCGTAATCCTCCGGTATGATCACCTTCATGCCAAGCGCCCTTTCAAATGCAGCCGTGATGCCTTTATTAGCCGCGACACCGCCCTGGAACACAACCGGTTCCATGATATCCTTCCCCTTGGCAAGATTATTGAGATAATTCCTGACCAGCGCTTCACAAAGCCCGTTCACGATGTCCTCATTACTATGCCCCGACTGCTGTTTATGTATCATGTCCGACTCGGCAAATACGGCACATCTTCCCGCTATCCTCACCGGGGATGTGGAACGGAGCGCCAGACCTCCGAATTCCTCAATCGGGACTCCCAGCCTGGCAGCCTGCCTGTCCAGAAACGAGCCTGTTCCGGCGGCACAAACCGTATTCATGGCAAAATCATAAACCACGCCATTTTTTAGAATGATGATTTTCGAGTCCTGTCCTCCGATTTCAAGAATAGTTTTGACTCCCGGCACTACCCTCTGCGCCGCAATTGCATGCGTTGTTATTTCATTCTTCACAATATCCGCGCCTGTGATTACTCCGGCTAATTCACGCCCGCTTCCCGTAGCGCCGGATGCAAGGATCCTCGGGAACTTCTGACCGGCTGTGATCATTTTTAGCCCGCTCATCAGTGATTTGATCGGCTGTCCGCCGGTGCGGATATATAGCTTTTTGACAATATTTCCTTCAGGGTCTGTCAGAACCAGATTGATGCTGACCGATCCCACATCAATTCCAAGATAATTCCCATCCGCCCTCGTTTTTTCCACTCTCCCTTCTCTTTTCCAACATGTCGGCAAAAGCCTCGACCCTGGTCATATAACCGGCTTCACCGGTCATTTCATCGATGATCAGAGTGAGCACCGGTATGCCCAGCTCCCTTTCAATGGATGGCAAAAGGCTCTCAGCCACGATCTCAGGCATGCATGAAAAGGGAAATATCTGAATCACACCGTCATAATTATTCCTTGCATATAGTACGGTATTACCGACTGTTTCCTGCGCATGCCCGCCGATCATCGTTCCAAGCCATGGCTTTGCCGCTATCTCACAGCTATTGTCCCGGGGCATGTGAAGATGCTTTTTGATAATATGGTCAAAGACCCAATTACTGACCGTAACCTTTCTGTCTACCTCAATCCCCATTGTTCCAAGCCTTTCCTGAATATTGAAGCTTGCGAACTGCTCAATTCCGGTATAGATTTCCCCGACAATACCTATCCTCAGCGGCCTTTTAATCCGGTTCAGCCTGATTTGCCCAAGCTTTGCTTCCGTTTCATCCAAGAGATCCAGTACTGCTTTTGTTCCGACCGTATCGAGCACTTTTGTCCGAAAACTGTTATAGATCCCGCTTACACTGCCTGACTCCTCTTCCCGTACTCTTAGTTTGAAGGAAAGCATTTCAAGCTCGTCCACTTTCTTTACTATTCTGAGTGCACGGGCGGCAATAGCCGGTATTTCATAAGGCCGCGCCTTGACAGGTACCCTGCGGAGCTGATCGATAAGCTTCCTGACGTTTCCTTTGGTTAAATCAAATGTTATCATTTCCATGTCATAGCCTGCATCATGAAGTATTTCCTGTTGCAATTCGCAGTAATAGCCGAACCTGCATGGTCCGCAGCCACCTGCCATGATAATGGTATCAGCCCCCGATCCGTACGCCTGTATATAATTGCCTATGTTGATCTTAAGAGGCAGGCATACCATCTCAGGAACAAGCCTGGTGCCCAATTCCAGCGCCTTCTTGTTGTTGAAGGGCGGTATGATGTATTCTACTCCCAGATCATCCAACAGGGACTTGACACTGATATAGGTATTACCCAGATGAGGAAATGTTATTTTCATTTGATCTTCTCCAGCGCAGCATATCGACAAAAGCCTCCAGCCTTGTATTGAAGCCGGCTTCTCCCGAATGCTCGTCTATTGTAATCGTAATGACGGGTATTTGATATTCTCTGCGTATTTTACGTTCAATAAGATCATGGACAAATGAGTCAATCCCGCAGCCAAAACTCGACAGGCAAATCATGCCGTCAATTCCGCCGGATGCTGCCATATGAAGTGCTGCGCCGTATGCATTCCTGCCGTAGTTCCAGAACATCGGCTTTGACAGTCTTGTAGTTTGCTTTTCTATGTCACCCGCGCCAACCATTTCTATTGTTTCAACCTCTGCACCGTATTTTTTCAGTTTCCCGATCATATTCATACTGATATATCTGTCGTAAATATTATAGGGGTGCCCGACCAGAGCGATCCTCAACCTTCCCGGGGAAGCTGTTGCCTGATTACACACTATGCCGGAGCCAGACAAGGGGACGGTTCTCTTGTCTTGGGGAGACAAAGGTGTCGGCAAAGGGACGTCTCTTTTATCTGAGGTAAATGGAATATCGCCGTTAAGCTCACGCCTTCTGAAATCCTTATAGCTCTCCATGGCTTTCATAAAAGCTGCTCTTGAAGCGCTTTTTCCTGCGCCAAGCCTTGCTCCTGTCTCGATTGCGGCTTTCACTGCACCGTTTTCCGAGGTCCACATGTTGATTTCCGTATCAATCAGTTCAGGCAAGCCTTTCAGCGTATGTCTTACCATGTCCGGAAGCCCCCCGAATTCCGGGCAGATATACTCTTTCTTTGATATACTTGTAAATCTGGGAATAAAAATGTAATCCACCCTGCCGACCAGGTTCATCACATGTCCATGGAAAAGTTTGACCGGCAGGCAGGCTTCATCCACACAAGCCTTCACACCGTCGTCCAGTATCCGTTTGTTCGTCGGATCCGAGACGATGACCACAGCACCCAGCTCAGTAAAAAACACTTCCCATAATGATATGAATCTGTAATAAAACAAGCTTCTAGGAATACCTATTTTCATAGCACTCTGCAAGCCGACACCCCGCAAAACAGAATCTGCTGCTTTCCTCTCTTTATTCGACTAGTGTTTTGTAACACTTCATTCTTCTATATACATTTAAAGTATTACAAAGACACTTCCTTAATTGTTGTGGTCTGCATACCCATGTTTTGGCTGTTACAGACCACTTGTATAGTATTGACATATCGATATGGTTTATTCGCAAAAAGCTTAGTTCCAATACTTGCGATATTTAAGCGGTGTCATTCCTTCAAACTCTCTGAAAGCCCTTACAAAATTGCTGGTGCTGGCAAAGCCGACACTTTCTGCAATATCCTCTACAAGCTTTTCAGTATTTTTCAATAAATTTTTTGCCACATTTACCCTGTATTTCATTATATACTCATATGGACCATAGCCAGTGACTTTTTTGAATAATCTGGCAAAATGATATTTGCTGCAGAAGGAATAAACAGCCATATCTGAAAGCGAAATATTTTTATTATAGTTTCTCTCGACGAATTCCAATGCCATTTTCACATGACCGTCCGATACCTTTACGTTATAGCTGCCGTCCGAATCACCGCCTTTAAGCAGCAAACAGGTAAGCAATTGCACAATCAGCATGGATAGCCTCGCTTCGGGGAAAAGATCTCTTTTTGCAGCAATTCCCAGCATTTCATCCAGTATGGCATGCAATTCGGAACAATCCTTAAGTTCAATAACAGCGCCATACCTTTCATATATGATATTGAAATACTCCTGGCTCGTGCTTCCGTAAAAATGGATGTATTTGATTTCCCATGAGCTTTTTTTGTATGTACAGTATTCCTGATAATCGTAGCAATCCATCAAAAGCACCTTTCCTGCATCAAGTTCGTACTCCCTGTTACGGTACTTTGCATATCCTTTTCCCGAAATGGTACATATGAGCAGGATACTTTTGTAGCCTTCCCTTTTTGTATAGTAGCTCGTATCGCAATGGAAATGCCCAATACTTTGCATATAAAAAAACGTTGATTTTGCCACTATGCTTGGAGTGTGGTTATATGAAACGGAGCCCTTTGCCGCAGATTTTGCATCAAGCCAGTATTCTTTCATAACTTATACTTCTCCCTTAACGATAATGCAAATCTTCAACATTTGATAGCAATATATTTATATTTTTCAGCAATACATGGTATTGGTAGCCTATAAATATAATATTATAATAAAAATATTGCTGCTGCAATATTTTTATAGAATCCAGACAAATTTACCGTATTGTGCCGGCCAACCGGCACAATAGGTAAATTTATGCAAGGCTGCAGATGAAATTATTAAGGAGGTCAAAATAATGAAAATAAAATCATGCAGGGAAAAGTGGACAGGTACCATGACAGACCGCGAAAGGTTCAATAATCAAATGCATTATAAACCGGTTGACCGAAGCTTCAATATGGAATTCGGCTATTGGGAGGAAAACTATAGAAAGTGGGATATATTTGTTAATAATGGTATCATAGATGAAGAAAAGGCAAATAAGTTTTTTAATTTTGACAGGATCGAATGTATAAACGGTAAGATATGGATGTGCCCGCCTTTTAAGACAAGAACAGTAAGAGAAAACGAAACCTCAAGGATTTTAATCAATGGCAACGGGCTTCTCGCTGAAGTTCCAAAGGATAAGCATGACACCATTCCTCATTATATTAAAGCTACGGTTGTAACTCCCGAGGACTGGAGAAAATGCAAGGCAGAGAGGTTTAAATTGGGTGACAGCCGCCGCAAAGTCAATATTGATTCTTTGAAGAAGAAGTATCCGGAAGACCGTGATTATCCGCTTGGCGTATACTGCGGCTCCATGATCGGCAAAATACGCGATATGCTGACCTTTGAAGGTCTGGCATATGCCTGCTATGATTATCCTGAAATGGTCGAAGATATGGTGGAAACATGCTGCCTGCTTGTTGAAGAATTCCTTGATCAGGTCCTGCCCCATTTCAATTTTGATTATGCTTCGGGCTGGGAGGACATTTGCTTCAAGAATGGTCCGATTGTATCAGTGAATTTTTTCAGAGATATTGTCATGCCGAGATATAAAAGAATAAAAGCAAAGCTGCTCAAGCACGGTATAGATATCTGGTATACGGATTGTGACGGAGATGTGAGGCCTATTCTTCCCTATCTTCTCGAAGGGGGCATAAACTGCCTGTTTCCGTTTGAAGTCAACAGCTGTACTCATCCAGCGGAGCTTTTAAGAAAATATGAAGACCAGTTAAGAATAATGGGTGGTGTTGACAAATTACAGCTAATAGCCGGCAAAAAAGCTATCAAGGCTTATTTGGAAAGTCTTGTCCCTCTTGTTGAACACGGAGGCTACATACCGTTTTGCGATCATAGGTGCCCACCCGATGTCAGCCCGGAAAACTACATGTATTATCTTGATCTCAAGGAAAAAATGTTTGGAATGTAACAGCAGAGGCTTCTGCAATCAATGCAGAAGCCTCATTTTGTACTATCATGCTTTGCCGTCGCAGCCAAGGACATTGACGAGCTTGTTTTTAACAAGCTGTTTGATGGCCTCTCTTGCAGGCTTCAGATACTGCCTCGGGTCAAAGTGATCGGGATGCTGCGCAAAGTATTCCCTTATCGTAGCAGTCATGGCAAGCCTCAAATCCGAGTCGATGTTGATCTTGCAGACAGCAGACCTGGCGGCCTTTCTCAGCATATCTTCCGGTACTCCCCTTGCGCCCGGCATGTTTCCGCCGTACTTGTTAATCTTGTCGACCAGCTCGGGTATAACGGAGGAAGCACCATGGAGAACGATCGGGAAGCCCGGAAGCCTCTTTGAGACTTCATCAAGAATATCAAACCTGAGCTTCGGCTCACCTTTGAATTTGAATGCGCCATGGCTTGTGCCGATTGCGATCGCCAGAGAGTCAACACCTGTCTTCGAAACGAACTCCTCAACTTCATCAGGCCTTGTATAGGATGAGTCTTCCGCCGATACATTGACCGCATCCTCTACTCCTGCCAGCCTGCCAAGCTCGCCTTCAACCACAACGCCATGAGCGTGCGCGTATTCCACGACCTGCCTGGTCAGCTTGATGTTTTCTTCAAACGGAAAATGCGAGCCGTCGATCATAACGGATGTAAAACCTCCGTCTACACAGGATTTGCAGAGCTCAAATGTATCGCCATGATCAAGATGAAGGCAGATTGGAAGGCCCGTTTCTATGATAGCAGCTTCAACCAGCTTCATCAGGTATGTGTGATTTGCATATTTCCTTGCGCCTGAGGAAACCTGCAGGATAAGCGGTGCGTTTACTTCCTTTGCCGCCTCGGTAATTCCCTGTACGATTTCCATGTTGTTTACATTAAAAGCGCCGATAGCATAACCGCCCTCGTAAGCTTTTTTGAACATTTCTGTAGATGTAACCAATGCCATAAGAACAACTCCTTTATTTTATAATTTTTCTATTGCATCACATCGATAGATTATGTATTTGTTACAAATTTATCATAATCATTTTATCAGATTTCAACTCAAAATCAAGGAATAATTGATGAATGTTAAAAAAATGTCGATGTATAATTGCATTTTGGTAACTCTTATGTTATATTTTATTTTGACATACACAGGGTATTCTAATGTATGTACATTTAGGCCTTATTGCAGGATGCAGCATTGCATAAAGCATTATAGTGAAAGTTTGCGAAAGGAATGATTATAATTATGAGCGAATTGAAAGGTGCAGCAATTTTTGGACAGTCCGGCGGACCAACCTCTGTTATCAATGCCAGCGCAGCAGGCGTTTTCCAGGAAGCGCTCAGGCAGGGAGCAATCACTGCGGTTTACGGCGCAGCTCATGGAATCAAGGGAATCCTTGAAGAAAAATTCTATGATATGAGCAAGGAAGATTCCCATGAACTCGATCTGATGAAGACCACCCCTTCCTCCGCTCTCGGATCCGTACGCTACAAGCTCAAGAAAGCAGAAGAGGATGAGACGGATTACAAGAGGCTGCTGGAAGTCTTTAGGAAGTACAATATCCGCTATTTCTTCTACAATGGCGGCAACGACTCCATGGATACCTGCAACAAGATCAGCAAATACATGCAGAAGTCCGGCTACGAATGCAGGGTTATGGGCGTGCCGAAGACGATTGACAACGACCTTTGGGGAACGGACCACTGCCCGGGATACGGAAGCGCAGCAAAATATATCGCCACCTCTACAATGGAAGTCTATCATGACGCGCGTGTATATGACAAAGGTATGATCACCGTTCTTGAAATCATGGGAAGAAATGCAGGCTGGCTCACGGCTGCATCCGCTCTTGCCTCATACGCAGGATTCGGTCCGGATCTGATCTATCTGCCTGAAATTCCGTTTGACGTAGACAAGTTCATTTCCGAGGCTTCTGAGATATACAAAAAGCAGAACAATGTCATTATCGCAGTTTCAGAAGGCATCCGGGACAAGGACGGCACATACATTTCAGAATACGGTTCAGATCTCGCTAAAAGCAAGGATGCTTTCGGGCATGCACAGCTGGGCGGTCTAGCCGTTACGCTTGCCAACATGCTGAAGGAAAAAACCGGTGCAAAGGTACGAGGCATCGAATTCAGTCTTCTGCAAAGATGTGCTGCACACCTCGGTTCCCTCACGGATGTAAACGAAGCATATTTGGCTGGTCAAATGGCAGTACGGTATGCTGTTGAAGGCAAGACCGACTTCATGGTAGCCTTTGAAAGAGCGGAAGGGCCGGTTTATAAGTGCAATATCAAACTGATCAACCTTACGGATGTAGCAAATGCGGAAAAGAAGATTCCGCGTGAATGGATCAATAAGGAAGGCAACGGCCTCAATAATGAATTCATCAAATATGCGCTGCCGCTGATACAGGGTGAATCGGCTCCGCCTATTGAAAATGGTCTGCCGAGGTTTGCCAAACTTAAAAAGGTGCTTGCGGCAAAGTAATAAAAAGCAAATAGAGCTGCAGTTCCGTAAAAGGTGCTGCAGCTCTTTTTTACCGTTTAATGTTCTTCTTTTTTGCCACAGAGTAGCCGAAGAAGCCCAGTTCTTTTCCCAGAGCCCAGTATTTGCCGTGCGAGTAGCCGATAAGTCCGGCTTTTTCCAACGCCAGCTTACCGCTTTCATCAATCAGCTCTTCATCGACATCCACCGCTACGATTTCGGCTACAAACATATCATGGCTGCCAAGCTCCAAAGTGTTTTTCACGATACATTCAAGTGAAACCGGGCTTTCCTTTATAATAGGCACATCAATGACCGATGCTTTCTCCGGAGTCAATTTGGCAGCTTTAAATTTATCTGTGTCCCTGCCCGACTTGACGCCACAAAGATCAGTGGCAAAAGCCAGCTTCTGTGTCGTCAGGTTCACTGCGAACTGCCCCCTCGCCATTATAAGGCCGTGTGAATATCTTTCCTTCCTTATGGATATGGACAGCATCGGCGGGTTCGAGTTGACCGTTCCGGCCCATGCCAGCGTTATTATATTTGGCTTCCCCGTCTCATCCGTACAGGTCACCATGACTACCGGTACCGGATTGAGCAGCGTTGAAGGTTTCCATATTTTTTTTGCCACTTTATATCCTCCTGGTTATATTATTTACTACTGTTATGCATTATGCTTCCAGCTCCCGGTATTTATTATCCGCAACCGCATAAAGCGCCAGCAGGGAAAGCAATCCAAGTATGACAGACACTACGCCGATCGCAATAAATACCAGCCACATCGGCAGCTTTACCGCCAGCATGACAAATACCACAACACCAAGTATGATCAGTATAAGTAAGGACAGCAGCATTCCTATGCCGCCGTTCATATTCTGCTTCATGGCTTCCTGTTCACTGTTCCATATGAGCTTCGGATGGAATACGTCCAGCAGAAGGTTCAGTGCAACCATGGAAACAGACCCGAGCATTCCAACCAGGATCGAACTCAATACCCATAACGGCTGCACTTTCATGAATACCCACATGATGACGCCCGTTATAATAATTCCGATTGCAGATATGATATAGCTCATGAGAAACTTGGCTGTTACCTGCTGTTTTGCGGAAACCGGCACCAATTTGGTGATCCAGAAGGTCTTCCCTTCCCTGGACAGGGATGTGGAAGCAACAAGGTTCATACCTGCCGTAAACAGCATCAGCCCAAGTCCGGCAAGTATTATATACGGCGCTGCCTCGGGATTGTTTATCGCTTCAAAAAGCTGTGTCGCGTCCTTATCGCTGCCCTGTGCGAAAAACATGACCAGTACCATGGTAGGTCCCATGAGTGTTCCTGCAAGGCCGTTTAATGCGTAAATAGGCGTTCTGAACAGTATTTTCCACTCTCGCGCCATGATCGCCGATACGGGGCTTGTCACTTTCCTGTACTGCCTGTTCAGCTGTTCGCCTGTCATCATCCTTTTTCTTCTTGTAACCTCTTGGCCGGCAAGAAGCGCCTTGTAGAACAGTGCGTTAGACAGCCACAAAAGCAGCAAAAACAGTAATACGCTGACGGCAAAGAATAGGATCAGGTATCCCAGCCCGGCAAAGCCTCCTTCTGATAAGCCCTTCGTCGCCCATATGCTTGGCGGAAATCTGCTGCCGATCAGTTCGATCAGTCCCGACTGACTTAAGACAAGGTTATTGAAAAAATCGGGTTCTCCCGCTCTGCTTAAGTTCTGTGAAAACATGCTAATGCCCACACCAAGGAAAATAGCAGCAAATCCGCCTATTATGGCAAATAAATCCTTATACCTCCTGAAGTTGATAAACCTCATCAGGATCATAATAATCAATGCGGCCGCAGCAAGCGGTATAATAGGCGACACTATGATGAGCAGCAGGCTCTTGATCCAGAAAAACAAGCCCTGTCCTGTTCCTGTACCATAAATGATCAGAGGAGGCAACAGGATCGGCAGCGCTGTGAGATACTCATTCACCATAACGACGGCAAACTTGCCGCCCACTACTTCATACGGCTTGAGCGGCAGCGGCACTAACGATTCCAGGTCCTGTGAAAAGTAAAACATGCCCATGATATAAAATATTCCAAAGAACAAAATAACGAGCTGTGTAAAAAGAAATGCGATCGTCAGAACGATTTCAGGCTGATTCAGCACAGTGCCGGCCGCAAATATTCCGGACATCATCAACGTGTACATGGTCAGCAGCGGCAATAATGAAATAACGATCACTACCGCTATCAGTATCGGCTCCCAAAGCTTTTTCTTTTCACGCGTAAAACGGTATTTAAGAGCTGAAATGCCATAATTCACATTCAGCTGCATTCTCAAAAAAGAGGTAAATGGTTTCATTTTTCGGTCAACTCCAAAAAGATATTTTCGAGAGAATCCTTATTGTCGCCCTGCCTTAGCTCACTCATGGTTCCGCTTGCTATCAGCTTGCCCCTGTGGATGATGCCGATCCTGTCGCAGAGCTTTTCCGCCACTTCAAGTATATGCGTCGAGAAGAATACGGTATTACCTTTGTCGCAGTGCTCCCTCATTTGTTCCTTGAGGAGGTGCGCCGATTTTGGATCAAGCCCGACCATCGGTTCATCAAGTATCCACACTGCAGGATTATGTATTAATGCACCTGTAAGCGCTATTTTTTGCTTCATGCCGTGTGAGTAGCTTTTGATCAGATCAGATGCGGCATCCTTCAATTCAAACATTTCAAGGTAATACTCGATCCTCTGCTTCCTCTCCATAGCCGGCACCTGGTAGACATCTGCCATAAAATTGAGGTATTCTGTGCCTGAGAGCCTCTCATACAGATTTGGGTTGTCCGGTACATAACCTATGTTTTTCTTTGCCTCGAGGGCATTTTTACGGATATCTGCGCCATTGATCAGTATTTCTCCTTCGTCCGGATTGAGAAGGCCGATCATCATTTTGATTGTAGTGGTCTTTCCTGCGCCATTGGGGCCAAGAAAGCCGAATATTTCACCTTTGTTGACCTTAAGGCTCAAGTTGTCGACTGCTTTAACCGAGCCTTTATTATAACTTTTTGAAACATTCCGGATGTCAATCATACATTTTCCTCTTTCTATTTCTTCTATTTGCTTTATACAGTAATGATACGCGTATTCAGCCAAATAAGTCTTACTGTCTGCGACTTTATTCGCAAGTTTCGCGATTAATCTATACTGAATGAACCAATTTTCTTGACGAATGTCTCTGCAAACAGCAGTGATTCTATGATGTTTGCGAAGACAGGCGTTCAGAAAATTTCATTCAATTAATCGAATACCATATGTGAAGCGCCGTTTACTCTTATCATCTTATCACTGCTGAGATTTTCCGTCGTTATTTCATATTTATCCGATATTATATCCTTTGCCATTCCGATATATGTCTGCAAAGCATCGCCCAGTCCTATGCTGTGCTGTATATTTTTGCCCAGAAGGCTGATCATTCCGGGTATCTTTCCTGCATTTTTTATGGTACCCTTCTGTTTTATTAATGCTTTAATGAAGTTCAGCTGGTTTTCTTTCCTCTTCGTATCTCCGATTTCGAAAAATGTACCGTCCTCCCTGTAGCCCTGCCTGAATCTCACAAAGCCTTCCGCATCTTCTCCGCCGAGGTGCTGGGATCCTTTTTTAATGTGTATGTACAGATCCTGGCTGGGATCTTCATAATCCATATCATACGGCACATTGATATCTACGCCGCCCAGGTAGTCGATCAGTTCCTTGAAGCCGCTCGGATTGATGTTGACATAATCATCTGCTTCCACTCCGAACTTTTCTTTTACAACCTCGGCTAAAAAGCTTGTCGGACCTGATTTAAACTTGCCGCTGTACTCTATCTTGCTGCCTACGTGATGAGCATAATTAATTTTAAACACACCCGGCTCCTTGTCGAGATGCAGCGATTTAAGTTTTGAAATTATTTCATCATTGTATTCTATATAAGTGTCACGTGGAATCATTATAAATTTTAATGTTTTATTCTTTTTGTTTATGCTGGCAATACCTATTGTATCGTAAAGGTTGTTTACCTTATCCCGACCGATAATGAGGACATTTGTGGTGCCCTCTTCAACCAGCTTTCCTGAGTACGGCTTGCCAACAGTGAGTTTCGTGGTTTTTTCCTCCGGCAATGTCACAAGCTGTGTACCCTCCTGCTGCGTTGTTTCCGGGCCGGGCATTGTGATAACGGTCTTTTCCGGCTCGGCAGACGGCTGAGGTTTCTGTTGATGTGTCAGCACCCCTGTTTCACAGGCAACCATCACAAGAATAATCCCTATCAGGGCCAGGATCCCTATCCAAATAATAATATTTTTATTTGATCCCATCCGTATCTCTCCATTGTCTATATTTTACCATTCCATTATAATGTTGTTCATGCCCGTATTCAAATAAAAAAATGTTAAAATAAAGTGAAAATAAGTGAAAAGGGCAACAGAGATAAATTCCGTTGCCCTTATATATATACAAAATCAAACATTTCAGCTTTCCAGTCTATTTAACCGTTATGTCATTAACCGCACCAATATTACTCTTCCGGGTAATTTTCCCTCGGTGCATAATGCGTATGGAGCAGTTCGTGTGCCTTGTGGCTTCCGGGATGCTCGAAGTACTCTTTATATAGCTTCTTGACATACGGGTTGTCCTGTGACTTCCTGAGAGGCAGACTTTCATCCTCTGCATAAATTGCTTTTGCTCTCTCCGCTCTGAGATCAACCCAGCTTCTTACCTGTGAAGGCTGTATCGGCTGTCCTCCGCCGGTTACACAACCGCCGGGGCAGGCCATCACTTCTACGAAGTGATATTGAGCTTCACCGTTCTTCATTTTGTCAAGCAGCTTCCTGGCATTTCCGGTACCATGAGCTACTGCAGCCTTTATGGTCATTCCGGCTACAACGAGCGTTGCTTCCTTTACGCCTTCCAATCCTCTGACCGCCTCAAATTCAATCTTCTCAAGCGGTTTGCCTTCCAGCAGCTCCACCAGGTATCTCAATGCCGCCTCCATAACTCCGCCTGTTGCTCCAAATATTACAGCAGCACCTGTTGCTCCACCCATAGGTTCGTCAAAATGTCTCTCCGGGAGATCAGTGAAGTCAATACCTGCTTCCCTGATCATCCTGGCCAGTTCCCTGGTAGTCAGGACAACATCTACATCCGGATAACCTGTTGAAGACAATTCCGGACGTTTCGACTCAAACTTCTTTGCGGTACATGGCATGATGGATACAACAAACATCTTGGCCGGGTCGATGCCCATCTTCTCAGCATAGTAGGATTTTAACACTGCACCGAACATCTCGTGGGGTGATTTGCAGCTGGACAGATTATCAAGGAATTCAGGGTAATTGTGCTCACAGAATTTAATCCAGCCGGGGCTGCAGGAAGTGATAACAGGAAGCTTCCCACCGTTTTTGATCCTGTTTACCAGCTCGGTGACTTCTTCCATAATGGTAAGGTCAGCGGCTGTATCGGTATCAAACACCTTTGCAAAGCCAAGACGCCTGAGTGCCGCAATCATGTTGCTAGTTACCCTGGTTCCTATAGGCATTCCAAATTCCTCACCAAGTGCGACCCTGACAGCCGGAGCAGTCTGTACAACTACATGCAGATCCTTGTTAGCAAGGGCGGCCCATACCTTGTCGGTATCGTCTTTTTCCCTGAGCGCTCCAACCGGGCAAACTGTAATACACTGCCCACAGTTGATGCAGGGCACTTCTGTTAGAGATTTGTTGAAGGCTGAACCCACTATAGTCTTGAAGCCTCGTTCGGTGGTGTCTATAACGCCAACCTTCTGAACATTTTTGCACATGTTGACACAACGTCTGCAAAGTACGCACTTGTTGGGATCTCTGACGATTGAAGGTGAAAGATCATCTATCTGATGCTTTATCATTTCGCCTTCAAATCGTATTTCCTTTATATTGAGTTCTTCACTGAGCTTCTGTAATTCACAATTCCTGCTTCTTACACAGGTGAGACATTTCTTCTCGTGGTTTGATAGTATCAGTTCCAATGTGACTTTTCTGGCTTCCCTGACATTTGGTGTCTGGGTATATACTTCAAGCCCTTCGGAAACAGGATAAACGCATGCTGCCTGAAGACTTCTTGCACCTTTTATTTCAACAACGCACATCCTGCATGCGCCTATTTCATTGATGTCCTTCAGGAAGCAAAGCGTCGGGATATCAATATTTGCATATCTTGCAGCCTCCAAAACGGTATAATTCTTGGGAACCTGTATTTTTCGCGTATCAATCGTAATATTGACCATGTCCATCTTCTTTACACTCTCCTTTACCCGTAATACTTCCTATCGGGGACATTCCTCGCTTTGGTATCGGGGACATTCCTTGTTATGGTATTTGAAGGTGTGTCCCCTTTCCTTATGCGGTGTGTCCCCTTTCCATCGGGGACATTCCTCGCAACGTACTTTTGAGGTGTGTCCCCTTTCCTTGTTATGCATTCTTGAATATCGCTTTAAACGGACATTTTTCCATACATGCACCGCATTTGATGCATTTCTCCTGATCTATTACATAAGGAACCTTCTTCTCGCCGCTTATTGCGCCAACAGGACAATTCTTGGCGCATATTCCGCAGCTCTTGCAGACGTCCGAATGTATAACATAACTCATCATGGATTTGCAAACTCCCGCAGGACATTTCTTATCTCTCACATGAGCCTCATATTCGTCCCTGAAATACCTGAGCGTGCTGAGCACCGGATTCGGAGCCGTCTGTCCGAGGCCGCAAAGCGCCGAAGCCTTTATATTTTTTGCAAGTATTTCGAGCTTCTCGATGTCGCCCTCTTCACCCTTGCCTCCGGTAATCTTTTCAAGTATTTCAAGCATTCTCTTGGTTCCTATACGGCACGGCGGGCACTTACCACACGACTCATCAACAGTAAAATCGAGAAAGAACCTCGCTATGTCGACCATACAGTTGTCCTCATCCATTACGATCATTCCGCCGGAGCCCATCATGGAGCCCATTTGGATAAGTGTTTCATAATCTATCGGGGTATCAAGCTGGCTTGCTGGGATACATCCGCCTGAAGGTCCGCCTGTCTGTGCCGCTTTGAATTTCTTTCCGTTCGGTATGCCTCCGCCTATATCATAAATTACCTCTCTTACAGTAGTACCTATCGGTACTTCCACAAGGCCGGTATTGTTTATTTTTCCGCCCAATGCAAATACCTTTGTTCCCTTGCTCTTTTCAGTACCGATGCTCGCAAACCATTCAGCGCCCTTATTGAAAATAACTGGAATGTTTGCAAAAGTTTCAACATTATTTAAAATCGACGGTTTCTGCCATAATCCCTTTACGGCCGGGAATGGAGGCCTTGGCCTCGGTTCGCCGCGCTTTCCTTCTATTGAGGTCATCAGTGCCGTTTCCTCACCGCAGACAAATGCTCCTGCACCAAGTCTCAGCTCCAGGTTAAAGCTGAAATCCGTACCAAAAATGTTATTCCCCAGAAGGCCGTATGCTTTAGCCTGTTCAATTGCAATATTAAGCCTCTTGACAGCTATCGGGTATTCTGCTCTTACATAAATATATCCTTGATTTGATCCGATTGCATACCCTGCAATCGCCATGGCTTCAAGCACACTGTGCGGGTCGCCCTCCAGCACGCTTCTATCCATAAATGCCCCCGGGTCGCCTTCATCAGCGTTGCAGCATACATACTTCGTGTCATTCACAGACTTAGCGGCAAATTCCCACTTCCGGCCTGTTGGGAACCCTGCGCCGCCTCTGCCTCTGAGTCCGGACTTTTTGACTTCTTCTATGACCTGCTCGGGTGTCATTTCCGTCAGTACCTTGGAAAGTGCCTTGTATCCATCATAAGCGATATATTCATCAATGCTTTCAGGATTGATTACACCACAATTTCTAAGTGCAATTCTAACCTGTCTTTTGAAAAAGTTAACGTTTTCAAGTGATTTTGTAGTATCACTGGCTTCCTTGTTCCCTGCAAGCAGTCTTTTTACAATTCTGCCCTTTACGAGATGCTCCTCTACAATTTCCCGCACATCCTCTACTCTTACCATGGTATACATGGCGCCTTCAGGATATACAACAACAATCGGACCATAAGCACATAAGCCGAAACATCCGGTAGTAACCACTTTTACTTCCTTGTCCAGTTTGTTTTTATTTATTTGAGCCTCGAACTCTTTTTTAATTTCAGCGGAATTTGATGATGTACATCCAGTACCGCCACAAACCAGTACATGAGCCCTGAAAAATTCCATTTTGCTCCCTCCCTGCAATTTTAATTAAATATTATGGTACGGTTTATTTTTTGCTTTCTGCTTCTGCAGCTCCTATCGTAAGATCTTCGCAAACTCTTCCGTTTACAATATGTTCAGCTACAATACGTTTAGCCTTTTCAGCAGTCATCTTTACATAGGTAACTTTCGTACCATCTGCATTGAAAATTTCAACAATGGGTTCCAGCCTGCAGACACCGATGCAACCTGTCATTGTTACTGTTACATCACTGAGCTTCCTTTTGCCGAGCTCTTCAACAAAAGCATTCATAACAGGTCTTGCTCCGGCTGCTATTCCGCAGGTTGCCATTCCTACGACGACACGTATGCCGTTTTTGTTGGATCTCATTTTTATCTGATTTAACGTCTGTGTCCTTATTGCTTCAAGATCAGCTATTGATTTCACTTAACACACCTCCAAATATATCTGTCAAACCTTCTTTTATATATTCCCTGAGCCACTGAACCACTGTGAACTCCGATAATGGTACTTCACCAAGTGCCTGGCTCGCTTCGCGTGAATTGAAAACGAATTGTCTGCTGCCGTTTTCAAGCCGCAATTGAATTTCAACTTCCGGATTGG
>JBDKVA010000081.1:0-36467 GCA_039679375.1 Clostridiaceae bacterium
ATAACGGCAACAGCAGAACAGACTTCCGAGTCCTGTTGGGCAATGCAGTAAAAAGCTCTGTTTCAACGATTTTGACTATCGGAGGCTTTATTGTTCTTTTCTCTGTAATCATCAGGTTATTGACGGAAACCGGTATCATTGGGTCTTTCGCTGCTTTATTTTTCAGGATCCTGACGCCTTTCGGGATTGACGAGAGGATTATAAGAGGGGTCTTAAGCGGTCTTTTTGAGATAACGACCGGCTCCCGCCTGATCAGTTCCGTTTCAGGTGTGCCATTATCACTTCAGTTGCCTGCAGCAAGCTTGATCATCGGCTGGGCCGGGCTATCCGTACATTTCCAGGTAATGAGCATCGCTTCAAATACAGGTGTAAGCGTTTCTCCATACCTGCTTGGCAAGCTTTTGCAGGGTATACTGTCAGCTTTATATACTTGTCTTGGCTTTAATTGGCTGAATCTCGATTTACACTCATACGAGCCCGTCCTCAGCATGGAAGCTGCAAGTCTGAATGACTGGCTGCATTCTTTCGGAACATCTATATGGATGCTTTTGGCCGTTATTATACTATATACATTGATCAATACAATAGGAAGGTTTAAAACAGGCCGTCTGAAATAAAAACGAAATTGCTATTTCAGTTCCTGTCTGTCCATTTTTATGACTTCCAGAGTATCATTCAAAATTTCTTCCACCTTATCCAAGACGCTGTCTGCATATTCTTTTGTTCCGAGCCTTATTTCACGCGCATTTTTCTGCGCGCCTGCCACGATTTCATTTGCCTGTTCATATGCTTTTTTCGTAATTTCATGTTCGTCTACCAAAGAAGCAATCTTGCTTTCCGCATCCTTGATAATATTGTTTGCTTCCTTTTGAGCTTCCGCGAGGATCCTAACCCTTTCCTCCTTCACCCATTTAGCCTGTTTTATGTCATCCGGAAGCTTCAGCCGTACTTCCTTTATGATCTCAAGTATTTCTTCCTTATCCACCAGGCATTTACCTGAGAAGGGAACGCTTACGCTTTTTTCCACCAAGTCTTCCAAAGTTTCCAGTATGGAAAGTATCTCCATGATTAAACCCCCTAAATGCCCGGCCTCAAGGCCAGCTTCTTTACAACTCTGTCTTTTATGCAATCCGGTACCAGTCCATCGATTTTGCCGCCGTTTCTTGCAATTTCCTTTACTGCGCTTGAACTCAGATATGAATAATTTACGCTGGTCATCATAAAAAGTGTCTCCATATCCGGCTCGAGGTTTTTATTCAATAATGCCATCTGAAACTCATATTCAAAATCCGACACAGCTCTAAGGCCTTTTATCACAGTTTTTGAACCCATTTTTTTTACAAAGTCGGCCAAAAGCCCTGTGAAACTTGTTACTTTGATATCCTCCCTGCCGTCCAATGCACACTTGATCAGATCAATGCGCTCTTCCACTGTAAATAAGGGTTTCTTGCTCTCATTGCTTCCTACTGCCACAATCAACTCGTCACAGATGCGGGCCGCCCTGGTTATGATATCAAGATGCCCGTTTGTTACGGGATCAAAGCTTCCCGGGTATACAAAAATCATTCGTTCAAGTTACCATCCTTATTATTTATTCGTTTCCTTTTCTTCCGCTAATACCGCAACCGACACGGCCGCAAATAACACGTTAAAACATTTACGGTTATACTGCGTATAATTACAGGCCTGCTATTGTGCCGTACGCAGGAGCGACCATCGGTCGCCTTACTGAGTCAAATAGGAACCGTCTCCCTGACTCTATAGATCGAAATCATCGTATCACCATATTTTCTCGTATCCGTCAGCTCCAGCCTCCCAGCGGTATCCGGCAGGCTGTCTGATGTACTGTGCTCTGTTACAATAATCCCATCGTCCTTCATTATATCATTTTTTATCAATATTTTTAATGTTTCTTGAATAAAATTTTTATTGTATGGAGGATCCAACAGAATCAAGTCGAATCGTTGCCCTTTTTTGAACAATTTCTCTATTCCGGCTGCAAAATCTGTCGTATATACATCCGCTTTATCTGCAAGCTTTGTATGAGCCAAGTTTTCCCTTATGGTTTCACAGCATTCAGGGCTTTTGTCAATAAATACCGCACTGCACGCGCCTCTGCTCAAGGCTTCGATGCCAAGGCTTCCCGTACCTGCAAAAGCATCCAGTACAATGCTGTTCTCGACCCTGAAGGCTATAATATTGAAAAGCGCCCCCTTCACTTTGTCGGATGTAGGCCTTGTTAAAGTCCCTTTTATCGTTTTCAGCTTGTGACCTTTTGCAGAACCCGATATCACTCGTAAAATGGCTGATTCCTCCCTATTTTGCTAATTCATGCTGATAGACTTTGCAGCATCTTCGAACTTTTCTCTTACTGCACGGCCTAGCAGCCTGTTTTCCGGGCTCTCCAGAAGCCTGTCCTGCTCTATCAATTTAGAAGCAGCCTCCTGGGCCTTTTTCAGTATTTCCATATCTTTATAGAGATTTGCTATTTTTAATTCCGGTATGCCATGCTGCCTTGTTCCAAAAAAGTCACCAGGCCCACGCAGTTCAAGATCCTTTTCCGAAATGAGGAAACCGTCTGCAGTCTGCGTCATGACTTTCATGCGCTCTGCCGCCACTCTGGCCCTGCTCTCATTAAACAAAACGCAATAGGACTGGTATTCACCCCTGCCAACCCTGCCTCTTAACTGATGAAGCTGTGCCAATCCAAACCTTTCCGCGTTCTCTACCACCATAAGCGAGGCATTTGGCACATTGACCCCTACCTCAATGACCGTTGTCGATACAAGGATATCCGTATCACCCTTTGCAAATTGTGACATTACGGTATCTTTCTCAGCCGGCTTCATTTTTCCATAAATCAATGCCACCCTCAAATCACTGAATGTTTTGTGCGAGAGCTGATCAGCCAGTTCCGACGCGGCCTTTGCCTCAACCGCATCCGATTCTTCCACCAAAGGGCAGACAATATACACCTGCCGCCCCTGCGCGACTTGTTTTCTTATAAATTTATTTATCCTATCCCGCATCGCAGAATCTACTGCATAGGTCTCTACCTTTTTCCTCCCGGGCGGAAGCTCATCGATTACAGATATGTCCAGATCTCCATACAATATCAGAGCAAGCGTCCTTGGTATCGGCGTTGCAGTCATGACAAGCATGTCGGCATGATTGCCTTTTTGTGAAAGGAGCGCCCTCTGCCTTACACCAAAACGGTGCTGTTCATCCGTAACTACGAGCCCAAGTCTTTTAAAAACGACTCTTTCCTCAAGCAGCGCATTTGTACCTATAACGATATCCGCATTCCCTTCCCTTATCTGCTCCAACAGTCCCTTTGCCTCTTTCGGCGGAGTATTGCCGGTAAGCAGCGCTGTTTTGATGCCGAAAGGTCTCAGCAATGGCTCGACGGAGTGGAAATGCTGCTCTGCCAGTATTTCTGTCGGCGCCATCAACGCACCCTGATATCCGCTTTTTACCGCCTTTGCAAGAGCAAGCACCGCGATAATTGTTTTGCCGGAACCTACATCACCCTGAATGAGCCGGTTCATTACCTTACTGCTCTCCATATCCGTTTCGATTTCGGAAAAGACTCTTTTCTGTGCATTCGTCAGTTCAAATGAAAGTGATGCGATCAGTTTTCCGATCTCCGCACCCGCACTGAAACGAATGCCTTCTCCCTTCTCTTTTGTCGATGCTTTCAGGCTCGACAGTCCCAGCTGCAGTACCAGCAGTTCCTCGAATACCAATCTCTCGCGTGCCTTAAAAAATGCTTCGTCACTTTCAGGGTAATGTATATTATGTATCGAATATCGGATACCTTCCAGATGGTAATATTCCCGTATCCATTCGGGAAGGGTATCATCCGGATGCTCGCCGGCATATTCAAGAGCGGTCCTAATTACTGCGCGGATGGCATTTTGAGTCAGTTTTCCAGTAGAAGGATAAACCGGAACGATCCTGCCGGTATTCACCTGGCCTGTTTCATTTAATTTTTCATATACCGGATTCAGTACTTCAAATACATTTTTTTTCGTAATTGTTCCATAAAAAATATATTCTTCCCCTTGTTTAAAATAATTTTTAAGGTAAGACTGGTTGAACCACAAAGCCTTGATCACGCCGGTATCATCCTTTATAAGGACACGGCTCAGAGAAAGACCTCTTCTCGGCCTGGATTCCGCTACCTTTGACGCAATTATGCCTTCAAAGGAGCATTGTTCTCCATCCTGCAGCTCCGCTATTTTTTTCAGTTTGCTTCGGTCCTCATAGTTCCTTGGATAATGAGCAATGACGTCTCCCACTGTAAATATGCCAAGACGGCGGAATAGCGCAGCTTTCGCCTCACCTACTCCCTTGAGGTATTGTACCGGTTTTTTCAACAATATTGCCGAGTCCGTGTTCATCAACCTGCTCCCGTTTTCATATGTAATGTAGCTTCCTGCTCCGGGAATGCGCGGAGCTTTCCCATACAATTCTAATATATGCCGCCTTCTTTTACCATACCCTATTTTGGATTTGTAATCAAGGTCAGGAAGTGTGGCGGAATTTAAATAATTTAAAAAAGTCCTTGCGGTTTTTGGATGTTATGTGTTAAAATAGTTATGCTTTGTGGGATAAAAGCTCCAGTTAAAAGGAGGTGTGATATAGATGGCAAAATGCGATATTTGCGAGAAGGATACCGTATATGGCAACAATGTTAGCCACTCGGTAAGAAGAACCAACAGGTTCTGGAAGCCCAATGTAAAAAAGGTCAGGGTTATTGAAAACGGCACTCCTAAGACAATTCATGTATGTTCAAGATGCCTGCGTTCAAACAAGGTAACAAGGGCAATATAGTCAACTGCTTGAAATTTAATTGCTGCATTATTGCAGCCTTAATAAAAAGCGAAGGAGCTCGATGCTCCTTCGCTTTTTATTATTTCATTCTCAGTACTTTTTTAATGAAGCTTCCGAAAAGCCTCGGCATTTTCAACACCATTATTCTCATCACTGAACTCCCCCTTGAAAAGGTCTGTTAGTACTATTCTATTAAAATACAACTATTTGGTGCATGTCTGAATCCCTATTCATTTCATAACTTAAAAATGCATATACATACATTGAAAAAGAATTGAATCACGTTTTTTTCATATATATTACCTTGATTTGATGTTGAACAAATTTATTTTTCCATTATCTCAAATCATTTGTTCAACTTATATACGTAATTGCAAAGAGTTAAAGGATAGTGATTTTCATGCATATTATAATTATACCGAACTACAGGCGAAAGCTGCTGATTTCCATGTCCGCTGCCGTAATATGGATATTGCTTTTCATATTTGGCAGCTATCTGATCGACCATACAATGCTTTTTCATATAACAATAAATTCCTGCCTTGAGTTTTCTTGTCCATATGACATCATAATTGAAAATGTGCTGGTGTCCTATACCGATCCGCAGCATGAAATACGGGCTTCCTTCTCACCTGCATATCCCCGGGTCGGACATTTTATCAACTACGAATCTCTCGAAGGAAAATTCAGTTTTAATTATCCCTCAGCCTTTTTAATCAGTGAAGAAACCTTTACCGGAGGTGACATACTGTACCATATCGATTTCCGTGACAGGCAGGATTCAGCCCATGGTTTCATACAGGTATGGAAGCTGACGGATCCGCTTGAAGAATTTTTGAAAAAATCTAAAGAAACTTCCCAGGAAACGTATAAATATTTCAAGACGTCAGATATAGAGTTGAATGGCGTAAAGGGCTACCTATGGGATTATGCAGTTCTGACACAAAACGGCTATTATAAGGGGATGGAAGTATTTCTGGAACAGGATGAAAGGATGTACCGGCTGAGTTATTTCCTTCCTGAAAGCAAATGGAACAATAAACAGTCTGAACTATTCTGGATAATGGCAAAATCCTTTAAAATAAAATAATGACATGCAATTCAATGTTTCATGCCATACTTGCAATATTCGCGGATGCCGCATTCCCCGCATAAAGGCTTCCTGGCATTGCATACCGCTCTGCCGTGAAAAACGAGCTGATGGCAAAAACTCCCCCACTTTTCTTTCGGCACGACCTTCATCAGGTCATATTCTATTTTCTCCGGATCTTCGTTTTCTGTCAATCCGATCCTGTTGGAAAGCCTCTTTGCATGGGTATCCACAACAATGCCGGGCACGCCGAAACAGTCATTCAGCAGCAAATTAGCCGTTTTTCTACCCACTCCGGGGAGCTTCAGTAAATCCTCCATATTGGAGGGGACCGTTCCCCCGAAATCGTCGATCAGCATTTTGCAGGCAGCTATAATATTGCGGGCTTTATTGTGATAAAAGCCCGTCGATCTGATATCCTCCTCAAGCTCTTCCTGCCGTGCCGCGGCAAAATCTTCTGCAGTCCTGTATTTTTGAAACAAGTCCCTTGTGACGATATTTACGCGCGCATCCGTGCACTGTGCGGCAAGCTGCGTTGCGATCATGAGCTGGAGCGGATCTGTATACTCAAGTGAGCAGTCCGCATCCGGATACATTTCATCAAACTTTTCGATTATTTTCAAAACCTTTTGTTTTGTTGTCATCGGGCAACCTTCTTATTTACTGCAAGCATATAAAGGTCTTCATATTTCCTGGCCGAACTGTTCCATGAAAAATCAGAATGCATAGCCCTGATAATCAGTTTTTCCCACTCTGCGGGATTTTCTATGTATAACCTTATTGCTCTTCCGACCGTTTCAATCATGTCATCGGATGAAAAATTGATAAATGAAAAGCCGTTTCCATGTTCCTGATCGGCGTCATAGTCGATAATCGTCTCTGCAAGACCGCCTGTTGCTCTGACAACCGGAATCGTACCGTATCTCAGGCTGATGATCTGCCCAAGGCCGCAGGGCTCAAAACGCGAAGGCATGAGGAACATATCGCTGCCGGCATAGATCCTTTGCGCAAGCTGGGCATTATAACCGATATGAATTGCGATCCGGCCCGGGTATTGATCCGCTATTCTCCTGAACTGGTCCTGGTAGTAGTCATCCCCAGTTCCAAGCAGAATAAATTGAAGATCCTTCTTAAGGAAATCGTCAACCCTTTCGATGATCAGGTTGAGGCCCTTTTGCCCTGACAGCCTTGATACCAGACCTATCACGGGCACATCCGAAACCGGCAGCCCCATTTCCTTCTGAAGGGCTGATTTGTTCACCTTTTTATCCTTAAAAGTATCTGCGTTGTAATTTTTTACAATATATTTATCTGTCTCAGGGTTGAATTCTTCGTAACTGATACCATTCAATATGCCATAAAGATCCCCCGAGCGTTTTGTAAGGAGTCCCTCCATCCTCTCGCCGTACTGCTGTGTCTGTATCTCCTTTGCATAGACTTCGCTGACCGTACTGATGATGTCTGAATAGACAAGACCGGTCTTCATGAAGCTGAACATGCCGTAAAATTCAGCCTTTTCAGATGTAAATACCTCAAAGCCCCTATTTAGAAGATATACGGCATGGCTTGAAAAATTGCCCTGATATTCGAGGTTGTGAACAGTAAAAATTGTCGATATGCCGCTGTAAAATTCATCGTATGCATACTGTTCCTTTAAAAGCAGGCAAACCGGTCCGGTATGCCAGTCATTGCAATGTACAATATCGGGCTTGAAACCTATATTCGGCAGCATTCCCAGAACAGCCTTGCAAAAGAATATGAAACGGTCGGCGTCATCAAAATGGCCGTATATTCCTTTCCTGTCAAAATATCTGTAACTGTCCGCAAAATATACGGGAAGGTTTTTCTTTCTGCCTGAAGCTTTGTACGGAAGCTCAGTCTTCCTGATGATACAGGTTTCAAGGCTGTTGCCCAGCTGTATCGGGAAGTCGGTTATATATTCAAAATCGCCTTTGATCATACGGTATTTCGGCAAAGCTACCCTGACGTCATGTCCGAGCTCAGCCAGAGCCTTCGGCAGTGACCCGGCTACATCAGCGAGTCCCCCTGTTTTTGCAAATGGCGACATTTCGGCAGCTACAAACAATATTTTTAATTTTCTGTCATTCACGGACAATCCTCCCTTAATGGAACTGTTAATAGTATACAACATAAATGCGTCCATAAACAACAGTTTTCATCCTAAGCTATTTGCGATGTGACCTGAATTTACATTAGCGGTACAATATATAGCGACCTGCTCCCTGCCAAACTATCAATATATTGTACTGAGGAGCTTAAAAGAGGGACATCATAAATAGCTCATCCTGCATCTTATCCAAAGTACTGCACACCGGCTTCAAACAGCTTCTGGTCCTTTTCTCCGGGCACGTTCCTGCAAACATTCCTCCCTTTTCTCTCAGAGTGCCCCATCTTGCCCAATACCCTGCCATCCGGGCTTGTTATGCCTTCTATGGCAAACATAGATCCGTTTGGATTATATCGGATATCACCGGTTGCACTACCTTCCGGATCCACATACTGTGTAGCAATCTGTCCGTTTACGGCCAGCGCTTCGATCTCGGTTTCCGATGCTACAAACCGGCCCTCGCCGTGGGATATGGCTATAGTATGGAGATCTCCCACCTTTACATTGGAAAACCAGGGAGATTTGTTTGATGCGATTCTGGTATACACCATGCACGAAACATGCCTGCCAATCGTATTAAATGTCAGCGTCGGGTTATCCGGGCGAATGTCCCTGATTTCGCCATATGGCACCAGCCCCAGTTTGATCAGCGCCTGGAACCCGTTGCATATGCCCAGCATTAGCCCATCCCTGTTATTTAGCAGGTCCATGACTGCGTTTTTGATATATGGATTTCTGAACGCCGTTGCGATGAACTTGCCTGAGCCATCCGGTTCATCTCCGGCACTGAAGCCTCCCGGCAGCATAACAATCTGGCTTTTTGAGATCCTTTGCTTCATCTCGCGGATCGTTTCGTCAATATCCTTCGGAGTAATATTACGGACCACAAAAACATCCGGGATCCCTCCGGCATTCTCGAAGGCTTTTGCCGTATCGTATTCGCAATTTGTCCCCGGGAAAACCGGTATGAAAATGCGCGGCTTTGCAATACCGGCATGTCTGCGCCCGCCTGTGACGCCATTACTTCCGTTTGCGCCCCTATCATAGGTGAATAGTTTTACATTACCCGGACAATCAGCCTTTGCGGGGAAGGTAGATTCCAGCGGCTGCAACCATTTCTCCAGAATGCCTTCCAGATCAACAATGGTAGCGTCTGATGTATTTTTCAACGTGGTGTTTCCGATCGTGATTTGCCTTTTATCCGAAGTATATCCCAACAGCCTGTATTTCAAGCCTTCAAATAGTTTCTCAACCCTCGCGCCCGTATTGATTTCCAGAACAAGCGAACCATACTTCGTACGGAACCATTCGCTGTCGTCCTCAATACCTGTCAGTTCGGCGCCAAGCATATTGCCGAAGCACATTGTGCTGATGGCCTCTGACAGGCCTCCCTGTCTTACTGAATGAGCCGCGAGTATTTCCCCTGCGGCTGCCAATTCATAAACACGGACAAAGTTTTTATCCAGTTGTTCAAAATCCGGCAGGTCATTTTTATCCCTGTCCAATTCCAGCAGCACGATCGGACTCCCTGCCTTTTTGAATTCCGTTGAGATCACCTGCCCGGCATTCGATACGGCTACGGCAAATGCAACAAGCGTCGGAGGCACATTAAGATCCTTGAATGTACCCGACATGCTGTCCTTACCTCCGATTGCAGGAATACCGAGCTTCATTTGTGCATAATAAGCTCCAAGCAGGGCGCTGAAGGGTTTTCCCCATCTTATGGCTTCCTTGCCCGGCTTTTCAAAAAATTCCTGAAGCGTCAGCCTGATTTTCCTGTAATCCGCGCCCATTGCGGCAATCCTGGCAATTGCTTCAACGATTGAATATATGGCTCCATGGAAAGGGCTCCACGTTGAGATTTTCGGGTTGTAGCCGTGTGACATCAATGTGCAGGTCGCCGTATCGCCCTGAAGGACAGGAAGCTTTGCAGCCATTCCCTCAGAGGGGCTGAGCTGGTATTTGCCGCCGAAAGGCATCAGTACCGAACCTGCTCCAATCGTACTGTCGAACCGCTCCACCAAGCCTTTCTGACTGCAATTTCCAAGCTTCTGAAGGTTTGAAACCCATGACTCATTGAGCTTCATACCGCTCAGTGTGCTGTCTGTCTGCATGGAATAGAATCCATTGGCAGGAGATACTACCCTCACATTTGTATTTTGCTTCACACCGTTGGTATCAAGAAATTCTCTGCTGATATCCACAATAGTCTTGCCGCGCCATATCATGCGCAGCCTTCCTGAATCCGTCACCACCGCCACCCGGGTTGCTTCCAGGTTTTCTGCCGCTGCCGCCTCGATAAACCTGTCCCCATCCTCCTTCGCAACAACAACCGCCATTCTTTCCTGAGACTCTGATATGGCTAACTCTGTGCCATCCAAGCCTTCATATTTCTTTGGCACCCTGTCCAGGTCAATATCAAGCGCTTCAGCCAGCTCCCCTATTGCTACGGACACACCGCCTGCTCCAAAATCATTGCACCGCTTGATCATGCGGCTCACTTCACTGTTTCGAAAGAGCCTCTGAATTTTTCTTTCCGTAGGAGGGTTCCCTTTTTGCACTTCGGCTCCACAGGTAAGAAGTGATTTTTCATCATGCTCCTTTGATGAACCGGTTGCGCCGCCGCATCCGTCACGGCCCGTTCTTCCGCCGAGTAAAATAATGATATCGCCTGTTTCAGGCTTTTGCCTGACAACATTTTTCTTTGGTGCGGCGCCTATGACAGCGCCGATTTCCATTCGCTTAGCTACGTACCCTTCATCATAAATCTCTGTAACCTGGCCGGTTGCAAGCCCGATCTGATTTCCGTAGGAGCTGTAGCCTGCAGCCGCCCCAGTCGTGATTTTCCTCTGCGGAAGTTTGCCTGCAAGCGTATCCTTTACCTTTGTCCTCGGGTCGCCACTCCCTGTGACCCTCATTGCCTGGTATACGTAAGACCTTCCCGAAAGAGGATCACGGATCGCACCGCCAAGGCAGGTGGCAGCTCCGCCGAAAGGTTCGATCTCAGTCGGATGGTTATGCGTTTCATTTTTGAACATCACAAGCCATTCCTCGTCCCTGCCGTCCACCGAAGCATTCACAACGATGCTGCAGGCATTGATTTCATCGGAGCTGTCCAGATCATCCAGTTTGCCTTCCTTTTTCAGCTCTTTCATTGCGATCGTCGCCAGGTCCATCAGGCAAATGTCCTTTTCCCTTTCCCCATAAACGTGCTTCCTTGTATCGGCATATTGCCTGTAAGCGGATTCCAGCAATTTGCTGTATGGGCCTTCTTCAAATTCGACCGATCCGATGTTCGTAAGAAATGTGGTATGCCTGCAATGGTCGGACCAGTACGTATCGATCAGCCTGATTTCAGTAATGGTAGGTTCCCTGTGTTCTTTATCCCTGAAATATTGCCGGCAAAATTCCAGATCCTCGGGTGACATCGCCATGCCGAGCTCATTTTGCAGTTTCGCCAGCTCATTTTTATCCATTTTGCAAAAGCCGTTCATGACAGAAACATCTCCCGGATACTCCAGGCTGACATCAAGTGTTTCAAGCGGCGCCATTGACGCTTCCCGGCTGTCCACCGGATTGATGCAGTAAGCCTTTACCTTTTCGAAATCGGCATCCGATAGCCCGCCCTTTAGCGCGATAAGCTTAGCCGCCTTGCAGCGCGGCCTTTCGCCAAGAGTAAGGAACTGGATGCACTGTGATGCCGAATCGGCACGCTGGTCATACTGCCCCGGAAGGTATTCGACGGCGAAAACCCTTTCATCCGCGGCAAACTGGATACTATCTTCATAAAGCTCATCTACCGGAGGCTCCGAGAAAATAATAAAACGTGAGGTTTTGTATTCTTCATCCGAAATGTCCGTTATATCATACCTGTTTATTACCCGCACGCCTTTTAGGCCAGCTATTCCCAGGTTATTTTTCAGATCACGGTACATGTTCTGCGCCTCTATGTCACAGCCCTTTTTCTTCTCTACAAAAATACGCCTTACCTTGCTTCTTGAGTTCATATCATTCACAGCATTCAACTTATCCGCCTTAAACATCTTATCCATCGCAACAACCGCCATTCCGCCGTAATTCCGGCATATATTTTTATCTGCATCTGCTTATCACTGGTTTAATTTTGCGTATTGTACTAAATTAATGACAATCAGCTTGTCCCTTCACAAATATATTATACAATGATATAATCCATTATTATAATTAATATATTTAATATATATTATTAGGAGAGCTTATGGATATCAACTTCGAACTATATAAGGTTTTTTACACGGTTGCCAGAACAGGCAGTTTCTCGCAAGCCGCAAAAGGGCTTTTTATCTCACAATCCGCGGTAAGCCAGTCCATCAGAGGCCTTGAGGAAAACGCCGGCTGCCCGCTTTTTATTAGAGGTGCAAGGAATGTGAGGCTTACCTCTGCGGGTGAGATGCTTTTCAGTCACGTGGAGCAGGCATACAACCTGCTGAAGAGCGCAGAGAATAAGTTGCTGGAAATGCAGTCCCTCAGATTTGGTGAAATTAAAATAGGCGTTGGTGATACGATATTGAAATACCTTTTAACGCCATATCTGCAGCAATTCATTCGGGATTATCCAAAAATAAAAATACAGATCATCAATCGGACCTCTCCCGGCATTATTGATTCAATTAAAAGAGGAGCCGTGGATTTCGGGCTCGTAACGTTGCCTGTAAACGACAGGGATATTGAAACAACTTTATTCCGCGAGGTAGAGGATGTATTTGTCGCATCGCAGCGTTTCAATCAGCTCAGCGGCAGAGAGGTCGGCATCAGTGAGTTAAGCACGGTCCCTCTCCTGCTGCTTCAAAAGGAAAGCGCAACGCGGCGTAATCTGGATGAATACTTTACTTTAAAAGGTTTAGTGATCACACCTGAAATCGAGCTCGAGAGCATGGATCTTCTGGTGGAATATTCAAGGATCGGTCTTGGCGTAGCACATGTGCTGAAGGAAAGTGCCGATGCGCTGATATCCGCAGGAGAACTGTTCGCACTTAAACTGGCTGAGCCGATTCCAAAAAGGAAACTCGGCGTTGCAAAGCAGAAAAATGTCCCATTGTCTCAGGCAGCTTCACAATTCGCTTCCATATTGACTGCAACAAAAAATTCCTGGTCATCCATACAAAAATAGCACGAAAAGGCGTCCGTGATAAACATTCATTTTTTTTACGTTTTATTGACTAATATTGCCAGTAATGCTGCCCTTCCTTTATTTCATCCATCCTATATGCTATGATTTACCCAATAAATCATATAGAGAAAACATAAAAGAAACAATGAAAGGATGATATGAATGTCAGACCAAATCAGGCAAATAGCTTCCAGAATCAGGGACCTGCGCGAAATTTCCGGGCTATCCATTGAAACCCTGGCAGGCCAACTTGGCGTTTCAACTGAGACCTACAAACAATATGAAAGCGGCAGCATTGACATACCTATCGGCTTTTTATACGAGCTATCCAATATATTTAATGTGGATTTAACTGCTATTTTAACAGGCGAGGGCCCCAGGCTTCATACCTATTGCCTTGTAAGAAAAGAAAAGGGAGTTCGTGTTGAGAGGCGCAATCCCTACAAGTACCAAAGCCTGGCATACAACTTTATCAATAAGAAATCAGAACCCTTCAGTGTTGTAGTTGAGCCGTCCGCAGAGGAAGAACCGGTTCATTTCAATACTCACCCGGGTCAGGAATTTAATTACGTACTGGAAGGCACACTAATGATCTATATTGACGGTCATCAGCTCATACTGAACGAAGGCGATTCGCTGTACTTTGACTCAAGCTACAGCCATGGCATGAAGGCTATGGGCGGCAAAAAAGCAAAGTTACTTGCAATAATCATCAAGTAATGGCACGTTCAATCCAAAAATAAAAGATAGAGGTTATGAAGATGCTTGAAAAATTTTTATCAAAACAAGAATACGATTCTTATGAAGATCTGTATGAAAGCTTTAAAATAAACCTTCCTGGCAATTTCAATTATGCATATGATGTTGCTGATGAAATTGCTGCAGAAACACCGGACAGGATCGCAATGATCTGGTGCGACGACAGGGGAAATGAATCCACCTTCACATTTTCGGAAATGAAATATTACAGCGACAAGGCTGCAAACTTCTTTAAAGCTCATGGCATCCGTAAAGGGGACCCTGTTATGCTGATCCTCAAAAGACGTTATGAATTCTGGTTTTGCCTTCTTGGCCTGCATAAGCTGGGCGCCATATGCATTCCGGCAACACATCTGCTCACGGCGAAAGATATCGTATACCGGTGTAATGCGGCTGATATAAAAATGATCGTTTCAGTAGCAGATGCCGAAGTGATAAAGCACGTGGAATCATCGCTTTTAAAAACTCCTTCGCTTAAACTTAAGGCTTTGGTTGGAGAGTCCAGAGAAGGCTGGCTTGATTTTACCGGTGAGCTTGAAAAGGCGTCTCCCGCCTTTGATAGGCCGACCGGTGATGCTGCAGCTAAAAACAGCGATATCATGCTTTTGTACTTCACTTCCGGTACGACCGGAATGCCAAAAATGGTACAGCACAATTTTACCTACCCTCTCGGGCACATATTAACCGCAAAATATTGGCAGAACGTACTGGATGGCGGCCTGCATCTGACAGTTGCCGATACCGGCTGGGCAAAGGCAATGTGGGGCAAGATCTATGGACAGTGGATTTCAGGAGCAGCCGTATTTGTTTATGATTATGACAAATTCATTCCGAAGGAGTTCCTCCATGTGATCACAAAGCATAAGATCACTTCATTTTGCGCCCCGCCGACTATTTACAGGTTCTTCATCAAGGAAGATTTGTCGAAATATGACCTTAGCAGTCTTAAAAGCTGCTCTATTGCAGGTGAACCTTTGAATCCTGAGGTTTACTCCCAGTTCCTGAAGGCAACCGGATTGAAACTGATGGAGGGTTATGGCCAGACTGAGCTGACGATTACCCTGGCAACATTCCCCTGGATGGAACCCAAGCCGGGATCGATGGGCAAACCTGCACCAGGATACGATATCGATCTTCTGGATGAAGACGGCAATTCCTGTGAAATTGGCGAGGAAGGCCAGCTTGTTATCCGTACCGATAAGCGCAAACCGTTCGGAATGTTTGACGGATATTACAGGGACAGTGAGCTAACTCACAAGGTATGGCATGATAATATATACTATACGGGCGATATGGCCTGGAAGGATGAAGACGGATACTACTGGTTTGTTGGCCGGTCGGATGATTTGATTAAATGCTCCGGCTACCGGATCGGTCCTTTCGAAGTGGAAAGCGCGCTTGTCGAACATCCGGCAGTGCTCGAATGCGCCATCACAGCCGTCCCTGACCCGGACCGGGGCCAGATTGTAAAAGCGACTGTTGTGCTGGCTAAAAATTACATGGCCAGTGAAAGTCTTGTAAAGGAACTTCAGGATCACGTGAAGAAGGTAACCGCTCCTTACAAATATCCCAGGATCATTGAATTCGTCAATGAGCTCCCCAAGACAATCAGCGGTAAAATCAGAAGAGTCGAGATCCGTGAAAACGATACGGAAAAATAAATAATATGATAACCGTGTAAATTCAATTAAGTTTACACGGTTCTTCTTCATTGGCAGAACATAAAAATAATATTATTTGTTACAGTAAACACATTTATTGACATCTATCAATATTTTTATTATAATCAAACCGAATTACTTAAAAAAATAATACTGATAATAGCAAATTTGTTGAAAAACAGAGACGCAAAGCTACGAGTCTAAAATGCCTTTGCATTATGATAGTCGGGTTGCCGGTGGGATAAAAAAATAGTACCGCGACTGAACTGACAGCGGTTTTTCTATTTTATAGAAATATTAGTTTAAGACCGCAACTTTTCAGGAGGTAACGTAGTGTCATCGATTTCCTTGGTTGTTGCAAGTATTGCTGTACTGATTGTGTTGCTGGTGTCGTTTGGTTATTTATGTATATCAGAACGTAAATTGTTTATACTTATTTGGTTTCTTTCATTACTGTGCATGCTGCTGACTTATTTATCAAGGCTGATCATGATGACAGACGTCCGTGAACAAATGTTTCTTCTAATTATTAATTTTGCCTCTACAATTTGCGGATACTGGCTAATATATAAGGGAACCATTCTATTCCTAGGCAAAAAGGATCATGCCATTTTGACTATAATAGCTGCCCTCCTGGTTTTTACATATATTTTATTATTATTTTTCAACTATCCTTCAAATGTGATTCTATGGATATCTGCTGCTTATTCTTCTACCGCATTGACTATTACCGGATTTACAGCCTTATCTGCTTCAAAATTAAAAGATTCAATCAAGTATGTACTGGGATGTGCTTTTTTTCTTTGGGCAGCTGCGACACTAATATATCCGCTTTACAAAATACTGAACCTTATTTCTCTCCAATATGGTTACCTATTTGTTGGAATTACGGGATTGATAACGGTATTAAGTATACAGGCAGCTTATTTCATCAGTGTAAGAGAGGAATTGTTATCCAGCGAATGTAAAATAAAAAAGCTTGTTCTATATGATAAATTAACAGGGGTATATAATCGTGCCCACTTTGAAGAAATTGCCGCTGATTTTTTCAACAGGTTTCCCGTGCCGGTTGCGTTGGCAATGGGTGATATTAACGGTTTAAAACTGATCAATGATACCTTCGGTCATAAACAAGGCGATGAACTTCTTGTCACTGCGGTTAGAATATTGAAGGAATCGGTTGGCGATAACAATATGATCGTTCGATATGGCGGAGATGAATTTATTATAATCATGCCGCATACATCGTGGACTGAAGCCGGAAAAATAGTGGAAAACATCAAGCAAAACTGCAGATCTTTTCGTTCCAGCACTATCCCGATCGATATCTCAATCGGATTATCCGTTGCTGAAAATCAGGAGTGCAGTATTGACCATATCCTGGAACAAGCAGAAGAAAAAATGTACAAAAGCAAGCTGAATGAAAGCAAGCAAACACGCAAAGACATAATTGATTTTTTACAAAGGCTTTTATGGGAAAAGGATTATCAAACTGAAGAACATGTAAATAGGTTAAAAAGTATGGTTTTAAAGATCGGTAAAAGCATTGGCCTTTCAAAGAAGGAAAATGATGAGTTAATGCAGATTGCACTGCTTCATGATATAGGGAAAATTACAGTGCCTGTGGAAATATTGAATAAAGAGGGTCCGTTGACGCCGGATGAATGGACGATTATGAGAAGGCATTCGGAGACCGGCTATCGAATTGCCCAGGCGTCAAGAGAACTTGCCTATATATCAGAGGCAATTCTGGGGCATCATGAATGGTGGAATGGAAATGGATACCCACAAGGCCTGAAAGGAGAGGAAATTCCGCTCTATTCCAGGATTGTCTCAATAGTTGATTCATTTGACGTCATGACGCACGACAGACCGTATAAACAGGCTATTAGTGCTATTGACGCGCTTCATGAGATTATAAGGTGTTCAGGAACTCAATTTGACCCTTCTCTGGTAGATATTTTCGTTGAAATGATACAGTCCGATTTAAAGGTATATTTATAAGGGTGCCGGTCACACGTAAAACGGAAAGGGCGCACTTCACATTGCGCCGCCCCTTTCCGTTCAATTTCACTGTTTTGAATCATTCATTCCCTGCAAGCTTTCCCATCAGCAGATTGCTTCTTTCTATGAATTTAGTCATCGCTTCAGGTTCCAGCTGTTTGTGGCTCATCATCGCAAGATCGTACACGTGCTGACATATTAACGTAACGTCATCTTTTCTACTCTCATTGCCAGTCAATTTAACTATCGTCTGTATCAGCGGATTTTTACTGTTCAGTACAAGCGTCTGCTCCTCAGGGAACATCCCGCCCACATCCATTCCATTCATTCCATACATCCTGCTCATTTCCTGCATCCTGCGTGAATATTCGGAAAGCAGTATCATGCCGGGCGTTGAAATTGTTTTCAATGCTTCCACCTGTATTTTCAGCTTGTCATTACCGATGGCTTCCTTGAAAATTTTTTCTAGCTGCTGCGACAAGTCCTTATCAGCTGCTCCTGAATCAGTGTCCTTCAAGCTTTCCGACAGGTCTGCGTCAATTCGCGAAAATTTTACACTGCTATCCTTCATTTCAAGGAACTGTATAAAGTGATTATCAATCATGGTCGTCAGAAGGATCGCTTCCATGCCTTGTTCCTTAAACATCTTGATATACTGTGATTGCTGCTTTTCATCCGTTACGTAAAATACTTTGCCCTTATGCTTTTCGCTGTTCCGGTCCAGGTAATCCTTCAGTGTGACGTAATCCCCGCCGGTTGTTTTGAAAATGACAATATCCTTTGCCCTGTCATAGAATTTAGTTTCCCGTATGCAGCCATATTTGACGAACGGGTTGATATCATCCCAATACTTGTTGTAGTTTTCACGTTCGTTTTCATAGAGTGATGTGAGCTTGTCGGCAACCTTCTTTGTTATATGGGCCGAAATCTTAGCCACATAACCATCATTCTGTAGAAAGCTCCTGGAGACATTGAGCGGCAGATCCGGGCAGTCGATGACGCCCTTTAACAGCATAAGGAACTCAGGTATGACTTCTTTTATATTGTCGGCGACAAAGACCTGATTATAGTACAGCTTGATTTGACCCTCAATGGTCTCGAATTCGTGCTTGAGCTTGGGGAAAAACAATATGCCCTTGAGATTGAAGGGATAATCCATATTCAAATGGATCCAGAACAGAGGATCATTGAAATCATGGAATACTTTCCTGTAAAATTCCTTATATTCATCATCCGTGCAATCCTTTGGATTTTTGAGCCATAAGGGATGCGTATCGTTGATGGGCTTCTCCTGTTCAGCTGCCCCGGTTTTTTCAATATCTTTACCGTCTTCTTCATCCTTGTCCGAACCTGCGCCTTCTGCAGCCGTGCTTCCGTCGGATTTTTCATCATAACTGTCTACTGCCTTTTTTACCTTGTCCTTTATCTCCTGCTCATTTGGTGCGTCCTTCTCCTTGCCTTCTTTCTTCTCTTTCCTGGAGGCATCTTGCAGAAACAGTTCAAACGGCATGAATGAGCAGTATTTTTCGAGTATTTCACGCATTTTGTAGTAGTCCAGGTATTCAAGCGAATCTTCATCAAGGTACAATGTGACCGTGGTACCTCTTTCCATCCGGTCGGAATCGTCCATTTCAAACTCCGTACCGCCGAAGTTTGTCCATTTGACAGCTTTTGCGCCTTCCTGCCATGACAATGTATCGATGGTGACCTTTTCAGAAACCATGAACGCCGAATAGAAGCCAAGACCGAAATGTCCTATGATCTGGCTGCTTTCATCCGCTTTATCCTTATATTTTTCGAGAAAGTCGACCGCGCCGGAAAAAGCGATTTGGTTTATGTATTTTTTTACCTCTTCGCCCATCATCCCAATACCATTGTCGACAACCTTTATTGTCTTATCATCCTTATTAACGATCACTCTGATAAAGAACTTTTCATCTTCCTTCATGCTGGTTTCACCCATGGATACCAGCTTTTTAAACTTAACGATGGCGTCATTTGAATTGGACACGACCTCACGAATGAAAATATCTTTTTCGGAATACAGCCATTTCTTTATAATTGGTAATATGTTTTCTGTATTTATGGAAATACTTCCATTTTCATGTGACATAGAAAACCCTCCTTATGTTATCTGATATCGAGAAATTTAATGCCAATATTTATATTACAACTCTATTGGATTCATTGTCAAGAACATTTTAGCACTCTCTTGACGAGAGTGCTAACAAATATGACGAAATACTATCCATTGGCAGGATCGTGAGGCGGAAAAGCAGGATCAACGATAATACACCGGTCCATTTTATGGACTCTTTCCGAAAACAGCCTGATAAGAGAATCACGCAAACCTTTATCCTGATCAAGAAAACAAAATCCGTACTCATATCCGGATCCAACATTCTTTCTGCCATGTACGATGTAGCCCTGAATGCAGTGGGCTGTTCCATTCAGCATCAGAGATATCTGGAGAATAACTGAAGGGCTGGCCGGCATCCGAAGGTGTGAAATAAATTTCAACCCTCCCGGGCTTATTTCCGGTATGTTCACAAACGCTATCCCTGTGTGTACGGGTTTATCATCAAAGCGAACGATGCGTGCCGAACCGCATAAGGGCTTCCGCGTTCGGATACGTAAAAACTTCCTTACATATATTTCCGATCCCATCACATCACCTGCTGCAAAGTATATATGTTGAGAACTATACCATTACAGCAGGATCATTCTACCATATTTTAACATATTCTTCAATATATTTTTCAAGTAGTCGGTCATACTCCCTGCGCACTGCGGAAACTACAGCATTTTCAGAGGAATTCAATATGATCTCGTCGATCGTCCTGATTGGCAGTACCTTGATAGAAGTGCCTGAGAAAAATGCCCCGTCTGCCTGCACCAGGCTATCCGCTCCGATAAATTCCTCAACTACCTCAAAGCCTGCACTCTTACATGCTTCGAATACATATTTCCGGGTAATGCCCTTTAACACAAATTGCCCGGGTGCTGTGAAAATCTTGTTCCCTTTTACAAAAAATGCATTTGATTTACTGCCCTCTGTGATCCTTCCAAGGCTGTCTACCAGAAGGACTTCAAAATATCCGCCCTCATGGATTTTCTTATTCACGGCGTCTTTATAAACCTGATTGATCAGCTTTGCATTCGGGTTTTGCCTCTCTATCCTGAATAACCCTGCTTTTACCCCTCTGTTGGCTTCCTCCTCGGAAGGGTAATAGCTCCTGCTGATATAAATCAGTTTTCTTTGCTTCCCTGCCTCATCAAACAGCATTACCTTCACATTGCATTTCGATAATCCGTTGACCTCAAGAAGCTTTTTCATATCGTCCTTTAACTGACCGGCATCCATTTCAAGAGAGAGGCCAATCGACTCAAATGTTGCTTTTATGCGGTCATAATGATCCTGGTAAAAGAGAGGTACGCCCCTTATGATACGGATCACTTCATAAGCTGTCCGACCCGATGCGGTCTCCACACGCACCGTCTCAGAAGCCTCCCTTACAGCACCGTCCAATATATAATACCGGCCAGCTTGATCTTCCATATAAATCATCCCTTTGTTTTGTATAATGTCCATAAAGTCTATTTGTTACCACTTTTACTGCTTCATAATAGCATTTTTTCGAGCTCTTTAAAATTAGTAACCCGTCTTTCAAGTTCCGGATGTCTGCCGGATCTGTCCAAATAAACCGTAAGCATCCCGAATTCGGCAGGCGCAGTATAATCATTCATCAAATCGTCTCCGACGAAAATAACTTTCTCCGGTGCGATATCTGCCAGTTCCAGCGCCTTTTTGTAAATCGCCGGGTGCGGCTTTATCCACCCCACAGCTACGGATGTCACAACAAACTCGAAATATCCGGCAATGCCATGAAGCTCCAACATTTCTTCTATACCGCCTGTGATCATGAAGTTGGATACGACACCCATTTTATAACGTTTCATCAACTGTGGAAGTGCGTGCAGGACATCATCCCTTACAAAGCTGCCCGATTTGTAATTGCGCCAATAGTTCCTGTAAAGGTCTGCAGCTGTCGACTCCATTACCTCATAGGGCTTATCAGGCATACTGAGCCTCACAATATGAAGAAACCGTGTATACATATCATAATCCGCATATTCAGGCAGCTTTGCCGAGAGCTCCTGCCTGGCCAGCAGATAGTACCGGAAAAACTCATCAAAATCCACCCAGCGCTCCTCAGCCCCTGAGCCATAGTATGCCCAGGCGGCATAATCCTTCAAAGCCGGCAGCTTTTTAAGGTCTACAAGCGTCTCCATGCAGTCAAAAAATATGTAATCGAACATATTAACCCGAACCTCTCCGCTTAAGCCCATC
Source organism: Clostridiaceae bacterium (assembly GCA_039679375.1). Lineage (GTDB taxonomy): Bacteria > Bacillota > Clostridia > Acetivibrionales > DTU013 > JBDKVA01. The sequence continues at coordinate 21,979 of JBDKVA010000081.1, forward strand.
TGATGCACAGAGCTATTTGCGATGCACCTTTTCCAGCTCCGCAGAACAATATACCGTATTTATTGTACTGCTAAGCCGGATTTATAGTTGCATCGTAAATAGCTTGTACAAAATACTTCTTGTTTCATGAATCTATGTGAATTATAATGTATTGAAAGGCATTTCGCAATGCAAATTATACTGTGTATAATACTTAATACAAACATAATTTTATATGCAGGACACGGAAAATCATGCGGGAGGTATCCTCATGGGAACGGTAAAGGACTTTAAAAACATAACGAATTGGGACGAGCTTTTTGACATGACGAATGAATATCTTACATTTCTTATCGAGCAGGATGACATATCGCATGAACTGGTGATCAAAACAACCTACGACATCATCCGTAACGCCGGCTACAACTACACCTATGATGAGGTTGAAGAGCAGTATTACAGTGGATTCTGAGAGTGCCTAAACGTTTTCGTTTGTGAGTACAAGCACGTGGTCGCCCGACGCTTTTGCCGATTTTTTCGTCTCCTGTACGATTTGAACGATTTTATGATACGCCTGTTTTGCGCCCATGACTAAAAACGGAGCTCCTATGGATTTTAACCCGATCCTTCTTGAAATAAACCCACCAGCCATCATGGCAAGCGGAATACCCGGATTCATACTTGAAAAAACGAGCCTTTCTCCAAAACCGTAATCATTACAAAAAATATTAATGATATTTGCAATGCATGGGACAATAACCCTGGATGAACCTCTTCCCAGGCTATATACCTTGTTCCCCTCATCATCTGTTCCGCGGAAAATGAATCTGCCTATGTCTTTATGTTCAAGCATGTCAAAATAGTCCGTATTTAATATCTCCTCCCTTGTTGGTATCCTGTCCTCAGGCAATTTTTTCAGGTGGATTGCAGAAGCCAAAGAGGAGGAATGTGTCCCCGCATAACAGTTATAAATAAAAATCATCAAATCACCCTACAGTATTATTGGAGTTTTTTAATTATAATAGTCATATCCGGTGAAATTTTAACTATATTGAATGAATTTATTTTCTTAACGAAGGGCTTTGCCAACAGCAGTGGTCTACAAAAGCCGAAGCCGCCTTTTAAGGCAGCTTCGGCTGGGAATACGGAATATATTGCTGCAGCATCAGTTTGCGGTGCTGTTTATTACAAACCTGTCAATGTTTACCGGTGTTGAATGCTACTGCCGTGGTTTGCCTGATCAAAGTTTAATGATAACTCTACAGGCTCTACTGCGTTTTGTCTATAGCAACTACTTTAATCAGGTTGATAGACCAGTATGGCTTTGCGGGCGGGTTGTTACCGTCATTTACATATGGGTTCAGCGGATTTACTTGACCGGTTGGTCTGACTTTCAGTTTATAAATGCCCTTGCCAAGCTCGGGACTTGTATAAACCAGCTGTCCCTTAACAGTGGTTTGAGCGTAAGTATCAACTAATGTCTCTCCAATTACAACATTATCATTCTCATCAAGTATGCTTACCGCTGCGATTCCGCCAAAAGCAGCAACTTCAGTGTACAACTCGATACCGGTGCCGTTAAACTTAAACGATACATACGCATCATCCGAAGGGCAGCTGTTATATATGGAGTTCGCGCTGCTTACATTCCATGTCTGGGTATTTACTCCATACATTACCTTTGGAGTTCCGTTGGAATAAGTATATTGGTTTATTCCGGTACCCTGGTTGCTCCTCCTGAAATCCACCGTCAGCCTTTCAGGATCGGGCGTAGGAGTTGGCGTCGGAGTCGGAGTCGGCGTCTGCGGAGGCGGAGTAGGAGTAACTATCGGGGTAGGCAAAGGAATTATTCCTCCGCTGTGCTCTTCAATAAAACTTTTATCTATGTCATCACTGAAAATAAGCTTTGCATTACCACTCAGGTTTAAGCTTTTGGATACGGTGCAGCCTACAATGGAGGAATTGCCGCTTAGTGATAAGTCTGCGTTTGGAGCATATACAAGAACTACATTGGCTTTTGCATTGCCGCCGACCTTCACTGTATTGCCTCCTGTTAACAGACTGCCTGTAAGCATACTGTTTCCGGCAATTTCAACATCAGCCTTCTTCAAAAAAACAGAACCGTATAAAGCTGTGTTTCCGGACAAATTGAGTTTTTTGCTTCCTGTATAGTACAACGTGACATTGTCAGGATTACCGTTTACATTGATGCCTTCTCCTCCAATATCAATACTGTCTTTTACATACAGGATCAATTTGCCTTTACCGGTTTTATTGATTTTTATACTTCCGTTTCCGCTGATTTTCAGCGTATCTGCAGCTATAACAACATCTTCATCACCAATAATCACATTTAATTGTTTATTTATTTCAACATTTCCATAGGATAAAACAACTTTGTTTGAGACTGTTTCTCCAGGTTCCTCTATGCTTGAAAAATCAGGGAAAGCCGGCATATTATACTCTCTGCCCTGTAAAGCAAGGATATCGCCGCTTATTGACGCGGCTCCGGAAATTGAAATTGCCGATTCAGTAGTAGCATTCGTTCCAATATTTCCGGTTATCTTTGAATTTCCCTGCAATGTAACGCTGCCAATTGAAAAGGGCATATCCAATAACGGTGCTTCGAAGGATGCCGGTCCGCCGACAAGACTAACCCCGAACGTGCCTTCCGGAACATTTATTGTCACCCAGCCGTCGCCGATGCCTTTAACAACAGCCGGCTCGTCTCCGAGCTTAACCCCGGTTACACCCTGATAGAAGAACGTAACATCCGTTCCATGTGAGACGATACTGCCTGCCTTTCCATCCATATAAATACTGACATTATCATTTGAAGAAAAGCCCTGCTTAAACGAAGCTCCATCGCTGAAGCTTTTACCGTTTCTTACAAAGTAAAAACCGGTTGCGCTTTTATCATTGCGATACATAGCAGCTGAGCCCTGGAATTCAAAATTGTCGTATTTGACCTTTTCCGCCCCCGAGGATTCCAGCGCATAGTCCATGGTATCATTATCCAAATAGATAAGCGCACCTGTGTAATTGCTTCCTGAAACGCTTACCATGTACGCCTTTTCATGGTCGGCATTGTTAGGGAACAGTACCGTGACAATATTCTTTTTGCCGGTAATATTGTCGGTGGTATATGTTGAATAAAGATATTTAGTGGCAAACGAGTTGCCATAGCTCCCAACAACGCCTTTTTTGATTTCGGTATAGGTTGGCGAAGTTCCAAGGAAGATGTTCAAATCAACATTAGTACCTGTTATTTTGTTCATAGACCATTTGTACTCTTTATCCGGATAAAGTACACTATAGGCTTCCGACGCCGGATGCAGCGCAATGTGTGCTGTTTTGCCCGGAGTCGTTGATGTGAGCTCATCAAACAGTACCCAATAACCATTGTTTGAACCATCCGATGATATGGAAACCAGGTTTCTGATATGTTTTCCATTAGGCAGTGCGCTGCCCGAATCACCTGATGCATAGCTCAAAAGATCGGATATAAAACCTTCGGTTATTCCTGCGCCATATTTGGCAGTATGATCATTTGTTTCAGGTGGATCATATTCATTGGTGAAGGTATAGTCTATAAGCGCAGTATTGCCTGAAACAGCCCTGTCATGCATGTACGTCCATGAAAAGTCCAGCGCGCCTGTAGCCCAGTTGTTGTAACCCGAGTTAACAAGCAATAACTCTCCGTACGCGGCCGCGTTAAGCGCATTCACTTCCTTGTGGCTGTGACCGTCTGCTTTCTTTGGGTTCCATAAAGCAGCTCTGAGCGCATTGGCATCTTTCGTGTGCTCAAACAGGAAAGCGCCTCCGTCGGCATAAATCTTGCTTTTTGCCGGCTCGCTCTCAGGTTGGTTTGCATCATGAAGAATATAGTTTAAAAGACGTCCGTTGGGAGTGCTGTTGCCATCCAGAATCCATGCTGCATATTTGGCGGCATCTTCGGAGAATTTACCGGCTTTGAATATGGAGTATCTGCGTCCCAATGTATTATTGAATACGGAATCTCCAAATACCCACATACGCTTATTGGCGGTTACGCCATGGCCATAAAGCCATTCATAAAAGCTTTTTACCTGGTAATTGCTATAGAAGTCATAAAGACCCGTATACGATAACACATCCATGAAATACTGCTTGGCATGCCTGTCCGAGTTAAATCTTGCATTTCCGTAACCTGTACCCGGCAAACTGACGCCATCAGCCGAAAGGTATCCTACTACGCCGTTAAGATAACCATTAACTACCTGATCAATTCGGTTTGTATCATTTTTATAAACCGTCCATATTCCACGGGCGCCCCAGAGCGCGCTGTTCCAGCTAAAATCATTAGCCCAGTACCAGTCGTTTACTTCCTGGAGTACCTCCTCTGCAGCCGTAATTTGATCTGCATTAAGCTCAGGATAGATAATATCCAAAGCCAGAACCGAGCTGAAAAATGCTGTACTTGGCGGAACCGCATACGTCCAGTTGTTACTGGCCAAATCATTATAAACATTACCCGACACAGTGCTCTTGAAATAGTTGAAAGTATCCAATATCTTGTCTATGTATACTTCCTTGTTGCCCGGATCAAGAATGAATGAAAGCGAGCAGGAATCCATTATGTAGCTTATCATCATGCACCTGTTTGTGTAATTATCATCCTTATTAAATGCAAGGGTGCCGGCATCCGAGATGGCGGTAGCTTTTAATGTCGCCCAGGGTTCCTGTGAAGCGCGGCTTCTTAGTTCATCATATTCGGACTGCTTCACTATAAGAAAAGGATGTGTCAATGAAGATGCTTTGCTATTAATTGCAGGGTTAATTAAAATCACTACACTTATAAAGACAATAAACATCATAGCTATTGATAATATTTTTGTTTTTTTATTCATTCTATGCCTCCTATGGTTTTTATTGGAACTCGTCCCATAATCATCTTATTATTAATAGCAGCATGATGTAAACGGACAATTTATTAGATTTGTGTGACAAAAATCTGGCTTTGCAGTACTGATACAATGTTACCTTAATAAACTTTAATCTCCTTCATCACCACTTCATCTCTTGCGGAAGTCACATTAACTATCAGCCGTTTCGCATGATAATCAATACACTTTGTGAGCTGATTCTGTCCTTCAAAAGGATCCCGGAGTCTGCATATCTTACAGTTTCCAATCACTGTCCCCTGATAGAAAGGATAACGGCTCCCTCCTTCTGTTTCTGCCTCAATCTGGAAACTTTCTACTCTCTGTCCTTTTGCAATATCCTCTCTCAAGATAATATACTTAAAATCATTCCTGGGCTTATCAAAAGTAATGGCATATTTCGGCTGGGTAGGATACAGAGAATCAATTTTCTCAACCTTTGCAGGAATCATATCTCCGAATTCCTTCTTCAGCAGTTCTCCAAACTCCTTCAGCCGCTCTACATCACGGTTGTCAATTCTGCCTTCATTCGTAGGCGGAAGGTTCAGATTGAAGCAGGCATTTGCACCCACAGAAGTCAGATAAGTATCGAATAACCTTTTCAGAGAATGGGGTTTTTCCTGCGGATGCCAGAACCATCCGGGACGGATAGACATATTAATCTCTGATGGGGTGAACGTCAATCCCTTGGAATAGATGATATTATCTATCGTTGCTTTGATAGTGTCATGCCACGTTTTTCATACGCTACTTTACACTATCCTGTTTAATTCATATTGATGATGGGCAGCTTCTTAAACACCTCGAATTCGAGATGTTTAAATGTCCAGCGTAAAGGTGCGGCCATTAACAGTTCGACCGGTTCAGTTCCGCCCTTGAAATATGCAGGCAGTTCTTCCCGAATTCCTGTCTTTTCTGATATTGCCGAAAGCAACGCCATAAAAACATGTTGTACGCAAATAGTCAATTACGTGATATCCTAACTATTGACATTTTGGTCTATTAGATATAGACTCATATTATCAAGGTTTATATGCGATAGACTAAGGAGGCTTAACTATATGAACAATTACAAGCTTGCGCAAGGCGAGGCGAAATTTGCCAATCTGATCTGGCAGTATGAGCCGATCGGCTCCGGCGAGCTGGTGAAGCTGTGTGAAAAAGAACTAGACTGGAAAAAATCCACCACATATACCGTTTTGAAGAAGCTGTGCGAAAGAGGAATCTTTCAAAATGAAAACGCGGTCGTATCATCCCTGATAAAAAAGAACGAGTTTTATGCGAGGCAAAGCAGGCGGTTTGTTGAAGATATCTTCGGGGGATCGCTTCCCAAATTCCTGACAGCTTTTATCGGAGGTAACAAGCTCAGCGACCGTCAGGCCGACGAGTTGAAAAAGCTGATTGATGAGCATAAGGAGGTGTAGTCTTGGAGGAGTTGTTTCTTTCTGTTTTAAACATGAGCCTTACGGCAAGCTATGTCATAATTTTTGTAATGCTTGCCCGGCTGCCTCTGAAAAAGGCCCCTAAAGTCATTTCTTATGCCCTGTGGGCTGTCGTAGCCTTCCGGCTGCTCTGCCCTTTTTCATTTGAGAGCATGTTCAGCCTGTTACCTGCAAGCACCGCACCAATCCCACAGGACATTGCTTATCAGCAGAACCCGCAGATCAACAGCGGAATCACCGTCGTCGACACATTTGTAAACAATGCACTGCCTTCTCCCTCTGCGGCGGCGAGTGTAAATCCCCTGCAGATTTATACGCAGACAGGCGCATTTATATGGATTTTGGGCATTGCCGTGATGCTGGTCTATAGTATTGCATCCGTACTGATCTTGAAAATACGCCTTAAAAGCAAGAAGCATACGGAGCGAAACATTTACGAGGACAATAATCTGAAAACGCCTTTTGTGCTTGGGATATTCAGACCGATAATCTATATCCCTGCGGGATTAACAGCAGAAGAAAAAAGCTATATCATCACACACGAGCAGACGCACATCCGCCGGTTCGACCACATCGTAAAGCCGTTTGCTTTCTTGGTTTTGGGTATGCATTGGTTTAATCCGCTGGCTTGGATTGCCTTTTTGCTGATGAGCACAGACATGGAGCTTTCCTGCGATGAGAAGGTCATCAAAGAAATGGGCGACAAAATCAAAAAACCTTATGCCGAATCTCTTTTGTCCCTCGCATTAGGAAAACACGTACTGAACGGAAGCCCGCTTGCTTTTGGTGAGGGCAACGTGAAGGGACGAATAAGGAACGTACTTAACTACAAAAAGCCGGCATTCTGGTTACTCGCCGCAGTAGTTATCGCGGTAATAACCGTAGGGATTGGACTTCTCTCCAACCCCCTTAGTAACATCCCAGCGATGAAATGGGCAAAGTCCCTGACGTTAGCCGACGTCCAAAGCATTGAATTGGTGGTGCAGCCGTCAAATGAGAATGAGAGGTATAAAAAATATGAACCCGAGGAATTCCTAGAAATCATAGATCTTGTCAATCAAAGTCGGGGGAAATTGGACAAAAATCCTGAAGGAATAGTAGGAGAAGCGCAGACTTTTTATATTACGACGAAAGACGGCCTTATCCACGAGTTTTTGAATAATGGTAACCGGTATTTGATGATTGACGGCAATGCCTTTGAATCCGGCTATGATTGGCTGAACAGATGGAATTTCAATGGTAATACCTCTATGCCGGATGGATTCTGGGAGAGGGTGTATGGTACGTTGACAGCAGTCGGCATAAATTCTCAGACGGATGGATCTGAGCCAACCAGCAACGCGGGGTTAGCCTTTAAGACCTCAGAAACAGACCTCATAAAGATTGGAACAGTCGCCTTTGACGAATATATGTCCACATTGGCAAACGCAAAGACGCCTGATAGTGATCGGATAGCTTCATATAAACTCAATGACATCTCTGTCCTGGCGGGTGATATCAATGAGTTTTGTGTTTCCATGAATTATGGTTTTATGACCGATAGCGACAGCTATATTAATCCCGGATGCGGCGCAAAGGGCAAGGGAACATGGCCCAATAATTACATGGAAATAAGGTTGAAGAAAATGAGCACGGATGGCTATGGAATTGTCAGTATCGGCACAGGCGGCGGCGGGCAGGGACTTGTGCCATACGCCCCGCAGCAGACGACACTTGAACCTGCTTCCCCGGAATGGTCGTCCGAGCAAATAGTAGGCGTCGATATGGCAAGACTCAACTACGCTTCGGATGATATTGTAATATTCCACGGTTACTTTGGATTATTTGTTTATGATCTCAATACGCTTCAAATCATTCGCAGCCTGGACCTAAAGCCTCTAAATTGTCATCAAACGCAAGGAGACGACGCCTGTGATGTTTCGGTCAGCATGGATGGAAATACTGTGCAATTGCACCCCATGAGCAGCAAATATATGTATGTATATACGGTTTCAAGCCATACCTTGCAGAAAACAACCTATCAACCCATGAAGGATCGGTTTAGCAGCCGCTTTGTCCCGATTGAAGACGTGATTGGCTCACAAAAAATCGGGAACTACAGCTATGACGCTGTCAAGTTTGATACGGGCGAATATGGCTATCTCCACACCTCCGACTGGACGCTCGGCACACTCTCTTATGTACGTGACGATATGATGTACGCGTTGTTTGATATAAAAGAAAACTAAAAATATCCCTTTGTCTATGCGGCTTTACCGTTTCGTCGTTATTATACTATATGGGCATACGTCAGACACGCTGTTGTTAAATGCCGGTTAAATAATTATCTGATTAGTTGGTTTAAATCTTTTTCTCGTTTGATGTTCTTCATCAAGCACGGCTTCTCTTGCTGGAATTCCTGTAAGTGTCGCTAATTCATTCTGTGCTTGAATTACTCTTTGTAACCATATTTGTTTATGATCATTAAAATTTCGGCAGTCTTTTGGTACAAAAATTGGTTTTGCAAATACTAAACGATTCTCGGTCCCTTCAACAACTTGCTCAATAAAAGCCGGTACAACAGGAATACCCAGTAATCTAGCTAACCAGAATGCTCCTGGCTCAATATCTTCTGCTCTATCTTTATTTATGTCATAAATTGTTCCTTGAGAGAATATCAGAAAATGCTTTGGTTTTTCACCTTCAGCAAACCACTTTCCTGCAGCTCTCATCGCCGCCATTGATCCACCAAAACTTTTACGGTCAACTGCAAAAACTTTTTCCAACTTTAGTATCGGCATTAATTCTTTAGGTATGGAAACACCATTAAAGCAATTTTCTTTAGCGAAAACAAATAGCTCCGGATAAGTATCTATAACTTGATGCATAAGCTCATAATAATAACTCATTATCAGCGGAGCATCAGAATCAGTTAAATGATTCGTTGCTATTATATAAGAAGTAGTAGTAAAATCTTCCGGTACATTATAAGCTTTAAAATTATATACTTTTAAAAGCATTTTCTTTACTTCAATTAATCTATTTCTTAATTTTTCCGGAATATTTATAATACTTAATATTTCTTTTTTGGCATTCTCATTAAACAATGAACTGGCATTAAACAAATGCATAATATTTCCCCTAAATTAATCAAAATTTAATTCTATCCTGGACATTGCCTCCACCGTTGATTGTTGGTAAGCCAATGCAGCAGATTGACTTGCCTTCTCCTTTTCATGTACATTGTACGGCAATGAATCGCGAAAATCAAAAGTTTTTTCTCTATGCAGAAAAAACTTTGACTTTTGACATATTTTTTTCACAACTGTCTTGAATTCGTGGTAATATCCTTAACCGTCGCTCCGGCAGCGTAGCTCCCGCTTGTTCCGGCAGTAATTGTGCCGCCTGTCCCAGCCTGTATCGTAAGTGTATATGCAGCAGCGGTATTGGCGGCAAATTCCGCGGAGATGGTAGGATGCAAGGAAAGAATGGTGCGGCCTTGAAGGCGTTGGAATGGTTGAAAGGGAAACAGAAACTGACAAGGGGAAAACCCGGGAAATATCCTATTTTATCGGCAGCATAGAATCTGTAAAGGAATTTGAAAAGGCTGTTCGAAATCATTGGAAAATAGAAAGCATGCACTGGAGCTTAGATGTTATCTGCCGGGATGATGCCAACCGTACAAGAAAAGGAACAGCACCACAAAATATGGCTGTTCTGAAAAGGATAGCATTTAATGCGGCAAAAAATGTTACAAAGAGGCGTCCTAAAGTGAGCATGAAAGGGAAGCGCTTCCTTGCAGGAATTGATTTTGATTATAGGGATTATTTGATAGAACTAAACTTTAGGAATAAATAGAAATGAAATTTATGCGGGATGTATCCGGAATGGACCATTCGGCGGGAATGATCTCAATTCGGTCTTTTTGTCTTCTTAGAAGACCGCCAAGCCTCATCACCATGTTATTTCTTAAATATTTATGCCGAAACGGCATTTATTAAAAACTCTTGATAAAGAGCTAGGAAATATATGGGCTCATGAATTTTCCGTGGGCGAATTTATATTTGCTTGACAAGTTTAGGGTAATCAGTTATTCTAAAGTAATAACTAAATACAAATTAAAAACATTGAAAGTGAATCTAGTAGCGTATATTTTCCCACCAGAGAGGGTCTGCCACCGGCTGAGAGCAGGCTCAGGGTTCGGATATATGTCGAAGTTCGGCACCGGAGTTGCCTGTAGGATATGGTTGACAGCAGTTTTGATTGCTGCCCGATTGATAAATGACAGGCCGGGTCAGTTCCGTTATACCTGATGAGAAGCCAGCTGTTTGGCTTGAATTTGGGTGGTACCACGATGCTTTCGTCCCTTGCGGATGAAGGCGTTTTTTATTTATAAGGTTCAGGAGGTAATCAAATGTTAGAAAACTTGGAGAAAATTAAGGCACAATTTAAAGAAGAACTGAGTGCAGTCAATATGAAGGATGAAATTGAGCGGATCAGAGTGGCCTTCCTTGGAAAGAAGGGTCTGGTTACAGAGGCTTTAAAGGATCTGCGTAATCTGGATGTGGAGGCAAAGAAGGCAGCAGGGCAGCAGGGCAATCTATTGAAGTCTGAGATTGAAAACGCCATCCTAGAATTCCAGAAGTCCCTGGAGGAAAGGGAATACCAAATGGAAATTGCAAATACGGAGCATTATGATTTCTCTATCCCCTCTGAGGCGGCCGTTGGAACCCTGCATCCAATAACGATTGTACAGAGCCAGATCGAGGACATTTTTAAGACTATGGGATTTATTATAGAGGACGGCCTTGAAATCCAGACGGAATTTAATAATTTTGAGGGAGTTAATATACCAAAGAACCATCCGGCAAGAGATATGACGGATACCTATTATCTGGAGAATGGTCAGCTGTTAAAGACCCATACCTCTGCGGCCCAGAACACCATTATGAGGAAATATGGTGCACCAAAGCCCAGTGAGCCTTTAAAGGTATTATTTCCCGGCAGGTGCTTCCGCAATGAGAATATTGATGCCAGCCACGAGAACACCTTCTTCCAGCTAGAGGGAATGATGATCGGTGATGACATCTCCATTTCGAACCTGATTTATTTCATGAAGGTATTGCTTTCCGAGGTGTTTGAACGGAATGTAAAGATACGCTTAAGACCCGGCTTCTTCCCATTCGTGGAGCCTGGCTTTGAGCTGGACATTAACTGTGCGATCTGTGGAGGCTCCGGGTGTTCTACCTGTAAGCAGTCCGGCTGGCTGGAATTATTGCCCTGCGGCATGATCCACCCCAATGTACTCCGACTTGGTGGAATCGATCCGGATAAGTATACGGGCTTTGCCTTCGGACTTGGACTTACAAGGCTGGCAATGATGAAATATAACATCAAGGATATACGACTGTTTAACAGTGGTAACCTAAAACAGTTAAGACAGTTCACCCTTTAAGGTAAACAGATAGGAAATGCCGTACCTGCGGCAGGATGGAGGAAACTATGCTTATTTCAATGAATTGGATTTCAGAATTTACGGATCTCTCCGGAATTAACTTAAAGGAGTTAATCGGAAGGTTTACCTTATCTACTGCAGAGGTAGAGGATATATATGAATATGGTAAAAATATTAAGGATGTTGTAGTCGGAAAGATTATCCAAATAGATGACCATCCAAACTCTAAGAAGCTCCATCTGGTAAAGGTGGATATCGGAACAGCAGTGGTGGACTGTGTCTGTGGTGCACCGAATGTATTTATCGGTGCGGTGGTTCCCTTTGCCAAGCTTGGGGGTCAGGTGGGAGACCTTGAGGTTAAGGAAGTTACGATCGCCGGGGAGATCAGTCACGGTATGTGCTGCTCGGAGAAGGAACTGGGCATTAGCGAGGATCATTCCGGACTGATGATTCTGGAGGATATTTACCCGCTTGGTACCGATGTTAAGACCTTTATGCAGCTGGAGGATACCGTATTTGAGGTTGATAATAAATCTCTAACGAACCGCCCGGATCTTTGGGGACATTACGGTATTGCAAGGGAGATTGCAGTTTTAACCAAGAGATCGCTAAAGCCTCTTGAGGTTGTGGATACGAGCATTTATAAGGAGCTTGCCCAGCTTGATATCAGAGTAGAGGATATTGACAGATGCTTCCGATATAGCGGTATTACAGTAGCGAACATTCAGAAGAAAAAATCCCCGGTCAACATGAAGCTTCGTCTTACCTACTGCGGCATGCGACCCATTAACCTGTTGGCGGACTTAACGAATTACCTGATGATGGAAATTGGACAGCCGATGCACGCTTTTGATAATAAGAAAGTATCTTCCATCAGGGTAAAGACTTATCCACAGGTCGTAGACTTTAAAACCCTTGATGGCGTAGACAGGAAAGTTGATACGGATACCCTTTTAATCTGTGATGAGAAGGAGCCGGTTGCCATAGCCGGTATTATGGGCGGTGAGCTGTCCGAGATTACGGATGATACGGATAGCGTGCTTTTAGAGTCCGCTAATTTTGACGGTGTTTGTGTCCGTAAGTCTGCAACTTGTCTGGGACTTCGTACGGATGCAAGTGCAAGATATGAAAAGATTATCGATCCGGAGCTGACGGTTCCGGCTATTGAGCGTTTTTTAAAGCTGCTTATGGACATTGACCCGGGTGTAAAGGTTACCTCATCTCTGACCGATTGCTATGCAAAGCATTATGACACCATCAGAATTGACTTTGATAAAGCTTATGTAGATAAATATACAGGCATTGACATAAGCTCCGACCAGATAGAGGAAACCTTGACAGCCCTTGGATTTGGTGTGACTCGTGATATAGATGAGCTCAGTCTAATTGTTCCTACATGGAGGGCGACCAAGGATGTTACCATGAAAGCGGACATTATTGAAGAGATTACCCGTATCTACGGATATGATAACTTTGACATCCGTTCTACGAAGAGCTTCCTGACACCGGTTCGCCATAGTGTAGAGAGAAGCAACGAGTACCGGATGAAGGAGCTTTTATCAGAGCGCTATGCGATGAATGAAGTTCATAGCTACATCTGGTACGAGTCAAAGCTGAATAAGGAGTTGGGCATTATTACAGAGCCTAATATCCGCATTATCAATTGCATAACAGCGGAAAATGATACAATCCGTTCTACCATGATTCCCAGCTTACTTGGGTTTGTAGTCAAGAATGTAGATTCTAACCCGGAAATGGGTATGTTTGAAATCGGCCGCATAGCTAACGGGCTACGGGAAGACGGACTGTGTGATGAGCGTAAGAAACTTGGCATAGTAGTTGCAAGTAAGAAGCTAAGCGATAAGGAAATCTACTTCAAATGTAAGGAAATTGTTGAACAGGTTCTAGCTACCATCAAAAATATCTGCCCATCCTTTGCCACTAGTGAAAAATCGGTAAAATATAATTATTTTCATCCGGTCAACAACGCAGCAATCTTTTTGAAGGGTGAAGAAATCGGATTTTTCTCCGTACTTAACCCGAAGGTAAGGAATAAGATTGACAAAAAGTTGAACGTAGCATTTGCTGAGATTGATATAGAAACTCTCGAAAAGGTACCAGCAGCAAATATTTGTTATTCTGAAGTATCTAAGTATCCAGGGGTATCAATCGACTTAAGCCTTCTCGTCGATAAGATGCTTCGATATGAAATGGTTGCAGATTACATTAGAGAATACCATTCAGAATATCTGCAGAATTTTTACCCGGTAGATATTTTTGAGGACGATAAGTTGCTCCCAAGCCAGAAGAGTATTACAGTTCGTCTTGAATTTAGCTCGATGGATAGAACACTTGAGGGAAAAGAAATTCAGGCAATGGTAAGTGAAATACTTGTGATTCTCGCCCAAAATGGTATTGAGATTAGAAAGTGACAATCCATAACATAAACGGAAACGTCATTAAGAGTGTTGAGTATAGATTGTGAGCATTTCTCTTGATAGTCATATTTTCGTCCCACTAAAACTAATCTCAATTACACCGAAGGTAAGCGTACAATAAGAAGGTGCATGGCATTAACACCCAGAGTATGAGACAATACTCTAAAAAATCTAAGGAGTTTTTCGACTATGGTTTAAAAACTCCAAGGAGTAATTTGGAGGATACTCATGGATGTGCAAAGAGTAACTGCAGAATATCGAATGGGCTACTGGT
>JBDKVA010000082.1:0-13875 GCA_039679375.1 Clostridiaceae bacterium
TATCAAAAGTAAGAGAAGGACGCGCAGTGGTTGACTATCTTTTAGATGGATCCAAAGAATAGCGAGTGAAATTATTTTGAAGAACCGAACTTTTTTAACAGTATTGCGTATATGTTAATATACTGCAGTAAATCTGCAGCTGTAACGATTATATATGGAGGGGGTTTATGAAAAAGAGGGTTCTCTTGTTGTGCGTTGTTCTTGTATTGATGGTTGTTGTGCTGGCAGGATGCTATCCGGGCGACGGCACTTACACTTCAGACAAGCCGGCGGGATTCTTTTGGGGTGTCTGGCACGGCTGGATCGCACCGATCTCCCTGATCCTGGGATTGTTCGGAAAAGGCAGGGTTTATGAACAGGTCAATACCGGATGGTGGTATGATTTTGGTTTTTATATGGCCATCATAAGCGGATTTGGAGGTCTGTCCCTGTTCAGGAAGAAAAAATCCGACTGCAGTAGAGATAAATCATAGAGATAAACGTATTTATCAGATTTGCACGAGGTTTTACGACAATGCCCATGTAAATATAGATATCATTCCTGATGAAAAAGTAGGAAAATAGACTCATATGGATGCCTTGTAAAAGGGGAGAGGTGCACTATACACTTATCATAATGAATATTGTACGATATAGCTGAAAGGAGTTGTATTTATGAAAAGAAAAATAACCGCAACCTTTTTGGCATGTATGATATTGATTGCTTGCGTTGTACCGGTTTACGGCACTAACACAAAGGCGGAAATCGGCAGCTTTTCCGACGTACCTGAGGGTTACTGGGCATATGACGCGATCAAATGGATGCTTGACAACAGCATCGTTGAAGGCGCAGGCGACGGCAGATTCCTTCCGGAGCGTGGAGTTACAAGGGATGAGTATGCAAAGATGATGGTGCTGACGTTAAACCTCAAGCCGATCAATCCTGAAAGGGCATCTTTTCTCGATGTGAAAAAGGGAGGCTGGCAGTATAAGTACGTTGAAACTGCAAAACCTTACCTGACTGGCTTCAGGACAGCATCCGGAGACTATTTCCATCCTTCTCAGGCCGCAGTGAGAGAAGATATGGCAGTTGCGCTGGTCAAAGCGCTTGGATTTGACAAGGAGACGCCTGACGTTGGATTGCTGTCACAATTTACTGATGCATCCTCCATATCTCCGAATCTGCAAAAATATGTTGCTATTGCAGTCAAGCATGAACTCATGCAAGGCTATGACAAAGACGGAAAGCGGGTTTTCGAACCGGATAAGGGGCTTGACAGGGCATCTGCGGCTCAGCTTCTGTATAACGCTTTCAAAGGAAATGAGGAAAAAATAACATACGAGGAAGATAAAATTACGTATGATGATACATCCGACAATCTTAATGAAGAAGATAATGATAATGATAGCGAACATGAGTCATCCACAGTACGTGTCAGTATAATAGACGGAAAAGCTAAAGTAGAATGGGAAAAAATCAGTGACTCCGACTTCAATGGATATAAGGTGGTCATATCCAGAAATGATTCGACGCCGGTTTATCCGGATAATGGATATTTTCAGTACATAACGGACAGAGATACCGTAAGCGCCATTGTGAGAGCAGGCGACTGTTATAACGGCGGTGATATCGGGGGTACGCTGCAATCCGGAGTGGAGTATTATTTCAGCATTACTGTGCTCTACAATAATGAAAAAGTTGCAGGCAACGTTGTCAAGGCCAGACTTCCGTAAAATTCTGTTTTTGTGTGAAAAATACAAAATAACGTCTAGGTATTAAAGGCTCCAGGTGAAGCAAATACATGCCCGGAGCCTTATCTTTACTGTCGGAGCCTTATTTGTCAAGCATATTTAATTTTTCCCGGACTTTTTCGATATTAACCGGTATGTTCTTTTTAACGGCATCTTCAGGGTCAACCTGAATGAGCATGCCCGGATCGACTACAGGGTAATCCGTTATGAGCATTTTGGGGTCGATACCTGTATTTCCTGGTAAAAGCATCTCGGGATCGACGATAGAGTATTTTTTTGTCATTGTATTTGCTGTCATTTTTATTATGTCTTCCGTATCGGGTGCGGCAGGTACGGATCCCGACAGTTCCAACGAAACGGCTGTACCGGGGGATGGTATCATGGAGCTGGCAAGAACCAGTATGATAAATAGGGATGTTTTAAATTTTCTCGTAGTAATCACCTCAATTATCAATTTTATCAGGGCTTGTTGCCGGTGCGAAAATACTTCTCCTGCCAGGGCTTTGAAGCATTATCGCAATTATACGTTTCATTTGCCTCGATCATTGGACGAAATTTACCAGCAAAAGTTCCGTAAATTTGCCCTCAAGTTGATATTATATGATTATTTGACAGTAAAATAATCAACTTGCTTACTCAGAAGGGTGCCGCTATTTCATCAAACTATCCACCAGTGCTTGATCCGGGGTCACCACTGCCGTTTTGTAATTTACGTATATCACCATACCGGGCTTGGCACCGGAAGGTTTGCTGACATTTTTTACAGCAGTATAATCTACGGAAACGTTTGAGGACATACGGGCTTTACTGTGCCACGCAGCGAGTATAGCTGCTTCCTCCAGCGTTTTATCGGGTATGTCGCGGCCATTTCGTTTAATGATGACATGAGAGCCGGGTATGTTTTTGGTGTGGAGCCAGACGTCATTTGACTGCGAAAACTTCAATGTCAGGTAGTCATTCTGCCTGTTATTCTTACCTGCATAAATGTCAAATCCGTCTGAGGATCTGAAGTGCAGTGGTTCTGATATGGCAGGCTGTTTTTTGGAAAGGGATCTCATGGAAACAGGCTTTTTACGCAGTGTCATATAGCCCTGCTCTGCAAGCTCCTGCCTGACTTCGTCCATTTCCCGCAGCGATGAGCAATTGTCAAGGAGCTGAAGCACGCTTTCCAGATATTCCAGTTCCTTTTTTGAATCCTCCAGCTGCCTTGTGGTATATGAATAAGTGCTTTTGGCTTTGGTATACTTTTTGTAATAGCGCTGTGCGTTTTCCTGGGGTGTCAGGTTCGGATCAAGCGGAATGTCGGCATATTCGCCGGTATCGGAGTAGTAATCAAGCAGTGAAACGCTTTTTATATTTCGAGGTATGGCGTATATATTTGCCGTGATCAGCTCACCGAAAAGCCGAAGCTTTTCTCTGCCGGCAACATCCCGCAGGGTATCCTGCTGGATGGCAAGTTTTTTGGAGCAGCGGTCGATTGAAGTGTTCAGCACCTTGTAAAGGTCGGATTTCTTTTGCCTCATCCTCTCCGCATGATCACGTGTGGCATAGAAGGTGTCAAGAACCTGGCTGATTGTATCAAGTTTTCGGATATACCTGTACTGCCGTATTCCGAGACAGTGAAAGTCCAGAGGCTTTTG
The DNA here is from genome assembly GCA_039679375.1 of Clostridiaceae bacterium. Taxonomy (GTDB): domain Bacteria; phylum Bacillota; class Clostridia; order Acetivibrionales; family DTU013; genus JBDKVA01. Next base: position 3,372 of record JBDKVA010000082.1, read on the forward strand.
CATCGGTTCATCTTCAAAAATGACACAGGGAGCATACGTTCTCTGTCCTATTTCCATAAGCATTCCGGATAACGCATGTCTTAACGCTTCCCGACCGGCGGTATCAAGCGAAGCAGCGCCTGTCCTGTTTTCAATGCCGGCTCTGTGGCAGATTTCCCGGCACAATAGCGGACTGAAGCCCTTTATATGATCCAGCAGATACTTATCGACCGTTTGGGTGGATTGGTCGAGGTCATCCATCAGCATGCCAATATCAAGCTTCGAAGGAGAGGCTTTGTCCTGTGCAGGAGGAAGTACGTACGGCCTTGCCGGCATTACCTCACGAACGCTGCTGACGTCGGCATCAACATGCTTGATGGCATCGATTATTTTGTTCTCGCTATTTACAAGGATAATATTGCTGTAGCGCCCCATGATTTCGATGATGAGCTTTTTTTCAGAAATATCGCCCAGCTCGTTTGCAGCTTCAATTACAACGCCGATGATCCTCTCATAGTCATTGAACTCGAAGGATAAAATCTTTCCTCCCGTAAGATGCTTTCTGAGCAGCATGCAAAAAACCGCGGGAGCAGCAGGATTTTCCTTGACTGCCTCGGTAAGGTGTATTCTGGGATAACTGGCGCTGGCACTTAATACCAGCTTATGGTTTTTATTCCACGCTCTTACAAGAAGGACGATTTCATCGGCTTCAGGTTGGAATACTTTTTCTATCCGGCCTCCTGCAAGCTTTTCGGACAATTCATCTGCAATACTCTTTGCTACGATCCCGTCAAAAGGCAATCAAAACACTCCCTGCATGTTTGTGTATATTTATGTGATTGAGTATAACATTTATAAAGCATACGGACAAGGATAAAAAAGAATACCTGCATGTATGCCCGGCGCTGTAATTGTTCAAAATGATATATGGAATGGGTAATGATGCTGCACAGAAAAACAGGCTTGTAAGAATTAAAATATGCTATGACCGGTTTGGGAATTATATCCTGAGTGCGCTCGGTTTTGCGATCATCATCTATGTGCTCTTTTACGGCACCAATACCGGACTTTCCGACAATGCCGACTTTGGACGTGTAATGAAAGCCAGTTCATTATCGTACAGCGAAACAGATAAAGCGTTTTTATATGTCGAGAATTATGCAATCCGGTATAGTGGCGGATCCTCAGCGGAAAAGATCGCCAATCTATTATTTGGCATGGAAAATGTACTTTACTACCCATCCATCCAATTGATTTTTGTCAGGACTTCCGTACTTCTCAATGCAGCCCTCAACTACTTGAGAGGCAGTGATCCGAGTGTTTTCCGGCTCAGCGTCCTTGGCTCCGTTTACTCCGTGATCTATGCGGTGCTGCTGCTTGCTTTGTTCCTGGAGATCCGGATCAAAAAAAGGATCATGGATCTGATTTCCAAGTTACTCATACTGGTTGTGCTATGCGATGTGGGCTACCTGGCTTATTTCAACTCATTCTACGGCGAGGCTGTTCAAATACTGGCATATTTGCTGATTGCCATTAGTCTTCTCAGGGTTTTCAGGAAAAGCAAGCTATCTTTCCGGGAGATACTGTTAATCTATCTTGCGGTTGTCATGTTTGGATGGTCAAAATTCATCAACATTCCGATTGCCATATTGTTGGCTGCCGTATTATGCTTTCTGATGCTTTCCAAAGGAAATAGGAAATTTGTACTCGTATCAGGCGCATTAGCTGTTTGTATTCTTTCCCTGATATATTTCAACATCCCCAAATGGATCGATCATGAGACGGATTACAATGCCGTGTTCTTTGGAATCGTTAAGGACATGGATGAAGCTGCAGCATCGAAATCCCTGCAGGAACTCGGGCTTCCTCCGGAAATGGCTTCACTTTCCGGTACCGGCAGTTATATATCGGAAATTTCAAAAAATGAGGAAGACAGTTATTTTAAAGATGCTTTCAATAAAATATCCAAAATGGATATTTTAAAATTTTATATGAAGCATCCCATGCTTTTTGCTGAAAAGCTAAATATATCGGTACAACACAGTGGATTTGTCCGTCCGTATTACTTATCGAATTTTGACAGCAGCAGACCAAGGTTTACATTGTCAGGAAGGTTTTCATTCTGGAGCGATTTGCGTACCCAGCTGGGATTTGATACGGTTTTGGGGAATGCTTCCGTGATCCTGGCATTTGTTACGGCTTTGATCTATCTTATCAGGAAGAGATATATCAAAAGAGTTCACGGCCGGTTATTGCTTCTGCTCGTTGCCGCAATGCTGACTTATAACCTGGCCATGCCGATCGTAACAAACGGCGAGGGTGATTTGGCAAAGCACATGTTTGCCTATATCCAGACGATTGACTATATCTTTCTTTTTGTTGTTTTATGCGCATTGGATAGCTTCAGGTTCAGAAAGCTGAATTATATGGCGCTAACAGTGTTTACAATGGCAGCCGCCCTGTGTGCTTCTCCTGTAAAGAGCCTGATTTCAAACAGCTTTTTGAATAATAGGAGCCATGACCGTATTGAAACCGGAAGTTATCTGACATTGGGCAAAAATGAAGGAAAGGATATGACCTGGCTTGTTTCGGATGTAGCAGATGGAGCGGCTGCGCTCATCGCTGTAAAGCCGGTTTGTGAGCTGCCATTTTACGATGACGGCAGCAAATACGGCAGCAATTACTGGGCTGGCAGTACCATCCGTCATTGGCTCAATAATGATTTTTTGTACTATTTCAACGAAAGCGAACGGGCTTTAATTTTAGAGAGCACGCATCGTTTCCTCCTCTCCGTGGACTACATGAAATTTACTCAAAGCGGTGAAAGTAATTTTAATTGCACCCATCTGCCGTTACTGGCCGACCGTGGATATGACCGCGCTATAGGCAGTCAGACGGCAGATAGGGTCTCTCTGCCGGATATCAGGAGTATTTCGTCTCTTGGCAGGCGTGGCTTCAGGATCAGAAAAGATGTTGCGTATTGGCTGGATACGCCTTATTATAAAAACGGATCGATGCTGCGCTGTGTATTCCCGGACGGTTATATCTATTTCAGGGATGCAAAGGATCCTTGCGGTGTCGTTCCTGTTATCCGCATCAGTTTGGAAATGACCGTGAAAGGGAAAGGCAGTTTCAGCAATCCTTTTCATATGGAATGACCGTTAAATTTTTGCAAACTGCATCTTGACATCCATCCTTGTTTTTGTTATGCTAGACCAGTAAAACAAAGAAGAAGTCATCCACTTCTCACCTTACGGAAATATCCGGCAAGGTAAATAGTGCAGGTACATACATGGTAACCAAGCTATATGGTGGATTGACAGTTCTTCTGCAATCCACTTTTTTATTCATGGCCATTTGCAATGCAAATCCAGCCAAATAAGCAATTTAGCTAAGCGACAATTGCGACAGGCAATTAAGCGTAGCAAAATGTGCCAGGAGCGGAGCTTGATGCTCCCGAGATTTTGATTGCATAAATGCGGAAATGTTGAGGTTGTAAATAATTAACCCGGAGGTGTTTTGTTATAAGCAGCAAAAATGAATTAATGATTAATGAGGAAATCAGGGATAAGGAAGTACGTGTCATCGATTCTGACGGAAACATGCTGGGTGTTATGCCTACTGTGGAAGCACAGAAACTGGCAAACACCAAGAACCTGGACCTTGTTAAAATTGCTCCCCAGGCTGCGCCGCCTGTTTGCAAGGTTATGGACTATGGAAAGTACATGTTCGAGCTTGCAAAAAAGGAAAAAGAAGCGAGAAAGAATCAAAGGGTCATCACAATAAAAGAGGTTTGGATCAAACCGAACATTGAAGACCACGATTTCAGCTTCAAAGTGAAGAATGCCTACAAGTTCCTCAAGGACGGAGATAAAGTAAAGGTGAGCGTGCGGTTCAGGGGAAGGGAAATGAATTACACTGCTTTGGGTGAACAAGTGCTCAATAAATTCGCAGAAGCAATGGTTGATGTGGGAATAGTGGAGAGAAAGCCGAAACTGGAAGGCAGAAGTATGATCATGATACTCAATCCTAAACAGTAAGGTATATCATAAACGAATTCGGGGGATGTTCTCTTGTGAAAGCCTTCGAGTTTAAGCAAAACGAAATAGGAGGAGAAAAAATGCCAAAGGTTAAAACACACAGTGCATCTAAAAAGAGATTTAGAATAACCGCCAACGGCAAGGTTAAAATGAATCATGCATTCAGGAGCCATAGATTGGTATCCAAGGCAAAAAAGGCTAAGAAACACCACAGGCTCGGTGCCTACGCTTCTTCCGCCAATGAAGCCACAGTAAAAATGCTCATACCTTATAAGTAAGAAGGAGGAAGATTATAATGTCAAGAGTCAAAGGTGCAGTTAGGACGCGTGCAAGGCACAAAAAAATACTTAAGCTTGCAAAGGGTTATTTCGGTGGCAAGAGCAAGCTCTTCAGAATAGCAAATCAGGCCGTTATGAAATCCCTTTCCTATGCTTACAGGGACAGAAAGTCCAATAAGAGGAATTTCAGGCAGCTCTGGATATCCAGAATAAATGCAGGAGCAAGAATGAATGGCATGAGTTACAGTAAATTCATGAACGGCTTGAGGAAAGCCGGCATCAGCCTGAACAGGAAAGTTCTCGCCGACATGGCGGTAAACGATGCGGTGGGCTTCACCCAACTCGTTAATAGTGTAAAGAATGCTTAATTCAATAAAGAGACAAAAGACAGGGGGCTCAAAGAGCCCTCTTTTGTTGTAAAGAGGAACGCGTATGATACGACTGACAGGCAGCCAAAACCCGCTCATAAAGGAAGTAAGAGCACTAAAAAACAAAGATTCCAGGGAAGAAAAGGGTCTCTATTTCATTGAGGGCGCGCGGTTTGTGGAGGAAGCATTAAAGGAAACTGCGAATATCAAATATATCGTCGTATCGGAGACCTTTCTGTCCAATACCGGTTCATCCGGATCATTGCTGAAAATCAATGAAACAATCATGAACACCTATGTAATCCCTGACAGCCTTTTCTCATCGATATCCGATACGAAGAATCCTCAGGGGATCCTGGCGGTAATGTCTCTTGAAAGGAAGCAACTGAAGGATGCCGTCTTTAATGGGGGATTGCTGGTTATACTGGACACGATCAAGGATCCGGGCAATATGGGCACCATCATAAGGACGGCAGATGCGGCAGGCTGTACAGGCGTCGTTATCTCCGGGGGCTGTGTGGATGTTTATAATCCAAAGGTGCTTCGTTCAACGATGGGCTCTGTTTTCCACGTACCGCTCTATCATTGCAGCGGGATGGGCGAGGCAATCGATATTGCCCGAAAGCACGGCTTCCTGCTTTGCGCATCGCATCTTTCAGGCTCGGTCAGCATATATGAAGCGGATTTGTCCGGCAAGGTTGCTTTAATCATAGGCAGTGAGGCAGAAGGCATCAGTCCGGATACGGCAAAAGACTCAGACCTTCTCATCAAGATACCGATGGAGGGAAGGGCTGAATCATTGAATGCGTCTGTTGCTGCAGGCATCATGATATTTGAGGCAATGAGGCAAAAAAAGAACCGGAAGTAATATTATAGCCGACCCTAAAATAAATTTTCCAGGCCCAGTTTTTCTTTTGCAGGGATGTGACCGATATATTTCTTCAATGCTTCCGCTTCCGAAAGCGAGGAAGGCTTTTCTTGCGCCTGAACGAGCATTTGCAGACGTGACAGTGTTACGTCGATATTATCGATCTCCTGGTGATCAATCAGAGCCGACCAGATTCCCTTTACATCCTTCCAGATCGTCTTGATCGTACCGATGCCGGTTTCGGCCTGCGCCCATTTTTCGGACTTGACATTGTTTTCAATCTCATCAATGGACTGCTCCATCCTGAGAGAATCTCTGCTTAATGTCCGCTGGGTATAGATGCTTACCAATATTATAATAGCAGTAAGCAGGATGATGGAACTTACAATTTTAAAAGTATGCTTATGCTTCATGAGTTATTCAAGCCTCCTTTTGTATGTGGCTGGTGATAAAACTTTCCGGAAGAATCGATGCATGCCAGCAGGATTTCTTTCGGGCTTTCATAATGGTGCTTGCGAAGCTCCTGAAGCAGCCAGCGTTCATCCTTTCCAGCAGCTATCAGATTATTTACAAGGATATGCCCGTCGATGATAACATCGATCGTAACACCTTCATAATCTGTTTTTATATCCATATCCTTCGGGTTCAGAGGGCGCTTCTGAGACTTTGGTATGACGCTCAGCTGGCCGTTTGTCTCAAGTATTGCATACTCTACATCAGCTATGTTCGGGTAATCTTTGATCCTCAGCTGCTCCAGCAGATCATTAATCGTGTATAATTCCTTTCTGAGCGCTTCCTCATTTATTTTCCCTTTTTCGATCAGTATTGTCGGTTTGCCGCATATCAGGGCTCTTGCCCGTATACTTTTCAAGGAGAGCAATGACATGAGCAATTGTGCTATAAGCAGCGTCAATATCGGAATGATACCGTTTATAAGCGGAATCCCCGTGTTTTGCATAGGTACTGCAGCCAATTCGGATATCATGATGGCTATGGCCAGTTCAAAGGGCTGAAGCTGTCCTATTTGCCTTTTCCCCATGATTCTCATCGATATGACCACTACTATGTAAAGGATAAGTGCTCTTGCAAATACTACCAGCATTTGTTCTGTTCCTTTCCGAATGTAAAATGATTCGATCCGATTTATTTTTTACAGTAACATGAAAGCTTATACAAAGTGAGGTCAATTCGGGCTTTTATCAAAAACGGGCTCATGATAGCCTGCAAAAAGTATAAACTCACTATACAATAAACTTTAAAGTGATATAATAATATAGCTAATTAAGGAACAAACGAATAATAACTTCCGTTAAATCTTCCGGCAAAAATCGAAAAACCACTGATATTTTGCCGGAAGATTCGCGATTAATTATCCGGTTGTTCCTAAGTGGAGGTGCTGGAATGAATATCATTATAATAGGATGTGGAAAGGTCGGGTCGAAGTTTGCACAGCTACTTTCAAATGACGGCCATGACGTTGTGATCGTGGATAGCGATAAGGATGCATTCAAATCCTTGAGTCCTGATTTTAACGGAATAACCGTTACCGGAGTGCCGATAGACCAGGACGTCTTAAAACAGGCCGGTATTGAAAACGCAGATGCTTTTGCGGCAGTGTCGCCTGATGATAACGTCAATATCATGGCGTGTCAGGTGGCTAAAGAAATATTCAAGGTGCCGAGGGTTATCGCAAGAATCTATAATCCTGAACGAGAGCATGTATTTCATCATTTCGGACTCGACACGATCTGTCCGACAAATCTTACAGTGGATGTCCTCCGGTCTAAAATACTCGGTGAATCGGATGTTTCCCATCATGCAATAGCCGGGCAGGCTTTTACCTTCAAAAAGGAACCGGTGAAAAGGGAGTATGAAGGTAAAAAGTTAAGTATGGTCAAATTGAAAAATGAAAGCCAGATTTTCGGCATAGTGCAAAACGGAAAGTTCAACTTTCCGAATCCGGATATCAGGCTTAACAGGGGAGACATCCTCATAATTTCGTATCTGACACATTAAATCGGGAGGTATAGTTAAAATGTACATTATAATTGTTGGCGGCGGAAAAATCGGATACTACCTTTCTAAAACGCTTATATCGTTCAAGCATGATGTGGTTGTCATTGAGCCGAAGAAGGAACTCTGCGAGAAACTGGCAAACCAGCTGAATATAAGGATTTGTAACGGTGACGGTACTACAATAGAAAAACTGGAAGAAGTGGAAGCATCGGAAGCGGATGTCCTGATCGCCGTAACAGGCCGTGACGAAGACAATCTCATAGCGTGTCAGCTTGCTAAAAGCAATTTTGGTATAAAAAGGACTATCGCAAGAGTAAATAATCCCAAAAACATTGATGTGTTCAAAAAGCTGGGAGTGGACAGCGCTGTCAGCAGCACCTCCATCATTACCGATATGATCGAGCAGGAGATCGATTATTCCGGTATCAAGACGCTGATGATGCTGAAGAACGGAAAATTAGCGCTCAGCGAAATAGAAGTGGCGGAAGAATCGCTGGCATGCGATAAATGTCTGAAGGATATCAAGCTCCCAAAGGATTGCATATTGATTTCCGTAATAAGGGATGATGGTGTTATTATTCCAAACGGAGATACGGTCATTCACGCAAAGGACAATATCATCGCCGTGTCGCTTAAGGATAACCAGGAAAAATTCAAAGCTTGCTTTACCAGCTAAGGGTCGGCTAAAATATTACTTCCGATTCTTTTTTGAGGAAGGGAGCGGTTAGTCCCCGGCAATTTCCTACAAGGAAATTGGCCGGTATGTTCCTCGAAAAAGTTTAACGGAAGTTATATTTTAACGATCCCTAATGATTTTTCTTATCCTACGATAACCTTGCCTTCGGGATAAATGATATCAGTATCATTTTTATGCGAATTTGTTGCAAGCGCCAGAGCAAACGAAACAGGGCCGACCCTCCCGAGGTACATCAGAAGAATCAAAAGCAGCTTGCTGATATTGTGAAGGCCGGGGGTCAAACCGGTAGTCAGTCCGACTGTTCCGAATGCGGAGGTTGTTTCAAATAATACATTGATCATCGGCTGATCCTCTATGATCTGTATAATAGCGGAGACAACCAAAACAAGCATTAAACTCAAGCCCATTATCGCCAAAGCCTTACTTACGGTTGAAAAAGAAACCCGTCTTTTAAATATGACGATTTCGTCGGAGCCTTTCAATTGTGAAAGTATCGCAAATAGCAGTATGCCAAAGGTAGTGACCTTGATCCCGCCTCCTGTTGAACCTGGAGCAGCGCCAATGAACATGAGAATAATGGAAAGAAGCTTTGAAATGTCTTTCATGCCATTGAGGTCAATGGTGTTAAAGCCTGCCGTCCTTGGTGTTACCGACTGGAAAATGGAAGCATTGATTTTGCCGGCTAGATTTAGTTTCGCCATTGTTGCAGGATTCTGCGATTCGAAGACAAAAAATAAAATGGAACCAAGCACGATCAATATTGCGGTCATGATCAATACAAGCTTGGTATGCAGCATCAAATACTTTGATTTTCTATATTCATAAAGGTCTTTCCAGACGACGAAACCCAGTCCTCCAATTACAATCAGAGATGCAACGGTATAAATGACAACAGTGTCGTTGTTATATTGTATAAGACTGAGATATTGGCCTGCGCCGGATATGCTCATCAGATCGAAGCCTGCATTGCAGAATGCGGATATAGAGTGGAAAAAGCCAAGGTAAAAACCTTTGACGCCGTATTGCGGTACAAAACTTGTTGACAGCAAAAGAGCACCTGTGAATTCAATGCTCAATGTTACAAGGACGATTTTCATTACCAGTTGCCTGATCCCCGCTATCGAAAAGTAGTTTATTGACTCCTGTGCCAGCACCATGCTTTTAATCCGCATTTTTCTACCTAGCATGGAGGAGAAGAAGGTAACAAAGGTAATCAAACCAAGTCCTCCTACCTGTATCAGGGATATTATTATGATCTGCCCAAAAGTCGACCAATGCTGGTAGGTGTCAACGACGACCAACCCGGTAACGCATGTTGCCGATGTAGCCGTAAATAAGGCTTCAATTAAGGTCGAACCCTTGCCGTCCCTTGAAGCTGACGGTAATAAAAGCAGTAATGTGCCTGTCAGTATAACCAATGCAAAGCTGAGTACGATCAACCTGGTCGGCTGTATAGCTATAACTCTGTTCCTGTCATGTTTCTTTTCAACTTTATTCATTATGTTTACCAACTTAATCATTTGCCTTTCATAATATCATTATAATGAAATTCTTCCGGTGATTATTCAGCAGTAAACATAATTATAATACAAATTTTCAAATAATACAGTAGAAAAAATTAGTTTTTATAATTCGAATATTATATGTCAAATTGTACATGCTAATCTGGAAAGAAAAAGATTAAAATGAAAGGAGGGGCATTATGGCTTTAACGTCAAAGGAACTATTGCTTGTACAGGACAACATCAAAATGGCGGAGAATTCGATCAAATTCATACAATCTTGTGCGGAAACAGCTACGGATGCTCAGGTCAAGGGACTTTGCCAGAGCATGGCAAGAGAGCATCAGGATGATTTGAAGGTACTTATCAAGCACATTAACACAACGGCAGTACAATAAGGAGGATATTCAATGAAAAGCTTCGGCGATAAGGAAATAACACAAACTCTTCTCAACGAGCATAAGCTTTGCGCATCTTCATTAACAAATCTTGTGCTTGAAAGTTCAAACCAGAATTGGAGAAATGATGCTGCAGGATTATTAAACAGAACATTCCAGCATCAGAAGAATATTTTTGATCTGATGACGCAAAAGGGCTGGTATACGACGCAGTCGGCCAGCCAACAGGAAATAAGCACAGCGCAGCAGGAAGTAAGCAAAATTCAAACAACAACAAATTTTATGTAAAATCGAGTAGGAGGCGGCTAATCGCCGCCGACCTCTCACACCACCGTATGTGCGGTTCCGCGTACGGCGG
>JBDKVA010000083.1:0-51878 GCA_039679375.1 Clostridiaceae bacterium
GTGTGAAATCTCTTGCAGCACTTCTGCCGTTTTGCTTCAGCCAGACCCTTTCAGACGTATGCTCTTCTCCCCACCCGTTCAGCTTTACGCGTACGCTCCGAACAAAACGGTTCCAGTCAGGCTTCCAGAAATTCTTTTCCAGAGCGGCACGAAGCCCGGTAGCAGCTTCCCGCCAGGCTGCCGCCAAGCCCTGAAGCTCTCCTGCATTTTCCTTGTTTTCCGTCGCCGGTTGCTGTTCTTTTATAATACCTTGTTCTTCAGACCCGGTACTGCCTAAAATTTCCGCAATTCGGGCTCCCGCTTCGATCCCCGCGCATACGGCAGCTGTGGAATAGGCATGCTCCCCGAGCCTCTCCTCCCATAAGTCGAAGCTAAGCCAGGGAAGTCCTGTTTCAGGATCGATATAGCTCATAAGGAATCCTACTCCTTTTCTGACGCATGGCCAGAGTTCTATAAGCAATCCTTTATTCCCGCAGTATTCGTAATGCTTCAGAATACCCCGGATGATCGAACCGCCTTCATCAATCTGCAATCCCCACGAAGGCGCCAGATTTCCATCCAGATGATACCTCTGCTGCCAGCTGCCGTCCGCATCCTGCACCATTGCCGCCCAGCGCCAGAATGCATCCACATCATCCGACTAGCCGCATTTATCGAGCGCGGCCGTAATAAAAGCCGCATCCCTGCCCCAGCAATATGCATATCTGCCGCATCTGGTAAACTCTTCGTCCATTTCGGGAGCAGCAAGAAGCCCTCCTGTCCTTTTATTGGTCATAAGGGCGAAAACCAGTAAAGAACGCCGGTACAGAGAATCTATTACATCACTGTCCGTATGGATTTGCCTTGCCCCGGCAAGATATTTCCTCCAATATGCAGTACTATTCTCCAGTTCATTGCATGAATCGGCACATCTCATCTCCCGGATCAATTCCTTTAAACCCTTCAGATCATGTGCCAGGCAAATGTGAATTGAAAAGCACAGTTTTCCACCCCCTTCCAGCAGCCTCTCCTCCCATTGCAGCGCCCCGTCCTTCATCATCCCGATCGTGTCGCTGCCTGTAAGCCTCGCCTGCCCTGCATTCCCGAACGCATCGCCTCCAAGCTGGTATTGCGCCGCATCCGCATTAGCTGATATACCGTAATAGTAGCCATGTCTGTAGTGAATCAGCGCCGAAAGGCCGGTATCAAATAAAACACCTGCTGTGTCCGGCGTTGCCGCAGCCGCGGACGAATATGCCATAAAGCCGATTCTCAGCGGATTGCTGCATGTATTCAATATTTCATAATATCTTTCCAATACCGGCCTGCCGATCAGGGCAAAATCCGTCTGAGTGACCATGAGGCCGCTGCCCCTGTGGGTATATGAGGTAACTGCCGCATTCGTATCTTCTATATAATGCTGCGCCGCCTTCCAGTCATCGCCGTTCAGCCAGGAGGTACCATACCACAGGTCCGGACAGGTCAGACCTGTTGTCAGCCTGTCGATATGCTGCGGATAATCGATATCAGGCCAAAACAATCTGATCAGCTCGCCTTTTTCATCAATACAGCCAAGCATGTCTGAATTGCCGCAAATCATTTGATTAAAATAAGATTTTGGCATGACGCCCCTCCGGAAACTCTTTTCATACTATCATGTCCGGCTTTTGGGACATGATGCCAATAAAAAATTCAATTCAGCTTATATGCCTGAAAGTGAATTTACAGAATCATTTTACCATATAGAATTAAAAACCGGCAAACGCAATAAAATAAAGTTCTCAAACAAACAAATGAAATATTAATATTTTGCTACAAAAAGTACAAAATAATATGGGATTTGAAGCTAAGGATCGGCTAAAATATTAGTTCCGATTCTTTTTTGGGGAATGGAGCGGTTAGCGGAGTTCCCCGGAAAAGATTATCGGAAGTTATATTTTAACGATTCCTAACCATTGGAGGATGCTCATGAATAATCTGCTACAAGACGTGATATTGCGCGTTACACAGCTGATACAGGTAGTGGTTTTTGTCGTCGGCTGCTATTTTTTTGGAATTTCCATGTTCGGCTTGAAAAAAAGGAAAATCAAAAAACCGGAAGAATGTACACCCAGTAAACGGTTCGCGCTTGTCATCGCCGCGCATAATGAAGAATTGGTCATCGGACATGTGATCGACAGTCTGATAAATCAGAATTATCCCAAGGAACTTTACGACATTTTCGTCGTCGCCGACAACTGTACTGACCGGACCGCCGCTATAGCCCGTCACCACGGCGCCATCGTATATAAACGCTTTGATTCGGAAAAAAGAGGGAAAGGCCACGCACTCGAATGGATTTTTGTACAAATCTATGAAATGAGCGACAAATATGATGTGGTCAGTGTGTTTGATGCAGACAATCTGGTATCGTCAAACTATCTTTATGAAATGAACAAGCTGCTTTGTAAAGGATATAAGATCGTGCAGGGATATATCGACAGCAAAAACCCCTATGATTCCTGGATAACGAGCTCCTACTCCATTGCATTCTGGCTGTCGAACCGTATATTCCAGCTGCCCCGTTTTTACCTTGGCCTGTCATGCAGCCTTTGTGGCACCGGCTTTTGTGTAGATATCTCAGTTCTGAAGGAAATGGGCTGGGGTGCGACTTGCCTGACGGAGGATCTTGAATTTACCATGAAGCTGGCTCTGAATGGGCAAAAAGTAGCTTGGGCACACGACGCGATCGTATATGATGAAAAACCGCTGACACTCAAGCAATCCTGGAGGCAGAGAAAAAGGTGGATGCAGGGGCACGCAGACTGTGCCGCAAGATTTCTCAAGCCCCTGTTCAAAAAAGCTTTCAAGGAAGGCAATCTCATCGCCTTTGACTGCGCAATCTATCTTTTTCAGCCCATACGCTTTGTCTTTATCGGGTTGATTTCCATTATGCTCTGGATCCAAACCGTCTACCCCGAGGCACCTTTTTATACCATGCAATATGTATTCCCCCCCGAGGTATGGTACATTTTCCCGATCCTGCAGTTTCTTTACGGCCCGCTGGTCGTTCTCTCCGAGAATAAATTCGATCTGCGGACGCTGGGCTGCTTTATCATTTATCCCTTTTACTGCCTTACCTGGGTCCCTATTACGATCCAAGGCTTTTTGAGCAGAAACAATAAAGAATGGAACCATACGCAGCACACCAGAGAGATCACCATAAAGGAGCTTGAAAAGACCCAAAACACGCTGAAGCCTTCGGAAGCCTCCCGGTATCAGTAAGGGTAGCCGTAATCAATAAATTGAAATTTACAATAGTATTTTTATATTTTTATGATAGAATGAGATATAAATAATCGACATTACTATCCCACATTATTTTGTGCAGCCAGTTAAAGCCTATTATCCATATTGCGCATAAGTATCCTGACTGTAGGGGGAAACGGTTTGATTAACGTTATATCGGCATTATCACTTTTTGCAGTTTTACTGTACATATATATGGGAACTTTCATATATAAGGCAAAAAAAAACGCAAAGCTCAACAGGGTATTTATGCTGTGGTGCATGAGCATGGCTGTCTGGTCCTTCGGATATGCTTTTGCATATATTACAACGACTTCCCGTAATATATGGATTATGGTATCAGCAGTAGGCTGGTGCTTTTTTGGCTCATTTGCATTGCATATGGTTATGCTTTTAACAGAATGCCGTCTGGTGAACCAGGATCGAAGGAGCGACGAGCCCCTTCGATTATGGAGCAAGACTTCGCTTTGCTCCATAAAAAACCCGGTTTTAGGCGTTTTGCTGTACTTGCCCGGCCTGATTTTCTGGTGTTTGAGCATCTTTGTCTTCCTGACGGACAGACCCTTGCCGAAGAAGCTTGAAAGCTTCTATTTTACAGGTAGTTCTATTAGCACATTTGTTTTTCTTATATTGACGATAGGCCTTTTGACATCATGGTATTTCAAGAATAAAAATAACACCCGGATCGTAAACCAGGCAAAGATTTTACTTATAGCATGTTCTGTATCTTTTGCGATCGTCATCGTTACACAATGGATACTTCCGCGTCTGGGAACAAATTCCCTTCCTTTGATGTCCCATCTCTATGCCTTGATCGTGCTTTTTGGAGCCTATTACGCAATGAAGCATTACAGACTGTTCAATATTTCGCCGCAAATCCTTAATGATATGATTTTCTCGGAAATGATGGACCTGGCTATTTTGCTGTCACCGGACGGCAGAATTCAAAAGATCAGCCAGAGTACCGAAACACTCCTCGAATACCGCTCCATCGATTTGCTGGACAAGCCGATCATAGATATATTGGGTGATCCCGGTATTTCCGCCGATATGATGGACATGAAAAAGGGTCTTGCTGTCCGACGCTACAGTAATACATACTGTCTGACCAAATCAGGAGGAAAACTTCCTGTCAGCCTTTCCTGCCAGCCTCTTATGGCCGGCAGGCTGAAGGAGCCGGAGGGCTTTGTATTGCTTGGGCATGATATCCGGATGACAAAACAGCTTGAAAAACAAATCGAAGAACAAAAATTAACGGAAGATCAGCTGCGTCAAAGTGAGCAGCGCTTCAGAGATATATTTTATCAAAACACGGCAATCATGTACCTGATTGATTATGACACACTGGAGATATTTGATGAAAATAAGGCGGCGAGGGATTTTTACGGTTATTCGGAAAAAGAATTCAACCGTAAGAAGATTACGGACCTGAACGGCTTTTCTGAAGAATACATGAAAAAGCTTTTGAATGAACTCTATGCAGACAAGAAGAATGTATATTACTTCAAGCACCAGACATCCGGCGGTGTATGGCGTGATGTCGAAGTCCATACGACGCCCCTTTTCCTGAATGAAAGAAAGATGCTCATATCCATCGTGACGGATATCACCGAAAGAAAAAGAGCAGAGGAACAGATAACCTATCTGGCATATCATGATGCATTGACCGGCCTGGCAAACAGGAAATATTTCTATGAAAAGCTTCATATCGAGCTGGAAAGGTCATTCCGCAAGGGTGACAAGACCGCCATCCTTTTTCTTGATCTTGACGGTTTTAAGCAGATCAATGACAATTATGGGCATGAGGCGGGAGATACCCTATTGCAGGAAGTTGCAAACAGGATAAAGTCAAACATCAGGGAAATCGACACGGTTGCCCGTATGGGTGGCGATGAATTCACGCTTCTGATTGTGGATATCACAAGCCGGAATGCAGCCGAAGCTGTTTCAAAAAAGATATCCGAGCTTTTCGATGAACCTGTTTTAATCAATGATATTCCGGTTCATATACAGGCCAGCATCGGCATCAGCGTATTCCCCGACGATGGCCGCGATATGAAACAGCTTGTAAGCAAAGCGGATAATGAGATGTATGCTGTGAAGCTAAAAAAAAGAGGCAAGAAAAGAGCCCTGCCGTATTAACAGCGGGGCGCCCATTTCATGCTTTTAGCCTATTTCGCCTGCTTCCGGGATGACCTACTTCTCTTCCTCCTGAAGCCGCGCAGGCTGCTCCTGTTTTATCACACGGAACTCGAGCTTGTCATCTGCCAGCTCCACCCTTACGGAATCCCCCGCCTTAACAGTACCTTCCAGCATATTTTCAGCGAGTTTGTCCTCTATCAGGCTTTGAATGGACCTTCTGAGCGGCCTTGCACCAAACACCGGATCAAATCCCTTCTTGGCGAGGTATCCTTTCGCTTCATCGCTTACCTCAAGATGGATGGAATTTTGTCCGAGCCTTTTTACCAGAACATCCAGCATAATACCGACAATGCTCTTGATATTCTCTTCATCAAGAGGATGGAATACAATGATGTCATCCACCCTGTTCAAAAATTCCGGTCTGAAGGACTTTTTCAATTCGCCTGTCACATTGCTTTTCATATCTTCATAGTTTCTGGCCGTGTCATCCCCTACAATGAACCCCAGTCTCTTCGGCTCCGTAATCATTCTGCCGCCTACATTGGAGGTCATAATGATGACTGTATTCCTGAAATCGACCAGCCTGCCCTGTGAGTCCGTCAATCTGCCGTCCTCCAGGATTTGAAGCAATATATTGAACACATCTGGATGAGCCTTCTCTATTTCATCGAACAGCAGCACCGAATAAGGCTTCCTCCTCACTTTTTCCGTAAGCTGCCCGCCTTCCTCGTATCCCACGTAACCCGGAGGCGAGCCTACAAGCCTCGACACCGCAAATTTCTCCATATACTCGGACATGTCGATCCGGATCATCGCACTCTCATTGCCAAACAGTGCTTCTGCAAGCGCCTTGCTGAGCTCGGTCTTTCCAACGCCCGTCGGCCCGAGGAATATGAATGAGCCGATAGGACGTTTCGGATCCTTAAGGCCTACCCTGCCTCTTCGAATTGCTTTGGAAACAGCCTTTACCGCTTCATCCTGGCCAATGACCCTCTTATGGAGCTCCTCCTCCATTTTCATCAGCCTCTCCGATTCTTCCTCCGCAAGGCGCTTTACCGGTATGCCGGTCCAGCTGGCTACAATATCGCCCACTTCGTCTTCCGTTACGATATCCGTTCTGGTCTGGTTCTTCTGATACCATTCACCCTTTATCTTCTCATGCTCCGCCTTAAGCCTGGATTCCTGGTCCCGGATGCCTGCAGCCTTTTCAAACTCCTGTGACCGGATGGCGTCCTCCTTCTCCTTGCCGAGCTTTTCGATCTGCTCTTCCAATTTTTTCACATCGGGCGGCGCAGTAAATGACTTCAGCCTGACCTTCGAGGCAGCCTCGTCAATAAGGTCAATTGCCTTATCCGGCAGATACCGGTCGGTAATATACCGGTCGGAAAGCTTGACCGCGGCTTCCAGCGCGCCGTCTGTGATCTTCACCCTGTGATGCGCTTCATATTTGTCCCGTATACCCTTTAAGATCTCAACCGCTTCTTCCTTTGTCGGCTCTCCGACGATGATCGGCTGGAACCTCCGTTCAAGTGCCGCGTCCTTCTCTATATGCTTGTGGTACTCGTTGATAGTCGTTGCTCCGATCACCTGTATCTCGCCTCTTGCCAGTGCGGGCTTCAGTATGTTGGATGCGTCGATAGCGCCTTCCGCGGCTCCCGCTCCGATAATGGTATGCATCTCATCAATGAATATAATGACATTTCCGGCCTTCCTCACTTCTTCCATGGCTTTCTTGAGCCTTTCCTCAAACTCTCCGCGGTACTTCGCGCCGGCTACCATGGAGGACAGATCCAGTGTTACCACTCTCTTGTCCTTAAGCAACTCCGGTATGTTTCCTTCCACAATTTTCTGCGCAAGGCCTTCTGCTATCGCTGTTTTGCCAACTCCGGGCTCACCGATGAGGCAGGGGTTGTTTTTCGTCCTTCTGCTCAGTATCTGGATTACCCTTTCGATTTCCTTGTCACGCCCTATAATCGGATCAAATTTTGCTTCCCTGGCCATTTCGGTCAGATCCCTGCCAAACTGGTTCAAGGTCGGCGTATTGGTATTCGCGGAGGTGCTTTTGGGCTCCCCTGCAGCGCCGGGCGCTTCTTCGCTCAGCATCTTTACAATATCGTTGAGCAGTTTCTGAGGATCCACTCCCAGGTCCATGAGGATCCTGACCGCTACGCTCTCGCCTTCCCGCATCACACCAAGCAGCAGATGCTCCGTGCCGATATAGTTGTGTCCAAGCTTTCTTGCCTCTTTCAAGCTGAGCTCCAGTACTCTCTTCGTCCTCGGCGTAAAATCAAGCGGTTGCTGCCCTGCATTTTCGCCTCTTCCGATCAATTCATCAATTTCCTTCAATACCTTCTCTTCCGTAACTCCCTGACCCTGCAGAACCCTCGAAGCAACACCGGTGCCCTCCGCTGCAAGTCCAAGTAAAAGGTGTTCCGTACCTACATAGCTGTGGCCGAGCTGCATTGCGCTCTGCTGTGAAAGGTTTATTGCCTTTTCGGCTTTTTCTGTAAATCTCCCGTACATATTTATCACTCCTATCCTGTAAACCATACTTAAACGCTTCGGAGTTCATGACAATCGAGCTGTGATATTACCCATCTTGAGCTCCCGCTTCTCATGTCACACTTCCCACTTCTCACTTCCCACTTCTCACATCTCACTTCCAACTTCCCATCTCATATAATAATAGCCTTCAGCTTCGTCCGGATCAGCTCCGCACGCATCTGATCCCTCTCATCCGGATGCATGGGCGAGGAGCTGGCGCGGCCAACGGCCAGTCCCGGCGAGAGCTGTCCGCCTGTCAGTTTTTGCAGACAGGCTGGCTGGATCATCTGCATCATGAGGTTCAGCTCATCAGGTTCCATCCCCTTCATGAGCCCCATAACAATCCCGAGCCTTACATCGGAAAACAGCTTCAGGCTCTCCTCTGTGGAAATGATCCTCGCATTCAGAAGCAATCCGAGCGATCTGAATATCCTGTCCTCAAAACGGACAGGGTTCTGATTGTAAAGCTCATTCCTCAATATTCTTTCCTGTTCGGCTATCTGCGATGTAATATTTCCGATCCCTGCGACGATCTCTTCTTCTGTCTGCCCCAGCGTCACCTGGTTGGATATCTGAAACATGTTTCCTGAGGCTTCGCTATTCTCGCCATAAATCCCTCTGACGGCAACGCCAAGCTTGCCGCAGGTTTCCAAAATTCCCTTTATATAGCCGGTCATGGACAAAATCGGCAAATGCAGCATCACCGACGCCCTTATACCTGTTCCCGTATTTGTAGGACAGCACGTAAGATATCCATATACTTTATCAAATGCGAATTCGAGCTTCTCCTCAAGCTGCGTATCAAGCTTGCTGCATAGCTTCCAGGCTTCTGCGATCTGCATGCCGGGAAAAATACACTGCAGCCTCAGATGATCTTCCTCATTCACCATGATGCTTATGCGTTCATCCTTGCTGATTATAGCCGCCCTCTGCCTTTCTCCTTCTGCAAACTCAGGGCTGATAAGGTGCTTCTCAACGAGCGCCTGCCGGTCGACTGCGTTCAATTCATGGATTTGTACAAATGACATATCCTTTGAATCAACATTGGTATCGTTGAATACTGCATTTCCCACCTTTTCAAGTATCTCGGCGCCCTGTTCACGGGTCAGCCTCGAAGAAAAAGGATAGGCCTCCAGATTACGAGCCAGCCTTATTCTACTGCTAATAGCTACATCATTATTTAGAGATGCTTTATTTTCATTCTGATTCATTTTAACCGCCATTCCGCCGCTGTGCGCCGGCACTAAATTTAATATATCAGCACTTGTTCCCGGTGGTTTCCAACTCCCTGATTCTGTCCCTCAACTCAGCCGCCTTCTCATATTCCTCTTTTTCAATAGCAGCTGCAAGCTGTGCTTTCAACTTTTCCAGTTCATTTGCCGCCTTCCTGCAATTCGAAGCCTTCCCCGGCACCTTACCGGTATGTTCGATGTTTCCATGAATTCTTCTCAATATCGGGCTCAGATTGTCCCTGAAAGTCTGATAGCAGTTGGCACAACCCAGCTTTCCAGTCTTCCTGAAATCCTCAAAACTCATACCGCATACGTTGCAGCGGACTTCTTCAGGCTGCTTTGCCTGTGGGAATCCATTACCTCCGCTAAAGGCAGGAATCCCCCATAGAAAATCGCCAAGATTAAGCTGCGGACTAAAGCCAAGATGCCCTTTTTCTTTGGCGCATTGCGTACAAAGGTACAACTCGATCTTCTTGCCATTTATGATTTGTGTAAAATGAACATTCGCTGTTCTTTTTTGACATTGTTGGCACAACATCTGCATCACTCCCTGCATATACAAAAATTAAACGATCAGGCTCATTAACATATTTTTCAGCATGGACGCCCTCAAAATGTCCCGGTCCGGCATCTGGATGACGCCGAGCACCTTGTCGCTGACAGCAGCTTTCAGGATCAGACCTTCTCGGACACTCACCACCTCATAATCCACGAAGTTGGTTATAAAAACCTCGGCAGACTGCTGAGATATGCTGTCGCCCATTGAACTGACTATATGCATGAGGTAATTCCCCGGCCTGCTGATATTGGCCCTTTTGATTCTTATATGCCCGCCCCCGCCGCGACGGCTTTCAACATAATAGCCCCTTTCAGTAGTAAATCTGGTATCGATGACATAGTTTATCTGCGAGGGTACACAATTAAAATGGTTTGCCAATTCATTCCGCTGTATCTCAATAGAACCATTCGTCTCATTAATCATCTGTTTTAGAAATTCTTCGATGATATCACTCATTCTGGCCATTTGTGTCCACTCCCTTCATCCGATAATTGATTTTGACTATCTTTGACTTTCGAATATATTATAAAACACTCTGAGGGCATATTCAAGTGAAAAAATGAATTTTTATTATTTTGCGTTATAGCTCATTTTGTATTCATTCATTGTAAAAACTAATTTTACTGCAACAAGCCTGCAATTGCTGTATGGTACTGCTACCATAATGGTACCGGCTTCGAAGGCATTGAAAAGCCCGGCAGATATTCACCACCGGGCCTGTACTAATTGCTTGTTATGCGGCTGCCTTTGTCATTGCGGTCCCTGCTCCTCTTTTTTCTCTTCCACGCTGCTGCTTTTTGCTGCCGTTACAGCATTTCTGGACTTTCTGGGGATCTTCCTGTAAATAAAAATGCCAAGCATCAGGAATAAGCCCAACAGAATCAATACAGGGATCGCTGAAATAACAAATATCAAAAGATCGCCAGTAAATTCCACAACACCTTCCAGGCTGGATTTAAGCTTATTAAGCAGCCTCTGCCAATAAGTCATGGGTTTTGTCATCTTCTCCGCGCCCGGGTACTTCTCGTTCAATGTTATCGTTATGGTAGACAGCTCTACCAGGCTGCTCATCTTGTTCAGATTTCCGGTCAGGCTCTCAATTTCCTGGCGTATTTCGGTAAGCCTGCTCTCAGTTTTAAAGATCTTGTCGAGATCCTCCAGCTTTACCAGATATGCCTCCAGCCTGCTTTGCTCCAATTTCAGCAGCCTGAGCCTGGATTCGGTGTCAACGAAACGGTCTGTAACATCCTGACCGTTTATTGCCTGGTTGTACACATCGCCTATTCCCATGAGATTATTGATAACCGTATCAAATTTATCCTTATCCACACGCAATACGATTGTACCGTTCTTTACCAGCTTCAGCTGATTATCAACGTAAACCCTGTCCGTATTGATGTTCGACTGCTGTACGATGCCTATGCCAAGGATGATGGAATTGATGTTGTTGCATGCCTCGTCAAAATTCTCAACCTCAATGGTAAGATTTGCGCTGCGGATGATTTTCCTTTCAGCTAGTATGGCATTGTTTACACTGTCGAGTGTGCTGCCTGTGCCCGCCAGGGAATCTGCAAATGCAAGAGCGTCCGTCTCCTTCGGAGCTTCAGTTGACCCTGTATTACCCTGCGCAGCTCCATTTTCGACGCCGGACCGGTAGTCACCCTCCGAACCTGCCGATTGAGCTTCGGAAAATTCAGCTGTTATTTTACCTGCGGGATTCTGCGCAGGAGCGACAGACGCACCGCCAAAATCAGAAGCAGTAGATTCCGCTGATTTAGAAGAACCACACCCCGCAAAAATGGACAGCATCAGCAGGATAGCTATTGAAATACCGATTAACCGTTTCATTTTATTTCCTCCCTTTTCTCTCTTTTTATCTGTTTCCGGACTTTATATATTTTGACGGGTATTGCGGCATAAAGTTCCATTGACCGGACCGCTGCATATTACGCTTATATCAGACTCATCAGAGAAGAGGTGCCTCCGCTGTGCTCCATTAATCGCAAAAGGGAGCTGCCTTTTCCGGCAACTCCCCTGACTTAAACGATTTATGAAATGATGTCCTATTCTTCGTCGGCTTCCTCGGTCATGGTCTTCTTCGCTTCATCTATTATTTTCTGGGCTACCATTGCCGGAGCTTCCTCATATCTGTCAAAGTACTGCCTGAATGAGCCCCTGCCCTGGGTCATAGATCTTAAGTCGTTGGCGTATTTAAACATTTCGGATGAAGGCACGTCGGCTACAACCTGCTGCAGTCCGCCATTCTGAGGATTCATTCCCAGTATCCTTCCCCTTCTCTTGTTCAAATCTCCAATGATGTCTCCCATATAGTTGTCCGGGATATATACCTCTACGCGGCTGATGGGCTCGAGCAGCACGGGATTTGCCAGCGGCAGCCCCTTCTTGTATGCAAGGCGTGCTGCAATTTTGAATGCCATTTCAGAGGAGTCGACATCATGGTATGAACCATCCACCAGCGTCGCTTTCAGGTTAACAACCGGATAACCTGCCAGAATGCCGTGGGGTATCGCTTCACGAAGCCCTTTCTCAACGGCCGGATGATACTGTTTCGGTACAGAACCTCCGAAGATCTTTTCTTCAAATACCAGGTCTTCGACGTCGCCATGCTCAAATTCAACCCAGACATGACCGTACTGCCCGTGTCCGCCGGATTGCTTCTTGTGTTTGCCTTCCACCTTGACCTTCTTTTTGATCGTCTCTCTGTACGGGACCTTGGGGTCTACCAGGTTTACGGAAACACCAAACTTTGCCTTGAGCTTGCTGACAATCACGTCAAGGTGCTGCTCGCCTACGCCGGATATAAGAGTCTGATGCGTCTCCGTATTTATACTTACCTTGAATGTAGGATCTTCATCCTGCAGCCTTGTCAGGCCGGAACTGATCTTTTCCTCATCGCCCTTTGCCTTTGGCTCAACAGCCAGTGAAAGCGCCGGTTCCGGATACTCTATCTTGTACAGTTCAACAGGCTTCGCCTGGTCGCACAAAGTATCATTGGTATTGGTATACTGAAGCTTTGCCACGGCGCCGATATCACCTGCAATCAGCTTGTCGACCGGCAGTTGCTTTTTACCCCTCAGCATAAACACCTGGGCGGTCTTTTCGTTCTTTTCAGCTGTTGAATTATATACGGTCGTATCGGATTTGAAGGTGCCCGAATATACTCTGAATATTGAAATCTTACCAACGAACGGGTCTGCAATGGTCTTGAATACAAGCGCAGACAAACTTTCATCCGCTGACGCCTTCAATTCAATTTCCGTTTCGGTTCCGGCTTTCAAAGCCTTGATAACCGGCTTGCCGGCAGGTGACGGCATGTACTCGATGATCATATCCATAAGCGTCTGTATGCCCAGATTCTGAAGGGCTGCTCCGCAAAATACCGGTACTATCGATCCGTCGGCTATGCCAAGTGTAAGGCCTTTATGGAGCTCCTCAGCCGTAAATTCCTCTCCGCCGAAGAATTTTTCCATCAATTCTTCATTTGTCTCCGCAATCGCTTCGTTCAGAGCTTCTCTGATTTTTGCCACCTTATCATTTAAACCGGCAGGAATTGCTGTGTCAACCAGCTTATCCTTGTCGAATTTTTTCGCGGTCATTCCAACAACATCAACAAAACCGGTATATTTATCACCATCAATAATAGGAAGCTGTAAAGCTATGACACTCTTACCGAAAGTGTTGACCAGCTGATCAAGGACTTCGAAGAAATTTGCATTTTCCTCGTCCATCTTATTTACAAAAAACATCTTGGGTATACCCTGTTCCTTTGCATATGCCCAGGATTTTTCCGTGCCTACTGCCACTCCGCCTTTTGCAGGAACCAGTATGATCGCTCCATCCGATACTCTGATACCCTGTTTGACTTCACCTACAAAGTCAAAGTAGCCGGGAGTATCGATAATGTTAATTTTGCAATCCTTCCACTCACATGGCGCAATTGCGGTGCTGATTGAAATCTTCCTTTTAATTTCTTCAGCGTCGTAATCCGTAGTTGTAGTACCGTCGTTCACCCTGCCGAATCTATCCAGGACTCCAGTGTTAAACAGCATTGCCTCTGCCAACGTTGTCTTTCCGGCTCCGCCATGTGACATCAGACAAACATTTCGGAGCTTTTCCATGGTATAATCCTTCATAAGAATTCCCCCTTGTTTTAATACTGCATATAATATATTTCCTAAATAATAGCAAATTCATTCAAGATAATTGGGAATTTATTTGGCACAATCTATATTATAACATACATCGATGCCAGTTCAAGTTTTTTATTTACCCGGGCTTTTGATTCCTTGACATTTACCCGATATCATTGTAAATTTATATCAAAACCAGACACTCGCCGGTATGTAATGCTGCAGCGAAAACTTCATTATATGACCGGCATTTATGCGCCAGCCTCCGGCAGTAATAATGCAAAATGGCAGAACGGCAGAACGGAGTTTTAACACGCTCTGAATGTAGAAAATGCAGAAACGGTAGAAGGGGAGATTCATATGATCATTGTAATGAAGCCCGGCATACAGGAATCTGAAGTCCGGGAAGTATCAAAGGTACTTGAGGCACTCGGCCTCGGAGTGCATATTTCAAAAGGCTCGGAAAGGACCATCATCGGAGTCATTGGCGATAAAAGGCTCCTGAATGATATTCCGCTTGAGCTGATGCCGGGCGTTGACAAGCTGGTACCCATCATGGAAAGCTATAAGCTAGCCAGCAAAACTTTCAGACCCGAGGCGAGCGTTATTGAAATAAAGGGCGTTAAAATCGGCGGACGGGAACTGGTTATGATGGCCGGTCCGTGCGCAGTCGAGAGCCGTGAACAAATGTTGTCCATTGCGGAATCGGTAAAAAAATCCGGAGCAAAATTTTTAAGAGGCGGCGCCTTTAAGCCGAGAACTTCACCTTATTCTTTCCAGGGCCTTGAAGAGGAAGGACTAAGGATGCTAAAGGAAGCGGGAGATGCATCAGGCCTTCTCACCATTACCGAGGTTATCAGCGAACAATCCATTGAAATAGCTTTGAAATATGTAGATATGTTCCAGATCGGAGCACGCAACGCGCAGAATTTCCACCTTCTGCGTGAAGTCGGGCGTTCGGGCAAACCCGTTCTATTCAAGAGGGGTCCGTCCATGACGATCGATGAATGGCTCAATGCGGCAGAGTACATTATGAGCGAAGGCAATTACAATGTTGTGCTGTGCGAGCGCGGAATCCGTACTTTTGAGACAGCTACAAGATATACGCTTGATATCAGCTCCATACCAGTCGTAAAAAGCACCAGTCATCTTCCCATCTTCGTGGACCCGAGCCATGCAGCGGGTAGGACACAATATATACTCTCATTATCCAGGGCGGCGATCGCAGCCGGCGCCGACGGACTTATCATAGAAGTGCACCCGAATCCGAGGTGTGCACTGTCCGACGCCGCGCAACAGCTTCCTCCGGAAGCATACGGCAACTTGTGTAAAGATATTGGCAGGATTGCCGAAATAATAGGAAGAGAGTTTAAAAATGAAGGTAACTAGGATAACGATTATCGGACTCGGGCTAATGGGAGGGTCGCTGGCAAAAGCGCTGCACGAAAAGCTTGGGCTTGGCGGTATCATTGCTGTCGACAATGACGCAGATGCTCTTTCGCTTGCACTGAAGGAAGGGATCATAGCAAAAGGCCTGAATTCACCTGACAGCGATGTGTACGACTCCGACATCATATTCATCTGCACGCCTGTAAAGCAGGCATTAAGCTATATGGATGTATTAGCTCCCCACATCCGGGATACCTGCATTATTACAGATGTTTGCAGCACGAAGGAAGAGATCGCGCGGCACGTGGAGAAAATGCCAAAGCCACCATGCTACATCGGCGGGCATCCTATGACAGGCACGGAAAAATCGGGATACAGCAATAGTTTTGCGCATCTTTTCGAGAATGCGTATTATGTATTGAGTCCGGGTTTTACGGCATCAGCCCGGGCACAGGAAACGGTAAAGGGAATTGTTGAAGGTATAGGTGCGATCCCTGTATTTATGGACGCCGGCGAGCATGACAGGGTTACGGGCGGCATCAGCCACCTTCCGCATATCATAGCTGCTGCGCTTGTCAATCTCGTGAACGAACAGGACAATGGCAGCGGAAAGATGAAAGCCCTTGCGGCGGGAGGTTTTAAGGACATCACAAGGATTGCCTCCTCGAGTCCCGAAATGTGGGAGAATATTGTATTGAGCAACAAAGGCCAGGTCATTGAGCTATTAAAATTATTCGGCAAAACACTGGAGGAATTTTTGAAAATCCTAAAGAATGATGATTCCGCAGCCATATACCGATTTTTTAGCGGAGCAAAAATATTCAGAGATTCCATATCAGCTCAGGCAACCGGCTTGCTGCAGCCTCTTTACAGATTGATCGTGGATGTGAAAGATGAGCCCGGAATCATTGGAGAAATAGCAACAATTCTAGGTAATAATAATATTAATATAAAGAACATCAATGTTACAAACAGCCGGGAGTTTGAGCAAGGCTGCCTGATCATAGCCCTGCCCGATACGGATAGTGTAAATATTGCCTTTGACTTACTTGTGAATACAGGATATAAAGTATATAAAAATAAATAAATGGAATGCATTGTACTGTTGACTTTATGGAGAGGGCATTTGCGCAGAACTGGCAACAATTTATGCTAAATGCAAATTTACTGTTTGGGGGGAAAAACCGTGTTAATTGAGAGTAGAAACGCACTTAGAGGAGAAATAACCGTTCCAGGTGACAAATCCATATCCCACAGGGCAATCGTATCCGGCGCCCTTGCCAGAGGAACTACCGAAATCGATAATTTTCTGCTCAGCGAGGACTGTATCAGCACGATTGAGTGTTTCAGAAAAATGCAGGTAGGAATTGAAATATTGCAAAACAGCAAGGTCAGGGTACAGGGAAAAGGCCTGTACGGACTGAAGGCACCTGCCGCGCCTCTCAATACCGGCCGTTCCGGAACTGCCATAAGACTTTTGATTGGCGTACTTTGCGGACAGCCGTTCAGCTCTACCGTAATCCGGAACGAATCTGCAATGAAGAAGCCTGTCGGAAAGGTCGTGGATTATCTGAAGCAAATGGGCGCTAAAATCTCCAGCAAGGATAACGAAGATCTATGCCCGCTGACAATAATTCCGACAAATATGAAAGGCACCCAGTTTGGTCTTTCCATTTTGGAAACACATATAAAAACTCCTTTGCTGCTGGCAGGCCTTTATGCAGATGGGGAAACCCTGGTGAAGGAAGCAGTCAGATCCAGGGACCATACCGAGTTGATACTGAATTATTTCGGCGCCGATATTAAGACCGACGGCTTTGAAGTCAGGACACATCCGGTCGAAAACCTTTATGCCCAGTATGTCTGCGTACCCGGTGACATTTCCATGGCTGCATATTTCATTACGGCGGCACTTATCGTACCAAAATCCGATATCGTTATTAAAAATGTAGGAGTAAATCCGACAAGGACGGAGATTCTCAATGTTTACAGGTCAATGGGTGCGAAAATCGAGCTTTTGAATCAGCGGACAATGAACAATGAAATTTTCGCCGATATCCATGTGACAGCTTCTCATCTCACAGGTACAAAAATAGATAAAAATGTAATAGCCAACCTTATTGACGAGCTTCCCGTCATTATCGTCGCTGCGTCATTAGCGGAGGGCACTACCGAAATTAGCGGCCTGACAGGTTTTAAGGTAATGGAATCGGGCAAGATCAGTTCCATTGTCTCAGAGCTTTCAAAAATGGGGGCAAAAATAACGGAAAACGAAGACGGTCTTTTGATCGAAGGCAGAGAAACGCTAAGAGGCACCGTAGTCGAGAGCAACAACAATCATTCTTTGGCGATGGCCTTGTCCGTGGCCGGCCTGGCAGCACAAGGCGAGACCATGATCAGAAAGACCCAGGCAGTCGACATCGTTTACCCGGCCTTCTATGAAACATTAAACAAGCTATAATTGATTTTGCTGCAAAAAGCACAAGGATGAATGATTAATTAAAAGGCGGAGTTTTAACATGCTCCGCTTTATTATTTGTCTTCGAATTGATCTTTGATCCTGTATCCGAGTACCATTAAGCTGTCGCTGAGATGAACATTTTCTATAACGGTGTCATACGGAAGCTTTATATCCATTGGAGAAAAGTTCCACAAGCCTTTGATCCCAAGGCGTGCAACTCTTTCAGCCACCTCGCGTGTCTGATCATAGGGAATTGTGAGGATTGCTATATCAACCTGGTCTTTCTTGGCAAATTCCTCAATTTGGTCCAGGTGCATAACTGACATATCATTTATTTTTTCCCCTACCAAATCCGGATTGACATCGAAAATACCAATGATATGAAAGCCTCTTTTCTCAAAATTCCCATAATGAGCGAGCGCTCTGCCCATATTGCCGGCGCCTATAATAACCGTTTGAAACTTGCTGTTAACACCAAGTATATTTCCGATTTCATTATAAAGAAGTTCGACATTATAACCATACCCTTGCTGCCCGAATCCTCCGAAGCAATTCAGATCCTGCCTGATCTGGGATGCGGTAATACCCATTCTGGCGCTCAGTTCCCTGGATGATACCCTTGTAATATCCATCGAGAGCAAATCCGACAAATACCGGTAATATCTGGGCAGACGCCTGATAACCGCAATTGAAACCTTTTTCTTTAAAGCCATGGATTCCCTCCTTCAGTATCATCCAATGTGGGCTACCGCCCACAACCCAACGAATGTACCGAATGCATAATATGTTTGTTGTTATGCAGTTCGATTATGTTATTTTGACATTTATTATGATATACGAATTATACTTCTTTGATATTTTTTTGTCAATATTGCCCGCAGTTCACTTTTTTGCTAGAATAGGTGGGAGGTGCGGCAATGATCATATTAACATGCAATGAAGTCAGCCTTTCGTTTGGAACGGATATCATATTGAACAAGGTAAGCTGTACCCTGCAGCAAAATGAAAAAACCGGCCTTGTCGGGGTCAACGGCGCCGGTAAGTCTACTCTTTTCAAGCTTATTACAGGTCGGCTGCAGCCGGATTCCGGTGAAATATTCATCGCAAAGGGCCTTAAAACAGGCTATCTGGATCAGAATTCGGGGCTGGAATCCGGCAATACCATTTGGACGGAGATGCTGGCCACATATTCTGCTCTAACTTCGATGGAAGCTCGATTGAAGCTGCTTGAAAAGAATATCAGTCATGAAAAGGATGAAGATCGCATCCATTCCTTGATGAAAGAATATGATACCCTGCTGGAGCGTTTCTCACGTGAAGGCGGGTATGAATATAACAGTAGGATAAAGGGTGTGCTGCATGGCCTGGGATTTGAAGACAGCCAGTTTGAACTGAGGATACAGGCTTTAAGCGGAGGCCAGAAGACACGTCTTGCACTGGCCAGGCTTCTTCTGGAGGAACCGGATCTTTTGCTTCTGGATGAACCTACAAATCATCTGGATATTGGTGCAATCGAATGGCTAGAGGATTTTTTAAAAAATTATAAAAAGGCAGTCTTTGTCATATCACACGACAGGTATTTTCTTGATGCGGTCACGGTAAAGACGGTTGAATTGGAAAATTGCGAATGCACGACATATAATGGCAGCTACTCCTCCTATGCAGAGAAAAAAGCCGTAGCAAGAGAAGTCCAAAGAAGGCATTTTGAGCAGCAGCAAAAGGAAATAGCCCGTATGGAGGCATTTATTGAGCAGCAAAGGCGCTGGAACAGGGAAAAGAATATCGTCGCTGCCGAAAGCCGCCAGAAAGCAATCGACAGGATCGAAAAGCTCAGCGCGCCAAAAAAACTGCCGGAGAGTATAAAAATAAAATTCAGGAGCAGCATTATCAGCGGCAATGATGTCCTTTTTGTGGAAAACCTTTCAAAGAATTTCCAAGAGAAAGAGCTGTTTCATGATATCAGCTTTGATATCAAGCGAAATGAAAAGGTTTTCCTTCTCGGTCCAAACGGCTGCGGCAAATCAACGCTGCTTAAAATACTGGCAGGTATACTGCCGCAGACGGAAGGGAATTTCGAATACGGACATAAAATCGTGCTTGGATATTACGACCAGGAGCTTGAAGGCTTGAATGAAAGCAATACCGTTCTGGAAGAGGTGTGGAACGATAACGATAAGCTGACGCATACACAAATCCGGAACGCACTGGCTCAATTCCTTTTTACAGGCGAGGATGTATATAAAACAGTCAGCGTGTTAAGCGGCGGCGAAAAGAGCAGAGTTGCACTGACCAAGCTCATGCTTTCCGGTGCAAACATGCTGCTGCTGGACGAGCCGACGAATCACCTGGATATTCATTCCAGGGAAGCTCTTGAGGAAGCACTGAAGGCTTTTGACGGCACATTGCTCGCAGTGTCCCACGACCGCTACTTTATAAGAAAGCTTGCAACAAGAGTCATTGAAATGGCGGGTAATGATCTGGAGGATTACAGGGGAGATTATCCATATTACCTTGAACACCGGAGGAAGGCTGCAGTAAATGACACCGGCGGCAATGGTCAGAATGCGTCGGCCTCCAAACTTGAACGGCTGGAAAGCAAAGAAGAAAGGGCAAAAAAACGCAAGCTGGAAAAACAACTTGCGTTATGTGAGAATAATATCAATACAATCGAAGCCAGACTGGCTGATATCGCCGTCCTTATGTCCGATGAAAAGGCGCAATGTGACCACTTGCTGCTATCATCGCTTCATACTGAACAGCTTGAGCTTGAAAACCAGCTGGAGAATCTTTATGAGGATTGGGCGTCGTTCTCGGAGCAGCTGGAGGCATTGCCCGGTTCGCAGGTATAAGCCAGGCCCGGTTTCGGAAGTAATATTTTAGCCGATCCTTACTTGAAATAATTGTCGATCCCGGCCTTGATGGCTTCAGCTACTTTCGACTGGTAATCATCCGTGCCCAACTTTTTTTCCTCTGCGGCATTGGATAGAAAACCACACTCTACAATCGTCGTAGGCGTTTTCAAATTCGTCAGTATTACGATCTGATCCTTCTTAAGCTGCGGATCCCGCTTATTATCCTTATCCAGCATCTCCCTCATGGATCTCTGGATGCTCGTTGCAAGCTTGAGGCTGTCAGACGAATTCGGGGGATAAAAGGTCTGGGCGCCGTAATATTTCGTTTCCGGGAAAGCATTCATATGTATGCTGACCACGATCTGCGCCCCGCTATCGTCCATGATCCCTTTTCTTCTGGTGAGATCCTGCTTCCGTTTATCATATATATTGGTGGTGCCTTCACTGTAAACCAGCTTATCTGCTTCACGCGTCAATATTACCTTGTAATCCGCTTTTTCCAGCAGCTGTTTCAGCTTAAGCGCTATTTTAAGGTTCAGATCCTTCTCCCTTAGATCACTGTAGCTGCTTACCTTTCCAGGATCTTCCCCGCCGTGACCGGCATCCACTATTATTGTTTTCTCTGCATTGCCGCCTGTTTGCACGCTGCTTTCCCTCTGCATGGCGCCGCCCTTTTGCACACTGCTGCCCGTAGCCGAAGCCTGGGTGTCCGTATTCATATTCAGGCTGTAAATCGCAAGAAGCAATGCAAAAATAAGGCCTATCAGAATAACATTGGATTTCTTCATTATAATTATCATACTACCCCGTCTCCCTATACCGGCATATATTATAAGAATATTCACAGACGGGTTGGACATATTACAACCTAATTAATCTAATTTCAAATCATCTGTCCTACCGCCGAGGCGTTTAATGGAAGAGATAATTTCATAAAAGGTTTCCTTGTCCGTTTGCTGCCCTCTCTTTTCGAGGTATCCGCGAAGCGCAGTCACCGCGCGGCCGTCGCCATAATCACCAAGGCAGCTGGCAGCAATTAGTTTTTGCGGCATTTCCAAAAATGCCTTCTTTAAATGTATATATATTGAATCAGTCCGTTTCTTTTTACCGATATCCGCCAAAGCCATGAGAAGATATTCCATGGTCTCCTGTGAACATGTCCCCGAATCAAGAGCGCTGAAAATAGCCTCAAGTGAAGGCTCGCCGATACAGACCAATGTATCCTTTATTGCCTCGTGCAGTAACCCGTCTCCCCTGTCTTCGGAACTCAGCAGCTTCAACAGGGGCTCTGCAGCTCTGCTCACCCTCCATTGCCCCAATAGCTTTACAGCCATCAACGGAGCAAGCATTTCATCGCTGTCATCTTCCGCACCGTTTAACGCAGCTGTATCAAGCAGTGCATCCACAGCTTTTTCACCATAGCTCCTCAATTTTTCAATATATGATTCAGGCAAGCCGTCATCGCAGGCAATCACGCCATAGTTGAACATTTCAACCAGTGCATCAAGACTATCAATAGATTCAAGGAATTTCTGCGGCGTCTCTCCGCTTAAAGCTTCAAGCGGCGTACACAGCCATTTTGCATATTCAGCCTTTAAAAAGCTATCCAGCATATTTTCGTTGTCATCCGCTTCTCCCTGGAAGTTAGTTCCAGTTTCCTGGATATAGGAATCATAAGCCCTTCCGTAAGCGGCATTGTAACTATCGAAAAACGTTTGGGAATAGTTGCCCAATTCACTGACCTCCAGAGGGTTTCTTTACTTTGTTCTTCTTTTTCCCTATCCCTTTTCCGTTCGCATTGGAAGGATTCCACGGGCTCTTTGTAAACTTTTTTTCCTGCTCCGGTTTCTTTTTTTTAATCCTGTCCATGATATTTAAACCGTAATACCCTGCCAGATAGCCCAGCATGGCTATCACCGGCAGCAGCAGCACAGCCAGGACGTACCCTGCCGGGGTCTCATCAAGCCATCTTATAAGGAAATACATTGGTCCAAGAAAAGTATTTATAGCAACATGCTTGATATGCTGAATCACAGCATCCTGCAGGTGAATCAGCGAGGCAACCGCTACAATAACCGCGATGGGTGCCGTTCCCACCGCTCCATAAACCAAACCCTTCAGCGGATATGGATGAAGATCGTATTGCGGCTTCTTTTCCTTTACTGCAAGGCCCTTCATATCTGTGTACAATAGGATGAATAGAAAAGCAAACAGCAAAATGCAATATAAAGGAAGCCATTTGTTAAATTGATCTTGCGTAATGCTCATAAAAACATAAATGAAAATTACAAATATAACGAGTGTGATGAGATAGTTAAAAAGCACCTTCCAACCATTTCTTATATAGTTTTTCATAAATGAAGTCCCCTTTACTTTGTTCTTCTGTCTTTCAGGTACACACTGCCCTGAATGAATTTAGCCCTTCTCTTAAGCTCCGCTCCGATTTCACCTACCTGTATGTGACTGCTCAATACCCTGTTTTCATTTGATACAACGGCGATCGACAACGTCATGATCGGGAAATATATGACGTGCCCTTTTCTATTTGCCGTGCATATGAAGCCTGCCTTCCTGTCTTCATCCGTATACATCTCCGGTATTTTCCTGTCAAATTCCTTAATGATATTTTCACATAAATCATCTGAAAACTCGGGATCTGTGATGATGATAAAATCATCTCCTCCAATATGCCCGATGAAATCACCCTGCGAACCGTAGCTGCGGACAGCGTCCATAATAATATCCGCTATCATTTTAATGCTGCGGTCACCGCATGCAAAGCCATAAACATCATTGTATGCCTTGAAATTGTCCACGTCGAGATAAAGTACCGAGAACTTTACCCCTTTTGCTATCCTGTGGTTTATTTCCGATTGTATTTCAATATTGCCCGGCAGGCCTGTTAATGGATTCGCCCATCTGTTCCGGTCAATGCGCAGTAACGTATTACTCACCCTGCTTATGAGCTCACGGGGATTGAACGGCTTTGTAATATAGTCATCTGCGCCGAGCTCCAGCCCTGTAAGTTTGTCATCCTCATTTCCCTGTGCAGTCAGCATAATAATGGGCATAAGGTTGTTGCTCTCATCTTCCCTAAGCATTTTACATACCTCGTACCCGCTGATCCCGGGCATTACAACATCAAGCAATACAAGATCCGGCTTCTCCGAGGCAACCATCCTTATTCCGTCGAGCCCGTTATAAGCTGCAACGACTTCATATCCCTTCTCTCTGAGTATGTCGGCAGTGAGCTTGACCATCATTTCAGAATCTTCGATTATCAAAATCTTTTTTTTAAACATTTGCGCTCTCCTGCTGTATATTTAGATGCAGGTCTATTTTTTCTATACCTATAAATAATTATATAATTATTCAATTATATAATTATTTAGCAGTTTTGAATATATCAAATGATGCAATTTCACATAAAATTTTCACACTTATTTTACCATACCTCTCTGTATAATCATATAGGATGTATAGGCGGGCAGCAGGCAAGGCCTGCGACCAGCCCGGGAGTTTTTAATTTTATATAATTGATCCGCTTCATCATATTACAATAAGATTACATTTCTATTACGCCTATATATCATTGTAAATCAACCCCAATTATTTCGATCCTTCATCCGAATTATTTAGCAGAAAAGGAAAGGGGTATGATAATATGAAAAAAATCCTTAGTTTACTGATCACGATAACGCTTTTGTTCACTTCCGTCTCCGCGGTATTTGCAAAATCCAATGGACAGGTAAAGTCCAACGGCAAAGTGAAGCAGCAGATAATGCAGAAGTTTAAGCAGCAGGAAAAAAAGAATGAAAAAGAAACGAAACAAACCTTCAAGATAAACGGATCACCCGTTATTAAGTACGGAAGATATAAACTGCCGCTCGCTCCTGTAATAAAGGGCATGGGAGCAACCGTTACATTTGACCGTGATACGGCAATATTAACCGTCGTTAAAGGCACCGATACGATCATTATCAACTTCAAGGATAAAACTGTCACCGTTAACGGCGCAGCAGATACTGCCTCCGGTATTTTTGATGCAAAGGGCAACAATGGAATGACCGTATTGGTCAAATATATCGCAAAAATCCTTGGGATCAGGGTCGGAGGCGATGATGACGAAATAACCGTCGAAGTTCCGGGCCTTAACAAGCCGACGGATATTGTGCTCACACCGGCCGGCTCCAATATCAAGCCAAATACATTAAACAGCACAACAACATTTTTATCGGCAACCGCCAAAATCACCGCAGGCCAGGCAACGGGCGGCAAAGCCGAATTATATATAGGATCGAGGCTGGCAGCGACCGACCCGTCCATCAGTGCAACAGATACGGAAGTGAGCTTTACAACTTCCGACGGTACGCCAACCAATGCAGAATTGAAAGCAGTCATACCGGAAGGCGGCCTTGTTTCAGTGAAGCTTTACAACGCAGCCGGGCTATTTGTAACGAGTAAACCCGGAAGCCTGAAACTGCTTGTTGATTATACCGTGCCGACATTGACCGGTATCACTTCCGCAATATATAATGCAGAAGGGAATTACCTTTATTTGAATGTCTCCGGGGCAAGCGCCATAAAAGACGCAGTTGATGTAACCAAACTGACATTATATGATGCCAGTCTCGGAAGGTCTTATACACTGACAGACACCGCCAACATAGGTTCAAAGGGTATTGTCAGCAGTGCAGATACATTGCTTGTCAACGTAGGTTCACTGGACAAAGCCAATCTGGCTGGTTTCGAAGGCACAGATGTATACCTTAGAGTAGCTGCAGGATCGTTGCTTTCCGACGATGCCGGTAATGTGCTGAACATTTTGACTGAAATACAGAATATCCCTGTTTCAGTAATCAATAATGGGGTTACTACCGGTCTTAATGCTCCGACAAATATAACATTAACAGCAGCAGGCGGGACTGTAAAGCCGAATACCCTGAACTCAACCAACCTTTATATGATCGCTATAGCAAATATTACCGCAGGCCAGGCAACAGGCGGCAAAGCAGAGCTGTATGTCGGCACCAGGCTCGTAGCTACGGATTCATTAATAAACGCAGCAGACACTGCCGTTAACTTCACAACCTCTGATGAAACACCAGTCAATGCAGAACTGCAGGCTGCCGTGCCGGCAGGCGGTATTGTAACCGTTAAGCTTTATAATGCAGCCGGAGCAAGCGTTACAAGCGGAGCCGGAAATCCGTCGCTTTCTGTTGACTATGCAGCGCCGGTCATAGCCAGCGTCAATTCCGCAGTTTACTTCCCTGCTGATAAAAAGCTCTATATTACTGTTACAGGAGCCTCCGCAGCCGGGGATGATGTAGATGTTGCAAAGCTTTCACTGTATGATGCGAGCCTTGGCAGATCCTACACCCTGACTGCAAATTCAAGCACAGGGTCGAGCGGAGTAGTTGCCGGTCCCAATCTGCTGGTCATCAATATAGGTACAACGGATAAAACCGGTCTGGAAGGATTTGATGGCACCGACGTAACAATGAACACAGCGGCAGGCTCGCTTCTGTCCGACGACGCAGGCAATACATCAAGCGCATTTGCAGCTGCTCAGACCGTACCTGTTTCTATCATCAAGTGAAATAGATAGGAACAATGTAAATTTGAAATACGAAATATGATTGATTATATCCACTACCTCGTAGAAGGCTGTCGGTTAAAATGACCGGCAGCTTTTCTTATAACAAAAATTATTGCAGCGTTAATTATTTAGCAGTGATTGTGGTATAATATATCTGCGTTCCGGATTATTGGCAGATATATTATATCGCTCCGCGGGAATTAGCCGCCCGCGCGAAATTTTCGGTCAAAGAGCCATGATGCCGAAACGCGCATGGGCAATTATATCAAGATTTCTGCGGAAATCTTGATATAATAACCGAAAGGGGTGATATGTTTGACGGAATTTTGCGAATGCGGCTCATTGATTCTGGATGGCCGCTGTTCCAACAAGAACTGCTCGTTAAGAGCCGCTGCGAAACCTACAGCTGGAAAGAAGCCTGCCGCAAGGGCGAAGGCTGCCGGTAAAAGTGCAGTCCCGGCAAAGCTTTCCGTAAAAGCTGCGAATCCACGAAGAGCCTCAAAATGCATTACCTACAACCTTTACGATGACGACGTGCAAAAGGAGTCTGAAAACTGAACCTGTTTTCAGGCTCAGTTTTTCCTCAGCCCAAAATCCCTTCTTCCTTCAGGTATGCCAGAATATCCTGAAATGTCTCCTTCAGAGGGCGAACCTTATATCCAAACTCCTTTTGAGCTTTTTCATGCGAATAGATTGCATTTTGACGCAGTGTAAACAAAGAATAGCTCGTGAACAGCGGCGTCTTGTTTGCCAGCTTGTAATAAGTCTCCGCAATCGGAACAAATAATTTTACAGCCCAAAATGGAAGGTATAGCTTCAATTTTTTTCTGTGTGCCGCTTCAGCAAGCAAATCAAAAAACTCGCGCAAGTCATACCATTTGCTTCCAAGGATATAGCATTCTCTGTTCTTTCCGCTTTCGGACGCAGCGACAACACCTGCAGCGACATCGCGGACATCTACGAAATCAAAGCCTCCATGGACAGCCGCTGGCAGTTTCCCACCGGCAAACTTTATGATCAGGTGCATCATATTGGAACTTTTCGGCGCACCCGGACCGATGATTCCCGCGGGATGGATGACAACGGCGTTAAGCCCCTCTGCCGAAGCGTCAAGGACAAGTTGTGTCGCTTCCGCCTTCGTTTTGGCATAGCATCCCCGTACCAGTTCCGGACTGAAATGTTTTGCTTCGTATGTGATCACGCCCTGCGGTTGTTCCGGAATGGCATGGACAGAGCTTATATAAACAAGCCGTTTGACTCCGTATTTTTTGCATGCGCCAATCATATTCGCCGTGCCCTCTACGTTGACCCTTCGCACACATTCATCTTCCTTCTCCAAAATAGATATGATTCCTGCGCAATGGATAACGATAAAGTCCATACCCTCTTTTTTCTCAAAAACCGCTTTAAGAGAATCCGGATCGCATATATCACCTGAAAAAATCTCAAGTTTCGCACATTGGATTTTTTCCATATGACTGCGCTCAGATGGCAAAACAAAAGCCCTGACGTTTTTTCCTTTTTCAAGGAGCTGTCTTGTCACATGGCCGCCAAGGTGGCCTGCCGCTCCGGTTACGATATAGATTGTCCCATTCATATACATCACCATTTCATATATTCGAACATAGTGTTGACTTTATGACACATTATCAGTATGATAATTTTATGTACGATATTCAATAGCCAGTATCCCCGATTATGTTACTAATCCTACAAATAACGAAATATTGTACTAAAATAAACAGAAGGAGTGCAACTGTCATGGAGAAAGAAAACCGTCGTGTCAGATATACAAAAATGGTCCTGCGCAATAGCCTGCTGTCTCTGCTTGAAAAAAAGCCGATAAGCAAAATTACCGTTTCCGAGTTATGCGAGCTTGCCGATATCAACCGCGGAACATTTTATTCATACTATCAGGATGTTTTTGACTTGCTCGCAAAAATTGAAGACGAATTTTATCTCTCCATTTTTACATCGATCGCACAGTCAAAAACCATCAAAACGAATGCCGATCTGCTTTGCCGGATATTCGAGGTCATTGCCGAAAATGGCGACCTTTGCCGCGTATTGTTCGGGGAATATGGCGATAAGGCATTCCTTCAGAAATGCTGCTCGATCCAACGCGACCGTATCGTTTCGGAATGGCGCTCATATACAAAAGAAATCGACGGGAATCAGCTTGAATATATCTACTCATATACGGTAGACGGAAGCGTGGGGATACTTGAACAATGGATAAAGAATGGCTTCGCTGAAAAACCCAGAGATCTTGCCGCCTTTGTCGTAAAGCTGAATGAGAAAGGGATGCAGGCGTTTTTGAAGCTTTAGGATTTTATTTGCAGTGATTTATCTGCAAAAAAGCATATTTGTCAGCCAATTTATACATCTGCCGCATGAAGTGTTCTATAGTTTCCGGGAGTAGTCCCATATTTTAGTCTGAACTTTTT
The DNA here is from genome assembly GCA_039679375.1 of Clostridiaceae bacterium. GTDB lineage: Bacteria > Bacillota > Clostridia > Acetivibrionales > DTU013 > JBDKVA01. The sequence continues at coordinate 28,644 of JBDKVA010000083.1, forward strand.
AATAAAATATTGGCAATTAATGTATCCGACGGCAATACTTATATCCTGGATTCTAAGATTTGTATTAAGCAGCAGATTAACAGAGGTTTCCAGTCTGCAATCAATTACATAATCGATAAAATTCATGCCGGTCTCCTCTTTAAAAACCTTGCTCAGATAGTTTGGACTTATATACATGGCATGGCTTACCATATTTAATGATATATATTCATTTTTAACATTTTTCATAATGATTTCCTTTGCTTTTTCTGCAATTTCCTTGTTTCTCCTGTTGCATCTGCTTTCGATGAAAAGAAAGAGCTCTTTTATAATATTACTCATTCGCTCCTGCAAATCATAAATATGTTCGGCTTGTTTCAGTTCCGAAAAAATGCCGACTGAATAGACATTTTGATAATTTATATTTAAAACACTGCATTCGTTCTCTAAAAATACTATCAAGCGGTCTAAAGACATCATCACCGAATCATAAGAGTAATGTTTTTCTACCATTTCATAAATCAGCCTTTCGGCACTTGCCAAAGTCATATTCTGATTTCGGAGCCTGAAATTATTATAAAAATCTTCTATAAGGGCTCCATCAATTCCGACAAAATGCATCTCCCATTTATTAACATCATCAATACTGATATGCTTACTTTCAGGATAGGTATACAAATATTTCATGCATTTTTTAACGTCCTTGTATGACTCATGCACATTCCAAAGTCCCTTGTAAACACCTCCTTCGGCAACAGTCACACATGCGCCGAATTCCGCCTCAACATACCCGGGAACATCCTTTAAAGCCTCATCAAGGTTAGGTGAAGGCATTTTGCAATTGTATAGTATGATGATATCATTGTCATAATGCGTACAAATTGATATAAACCCGCTCTGCAGCATGAGCCCTTCAATGCAGTCTGCAAGATGAGCTTTCATTATCTGCAAAATCCTCAAATCCGTTGCCATACTGCGGATTCTCAAAAATAATACACCGAAATACTCATAGTTGAAATCAACCCGGATATATTTCAACCTTTCACTAATATCATCCTCGTTTTGAAAGTGCTGCATCATCAAATTATTGATGATATAATGCTTGATCACCGGAAGATCGTCCTCTATACTTTTTTCCTGCTGTCTGATTTTATCTGACAGGATACCCAAAGTGGAACATACAATCTGGTATTCCGTATTGCTTGAATTCATACAATCTTTATCGCCAAAACAGTTTATATTCCCTATTGCTTTTTTACTTTCATCCGCCAGCCTGATAAGCGGCAGATAAAACTTACCTAAAGAATAAAATATTATTACAAGTATTATAATCACAAATACACTGCTGATTGCCAGAACAATGTACCTTATGAATTCGAATCCCTCGACAAACCGGTCAATAGGCTTTATAAATATGTATTTCCAGTTATTATATTTTGATGTGGTAAAAGAAACAACCGACCTTTTGCCGCTAACGTCAAGCAAATAGTAGCCGTTTTTTTCAGTAGTCCCCAGTATCTTTTCGGTATCCCCTTTACTAAAGATACTGGTTAAATTCTTATATATATATTCCTTGTTGCTATGGGAAAATATACTGCCGTCTTCCCCTATTATAAACATTTGTCCAAAATCTATCGGAGCGGAATCCTCTATTATTCCGCATAGGACGTCTTCGGGAATAGAAATTGCCATCCCGTATACTTCATTTGAGTGCGTAAATTTCCGTACAAAGGTTATTACATCCTTATCCGGCTTCGCTGCATAGTTTTGATTTTTTAATCTTCTGGTGCCTATCCAGACATATTTTCTTTCAGCCATATTATTCAATTCATCGACCCAGCTTGTATCCACCCAGTCGGTATTGTGCTGCAGAGGATTATACTTCACACCATCCGTAGATATCAAAATATCACTTTCCTGCGAATATACCGCTATTGAGTCTACCAGAAAAAACGATGTATTCCTCATGGACTGCAGCCTGTCATAAATTCTGCTTATATAGCTTGTATTTTTCTCCAATGGCTGCGAAAGATAATACATGACGCTATATTCTTCGTCGCTGCTGAAAACCGATAAGGAAATCGTATCAATGTTATGTAATATGAATTCATCTATTGTTTTCTTAAATTGGCCAAGCAGCTTGGCATTCGATTCAATTATATGACTTTGCGTGCTATCCGTTATATATTTATAAGAAATTGCACTGATACCAACCACGCAAACCAGGACTATTAAAAAATAGGACAGGCATAATTTTATTGGATTATGCCCCCTCCTTGTCCGGAAAATCTTTTTGCAAAGTTCGTTTATTTGCCTGCATATAGTATAAAAATGCTCTTTTCGTCTGGGCGCCATAAAGTCACTCCCTTATACTATACAATTTCATATCTCAGCTTTTAAGAGCCTTTTTCCGCAGATTAAATAGAAATTCCCTTCACTATCCATTGTCATTCCTGAAACTTCCTTCTCCGCCAATATGGAAAGCTCCCGTGTCCTGGTATTTATACAGAAAACCCTTCCTCCTTTTGTAGAAAACCCGATTATGCCATAAACATTACCGTCCGGGCCGCACTCCATAAATGCATCCCGCCACATATGCCCGCAGGACGAATAATCTACAGGGAAAAGCCGGGAAGTATAAATAATTTTCCGTGATATGGGATTGAAAATAAAAAGCGTCCCCTCTGCCAAACCCCATATATTGTCATCGGCAGCCCGTATTAATGAAGTTATAGCCTTTTTGCCCTTGACAGGAACGATTTCAAAGGTTTTTTGCAGTTTTTCAACATCCCATATGAAAAATTTCGCCTCATTTTCAGTCGGTCTTTGCCCAAGCCCACCCCATACGGAGGTTCCGCCAAATACCTCATTTCCTCTGCAGGCAAGACTTACTACACTTTGGTTGTCTATAATATTATTATATACCGTCAATGAGCCCGTATCTATGTTATATTGTGTAAAAGCTCCGCCAAGCTTTCCATATTCGGGCACGGATCCTATAAAAAGAAGCCTTTTGTCTTCCATGCCAGCCATTGCGAAAGTTCTATCCTGGGCATAATCCTTTCTCAGATCAAAAAGCTTTTTAGGGTTTGGCAATGTTCCGCCTGCATCCCATTTTGCCGACGCGTCAAACTCAAAGATCTCGGATCCCGGATATTTTCCAAAGAACATCCTGCCACCTATCACACACATGCCTTCAACCTGTTTGATACCTTCATACTGCAGCATCTTCCGGCTTCCGGGAAAATAAACTCCCATTCCGCCAAGTAAGTATCCGCTGCAATATATATTCCCGTCCGGACCCTTCCTGATTGTCTGTATATCCACAGGCTGAGCGGGCAAACCGGGAATTTCCGATATGGAATGCTCTCCGTTCAAAAGTCCGTATTTGAATAGTTTGCCGTCTTTTGTAAGCCCTACAAGGCTGCCGCCTTCAAAACCAAATTTATTATCCGTTTCAAAGCCAAAGCCCATAATTTCTTCCTGTGTATCAATTTGAAGGGACTGGAAAATATTCTTGATGATATCATACATATATAGCGTATGGTTTGCCGTAAAATACACATAATTCCCACATGGAGACAATTTCGAAACCCCTCTGGACAAGCTGACTATATCCGTCATTGCATTTTCTACTGTCCCTGTAGCTTTGTCAATAACCGCTAGGTCATTTCCTATAATTGCGAAAAGCTTTCCTGCTGCTGCGTTTAAATCAAGTACACAGCTTTTTCCTTTATACTGTTCAGGTGTGATATCGGTTTTTTTTCGTTCCTTCAAGTCATATTTGATAATATATGGGTGTGAGGATATTCCTATATATATATCACCGCTGTCATTATCAAACGCAATACTTCTTACATACTCTTCATTCTCAACGATTGGCCCGTCAAAGCAGATGGTTTCACCATTCTCTTCATTGAGTTCGAAAACACGGCAGCCATTATATGTGCCTCCGTAAACTCTCTTGTTCTTCCCGGCGTCCATATCCCAGATAAAGCTCTGCTCCGGGACGGGCTGACCCAAATCCTCCAATAGATCCTTCCCGTAGTCATACTTGTATAAGTGCCCGTTATAGTATGTGCCGGCATATATACACCCGTTACCGCCCATAGCCAGCGACCAGGCGCCTGCCGCGCCGTCAAGGTCCAATAATTTCAATACATCCATCGTGGCTATGTCAATAACAGCCAGCCGGGCAATCTCGCCGCCGCTTATTACCGTATAAAACAATCCTTTTGAAAATACAGCCTTCAGTATATTTTTCTTTTTTACGGCAAAGCCCATATCTGTAAATCTTATCTGATTCATACTGCTTTCCACATATCCTTCCAATTTTTAATGTGGGCTACCGCCCACAACCCAACGAAGCAATTTCGCGTCAATAAGTTACTAATATAACGGGACAAGGGACCTTCCCCATGTCCCCTTCAAATGCCACTAACTGACATGCAGGCAACAAGTAAATTCGACGCCTGTTGCCTGCATGTGCTCATTTGTTAAAACTACTATTTCGGCAAATTACTATACCATTCATTTGCTTCTTTTGTAAGCTGTGCTCCGCCTTTGTTCTCCCATTCCTTGACAAACTCGTCAAAATAATCGATAGGTTTTTCTCCGGAGATTAGTTTATAGAATGCTTCCTCTTCCAGCTTCTCAAGATCAGCCTGATACTGCGGACTGGAAGTAAGTACAGTTGTCCCCAGCTTATTTACATACATCTCATGGTTGCATACCTTACCTGCAAATTCATAAGCTGAGGGGTTTGCTTTCTTTACAAACGCAGGACTCTCAAAAAGCATAAACGTACATCCGGCGCCAATTCCATACAATGCGTCAACAGCTTTGAACTCTTCCTTGAGTTTCGGTTCCTGCCGCTCGGACATATCCCAGTTTGTACCCTTTACGCCATACTTTGTGTTTAAATAAGTATCATAATCACCGGATATCGAGTTTGCTATTTCAAGAACTTTTATCATCTTGCCCTGATCTTCCTCCATTTGTTTACCAAATGAGTAGAAGCTTCCGGATAAACCAAGCATTTTCATTCCTGTTTTATTGTCCGATCCGATTGCAGGTCTGCCAAAATCATATGTCGCATTTTCACCCTGTATCTTCTTGAAGTTGGAATAATTCTGACTTTCCTGTCCACCCGCATAATAAGGCGGATTCCAGTGATAATAACATCCCAGACAGCTCAAGCCGATCTTGCCATTGACAAAAGCATGGCTGATTGCCCAATACCCTCCCTGGTTCTCACCTGTTACAAATTCGGGACTTATAACTCCGTCCTTATACCATTTTGCCAACCTTTTAAGTACTTCCTTCATTTCAGGCTGTACACTCCCGTAAACCAATTGGCCGCCCTTGTCCGACCATGTGTACGGAAAGTAACCCGATATTCCGTAAATGGCGTCCAGTCCGTTTACTGACAGTCCGTATGTGTCTTTCTTGTTATTTTTATCGGGGTCTTCATTGGCAAATTTGTATAATGCCGTTTCAAATTCATCAATCGTTTCAGGAATCTTATCTATCCCAACGTTTTTAAGCCAATCCGTCCTCCAAACAACAGGCCTATGGTATTCACCGTCCACCCATATGGAACCGATGCCATAATTTTTCCCATTAACTATTCCGTAATTCCAGATGTTTTTATCCTTTTTGCTATATTCGTCATACTGTGCTGCAACATTTGGAGCATATTTCCTGATTGTATCCAACGGAATCTCCGCAAGAACATCCTGGTTCACCCATTGCATATAGGTAGGCATATCCTGGCACCAGAAAACATCAGGTATCTCATTATTGGCAAATTTAAGGCTCATTAACTCATTATATTTTGTAGGGTCTACATAAATCATGTTTAATTTTACATTAAATTTGTCTTCAAGAAATTCCTTAACCGGCGCATCATCTTTAATGGGAGCATAAGACATTCCGACAAAATCCAAAGTGTATTGCTTGTCTTGTTCTGAAGTGCTTGCTGCCTGAGTTGATGTGGAACTGCTGCCTGCATTGCTGCTTTGCTGGTCACCTTTCTCACTTTTTGTGCATCCTGCAAAGGATAACATCAATAAAAGTGAAAGAAAAATTGATACGATCCTGGAAAAATTCTTATACATTTTTTCGTCCTCCATTTTTTCGGTCTAGCAAGTTTATTATAATACCCGGAATATACTTTTAATATGTTAACATAACTACCACCTTTCCTCAGAATTGCAACCATCCTGGCACATATTCCGGCATATTACAGCAACAAGCATAGCACCTCATATTTGAATTTATATTGAAACCGTTATGGAAATCAATATCGTCACACCTTCAGCCCTTTAGTGAACCTACCATTATACCCTGTATAAAATACTTCTGGACAAAGGGATAAACCATAATAATAGGAGCCGAAGATACCATAATGACTGCCGATTTAATAATATCAGGAGTCGGTGTGGTATCCCTGGCCATCATATCGCCGGCCCTGCCCATAAGGCCCATATACTGGGCGGAGCCTTCGATTACCATTTTACGAAGCAATACCTGAAGAACAATAAGATTATCTTTTGTAATATATATCAATGCATCAAACCATGCATTCCAGTGCGCCACAGAATACCAGAGCGTAATCGTTGCAACAATAGATGCGGACACAGGCAGGATTATTTGGAATAGTATCCTTATGTCATCCGCCCCATCCAGCTTGGCCGACTCCTCCAGTGCATCAGGCAGAGACATGAAATAATTGCGTACAATAATCAGGCTGAAGGTATCAATTGCGCCCGGCAGTATAAGAGCCCATATTTTATTTGTAAGTCCCAGTGAATTGACCAGTATGTAATTGGGTATCAGCCCGCTGGAAAAAAACATGGTAAAAACGATAATGGAAGTCCAGAAATTTCTCAGAGGCAGATCCTTTTTTGACAGCGGATAAGCTGCCATGACAGTGAGCAGGACGTTCACCGACGTGCCGAGTACTGTTCTGATAATTGTATTTCTAAAGCCCAGTACCAAATATTCATTCTTGAATATTGAAATATAAGCATTGAATGTAGGCTGTTTCGGAATCAACATAATTCCGGCTTTACTTGCCTCCGCCGGTGAACTCAGTGAAGTGGCTATAATCGCCAGAAACGGATATAAGGTGCTGAATGCCAGCAAGCCAAGTATAATATAATTAAAAATATCAAATATTTTATCTCTTCCCGATCTTTTTGTGCAAGCCACTCTTCTCATCTCCCAGGATTTTTTTACCATATGCCGTATTCGCTGAATCTCTTTGTTATCTTGTTTGTAAACAGCACAAGCACAAAGGCTATTGCATTCTGAAATAATCCTACTGCAGTTGAAAATCCATACTGCATCTGTTGTAAACCAATACGGTATGTATATGTGCTTAATACATCGCCGACTTCATATACAGCTTCATTATATAAATTAAATATTTGGTCAAAATCATCGTTTATAATTGAACCGATACTCAAAATGAACATTATTGTGATAACAGGGGCCAATGAAGGCAGCGTTATATATATTGCGGACTGGAACCTGTTGCAGCCGTCAATTACCGCGGAATCATATAATTGTGTATCAATGCTGCATAATGCCGCCAGGTAAATTATCGATTCCCACCCTATGTTTTTCCACACCGAGGTTGAAACAAGGACTCCTCTGAACCAACTGTTATTTGCAAGAAAATAGATAGGCTGCCCGCCCAATTCCATTATAAAATAATTCACAGGTCCTTCCGATGGCGAAAGAAACTTTATTATTATACCTGCAAGAATCACCCATGATAAAAAATGAGGAAGATAGCTTATAGTCTGTACAAATTTCTTATAATGCATATTCCTCACTTCATTAAGAAGAATTGCAAAAAGTATTGGAGCCGGGAACCCAAATAATAGCTTAAAACTACTTAGCAGGACAGTATTCCTCAGGACCTTCCAAAAGTCACGGCTGGCAAACAGTCTGCTGAAATTTGCAAAGCCGATCCATGGGCTGCCCGACACACCCAATCTGAACTTGTAATCCTTAAATGCAATAAGCGTTCCATAAATCGGGGCATAGCGGAAAATAATATAATAGATGATTGCAGGCAGTAAAAGCAGTAACAGCAATTTATATCTACTAACACTTTTTATAGTATTTTTATAATAATTATATGCAGTAGACTTAGGTGAATACGCAGTACCCGTTGATGTGCTCAATATAATTGCTCCCTCCTGTTGACTTTGAATTCATGATACAGTATCAGCATATTGGGAGCAATGGTCCGATTTTATTGTTATAATTAAAAACTTACTAACATGCAACCTTGCAGTATTAAGTACCGGAAGTATCAATCAGATGATTGCTCCCTCAGTGAGCTATTTGCGATGTCCCGCTTTTTTAAGCTCCGCAGTACAATATATTGATGGTTTGTCAGGGAGCAGGTCACTATATATTGTACCGCTAATGTAAATTCAGGTTACATCGCAAATAGCTTTCAGTACAGCTTATACAGGTGCTCTTTATGTGCAAAATACACATCGCCTTCGGGTGTTACCGCTGCCGATAGCACATGCCCAGGCAGTTCACCGCGATAAATAATCTCAGTCTTTGGCATGCCAATTAAAAAAAGCTTTGTATCGCAGAATACCAGCACTTCACTATCCGACAATACCGTTAATACATTGCATTTCTCAGGCAGCGCAATCGTATCAACATAGTTCATGGCGTCCTTTTCAAAAACAAGTATCTTTTCTCCCGCCACAACCAGCGTACAGTTTTGAACCGTTGAAATCATCCCCGGAACAATCCCGTCAGGCAGCAATATATCCTTTACAATGCTTCTACCGTATGGATCCCATTTAACCATATGGAACCGTTCAACCTTCGTTTTTCTTCCGCTGGCTTCGCCATTTGTAATAAAAAATATATACCTGTCATCTGCAGCCAGCCAGGCAATTTGCTGCCCCGGTACAGGGTCATTCCAGGCTTCGACTAAAAGCGTCCCGGTATCAACCCTTGACAGGCACCCGCCATATATCCCGTATTTTGCAGACCAACCTGTCCAGAAGGCTCCATCCGGTCCAATGATGCTTCTGCCTGTAGGCCTTATAAACTCCGGCGCCACAGATTTCAAGGTCTGCGGATTTGCATTGTTAATCTGATCCCATGGCTTTGACGGATCATACACAACATGATCTCCGCCTGCATATGAAGACATGAAAAGCCTGTTACCGGTAAATCTCATCCCATACACCTCACCGCCGCTTTCGCATACTGACGGTGTGTTTATATAAGTGTTATCCGGAGGATTATAGGAAAATATGGTTTGTCCAAAAGCACTTGAGCCCCATATCCTGCCACGTTCATCGGATGTGATAGTCAGAATCTGTGTTGCAGGCGCTTCGACCGGTATCCTTTTAAGCTCAGGTTTTATACAATCCCTATCAATGATAAAGTACTCCTGGCCTTTCACTCCGGCGAGACTTCCGTCAGCCAGTTCAACAACAAATCTGCTTCCGGATGGTATTAATTTTGCCTTTCCTATCCCGGCTTTATCCTCTTTCACATCTGTTTTTTCAATATCCTTAAAGGTTTTGGCATCGTAGTATTCAAATTTATCACCGTTGACAGTACGAATATACTCATCTGTGATTTCCGATATTTTTGCTCCGGATTTTCCTATTCTCATTCTTTCTCCGGTTTCGATGTTCCACGCTCCGAGGTGCTGTTCGGCAGTTCCGCAGGAAAACAGAACATAGCCCGGAACCCCGCTGTATACCTCACGGACATACATATTTTCCTCTACATCGGACATTCTTCCCAGGTTTTTGAGCGTATGCCCTTCAATATCATACTGAAGCATCACGCCACCGGGCCATGTACCGCCATAAACCTTTCCATCCGAGCCCATGACAAGATTCCATATATATGTTTCATCTTTATCTCTGAGCGGTTCAGACCAGGTTCGTGTCTTCAAATCCAGCTTGTGCAGGTATCCTAAAAGTCCACAGGTTCCTACAAGGAGTTTTTCATTGTTGACATTCAATAATGCCCATGCGCCTTCATCGCCCGGAAGTGTCACAGTTTCGCCTTCTCCTGTGTTCCTGTCTATAAAGACGAGTATTCCTGTACCGCCTTCCACAAAGCTGGATAAATCGATTTTTTCATGCCTGTCAATCGGATCGATCAGGGTTATACTGGCCAGAATGCAGAAATTTCTGCATGGATCATTTACAAATTTGTAAGTCATAACTTCCTCCTAACAATAGGGTGACACACCTTTTCTTCTACTCCTTTACCGAGCCTGTCAAAATACCGCTTACGAAATACTTCTGCATGAATGGATAAATCGCTATAATCGGCAACGCCACAAGTACAATAGCCGCCATCTGGAAATTCTCGGCAGTCAAGGTCTGGAAACCGGCTACTACAGCTGTGGCACGTGCTGCCTGGCCCGACTGGCTGACCGTCTTGTCAAACACAACACATCTTAGATAATATTGCAGGGTCCACAGCTCTTTTTTGTCTGTGAATATCATAACATTAAACCATTGATTCCACGCGGCCAGAGCTATAAACATGCCTATTGCTGCAATTGTCGAAGAAATCGCGGGAATGATAATACTGAAAAGCACATGATAATCCTTTGCTCCATCTATCTTTGCCGCTTCTGTCAGACTGTCCGGAATTGCTTCAATCTGCGTCCTTACGATGATTATGTACCAGACGTTTACAAGTCCCGGAAGGAATAACGCAAAATAAGTGTTAAACATATGCAAATAGCGTGTGACAACAAGATATAACGGTATCAGCCCGCCTGTAAAATACATTGTAAAAATAAATAGATAGGTTATTACTTTTTTGCCGAAAAATTTTCTTGAAAAGCTATAGGCTGCCATTATATCCACCAGAATTCCCAGCAGTGTGACAATGACTGTCAGGAATATAGTATTGACCAGAGACCTCAGAAAAACCTTTTCAGTAATTATTTCCCGATAAGCACCGAAATTGAAGCCTTTAGGCAGAATACCGACACTCATTTCCGCAATTGCATCCTTATCGCTTATTGAGACACTTATAATATGCATAAAAGGCAAAATGATCAGCATGCAAAATAGGACCAGAATCAAGCCATTTATTAAATTGAAAACTGTTCCGCTTTTGGTTGTTTTCATGACAATCCTCCATTAATGTACAATTATTATCGCTAATTTACCACATCGCCCAGCCATTGAGCTTCTTAACTATTTTATTGGCAGAGAAAATCAAAAGAAAGTTAATGATCGATTGAGTTACTCCAATTGCAGTAGTCAAACTGTATTGCATTTTTTCAAGGCCAAGGCGGTACGTATATGTACTGATAACATCACCTACACTATATACCAGAGGATTGTAAAGGTTGAATATCTGATCAATCCCTACCGTTACCAGGTTTCCGATTGTCAGCATGAACAATACCATAGCAATGGATTTGATTCCCGGCAAAGTTATATGCAGTGTCTGCTTCCAGCGGCTGGCCCCGTCGATCCGTGCTGCTTCATAAAGCTGGGGGTCAATGGATGTGAGAGCTGCCAGGTAGTACACGGAATAGTAGCCCATCTCTTTCCATATCCAGGTGGCAATTACAATGGTCCTGAAATACTCGGGTTTTGCAAGGAAATATATAGGTTCGATCCCGAATACATTTTGCAGCATTATATTTATTATACCGCTTGTCGGTGATAATACCGATATTGCTATACTTGAAACTACTACCCATGATATGAAGTAAGGAAGGTAACTGATTGTCTGTACTGTTTTTTTGAACCATTTTCCCGCCACCTCGTTTATAAGCAATGCCAGTATAATAGGTGCAGGAAAGCCGCATAAAAGATAATATAGATTTAACAGGATCGTATTTTTGAATACTCTCCAGAAATTTTCGTCACTTAAAAAGTAGGCAAAATACTTAAAGCCAACCCATGGACTTGCTATAATCCCTCTGAATGGATTATAGTCTTTAAAAGCTATAATGATTCCGTACATCGGAAAATAGCAAAAAATTATAAGAAGCGCCAATGCCGGTGCCAGTAATAAATAAACAGGAATATCCCTGCCTGCGCTGAACCCGTTTCCCTGTTTCTTTTTCAATTTAGTACACGAATCAACTGCTGTTGCCGATAAGCCTTTCATCAGGTGTACCCCTTCCATGTCCTGTATCTTAATATATTAATTGAATGAAATTTTCTAAACGCCTGTTCCGCCATTCGTCAAGAAAATCAATTCATTCAATAAGTACTACAGCGAAACATTTCATTGATCCTTCCAGAAATAGCGCGTTGAAACATTCGCGATATTTCTGAAAGGCGCATAAATGCCGATGTATTAATGTTTGTTTCGCTGTAGTACTAGCTGCAGGAAGCCATATTCCATATGGTTTATGGCCTCCATACAACAGAACCGCATCAAAATTGACTACCTCGCCTTAACAGCATCAGCTATTTCTTTTCGCTGTAAAGCTTGTTGTATTCTTCAGTGATGGAACCATATTTCTTCAAGAAGTCTGCGACCTGCTTATCATATTCCTCCATACTGATCTGGCCAACAATGGCCTTAACAATAATTGACTTGGAAAGAGTCAGCGCCTCTGTCCTCAAATTTGAGGAGGCGTCGCTAAGCGTCAATCCATAGAAAGGATATACGGAATTCTTCTCAACCTCTGTGTTATTATCCTGTATTCCCTTAGTCCATACAGTTGTAAATTTACTTTGCATGTCGGCATCCATTTTGGGAAGTATCTGCGATATTTTCACATCCAGTGCCTCAGGCGACCAGTATGAGCGCATGAAGGCATATGCTGTCCTGTAGCTGGTCTTGTTGGATTCATCTGCATTCAGAACCTTTTTGCCGTCACTGCCAACAGTGTATTCTGTACCTTCCCTTCCCCATGCTGCAGCTGTCTGTATTTCAGGTGAAAGGAACGCCTCTATTACCCTTATTGCCGCGTCAATGTCCTTGCATTTTGAAGATATTGATATTGTATGCCAGCCTATACCCATTGGCCTGTAATTAACATTTTCCGGGTTTACTCCGGGCTCCATCGGGTGTGGCACTACTGCAAAATACTGGTTCTTAATACCTTTAGAAAGCCATGCTTCTATTGGAGGCAGCGCCGAGCTTGCGTCAGCGTCAAAAACAAGAAAACCTTTTTCATTTACTGCTGTTTCCCAGTCAGCGGCCTTATTTGTTACAAAGGTAGGATCAAGCAGCTTTTCTTCATACAGCTTTCTGTGGAACAGGATAGCGTCCCTCATTTTCGGAGCTTCAAAGGAATTGATGAATTTACCGTTTGAAAGCTGCCAATCTGCTCCATCTCCGTTTACTTCAGCGCCGAATGCCCTAAAGAAGCAATCCATGTGAGAGGTATCTCCTCTTGAAGTGAATGGAATGGAATCAGGATATTTAGCTTTTTCCTTTTTCATAAGCTGATACCAATCATCAGGAGTTTTTGGGATTACTCCGCCGTTCAGCTCATCAATCAGATCCATTCTGGCAATAGTTGCACCGTAATTTTTAGCATCCAGTGACGTCAACCCGTAAATTTTACCGTCGGAAGCTCTCATCAGATCGAGATATTCTTTTGGATAAAGCTTTGAAAGGGTTTCCGACTTGCTTATGTATTCGTCCAGCGGTACAAATGCACCTGCCATACCATTCTTATTAATGGCATCTGCAAACCAGCAGTGAACAATGTCGGGGATTTCACCCGAAGAAATTGCAAGATTGAACTTTGTTTCAAAATCGGCATATTGAGGCTGAATCATTTCCAGATCAACATTTGCTGCCTTTTCAACGATATTCAGGAACGGATTGTTGCTGACATCCACATCAGCCGGGAACTTTATGCCTGCGTCCCCGAAAAACATTGTTAATTTTGTTGGTTCCTTGACCGCTTCAGTTGCCGCACTTGTCGTAGGAGCAGCACTTGTTGACGCAGATCCGCTATTGCTTGTCTTTGAACCGCCGCATCCTGCGAATAGAGTTGACATCATTAATGCAGATGCCACAACTGTCGCAATACCTTTTGACATTTTCATAGCTTTTCCTCCTTATAATGTTAGTTATATTTGCAATAGACTAAATCATAAAAATTTAGTCCTTATCGCCTATAGTATTTATTGAATTTATAGTATTTGCTGAAGGCAGATTAATAAAGGCAAGATTATGTTAACAAACAGGTCCGGTACATTCAATCGCACTTTTTTGCTATTGTAGCGTATTATTTACAATGTAAAAAATGAGCTATATGTAGAAAACATTGCAAATGACAATTTAGTTCAGCAGTATAGTAATTTCAAAATGCATTGTAGTATAATGAACTTGGATCGTTTCTGTTATCTGGTACAAATATCACAATATCTTATATTGAGCACAGGTGGGTCGAAATGTTTAAAAGCACAATTTACAGGAATATATATCAATATAAGCACAACAGCATATTTATTAAATTCCTTTTAACATTTCTGGCATTATTCATAATACCTCTATTATCTGTTACCATTATCTATTTTAATACTTTTATAGGTGAAATACAGAATAAGATATTAAAGTCAGATTTGATACTATTGAACCGGCTTGTAGAGCTGACCGACGAAAAAGTAAAAAGTGTCGAGCAATCAATAATCAATATCGTTCTTCTTGATGATACAAATACTCTAATGCAGTTAAGCAACCCCGGAGATCAACCCCGGTCAATACTGAACTCTGCAAGAGGAAGTCTTCACAACCTAAAAATTTCAGATGATATAATAGATGATATTTTCATCTATTACAGAAATGCAGATATTGTGGTAAGCACAAATGCCGTTTATAGCTTTGATGTCTTTTTCAAGTCGCTGCAAAAGTATAAAATCAATAACCTGGAAATGTGGAAGGACTTCTTCAAAAATAATAAATATAAGTCGGAAAATGTCATTCCATCCATGAACGTGCTTGATATTTACAACAATAATATCATACGCTCGAAAACTGCTATGACCTTTATCAGCGGAATTAATTATTATGAAAAAAATCCGCAGGTAATTTATGGTATTCTAATCAATTCTACAACAATCAATGATATGATCAAAAAGCTCAGCATTACAAAGGATGGCTACATTTACATTGTAAGCCAGGAAAACAAAATTGTTACTACTACCGACACCCGGAATTTATACACCTCCAATATAAATGAGAGTTTCATACGCCCACTGCTCCAAAATCCTGCAGGAATCAAGTTCAAGGCCGAAGGGAAAAACTTCAGCGTCCTGTATACTGAATCCAGCCGTAATAAATTAAAATACATCGCATTAATTCCTGAAACGGAAATTGTAAACGGCAGCAATTTTATTATGAGAACGTTATTTCTTTTGTGCATCGCACTGGTATTATTCACATGTTTTTCTGCCATAATCATAAGCGGCAGAATATATAAACCGATTAATAAGCTGGTTGAGTTGGTTGGCACTGGTGCAGGCAGGCATGAAGAGAAAAATACAAACGAATTTGAATACCTCAATTCCAATATTAACAGTATTCTAATGAACTCAAAAAACTTGAACAGTACACTCAAAAAAAGCCTTACCTTTTCAAGGGAAAAACTTCTTACAAATCTCATAAAAGGCCAGTGTGGATTTTTGAACAATAATTCTGATATCCTTCATGAAATGGATCTGCATTTCAACTATACCGATTTCTGTGTAATGATCATCAAGATTGATACTTTTAAGGAATTTAAGCAAAAATACAGCGAATTTGACCGTGACCTTTTCAAGTATTGTATTTCCAACATATCCGAGGAAGTAAGCCATCCGCACGGCTTTTGCTTTCCCTCCCCCGATGATGAAATAAATATTATTATAAATTTTGACAGCATTAAGCAGTCTGAAAACTATCTTTTAGAGCTTGCTGAAATTATTAAGCAAAACATTGCCAAAAGTTTACCCTTTACTGTCACCATAGGTATAGGCGGAGTAAAAAGCGAAATCCATGAAATCTCAAAAGCCTACGAAGAGGCTTTCTACGCACTAAGCTGCAGAAAAGTCAACGGTAGAAATGAGCTTGTTGAATATGAAAAGGCAGCTTTCACCCGAGCCGAATATTATTACCCGATTGATAAGGAAAGAAGCGTAATAAGCTATTTAAAGGCTGGAGATTATCAAAATTCCATTAAAGTAATAGAATTTATAATTGAAGAGAACTTTAAAATGGAAATCTCATACCGCCAGCTTCAATACATCTTTTCAGAGCTTCTAAACACCATATTGAAAGTAATCTATGACCTGGAAGGTAAAATTCAAGACATCTTCAATATCGAAAGCCTTGGAAAAGAACTCTCTGAGAATGAAACACTTGAGGAAACCAAAGACTGGTTTGAGAAGGTATGCAGCAGGCTGTGCAACTATGTTACGGAACAGCAGGAGAGCGGGAACAAAGAGCTGATACAAAAAATTTCACTTTATGTAATGGAAAACTACAACAAGGATATTACGCTCGAAACAGTTGCGGATCATTTCAACATATCCTACAGCTACCTGAGCAGGTATTATAAACAGCAGTCAGGTATGAATTTTATTGAAAGCCTTTATGAGCTAAGAATGCAAAAAGCCAGAGAGATGCTGAAAGATCCGCTTATTAAGATCAATCTCGTTGCTGAAAGCGTCGGTTATAATAATGTAAATTATTTTATTAAAATGTTTAAAAAATATGAGGGTATAACTCCGGGAAAATTCAGAAGCAATCTCAAGTAAAGGGCGTCATACTTTGTGTCTTTTCTTTGCCTATTATTCAGTATATGCTTATTACCCATGATTCTTTGCTGCTTGCCATAGTGCATAAAACAGCATATAATGTAACAATTAAAGTAAAGGTAGATGCATATGACAGCCAAAAGCAAAGACAGGGATATGACGCAAGGATCCGCCGCAAAGCTGCTGATTGAATTTTCGGCCCCATTGATGGTCGGCTATCTCTTTCAGCAGATGTACAATACTGTAGATACGCTCGTGGTGGGCAATTTTGTCGGCAAAGAAGCGCTCGCCGCAGTCGGCAGCACCACCTCCATCATAAACACTCTCATCGGCCTGTTTATGGGCTTTTCTATGGGCGCGAACGTTGTTATCGCACAGTATTACGGCGCTCGCGATGAAAAATCCGTACATGACGTTGTACATACAACCATCCTGATGACCTTTCTCATCTCCGCCGTATTGACAGTCGTCGGTGTGATCTCAGTACCCTATATGCTCCGCCTTATGGATACGCCGGACGATGTGTTCCAGCAGGCTTCCATTTACCTTCGCATTTATTTCACGGGCGCCACGGGCCTTTTGCTTTACAACATGGGCTCCGGCATTCTGCGCGCCGTAGGCGACTCCAGACGGCCGCTCTATTTTCTCGTTTTCTCGGCTGTCGTCAACACGGTGCTTGATCTCGTATTCGTTATCGTTTTCGATATGGGTGTTGCGGGAGTAGCCTGGGCGACGGTTATTGCAGAAATACTCAGCGCCGTTCTCATACTTCTCGTTCTTTCGCGGACCGCAGGCTCATACAGACTGTACTGGAACCATCTGAGGATCAATATGGCGATGCTTAAAAGCATTGTAAGGATTGGCCTGCCCTCTTCCATTCAACAGGGCGTTACATCATTTTCCAATGTCTTCGTGCAAGGCTACATAAACGGCTTCGGCTCAGCCTGTATGGCCGGATACTCCGCTTACAACAAGGTGGACGCGCTCGCGCTGCTGCCGATGCAGTCTATTGCAATGGGCAACACTACGTTCGTAGGTCAAAATCTTGGCGCAGGTAAAATTACGCGCGCCAAAAAGGGAGTCACAACATCGCTTTTGCTTTCCATTGCCTGCACAGCCCTGGTGATTATTCCATTGGTAATATTCGCAAGTCCGATCATTTCGCTATTCAACGATGAAGCCGACGTAATCTACTACGGTACGATGTACATGCGCTTCGTCTCGCCTTTCTACCTGCTTAACTGTGTTAATCAGATTTACGCGGGCGCGCTGCGCGGCGCTGGCGACGCAAGGGCGCCGATGTTCATCATGCTTGGTTCCTTCGTCGTCTTCCGTCAGATTTATCTGTATGCCGTCTCTCACTTGTTTGCCAACAGCTTTATACCGGTGCTCTTCGCCTATCCGGCCGGCTGGGTCGTATGCAGCGCGCTCATCTACATCTATTTCCGGCACGCCCATTGGGAACAGCGGCGAATTGTGATCGTAAAGGAAAACGTCGATCAGAGCCTCTGAATGATAACGTTAAGCACGCTGCATTATTATTGAAAATAAACACTGTTGGTCTAATTTGCAGCATCGTTTCTTCACCTCGCAAATGAATATGCCAAACAGCCCGCTGTCAACAATAGAAAAATTCGCAGCTTATCCGACATTTTTTAATATTGTTTATACATTGACTTTATTATTCAATTGTAGTAATGTGGATTTAATAGTTGCGCCCGCAACTATTATTGGAGGCAAAAAATGGGAGCTTTAATGAAATATATCAACAGGATATCCCGCTGCTCAGTCCTGTTCAGGAACGGCAAGCTGGAACACGAAGGCATCAACGGCTATCAGCATGTCTATATAAGGAATATCTGCATGGAACCTGGCATCTCACAGGATTGCCTGGCTAAGTCCATATATGTCAATAAAAGCAGTGTGACCCGCCAGCTGACGCTTCTGGAGCAGAACGGTTTTATCACCAGGACTCCCAGCAGTAAAGACAAGCGCGTCATGCAGGTTTTCCCTACCCGGAAGGCTCTTGATATCCTGCCTGAGATAAAGAGGCTGTCGGCAGAATGGGAATCATACATTACTGCCGACCTGACAGAAAAAGAGCAAAGCTTTTTTTTGTCGCTCCTGGAACGCATGATGGAGAAGGCGGCAGAAAAGGTGGATAAGGAAGTCTATAAAGAAGAAGAGAAAGAAGATAACGAATGAAAAAAATATTAGCCTATGTAAAGCCTTATTTGCCAGGGATGGTCCTGGGCCTCATAATCAAGTTCACCGGCACTATTATGGATCTGCTTATTCCATGGATCCTTTCCTATACCATTGACACTATCGTTCCGCAAGAAAATGTATCCCTCATTTTGTTATGGGGCGTCATCATGATATTATGCGCCGTAGCTGCGCTTGTTACAAACATCATCGCAAACAGGATGGCCTCCAAAGTGGCCAGAGATACGACGCAAGCCATCCGCCACGACCTGTTTGAAAAAATCTCATATCTGTCCTGCAGGCAGGTCGACGACTTTACGATACCCTCGCTGGAATCCAGATTGACCTCCGACACCTATAACATCCATCAGATGATCGGCATGATGCAGCGTCTTGGCGTCCGCGCACCCATTCTGCTGCTTGGAGGCATCATAATTACAATGCTGCTGGAGCCTGTTTTAGCGCTGATCCTGATACTGACCCTTCCCTTTATCGGACTGATTGTCTATTTGGTTACCAAAAAGAGCATTCCGCTTTACACAAACCTTCAGCGTTCAGTCGACGTACTTGTGAGAACGGTCCGCGAAAACATTACAGGAATAAGAATCATCAAGGCGCTTTCGAAAACGGAATATGAAAAGGACCGCTTTGGGGGAGTAAATTCGGATGTCGCAGGAAATGAGAAAAAAGCCGGCATTACCATGGCGCTGACCAATCCGGCAATGAACCTGCTGCTGAATCTGGGCCTCACCCTTGTAATTGCTGCCGGCGCATACAGGATCAACGCAGGCCTCACACAGTCCGGCCAGATCATCGCATTCCTCACATACTTCACCCTGATATCGAATGCCATGCTCTCTATTACCCGTATGTTTGTCATCTATTCAAAGGGCAGCGCCTCCGCCGAAAGGATACGCCAAGTGCTCGACGCTCCCGAGGATCTGAAGGTCGAGCAGGGGGATCATGTGGATGACGGGTATCATATTACATTTGACCATGTATCATTCAATTACCATAAAAGCAGCAGCAATAAAAACTGTATCGAAGACATCAGCTTTGCACTGAAAAAAGGAGAAACACTTGGGATCATCGGAGCCACCGGCAGCGGCAAAAGTACCGTCATCCGCCTGCTGCTCCGTCTGTACGATCCGGATGAAGGACGGATACGCATTTCCGGAGATGATATCCGAAGTATACCGCCAAAAGAACTGCACACGAAATTCGGCGTCGTATTTCAGAACGATTTTTTGTTCGCCGATACAATTGCTTCAAATATCTCTTTCGGGCGCGGACTGGATGACGAAAAGATCGAAAAAGCGTCCTGCTTCGCCCAGGCAAAAGAATTTATCGACACGCTGAATGATGGGTACCGGCATATGCTTGCTATGAAAAGCTCCAATCTGAGCGGAGGGCAGAAACAAAGAGTCCTTATTGCGCGTGCGCTGGCTGCGAAGCCCGAGATACTGGTACTTGACGATTCTTCAAGCGCATTGGACTACAAAACAGACTCTCTTTTACGAAGAGCGCTTGCAAAGGATTTCCGGGATACTACAACGATCATCATCGCTCAGCGGGCAAGCTCCATAATGCATGCCGACCATATCCTCATTCTGGAGGACGGAAAGGCACTCGGATATGGAACTCATGAAGAGCTGCTGCGCAGCTGCGATGTATATCATGAGATATGTACGTCCCAGATGGGAGGCGGAGCTATTGCCTAATTTCGGATTCGGGCCGCAGCAAAGCCCTGTAAACAGCATGAAACCAAGTACGGTGCCCGGTGTTGAAAGACCAAAAGTGAACCTGAAGGACAGTAAAAGGATCCTGTCCAGGCTATGGAGGTACCTGTACCGCTATAAATGGCTGGGACTTATTGCAGTGCTGCTTTCGGTCTCCAGTAACCTCTTTTCGCTGATCGGCCCAATGCTTTCGGGCTATGCAATCGACGCGATAGGGACTAAACCCGGTACGGCACAGTTCCCCAAGGTTTTTTACTACTGCCTGCTGATGGTGGTTTTCTACATTATTTCGTCGCTTCTTTCATATATCCTGTCCGTTCTGATGATACATCTGAGCCAGAAGGTTGTTTTCCAGATGAGAAGCGATGTGTTCAACAAACTTGTAGAGCTTCCCGTGCGCTATTTTGACAGCCATCAGACGGGAGAGATCATAAGCCGTATTTCCTACGACATCGATACGGTAAATGCATCGCTTTCCACAGACCTGCTGCAGATATTTACCAGCGTGATCACGGTCGTCGGCTCGCTTGCCATGATGCTTCTGATATCACCTGTTCTGGTGCTCGTTTTCGCTGTCACCATTCCGATATCGGTCATTCTGACAAAGTATATGACGGGAAAGGTGCGTCCCCTGTTCAGGAAACGTTCTGCAAAACTCGGCGAACTGAATGGATTCGTGGAAGAAATCATATCCGGCCAAAAGACGATCAAAGTTTATAATCAGGAGGAATCGACGATCCGCCGTTTTGACGGGAAAAATACGGAGGCGGTAGACAGCTATTACAATGCAGACTATTACGGCAGTATGACCGGGCCTTCCGTCAACTTTATCAACAACCTCTCGCTAGCCCTCATCAGTGTATTCGGAGCGCTGCTCTATCTGTTCGGCCGGCTGACGATCGGTAACCTGTCATCCTTTGTACTGTATTCACGCAAGTTTTCCGGCCCTATTAATGAAACAGCCAATATCATAAGCGAACTGCAGTCATCCTTTGCAGCAGCCGAGCGTATTTTCCGCCTCATCGACGAAGAACCGGAGCCGAGGGATGCAGAAGGCGCCATTACCTTGCAGGATATCAACGGCGAAGTGGAAATGAAAGGGGTCGATTTCGGCTATACTCCGGAAAGGCCTGTGATCCGCGACCTGAATATAAAGGCGGAGAAAGGAAGTCTCATCGCCGTCGTCGGACCAACCGGCGCGGGAAAGACCACCATCATCAATCTGCTGATGCGTTTCTACGACCCGGACAAAGGAACGATATCCATTGACGGCAGCAATATCCGCGAAGTCACGCGGAAAAGCCTGCGGCTTTCCTATTCCATGGTTTTGCAGGATACCTGGCTGTTTTACGGAACGATCTGCGAAAATATTGCCTATGGGAAAAAGGGAGCGACGATGGACGAGGTCATCGCTGTGGCCAAAGCCGCAAAGATTCATAATTATATAATGCAGCTGCCGGACGGCTACGACACTGTCCTGAGCGACGACGGCATCAATATTTCACAGGGACAGAAGCAGCTTCTTACCATTGCCAGGGCGATGCTGCTCGACTCAAAGATGCTGATCCTCGACGAAGCGACCTCCAATGTCGATACACGCACAGAACAGCAGATCCAGAAAGCGATGCGCAAGCTGATGCAGGGCAGGACCTGCTTTGTCATAGCGCACCGCCTGTCAACCATCCAGAACGCCGATATTATCCTTGTGCTGAAGGACGGCAGGATCGTCGAGCATGGAAACCACGAGGAGCTGATGAAGCAAAACCGGGTATATGCGGAGCTGTACAATTCGCAATTTCAATAGATGATACTGTTTATTCCGACGTAATTGATCCCAGCTATACATGATGAAGGAAATATGGAATATTTGTCGAATAATACGAATATATTTTTATTTAGTGGGGGGTATATAATAAATGGAAATCAACCATTCACTGCTTAAGGAAAACTCTGAAATAAGAAGACTAGCCAGAGAGCGACTGAAGGGCAATTGGGGTATCGCTTTGCTATTATGCCTGATTTACTCAATTGTTTGCGGTCTGTCGGGCTGCATTCCTTATATCGGAGCAGTCATAGGCCTGCTGATTTCCGGGCCGATGGTATTAGGTCTTGTTATGTGCTTTGTCGGTTTTGTCCGTAACGAGCAGCTTAAATTTGAGACCTTATTTGACGGATTTAAGAATTTCAGTTCCGCGCTTGTACTACAGTTGCTAATTGGAATTTTTTCATTCCTCTGGTCACTGTTATTTATCGTACCGGGTATTATCGCCGCATTCAGGTATTCAATGGCTTTCTACATTTTGAATGACAATCCGCAAATGGGAGCAAAAGCAGCTCTCGAAGAAAGTAAAAAGATGATGAAGGGTAACAAAGGAAAGCTGTTTTGCCTGGAGTTCAGTTTCATTGGATGGGCATTACTTTGCATTCTTACGTTAGGTATGCGTATTCCGGCGTATCCGGACGGCGATTCCGGAGGCATCCGGACAGTAAACCGGAAACATCCGGACACCTTATCGATGATTTGATTTTATGCTAACGTCGAACTCTTTTCAAGATTTTTTATG
>JBDKVA010000084.1:0-10245 GCA_039679375.1 Clostridiaceae bacterium
CATAAAAAATCTTGAAAAGAGTTCGACGTTAGCATAAAATCAAATCATCGATAAGGTGTCCGGATGTTTCCGGTTTACTGTCCGGATGCCTCCGGAATCGCCGTCCGGATACGCCGGAATACGCAGGTATGGCTCTTAATCACTTTTCTTTTGAAGCTCATTTTGATCATGATAACACCGCGCTGATTGAGGAACGCTTCCCTTTATCAGAAAAAATGGATATTTATGTGGCGGCAGACAAAGATGGCGCTGTACGTGTAAAGGGCAGTAAAATCGACATTATAGGCAATGTATATTTAATTTCCCACTCAAAGATTCAGAAATTGGTTGAGACGCTCTAATTAGGGTGAGTGGCTGTGACCTAATTTATGCATAGGTTACTCGGCTATATAGACAGACACAAAAGAAAAAGAGCATCAACACAGTATAAGCTAACTGTGGTGGTGTCTCTTTTATCATATCGCCGTTTGGTAGTTGGATTATCTACGCTATACAACCCGAGACTACTTCATACATATCAATGACGATTAACTGAATGGCATTTATTTTTAGTCCCTACTTGACAGCACCTTATGAGCGTGTCGGGCTATTGGAAGCGAAACGCGCGGACAATAATAACTACAGATATTATGATGAATCGGAAGTTGAACGAATCAAGCAAATCATGGTACTTAGAAAAATGCAGATTTCGATTAAGGATATTATCCGTATTTACGAGAATGAGGACATGAGTACGGTTGTCGAGGTATTTGTAAACCGTATCAATGCTATCGACGAAGAAGTCGGAGCATTAACCGAACTTAAACGCATTACAAATGATTTTTTACAAACCATGCTCAAAAACGGCGTTACTAAAATCACCGCGTTACCTATCATATATGAGCAAATGGAAAAACAGCTTGATACGCTGGAAAGGTGTAAGACTATGAACTACACGGAACTTTCGGCTTTATCGGACAAGCTGGTAAAGCCTGTGGAATCATCGATACTTTCTCTGCCGTCTATGCGCGTCCTTTCGTCGTTGCGAAAGGACGGCATCTCTGACCCGGACGGATTCTGGCGTTGGGTGCAGACGAAGGGGTTGCCGCAGGGCGAACCGGGTCAGCATGAGCGATTTGAATTTCAGACAAACATTGGCGATGTATTCATCCTACGGGTTGCCGATGATTTTGTCAACGACGGAGAATATTCCGATTACATCCTTGAAGGCTGTCTGTTCGCGGCGGTTGATATTTATTTAGACGAGGATATAGGCGAGCGTTTCCGTGCTTTAATTAAATACTTTGACGGCAACAAATATTATCAGATTGATTATAGGAGCGACGGAAGTCTGCGCCATACGGCGATGTTGGAAAATTTGATTTCACCCGACGACCAACGGGAGCTTGTCGCCCTGCTGGTACCGGTGAAGAAGCGAATGGCCGACCCTGCACTGTTTGACAAGCCGGAAGAAATAACCGGCATTTCCGTTACGGAAATCGAAGCGGCGAACCCGATTTTATGGGAGGTCAATGTTCCGCTGGACAAATTGACACAGTCCTCCAAACGATTTCTGATTGTGATAAATGCTGTGCCAGTGTACCCAATCGCCGTTGAACCAATGCCCCGCTTGGATTCCGTCCAGTATGCGGCGGCTGTGTTCGGTGATAAGGGTCTTTTCAAGAAAGGATTTGAATTGCTCGTTCGTCAGGGGGATGGTGTCGGGCAACAAGCTTTCCAGAAGCCCCGCCCGTTTGCAAAGCTGTTTCGTCCTGTCCTTGCGCTCCTGCTCCTTATACTGCTGCGAAAGCTGTTTGCGCTGATTTTCAAGCTGGCGCATGGTTTCCCCAATGTTTACAATCTTTTCCAATTTCGTTTTAGCCATGATAAAATATCCTCCGTAAAAATATGATTTTGAACGCAAAAATGGCGGCTCCGGTTTCCCGAAGCCGCCATTTTGCGGTTGTGATTTAGACAAACCATAAATAATTAAAACCAACCAGCACAGCAACGAACTAACTACATTGTAAGAGAGGCAGTATCCCTCTCGTGATACTGCTTTCTTACTGTTTTTCCATATTTGTTTGAGCAATGGTTAGATTCGTAACACCCAAAAACCTTGGGTAGATACCTCTTTTCAGTTAATCGTAATATGGATTTCCTTGCCAAGGCTGCGGGCGATTTTAGTGACAAAATCCAATGAAGGGTTGTAGGCACCGCTTTCAAAACGGGATATGTTGGATTTTTGTGTCCCGACACGCAAGGCAAGCTCTTCCTGAGTAATGTTCAGCTGATTCCGAGCATCAATGATTTGTGCGATTAACTCATAACGAGGTTTTAATTTTTCGTATTCTGCCTTAAATTCCTCGTCCTTCATCAACCTTGCTTTAATATCTTCAAATTTTACTCCTGCTTTACTCATCTTGACACCTTCTTTCATAATCTATTTTATAGCTTAATGCTTTTTCAAGCTCTTTTTCAGGTGTTTTATTGGTTTTCTTTATAAAGCCATGCAGCAGTACAAAGGTATTTTTTTCATATAGAAAGTAAAATATTCTCGTAATATCAGATGAAAACTTTACCCGCAACTCAAACAATCCTTTATAGCGTTCGCCCTTGATCGCAGTTGAAAAGGGTTCGCGGATATTAATGCCCAGCTTCTTAAGCAGCAATATGTCGCTGTAAGCTTTGGCGCGTAGCTTTGGATTCAGCGACAGCAAAAAATCTTCAACAGGGATTTCACCGTTTTCCTTTTGGTAGAATCCTATTTCCCAATCCAATCCACCGCCCCCTTAATATTATATGCCTGCTATGATAATGATGTTATCATATATGATAACATATGTCAATGAATATTCACAACCTTTTTAGCTCAACGTAAAAGAGGCACTATCCCTTGCGGGACAATGTTTCTCTCTTGCTTTTCCGTATCGGTTTGGGGCATGGTTCAATAAGTTTTCCTATTAAACCGTGCCTTTAGGCTGGTGTCAGAGCCCGGACGTTATGCCAAGCAACCTGCAAAACAAAGCTTTGATGGCTTCTTTTTTAGCCTCTATGTTTTTTTCTCTATTGTTATGGACCACTGCGCTTGTGCCGAAAAGCAGGAAGTCGGTCAATAAACCGGCTTCTGTTATTGGCGGTGAAATTTCTCCGTGCCGAATATAGTCATTGATTAGTTCACAAAAAATCGGCCTTATCGATATGAGTGTGTTTTGATGAAGCATCGTCAATACCTGCGTATTAGCCGCTCCGTAGTTCATGTTTGCGTATTCATCCAAAGAGCTTTCCAGATCCGAGAGAATATGCTCCAGCAAATCCAAAAAAGATGATTCTTTTCCCTCGCTTATGATATGCTCGATTTTTCCGATGTACGTAATATTGTATTGCTCCAACACCGCTTTAAAAATTTCCTCCTTAGAGGAAAAATGATGATAAAACATACCGATTTCGCCATTCGCCTCTCCTACGATAGAACGAATAGAGGTTCTCTCATAGCCTTGCTGCAAAAACTGTCGAAATGCTATTTTGACTAATTCCTGTTTTCTCAATTCAGGCTGCATTCGTGCCATTACTCTCTTATCCTTTCTTTCTGTGATGTTTTCATGTATAATGCATGCTCTTTATTGTAGCTGCGTATTCCCTTTCTAATCAACATAGGCATGACTAGATACCGATATAATGTATTACCCGGATGCAGCCAGTTTCCATGATAAACAGAAGGCATAACCGGTGTCTCGAAAGTTGTACCAAAGGTAATGGTGGATATTTCATACCCCTCATTACTGCCCATTTTAACAATCATCTCCCCATCTGCATTTGTAATCAAAGAACCACCCATTAGCCGGAAATTTTCATTAAAACTTTTCACGCCGAAGCCTCCCATAACTTTGGGGAACGAACCGACAGCATTAACATAAATCGTTGGTGCTCTCAGGTATTTTGAGTATGTAGCAGCAACCACATAAGGTTGCTGTTCAAAAAGTGCCAGATCCTTTTCAGATATTTGAGTGGTGGTTTTAAAAGGTGCAGGGCTGGCATGCGGCATCAGCATAAAGTCTATGTTTGCATCTTTCATTCTGTTAAGCCTCTCCGCATAATGGTTGTCAGCACATATACCAATTCCAATCCTTCCAATATCAGTGTCAATGTATGTGTCTCCTCTACTACGCTTGAAACAGTATGATTCTGCATCTTCCTTACGGATAATACCGCAAATTCTTCCGTTTGGGCTGCTTAATAAATATGAATTATAAAAATCTTTACCATCCGTCTCGATGAACCCTGCTCCGATATAGATTCCTAATTGCGTAGAAAGTTCGCAAGCCCACTGCGCAGTCTTTCCGTCTGCCGGTTCAGCTAACTGCCAGATTGCCTGATTGGGAATATACCCGCAACCGGAAAGCTCAGGCAGTACCGCTAGCTCAACCCCCTGAACTGCCGCTTGTGTAATCATGGAAGCCGCCATGCTGTATCCTGACGCCTGATCTTCGTAATAATTTTTCAACTGTACCATAGCAATTCTAGCCGTTCTCATATGCAATCCTCCTTGACAGAACAATGTTCTTTAATTATAATTAAAGAACATTGTTCTGTCAATCGTGTCTGATATTTATTGCTGCAACAGGCGAGAGTGTCGGTATATTTGCCGCTTAAAGGATATCGTGAGCAGAAGTCCGAATGATATTGATTATTTGATATAATTTTTGTATAATCAACCTGAATGCAAGGTCATAGCGAGGAGCGTACCCCAAAGCAGTTCAAATATCATTGCTGCACATGAGTGTACAGCTTATTCAGGGTCATTGCAGGAAGCGCTTCGCCGTGGCAATCTTATGAAAATGGGGGGTTGATATGGGAAAAGCTTTAATTATTGGCGCAGGTGGGGTTGCCAGCGTTGTAATCCACAAATGCTGCCAGAACTCCGATGTCTTTGAGGAAATATGCATAGCAAGCAGAACCTTGAAAAAATGTGAGGATATAAAGAATAAGCTGGCCGGCAGCAAGACAAAAATTCATACGGCTCAGGTCAATGCAGACGATACGAATCAGGTCACAGACCTGATAAAAAGCTTTAGACCGGACATTGTCATCAATGTTGCACTGCCGTATCAGGATCTGACCATTATGGATGCCTGCCTTGCAACGGGTGTCAATTATGTGGATACTGCCAATTACGAGCCGCCGGATGTGGCAAAATTCGAATACAAATGGCAATGGGCTTACAGGGAGCGCTTCGCAAAGGCACATATCACGGCGCTGCTGGGCAGCGGATTTGACCCGGGTGTAACAGGTGTATTCTGTGCTTATGCGCAAAAGCATTATTTTGATGCAATTTATTCTATTGATATTCTTGATGCCAATGCGGGCGATCATGGATATCCCTTTGCAACGAATTTTAACCCTGAAATCAATATCCGTGAGATTACAGCAAACGGCAGCTATTTTGAAAACGGTAGATATATTGAAACAAAGCCTCTCGCTATAAAAAAAGTCTATGATTTTCCTGAGATAGGCCCTAAAAACATTTATCTTTTGCATCATGAAGAAATAGAGTCTTTGGCGATTAATATAAAGGGTGTTAGAAAAATCAGGTTCTGGATGACTTTCTCCGACAATTATCTTAATCACCTTCGTGTGCTGGAAAATGTGGGAATGACCTCAATTGAGCCTATTGAGTTTGAAGGGAAGCAGATCGTACCTTTACAGTTCCTGAAGGCTGTGCTGCCGGATCCTGCATCACTGGGGCCGAGAACGAAAGGCAAAACGAATATAGGCTGCATCTTTCAAGGGATAAAGGATGGGAAGCCAAGAACATATTATGTTTACAATGTATGCGATCATCAGGAATGCTACAAAGAGGTTTGTTCCCAGGCGATATCCTATACAACGGGAGTTCCAGCAATGATCGGCGCCATGATGATTATGAAGGGGATATGGAAAAAGCACGGCGTTTACAATATCGAAGAATTTGACCCGGTTCCGTTCATGGATGCGCTTAATCGGTACGGATTGCCATGGAAAGAGGATTTTGCACCGATGCTGCTGGATTGAAAAAATGAATCGACTGAGGTATATTGAGTGAATATTGATTTGAGCGTACTGCCAACACCTTGTTATGTCGTTGATGAAGACCTTTTAATAAAAAATCTTGAAATACTGCAGTCTGTCCAGGATCGGACAGGCTGCAGCATTCTTCTTGCGCAAAAAGGATTTTCCATGTATGCTGTCTATCCTTTGATAGGCAGATATCTGAAGGGCGTCGCTTCAAGCTCGCTCTTTGAAGCCCGGCTCGGTTATGAGGAAATGGGGAAGGAGGTCCATGTCTTCGCGCCGGCTTACATGGATGATGAATTTGATGAACTTATGCATTACAGCGACCATATCGTTTTTAATTCCTTTGACCAATGGAACCGTTTCAAGGCACGGGTCAAGACATTTACACCCAAAAAAATCGAATGCGGCATACGGGTAAATCCGGAATACTCCGAGATCGAAACGCCTATTTACAACCCTTGCTATGCGAATTCCCGACTGGGCGTGACATTATCAAATTTCAGGCCGGACGAGCTGGATGGTATTGACGGGCTTCATTTCCATACGATGTGCGAGCAGAATTCGGATACGCTCGAACGCACGGTCAGAGTGGTGGACGAAAAGTTCGGCAAATACATCAAGGGTATGAAATGGATCAACATGGGCGGCGGACATCATATTACCAGACCAGATTATGATATCGAAACGCTTATTCATTCCATTACGTTTTTCCAGGATAAGTACGGCGTAAAAGTTTATCTGGAGCCGGGTGAAGCGGTGGCGCTCAATACCGGATTTCTGGCAGCCGGTGTGCTGGACATTGTTGATAATGGAATGAAAATAGCCATTCTGGACGCCTCGGCCGCATGCCACATGCCGGATGTGCTTGAAATGCCCTACAGGCCGAACATCATCGGAGCCGGGATGCCGGATGAATATGCATATACCTACAGGCTCGGAGGCAATACCTGCCTGGCTGGCGATGTGATCGGGGACTATTCCTTCGAACAGCCTCTGAAACAGGGAGACAGGCTTGTGTTCTGCGACATGGCCCACTATACGATGGTTAAGAATAATACATTCAACGGCTTGAATCTGCCTTCCATTGCTCTCTGCAGCAAGGCGGAGGGTGTTAAAATAATAAAAAGGTTTGGATATGAGGATTTCAAAACCCGCCTGTCGTAGCACTAAACAGGCTGCAACGGGTATATTACAGAAAAGCGGCATATTCCAAAGCCTTGAAAACGGAAAATGATATGGCAAACCCAAGTGTTACATCCGTTGGATAATGTACTCCCAGATATATTCTTGATATTCCTACCAGCAAGGCGGCGGTCAAAAACACCGTTTTAATGATCGGGAAGAATGTTGAAAGCATTAATGCTATGGATAGTGCTGAGCCGGAGTGCCCGGACGGAAGCGAATACCTGCACTTTGGCGGATTGATCGCAATAGCCCATTCGAGTGTCTTGTAAGGACGCGGCCTGTCAATGATTCTTTTTAAAACATGTATGACGAACTGGCTTGATAAAAGGTTGACCACAAGCAGAAAACCCATATGAGTGTTGTACAATGTTATCGCAATGGAGATCAAAACGGCAGCAAATGTAGAACCTATCTGGGTAAGGCTTTTCATGACCGTGTTGAGTGCACGGCAGTGTATTTTTCTATTTAAGGCATAGAAGCACAATATATCATTCTTTTTTATAATATTGGCAATCGAAGACATACGATACCTCCATCCTCGCAAACATCATAAAATCATAGCTGTATTTCATTAATTGACATAAAGAGTTTACACTAAAATCGTAAAAAAAGATAGTTTATATTTAATAAAAAATCTGTTGCTACAGGAAATTAATTGTTGAATAAGTAGAAAAATGAATATATACTGGATAAGCTGCTGATTAAATATAAAAAATTTCCTTGAAATTATCTATTAGTATCATATACTGTGATAGAATTGTAAAAACTTAATGCGGGAAAAGAAAAGGAGATATTACAAAAGGATATGAAATTTAAAGAACTGAACTTGTCAGAAGAAATGCAAAAGGCAATTGATGAAATTGGGTTTGAAGAGGTAACTCCCATCCAGGCCCAATCGATCCCATATATCTTTGAAGGACGTGATATCATAGGCCAGGCGCAAACCGGCACGGGAAAGACCTGTGCATTTGGGATACCGGCAGTAGATATGCTGGATTCCGAGGTGGAAGGTATCCAGGTGTTGGTCCTCTGTCCGACAAGAGAACTTGCCATCCAGTCTACCGAAGAACTCAAAAGCATATCTAAATATAAGAGCGGCATCAGAATTCTTCCGATTTACGGCGGACAGCCCATCGACAGGCAAATAAGGGCTCTGAAGAACCGTCCCCAGATCATTATAGGAACGCCGGGCCGTGTCATGGACCATATGAGAAGGCATACGTTAAAATTCGCAAATCTTCGGATGATCATTCTTGATGAAGCGGATGAGATGCTGAATATGGGTTTTCGTGAGGATATTGACACCATTTTGAAGGAAGTGCCTGAAGTAAGGCAGACCATACTGTTTTCGGCAACGATGCCAAAGGAAATACTGGATCTCACCAAAAGATACCAAAAGGATCCGCTGCATGTAAAAATATCACATAAAGCTCTTACAGTTCCCAGCATTGAGCAGTATTACCTCACGGTAAGCAGTGCGTCAAAGCCGGAGATACTCTCAAGAATAATCGATACAAAAGACATCACGCTTGCACTTGTTTTTTGCAATACGAAAAAAAGGGTGGAAGAACTGACAACCGAGCTGCAGTCGAGAGGCTATGCCGCCGAGGCTCTTCATGGCGATCTTCGGCAGGAGCAGAGAGACAAGGTGATGGCGAAATTCCGTAACGGTCAGATCGATATCCTGATTGCTACGGATGTAGCGGCAAGAGGCATTGATGTAGATGATATAGAGGCTGTTTTCAATTACGATCTGCCCAGTGATGACGAATATTACGTACACAGGATCGGAAGGACGGGCAGAGCCGGGAAAGCAGGTATAGCATATTCTTTCGTCGTTGGACGTGAGATCAATAAGCTGAAGGATATCCAGCGGTTTACCAAAGCTGCCATAACGCCGATGAAGCCGCCTTCGATCATGGATGTAGAAGAAAATAAGATGAACAGGGTGATGGCAATCATCAAAAAGAGCTATGCCGAAGGAAAGCTGACCAGGTATTCAGACTACATTGAGAGGACCATAGAGGAGATGAATTCTGATAATGATGAGGAAAACTACGTCAGCCCGCTTGACTTTGCAGCGGCGATGCTGAAGATGCTTTCCGAGCCGAATAATGCGGAAGCTTCCAAAGCGGCTGATGAATCTGAGGTTCAGGATGAAGACACCGGCGCGGAAGAAGGCTATGTAAGGCTTTTTATAAATGTGGGAAGCAAGGACAGGATACAACCCGGAAATATTGTCCAGAGCATTGCATCCACTTCAGGCCTGCCGGGTAAACTGATCGGCGCTATTGACATATTTGACAGCTATACGTTTGTAGAGGTGCCCAGGGAGTATGCCCATAAGGTTCTTGACTCGATGAAGGACTATACGATGAAGGGGCGTAAGGTCAATATTGAACGATCCAACAAGAGTCCTGCGGTAAAGAGGCGTTACAGGAATGCCGGCGGAGCTGGAAGAAAAAGAGGATGACCGTTGTAAAATAAAAAAAGCGGGGGATAAGTTTGAGTAAAAAATATGAATTTGAAGCGGAAATCAAAAAAGTACCGGATATAGACGGCGCATACATTGAGATCCCATTTGATGTAAAAGCCGAGTTCGGCAAGGGGCGTGTGCCTGTCAAAGCTACATTTGACGGTGAACCCTATGAGGGAAGCCTGGTTAAAATGAAAACCCCTTGCCACATCCTTGGGATCCGGAAGGAAATCCGGACTAAAATCGGTAAACAACCCGGAAATATGGTTAAAGTCACAATCGAAGAAAGAAATACATAGAGCTTAATTATCCGTTTATTTTATTGATTTTAATATCCAAGCTTCTGCATTTCACAAAACCCATCACGCTGTCCAGGGTGCAGCCTAAAATAAATACGACGCAAAATATTGTAAAACCTCGCTGAAACAGCGTCATCATATGGGATGAAGAGGTTTTAAACAAGTTTCCAAGGTGTGATACACATTCCGGATTCCTAAGCCTTGCATCAGCGAGCATAACACTGATCAGTATGCTTAGCGCCAGATTGTTCA
>JBDKVA010000085.1:0-24482 GCA_039679375.1 Clostridiaceae bacterium
CATAAAAAATCTTGAAAAGAGTTCGACGTTAGCATAAAATCAAATCATCGATAAGGTGTCCGGATGTTTCCGGTTTACTGTCCGGATGCCTCCGGAATCGCCGTCCGGATACGCCGGAATACGCAGGGATCTTAAAATCATTCAAGTACCACTCTATTATACATGAATCGTATGATATATTGGACAAAGCTCACAAAATACCTTTATGTAATTTTTTCAATGACTGGTTGCAGCAGCATAAATAAATAGCTTCTGCATTAATTTTGATACTTTTACCAATAATAATAACGTTACGTCTGCACGATAGGTGCAAAGACCGCGAACTATGAACCGGGAGGTATTACGATTGCGAATTCGAATTTACAATGCAAAAATAGCATTATTGTCAAGCATATTGGTTATAGTATTTTTTACGGCCGGATGTGGAAAAAGCGGCCAGCAGAATAATGCACAGCTGCAATCGGCCCAGCAGCAACAAACACACGAAAAAGAACCTGAAAAACTGAAAAGTATCGAGAAGAATCTCGAGACTTTATTTGAAACACTTGGAGGCCCCTCCGTAAAGATGGAAGAAGAGGGGGGAAAAGGCGGAAATACGGGACAGCAGAGCACTAAACAACAAGGCACTCAGCAGGGCTCTCAGCAGAGCACCAAGCAACAAAGCACTCAGCAGGGCTCTCAGCAGAGCACCAAACAGCAGGGCACTCAACAAGGCTCTCAGCAGAACACCAAACAGCAGGGCACTCAACAAGGCTCTCAGCAAGGCTCCCAACAGGGCACCAAGCAGCAGAGCACTCAGCAACAAGGTACAAAGCAGAAAGGTCCTCAACAGGGGACTATGCAACAGGGTACCAAACAGCAGGACATGGGCAGGTGGCCCGAAATCGAATCACTTGTCAGTAATCTTCATTATCAATGGAATGATTTTATGCCGGAGATCGCTAAAAAAGGAGCCGATATGAAGATTGTCGACAATTTTGACAATGCACTGAATACCCTTACGACCACTGTTGCGTCAAAAAATACTAAAAAGGCCCTTGCAGCCGCCAACAGCCTTTACTCCCATATTCCGGACCTATATTCCCTTTATAGGCTCAAAATGTCTCCGGAGGTTAAAAGAATGGTTTATTATGGACGAAGCATCATACTGGAGGCACAAAATGACAATTGGGAACAGGTGATAAAGGATAATAAGGCACTGGAGAAATCCTGGTCCCTGTTTCGGAATACATTGGAAAAGGAGCAGCAGCAAATAGGAGATAAGCTGAATTTCTCCATATACGAACTGGATAAGGTATCCTCAGACAAAAACAAGCAGCTATCTGATATAAAAGGCAGGATTGTACTGTCTAACATAAAAGAGCTGCAAAAGTCATTTGAGGAAAAATAAGGGATATAGTTACACGTTGGAATCCGACATAAGGGACAACATGGATTTCAGGTGGTCATGGTCGTGTGAAAGGATATCTTTCACAAGCTCAAGGCTGGTATCGTCAAGGTCTCCCCTAACCACCTCTTCTGCTGCCGCGATCCCCTTGTCTTCACCATCATAGGCCCTTTTGAGTATATCTGCGGAGCTTTTCCCTTTTGTTTCAACATTAAGCTTCATATTGGCAAGCACTCCTGCAATACCTGTGTTGTAGTCAGGGACTGCACCAAGATCCTGGATACGCTGGGCAAGTAAACCGGCATGCTCCTTGTGATCGTTTTGTATTTGCTGAAAACCGTTCCTTATTTTTTCATTATCTGCTTCTGAAATGAATTTCTCGTAAGATTCAACAGCCATCTGTTCACCTTTTAAAACAGCATTTAATTCTTTTGCTACCGTACTCTTATCCAAATATCCCCATCCTCCTTTTACTTAAAAGTATCATTAATAGTATGCCCAATCAATGTCATTTCAAAAAGAGACGAAAAAAATCCCAGAAGCTTATTGCTCTGGGATTTCAGGATGCGTTCCACACTATCATTTTGTTTCATACGATCATTTTATTTTCTTGTAATGTATTGGTTCAAATACTCCGGAAGCAGATCGGCATCTCCGTTGATAGTAATATAAAAGTCGATATTCTCCTTTTCACTGACTTCACGCAAGCCTTTAAAAAAGCCTTCGAGCTCCGGCGCCTTTTGCTTTACTATGTAATTGAGTCCATCAATAAATATTCCTTCTATATCATAGTTCTGAGAGAGAATGCCGCAGATAAAACCAAGGAAGCCTTCGCATCCGAGGAACGGGAAATCCGAGACATTGACAAACCGCACTTCATGCTTCAAATCGTACATCAGCTGAGTAGTGTCGTCTATAAATACTACTGCTCCCTTTCCCTTCTGTGCCAGATTATTGGCGGTATCAATGAGAATCTTTGTTTTGCCCATACCCTTTGGGCCATATATGACCTTTATCATATATAATACCTCCTCTTATGTATAGATGATCAATTGGATGAATCAGTTTCAGAAACCGCAGTTGCAGGTTCATGTGCTTCCTCTTCCACCTCATGGCCTGCTATTTCCATTTTGGAAATGGATACCTCGTACGCCACCTTTGTCAGAATATCACCCGACTCCAGTTTTTTCTGATAGGTTCTGCTCTGGATCCTTCCCCATACCTTGATATTGTCGCCAACGGAACGGTTCTCGGAAAATCTTGCGTTCCTGCCCCATGCAATGCATGGAATGTAATCCGATTTATTGTATGGGCGGTTCACTGCCAGAAGCAAATCGGTAATTTCCCTCCCAAAAGGTGTGGTTCTATAGATGGGATGTTTACATATATATCCATTCAAATAGATTTGGTTAGGATTTTTTATCTTTTTTTCGTCATCCAGAAAAACGATATCTCTGGCAAAAACGGTCAATAACAATCTATTGCCTTCATTGTTGTAATTATAACTATTGTAGGAACGGAATTGGCCTTCTACCTCTATAATTGTCCCTATTTCCAACTTATCCTTGCTGGCAAGTCTTTCAGATATGGTAACAGGTATCCTGTCACTGCTGTCGCTCAGTCTTGGTACATCCAGCATAAAATAATAAAAACCTTCACCATATACCTCATGACTGAACTCAACATTAGAAACTACCTTTCCGGAAATAGTCACCATGTTGTTCTCTATAATGTTTCCGACCATCCGACCCCCACTCTCCTCTCAAGGTTCATCTGTATATTGAACGCATTTTTTTCTAATGTATATTTATTCGCGAATGGCCTGTTTTAGAATTAAAAAGTATCCCATAATCATTAGCGTCCTTTAAAATAATAATATATAAGTTCAGTCCGATCATAACCATTATTTTATATTATATTACATTTTTGTCTACTTGCAAATCCCTTAAATCATAATTTTGGAATATTACTGTTTAAATTGTCGAAATTTCGCTGATTGATTCAGGTCAATTCCGTTAATTATGGCAAATGAAGCCGCTGCAAGGACGTTATGACTGTCAAACTCATCCGCCTCAAGCTTCAGTTTATATTCCTGGGGCTCGATCATTTGGCCATTGCGTGTTGGTATCGGCCTTTGGAGGCAGCATATGAAACTGTCCTTGAAAACCGTATCGCCTATGCTGGAAGTCGTAATGCTTGCTTTTGTATTGAAGCCGTATGTTACAAAACGGTGCTTCATACCTTGAAGTAAATTGATAAGTTCATTGTCGTCCACATTTACAATGGCTACCCCTTTATCAGCCATGAAAGAGAATACCTTTGCCATGATTTCAGAATATCCCTGCTTGTCCGATTCAGCAATCTCTTCTGATTTATCCGTATAAATGACAGTATCAAATTGCAGTTCATCTGAAGGGAATTTATCGATATCCGGAATGCCTGTTTTCAAGAGCAGCAGATCGACGCCGTTTTTTTCCAGTTCCTCGATATATGCTTTCATTCTGTTATTATTGAGTCCTGAAAGATTGGCTGAGTCAACCATACTCACCTTGATCCCTTCCGAGACAAGCATGGAATGGATAAGGCTGGCTGTCTGTACTTTACCTTCACTGCCGATGATGCCTGCGATAAGCATTTATACAACTCCATCCCGCATTGAGCCATTGCCGGTGTGCAAATAGCCTGTATTAAAATCCTGTTTTTATGATGTACTCTTTATTCTTTTTTATGTGTTGTTTTTCTGGCGGCCTTCTTCATCGATGTAATATTGATCCTTTTTGATGAGCTTCGAGACAGGTACAAATTGATAACCCTTTGTTTTAAGGCCCGCAATGATTTCGGGCAAAAGCTTCGCAGTATGCGGAGTATCATTGTGAAAGAGCAGGATGGAACCTTGTCTGATCTTTGCATTTATTCTCTGCATGATCTCACTGCGGCTTATTCCCGGCTTCCAGTCCAGGGAATCCACATCCCACTGTATCGTATAGCAGCCTTGTTTTCGTGCTTCCAGAAGAAGGGCATTGTTATAGTCGCCGTATGGCGCCCTGAACAGTTCGCATTTTGTTCCTGTAAGCTGCTCCAGTACATCAGAGCATTGTTTTATCTCATTGCTCATTTTCGCCCTGTCAATCGACCCCATCCTCAGGTGCGAATAAGAGTGATTTGCTATATCATGTCCATCCTGCGCAATCATTTTAATGATTTCCGGATACTTCTCAGCCCATTGCCCAACAACAAAAAATGTAGCCTTGATATCAGCAGCTTTCAATGTGTTCAGTATGTCCGGTATGTCGTCCGCTCCCCATGCACAGTCAAACGTAATGGCTGCGAGTTTTTCAGACACATCCACGGAATAAATGGGTATCTCCTTTCCGTCTGAAAAGACTCCGAGCACATTCATACCCTTCAGGCTTATTGCTGATATGACGACTATGGTAACGGACAAAACCAGTAAGTACAAAAAGAAGCGGCGTACGTTAAATACAACGATTTTCATTTAAAAACCTCAGATTGATTAGTCCTGTACTATACTATTTATTTCTTCACTTGTATATGCAATAAAAACAAGGGAAAATATTTTATTGCAGGAATAACAATAGATGCGAATCCTCCATATCATATAAGGGACTTATCACTCAAGCTGTGTATGATAAGCAGATAAAAACTGAAATTTAGCCGGTACACAGCGGCGGAACGGCGGTCGACTCTATAATATCATGTGCGGAATAGCTGGATGGTTGGATTTAAAGAATGATTTAACAAGGGAGTACCCCATCATGGATGCCATGTCTGCAACACTTGCGAGCAGAGGCCCGGATTCATCCGGCACCTGGTTTTCGAGCCATATGCTGCTCGCACACAGACGTCTGGCGGTAATGGATCCTGCAGGAGGCGCCCAGCCGATGGTTCGGCAAAAAGGCGGGTACAACTATGCAATTGTCTATAACGGGGAACTGTATAATGCGCCGGAGCTCAAAAAATCACTTGAGGGTTACGGCTTTACTTTTTCAACGACCTGCGACACAGAGGTGCTGCTGCTCTCCTACATACAATGGGGACCTGACTGTATTGAACGCCTCAACGGCATTTATGCATTCGGCATCTGGGACGAAAAAGAACAAAGGGCATTCCTTGCCCGGGACCGTTTTGGAGTAAAACCACTGTTTTATACGCTGCATGGCTCAGGCCTTATTTTCGCATCCGAAATCAAAGCATTACTTGCCCATCCCCGTATAAAGCCGGAAATTGGCTTGGAAGGCTTGTCTGAAATATTTGCCCTGGGGCCTGCCAGAACGCCCGGGATCGGTGTTTTTAAGGGTATTGCCGAGCTGAAACCCGCGCACTGCATGATCTTTGACGGCAGCGGACCGAAGGTGTACAGGTATTGGGCCCTGCAAAGCCATGAGCAGGAAGACGGTCTTGATAAAACGGTCTCCGCGGTCAGAGACCTGGTTATTGACTCCATAGAAAGGCAATTCGTTTCGGATGTCCCGCTTTGCACTTTCCTGTCAGGCGGCCTGGACTCCAGCGCCATTACCGCCCTTGCCGCCGGATATTTCAAAAAGAATGGGAAAGGCAGGCTTCACACCTATTCGATTGATTATACCGACAATGAGAAGTATTTCAGGTCCAGCCTCTATCAGCCGGACCCGGATGCACCCTGGGTCGCACGGATGTCAGAGGAGTGCGGTTCGGAACATACCTATGTGACGGTAAATACCGGACAGGTTGCCGACGCCCTGGAGAGTGCGACAATGGCCAGAGACTTGCCTGGTATGGCCGACATCGATTCCTCCCTCTGGCTTTTCTGCAAAGAGGTAAAGAAAGAAGCAACCGTTGCATTATCAGGCGAGTGCGCTGACGAAGTTTTCGGCGGCTATCCGTGGTTCCACAGGGATGAGCTGCTGAATGCCGGGACATTCCCATGGTCCGTCAACCTGTCAGAACGTCTTTCCATCCTGTCAGGCGACCTTGTAAAAGCCATCAGACCCGCAGAATATATCAACCAGCGGTATGAAGAAACACTGGCGGAGATACCGTACCTGGATGGCGAAAATGCCTTTGAAAAAAGGCGGCGGCAGATATTCTATCTGAACTTCACATGGTTCATGCAGACGCTCCTTGATCGTAAAGATCGTATGTCCATGGCCCATGGTCTCGAGGTTCGTGTCCCCTACTGCGACCACAGGCTTGTGCAGTACGTGTGGAACATCCCATGGGATATGAAAATGCTGGACGGCAGGGAAAAAGGGCTCCTGAGGAAAGCTCTTGAAGGCATCCTCCCGAACGATGTGTTGTACAGGAAAAAGAGTCCCTATCCGAAGACCCACAACCCGGCATACGAGAAGCTGGTAAAGCAGCGGCTCATGGACATACTTCACGACCCAAATTCTCCGCTGCTGCCGCTCGTTGACAAAAAGGCCCTGCCCGCAATGATGTCGGAATCCTCCGACCTTGGAAATCCCTGGTTCGGGCAGCTGATGGCGCGTCCGCAGCTTTATGCATATTTACTGCAAGTGGAGGCGTGGCTGAGAAAGTATGGGGTAACGATAATATAGTCTTCTGCATATTAAAATAGCCCTACGGGCAGAATCCGCAGGGCTATCAGGCTATTTTGAAATAAATTCGTAAAACCTATGAAAGTGTGATTTGAAAAATTTTGGAAATAGGGTCGGCAGAAGTTAAATTCTCTGCTGCTGCCGCTGGTAAACAAAAAGGCCCTGCTCGCAATGATATCGGAATCCCCCGGCCTTGGCAAGCCCTGGTTCGGCCAGCTGATGGCCCGCCCGCAGTTTTATGTATAGGTCATTTAGTTCAGTTAGCATTGGTATTCCGAAATCAGGCATGGTGTTCACTCCATTTCATATGTCTGCATTTGTCCGCAGAGCATTGAGGAAAAGCCAAATCTCCTATAAAACGGCAGGAGCTTTTCTTCATATACCACAGATATCATATAAATTTTGTTTTCTTTGAGCCGGGCAATTATCCGGTTCATCAGTTCTGTCCCAATGCCCTTACCCTGATATTCAGGATGTACCATTAAATCTTGGATATAAGCATCGGTAACGCCGTTTGAAACGGTGTCTACATACCCAATGAGCCTATATGCGTCATAACAGGCGATATGATAATACGAAGTCATCATAGGATTTTTATAGCAATCTTCCATGCCGTTCCAGCCGACCGAACGGCGCAAGTCGGCAATCGCTTTTGCTGATGTAGGTTGATTCTCTACATATATCATCATTTATTTCTCCTTATATCATACAAAATGTCACTTACAAAAGCCCTTCCACATAATCCACAATATCTGTCAGACACTGTATGTACCATTCACCATGTTTTTTTCCGCTGCGGTCGAGATTGAACGAAGTGAATCCCTGCTCCCTTGCTCCATCGGCTTCAACATCATAGTCGTCCACATACAGGCTTTCAGCGGCGGTAACACCCTGTGCGTTTAGTGCAGCATTAAAGATAATCGGATTGGGCTTACCTGCTCCAACAAGCGAACTTGCTGTAAATGAAGTGAAATACTTTGCAATGTCAAGCTGCTGTAATGTGTATTCAAGTGAGGGCGACGTGTCGCTGATTACGCCCATTTTATAGCCCTTTTTACAAAAATACTCAAGTGCTTCCACCGTATCATCAAATAACAGACGGTCATTATTACACCATAACTCGTTAAGCAAAAGATTTGCACGATTATCTAAATTCTCGGTTACGCCTTCACCTATGAGCATAAGATGATAATATCGCTTGTTAAATTCGCGCTCATCGCACAAATTTTTATACCAAGGTTTTCTACCCTCTGCGGCAAGTTGAAACAGGTTCATCATTTTTTCGTAAGGCAGAATAAAATCCTTGTTGCTCCACGATGTTATGATTTCATCACGCCATTTGTTCTTCTCAGGATTGAAGTATGTGAGTGTGCCATCTCGGTCAAAGAATATAGCTGTAAACTTCATATATGCTCCCCCATAATATACTTTACAGTTTCATCTACAGATAAACTTGTATTATCAATGATAGAAATATTACCGTTATTACAAAATATTAGCCTTTCATCTTGGTCATAGTACCTGTTGATAAAACTACTACATGTCGCAAATTTGCTCACTCATTTTCTTGTCTATGGGTAATTTCCGGAGCTTGTTGTAACTCATAACATGAAAGCAGTGATATATCATTCTCGTATCCACATATCCATTCCGGCGCCTCGATTTTCTCGCGGACGGGTAGTGAATCCGAATTTCTCATAGAAAGCCTCTTTACCCTTGGCTGACATTAAATCAATTTGTATGCCATATCCGGGCTTCAGATTGCCTCTCAGATAATCCATAATCTGCATCATCATGGCGGTACCAATGCCTTGCCCCTGATATTCCGGCAAAACCAACACATCCTTAATCAGTGCCGCATATCCGCCATCCCAAACTAAACGTGCTGCTCCAATTGTGCGTTTACCGTTTTTGGCGGTAATAACAAGCGCACTGCCTTTTAGTCCGGCTTCTGCCTGCTCCGGGTGGATATTCAGCCAACCGGCTGAAGCTCGCAGCATATTATAATCCTGAACGGAAATGCCATTTGTGTATGTAATGCTCATCTTTAGCCTCCTTATTTTTCTTCTGCGTCATATGTGGGTGATTTCCTCAACCAACTCGCCGAACCAGCACTCCGATTCTACGGTTTTTTCAATATATCTCCAGTGAGGAGCGTCGGGACTAAGCCCGGGTGTTTTGATTAAACGCGACATCGCAATTCCTCCAGTCTTTTTGCACTTTCAAAAGCAATATTGAGAAAATCTTTGGCTGATAAGTTTTCGTAACCTCCATTAACTACTTCAAGAGCAACTGCACCATTATATCCTGTTTCGGATATTTTTCGCATGATCGCAGTCCAATTAATTGTCCCGTCAAAAGGCATACGGTGCTGATCTTCTTCTTTCGCACCTGAAATATAACCGTCGTTATCGTGCAAATGCAGCGCCATCAGCCGCGAGCCGAACACTGCGAGTAAATCCCAATCCGGCGTTTTTGAGTGATGATGCCCGCTGTCATAGCAAAAGCCGAGGCGGTCGGAGTCAATATGCTCAAATATGTATTGCAGGAACTCTATCCGAAGCAGGTTTTCAAAAGCGACATTGACGACCTTTTGTTTCGCCCTGTCAACAATCCTCTTGATCCTGTCAAGTCCTATATCATTGGGCGGCGGCGCGTTTCCGCTCGTCGGGTGCACTATCACTGCGGGAATTTCATGCGTATAGCAATCCTCCACGCATCCAATAAGTCTTTCGGCCGCTGTCTCTCCGCTAAGATTGTCAACCCATAGGTTGGTAATGCCTTCATACGGCGCATGTATATTCTCCACAAACAGCCCCTCGCTTCGTGCCATGTCCGGCTGCAAGCGAAAGTCGGAGCAATAGCTGCCCTCCCACCATATAATTGTTCCGTTAAATCCCGCCTGCTTTATTAGGCGGTAGCGTTCCTTCATGGGAAGGTTATAACCAAACCATCCGTATATCGTTATCATTATGTTAGTTCCTTTCTAATCTGCTCAATGAAAAATCTTATGCCGCAACAACTATTTTTTTCTCTATAATTGTTGTAACTTGCCTTCATAGTGACTCCTCTCCAAGAAAGAGCGGTTTCCAGTATTATACTATAATATTTTTGCAACAACAATCAACAAATGTACTGGATTTCAATATAAAAATATAAACGTTACAACAAAAAGCAGCCATACCGGCTGCTTTTTGCTAGTTAAATTGGAAGGTGTGTTATTTAAGATAATTATTCTGCATTATTCTCTTCATCCAATACGGCACTCAGCGTTAGTGTCTTGCCATCCCTGTAAACCTCGATGCTTACGGTATCACCCGGTTTATGCGTATTCTTCTGGTCTTCCAGATCGCTGAAAACTTTTACTTCCTTGCCGTCAAATTTGGTAATAATATCTCCTGCATGGACGCCCGCCTTATATGCTGAACTCAATGGCAATACCTCATATACAAGGAGCCCTTCCGGAACATTGTACTGTTTTGCTGCTTCAGCTGTAAAGGTCTGGTCGATGGACACGCCCAGATACGGTCTGCCCTTTACATATTTGTAATCAATCAGGCTTTTAGCTATTTCATTTGCTTCGTTGATCGGTATTGCAAACCCAAGACCTTCATAACCGGTTGCCGCAATTTTCACCGTATTGATTCCGATTACCTGGCCCTGCGAATTGACCAGAGCGCCGCCGCTGTTGCCGGGATTGATTGCCGCATCCGTCTGTATCAGCTTCAGTTCACGGCCATTTTCCATCTGTATCGTTCTATTTATACCACTGATGATGCCTGCCGTTACGGAGCCCATATACTCTATTCCGCCCGGGTTGCCTATCGCCACCGCGAGCTCGCCGGACTTTACCTTGTCCGAATCGCCCAACTCAGCGACCGGCAGATTGGTTGCTTCAATTTTCAAAACAGCTATGTCGGTTTTACTGTCTCTGCCCACAATTTTTGCCGTATATTTCTTATTTACATCGCTTGGCAAAATGACTTCAATTTTTGAGCCTTCG
The DNA here is from genome assembly GCA_039679375.1 of Clostridiaceae bacterium. GTDB lineage: Bacteria > Bacillota > Clostridia > Acetivibrionales > DTU013 > JBDKVA01. Next base: position 10,949 of record JBDKVA010000085.1, read on the forward strand.
GATATTTTGTTAGAGTTATTCACAAGTGCGCTTTCAATAACGTGGTTGTTTGTCAATATATATCCGTCTCCCCTGATAATGATTCCTGAGCCCTCGCCTACGCCATCCTGGCTCATATCAAAGAAGAAGCCGTATCCCTGTGATTTTACTGTGACCTGTATACCTACGATGGATGGGCCGACTTTTTCGGAAATCGCCTCCACCGGTGTTGTAGACTGCGTAATTTCTACTTTTTTGTAGATGCCGTTGTTATCCACCGCCACTTCGGAAGCTGTTATGCCCAAAAAATTGTTAATGGCCGGCTGAATGGCCGGAGCCAGGAACATCATAGCGGCAAACATAATACCTGCGCCAAGTATGGAACCCAGTACCGTAACCAGCACTAGATGGCCAGCGCCAATCTTCTTTGTTTTGGTCTTCTTTATATTTTCCGTATAATAAGGCTGGCCTTTTTGCTGTGTTCCTCCGTTCGAAGCAGGCTGACCTGCCTGTCCTGCCGGAGGGGCGTATTGCGGTCCGGATTGCGCTGCCTGAGCGGACTTCGCCGGACCTTCATCCTGTGCTGCCGACGGCATGGCGTCAACTGTCACCTGTGCTGCTTCTTCCGGTTGGCTGACCGATGTATTACTCATGACTTCCGGCTGTTCTCCTGTATTTATATCGTCAGTCTGTACACTTCCCAAGTTACCCTCATTGTTCGTATTCATTGTATTATCTCTGTTTTCTTTATTAAAATCATCCATATGTGAAACCTCCTCTTCAAGTGACCTTAGCATATCTTCTTTTCTATCAACATCTCTATTGTAAATGAGCTATTTTAAAAATCTATGAATAATCTGTTAACAATTTCTCATACTACAGTGTTAATTACATCTTCGTATCGGCTGTAGCAATAACCGGTTTATTGATTTTTTACCTCTTCATAAGCCCGTTCCAGCGTAAACGTAAAGCTGGTCCCTTCACCCTGTTTACTTTCCACCCATATTCTCTGTCCATGCTCATTGATAATGTTTTTGACGATGGCAAGTCCCAGTCCCGTGCCTGTTTTATCCTTGCTGCGGGATTTATCCGTTTTGTAAAACCTGTCCCAGATCATATCCAGTTCATTTTCATCAATGCCTATTCCGTTATCCTTTACAGTCACTTCGGCTTTGCCCTTTTGCAAGCGTATCATCACCTTGATATTTCCCCCTGCCGGGGTAAATTTAATAGCATTGTGCAGCAGATTATACAATACTCTTTCGATCGCATCCATGTCAGCCTTTACAAATAAATCTTCCTCCTCGAAGTCCGCATCTACCGTCTGATTCTTTTCCAGCAGAAGCGTTTCAAGATTGATGACACATTTTCTCACAAGCTCATTTATGTTCACAGGCACGATGCTCAGCTTCATTTCTCCTGCTTCCATTTTGGCCAGATCCAGAAGATTGTTCACCAGCCTGTTCAGCCGGTCAGTTTCATCCCTGACGATCGTGAGATAATGGCTCTGCCTCTCGGGTGGAATGGTCCCGTCGAGTATACCTTCCACAAATCCCCTGATGGAGGTCATGGGAGTCCTCAGTTCGTGTGAAACATTGGCGATAAAGCCCCGCCGCATTTCCTCAAGGTTTTGAAGCGAAACGGCCATCTGGTTGAATGTTTTAGCGAGTTCGCCAATTTCATCCCTTGATTTGATATCAAGCCGTTTCTCAAATTCACCGTTTGCGATCCTGGCGGCGGCATTTTTAATTTGCTTAAGCGGTCTTGTCAGTCTCAGCGAAAAAATGTAAATCATGATTAATGAAAAGATGATTGCCGCACCGGCTGAAGACAAAAAATATTTGAATACTTCACGGGCATTCTTTAGATCTTTTACAGGCGTATGAAGGTATATGATAACCATCGTATCATTGCCGTCCGTATCCGTATATTTGAATGACTGGCCGACTGTCAGCCATAAATCGCCTGCATTTGCATATAACGGATCCTTAAAAAACCCGCTGAAATCGCCGACTTCCCTGATCTTTGTTACTTCCTGTGTCAGCCTGGTGAAGCTCTTGTCTTCCGGGATTTTTATGACGCCCTCTCCATTACCGTATTTGTTGATAATTGACTGTGAGAAACCGTCACTGTAACGGTAGATATAACCGTTTTTACTCACAATCCAGATATAAGAATTTGTATTACGCCCCAGAACATTCAGCAAATAGTTAAGGCTTTCTTCCAAACGAGCATTATTTAGGCTATTGGATTGATCCAGGCTTTCCAGATAGCTTTCAAACAACTGATTCACAGCAGTGCTGGTAACTTCAAGCAAGTCTCCCTTTTCATCCGTAAAATAGCTATCCAGGAAATAACTCAGCATAAAGCCGGTAATTGTAAAAGCAATAATAAATAGGGCGATGAAAATAGCAATCATCTTACTGAAAATAGTCTTGAACATCACTTTACCTCGAATTTATACCCTACGCCCCAGACTGTTTTTAGCTGCCAGACCTGATTAGGGATGTCGATCTTTTCCCTGAGCCTTTTCACATGGACGTCCACTGTCCTGGAGTCTCCATAAAAATCAAAGCCCCATACCTTTTCGAGCAGCTGTTCCCTCGTGAAAACCTTATTCGGGTTGGATGCAAGAAAATAAAGCAACTCCAGCTCCTTGGGAGGCAGCTCCAGGTCCTTCCCATTCAGTTTGACAACATAATTCGTATGGTTAATGACCAGATTCGGATAAACGATCTCCTGCACATCGTAATCCTTGCGCTCATACCTTCGAAGGACTGCCTTGACCCTTGCCACCAGTTCTTTGGGCTCGAAAGGCTTCACCATGTAATCATCCGCGCCAAGTTCAAGACCAAGCACCTTGTCGAAGGTTTCACCCTTGGCCGTCAGCATGATGACCGGGATATTGCTCACCTTTCTGAGCTCCCTGCATACCTGCCAGCCATCGATACCTGGAAGCATGATGTCCAGTATGACAATATTGGGCGTGAACTCACCGAACGCATCGATGCCGCTTTTGCCATTGTATACTGTTTTTACTTCATAACCGTCCTTTTCCAGGTACAGCCTGATCAGCTCGCATATATTCATATCATCGTCTATTACCAATACCTTCGTTTTACCAGTCATATGTCCAGTCCTTCCTTCCAGCTATTCACACCATAATGATAGCATGTACAATAAGCTGCAACAACATTTAAAATGTAAACAAATCGAAAACTTTTATTTAAGGTTATTTAAGAGTGCAACACACACCTTTTGCCTGCTGTTGCATTGCACTTTCTTATCATATATAATTTATGATGTTTGCAAAGACAGGCGTTTAGAAAATTTTATTCAATTAATCTAAATAGCCGACTCAAAATAGATGCTTTGGCAGGAAGGTAGGATATATAATGAAATTAGGTATAGTAGGGCTGCCCAACGTGGGCAAAAGCACACTTTTCAACGCTATTACCAAAGCGGGGGCGGAAATAGCCAATTACCCGTTTTGTACCATAGAGCCCAACGTAGGTATTGTAGCGGTTCCCGACGAGAGGCTTGACGCGCTTGCCAGGATGTACAACCCGGACAAGGTGACGCCTGCCATCATTGAATTTGTCGATATCGCCGGCCTTGTAAAAGGCGCCAGCAAAGGCGAAGGGCTCGGGAACAAATTTCTTTCCCACATCCGCGAGGTCGATGCTATCATACATGTGGTCCGCTGTTTTGTTGACGAGAACATCGTGCATGTGGACGGAACCATAGGTCCTGCGCGCGATATCGAGACGATCAACCTGGAATTGATATTTGCCGATCTGGAAATGCTGGAGAAGCGTATCGATAGAACGCGCAAAATGATGAAGTCCGGAGATAAAAAATTCCAGATCGAGTTGGATCTCTATGAGAGGATAAAAACCACACTGGAAAGCGGTACTCCCGTGAGAGCAATGAAGTTTGACAGTGAAGAGCGCGCCCTCGTGGAACAGCTGTTCCTGCTAACCTCCAAGCCCGTGCTGTATGCCGCCAATGTTTCGGAGGACGATCTGCAGACTGGAAAACAAAGCCGTTATCTGACTGAACTGAAGGATATCGCTGCAAAAGAAGGCTCGGAAGTTCTGGTTATCTGTGCAAAGATCGAAGAAGAGATTGCTCAGCTGGAAGAGGATGAAAAAGCAATCTTCCTGGAAGAACTCGGATTGAAGGAATCAGGTCTGGACCGCCTGGTAAAAGCCAGCTACAAGCTTCTTGGCCTTATAAGCTACCTCACTGCAGGGCAGCCTGAGGTCAGAGCCTGGACAATAGCGAAAGGTACCAAGGCTCCCCAGGCAGCCGGTAAAATACACAGCGATTTTGAAAGAGGCTTTATACGTGCTGAAATTGTTGCGTATGACGACCTGATGAAATGCGGTTCATACAACGCCGCACGTGAAAAAGGACTTGTTCGCTCGGAAGGCAAGGATTATGTCATGCAGGACGGCGATGTAACACTATTCCGGTTCAATGTCTGATCGGCCGCGCAATATGTCCGGCAACATTATAAATACCTTCATCCATCGCCGGCTATTACAGGCTGGCGACGGATGAAGATGAAAGTTTTTTCATTTCGTCATCATTCAGAACCTTCTCCAGATCAATAATGGGAATCAGCCGGTCCTCCTTCTTGCATACCTTTTTAATATAAGATTCCACACTGCCGCCCATACTGGACGGAGCTGATTCGATATCCTCATCGCTGAATTTCAGGATTTGCGTCACATCATTGACAATGAATCCTGCATATGATTCATTTCTTTTTGTAACAAGTATTTTTGTCTTTTTTGTGATTTCAGTTTCCCCCAGGCCAAATCTTCTTACCAGGCTGATCAATGGAAGCCCGGCGCCCTGGTAGTCCATAATACCTTCGATGAAGTCCGGCATCCTGGAAGGCTTCGCCACATCACGATATTTGACCAGTTGGAGCACCTGTGAAGCGTCAGCGCCAAACAATTGCCCATTCAGGCTGAATACAACCGCCTGCAGTTCACTCATTTGTATACCTCCATTTAATTTCCACTGTTTACATATATCATATCATTTTTACATCCTATATAAAAGTAAAAAATCGATCTTGACAATAAAATTTCTTCATGCTACGATAAAATAAATTTATTGAAAATGGCTATGAAAAGGGAAAGTAAGCTAAGTTTGACTTTCACAACAGATTGATGGTTTCTCATTCCATTAATCAGCAGCGAGCCAGGGGTGGTGGGAGCCTGGCGGAGCAAACCGGTTGAAGTTCCCCTTTGAGCTGCAGGCTGAAGGTGCTGGGTAGGCTATGCCGGGGATCCGCCGTTACCGGGATGGACGTATAATATGTACGTTGCTAAGCTGGGTTTAACCAATTTGAGTGGTACCGCGCAGAGGATAACTCTTCGTCTCATAGCAGACGGAGAGTTTTTTGTTTTAAAGATGCATAATGTATAAGGGAGGTTTTTGTTTATGATTATCGTAATGAATCAGAACGCAACCAGACAGGAAATCGACAATGTAGAGCAAAAGCTATCGGAGTTGGGTTTTAAAACCCACCCTATTTTCGGAGAAGTTAAAACGGTCATTGGAGCCATAGGAGACAAAAGGCTGCTGAATACCCATGCGATCTCCTCCATGCCGGGCGTGGAAAATCTCGTGCCCATTATGAAGCCATACAAGCTGGCAGGGCGGGAATTGAAGCAGAATCCTACTATTGTCGATGTTGGAGGCGTTAAAGTGGGAGGCGGTGAGATCATCGTAATGGCAGGCCCCTGTGCAATCGAAAATGAGGGTACATTCCTTGAAATAGCTCAAAAAGTCAAGGAAGCCGGCGCTAAGATCCTCAGAGGCGGCGCATTCAAGCCGCGTTCATCCCCCTACTCTTTTCAGGGACTTGAGGAAGAGGGGCTGAAGATCATGGCTAAAGCGCGTGATATCACAGGGCTTAAAATCGTCACCGAGGTGGTGGACACACGCGACGTAGAACTAGTAGCATCCTATGCCGACATGATACAGATCGGCGCAAGGAATATGCAGAATTTCAGACTGCTTCAGGAGGTCGGCATGACCTCAAAGCCGATCCTCCTGAAGAGGGGACTTGCCGCCACCGTTGAAGAATGGCTGATGGCTGCGGAGTATATCATGGCTGAAGGCAACAGCAATATCATATTGTGCGAAAGGGGCATCCGCACCTACGAGACCTCTACCAGGAATACGATGGATATGAGTGCGATACCGGTAGTCAAGGAGCTGTCACACCTGCCCATCATCGTTGATCCAAGTCATGCCGCCGGTACGTGGAAATACGTGGGGGCGCTGTCCAAGGGAGCAATTGCAACGGGAGCTGACGGCCTTATTATTGAAGTCCACCTGGACCCTCCTAATGCACTGAGTGACGGTCCTCAATCGCTGAGGCCCGCTAAATTCGCCCAGCTCATGAAGGAATTCGAACCGGTAGCCAAAGCGGTCGGGAGATACATGGACATCGGCTGATACCCGTAATATCTCCTGTTTATGAGCTATTTGCGATGTCCCTATTTATAAGCTCCGCAGTACAATATATTGATAGTTTGGCATGGAGCAGGTCACTATATATTGTACTGCTAATGTAAATTCAGGTTACATCGCAAATAGCTTGTTTACAAAATCGTCTGGCACAATACCTTAAAAAAGGTTATACTATTAATGGCACTGGGGAAAATCAGTTCATTCAATATAACTGTTCCCTCCGGAAGGAATTTGCAATGAAAGCTTTGGTAATTATACCTGCATATAATGAGGGGAAAAATATAGCGAAGCTGCTTGATAAGCTCAAGGAAGATTGCCCGGAATATGATGTTCTGGTGGTGAACGACTGTTCATGCGATTCTACGTCAGATATATGCAAAAAACGTGGCGTACCGGTCATCGACCTTCCTGTCAACCTTGGAATAGGCGGAGCGGTTCAGACAGGCTACAAATATGCACAATACAAAGGCTATGATCAGGCCGTGCAGGTCGACGGCGACGGTCAGCATGACCCCAGGTATATCCGCGCGTTATTTTCAGAGCTGGATAAGGGTGCAAATCTGAGCATCGGTTCAAGGTTTCTGGAGGGAGATGGTTATCAGTCATCCAGGGCAAGGCGTTTAGGTATAAAGTATTTCAGCAGCCTCATTTACCTTTTTACCGGGCAGCGTGTAAAAGACCCCACATCAGGCTTTAGAGCCTGTGACCGCAGCGCTGTCAGCCTTTTCGCTGTTGATTACCCCCGTGACTATCCGGAGCCGGAATCCATTGTAAATGCTTCAAGGCATAAGCTGAAAGTGTCCGAAGTACCCGTCGTCATGAGTGCCAGAGAAGGAGGCAAATCCTCCATTACAAACACCAGGTCGCTTTATTATATGGTAAAGGTAAGTCTTGCGATCGTAATAGCTTCCTTTTACCCTAAAACATTCCGGAGGTGAACCAGTACACATGAACAGCAGACTTCAGGTCATCATGATCATCGCTTCGCTCCTGTTTTTATGCTATATTGTTTTCATGCTGAGAGGCAAAAAAATCGAATTGAAATATACCCTTGCCTGGTTAATTGCGGGTATCAGCCTGTTTTTCACCGCTTTGTTCCCGGAACTTCTCCGGCTGCTATCCAATCTGCTCAATATTATTGAGCCCGTGAACACGCTATTTATGTTTATCATCTTTTTCATACTGCTGATTTTATTTACATTGACCATCGCTCTTTCAAGAAATGCCAACCGCGTAAAAACACTTACCCAGGAAATCGGGATTGTTAAATTAGAATTGGAGAAGCTTTCAAAAAGGCAGGATCCGTAAGCCCACCGTTTGATTCTTCATCATTTCGGTTCCATTGCTTCTCTGCTCGATCCTATTTCGTCATAGCATATCACAATGTTTTTGCCGATCTTTTTTGCATAATACAGCGCCTGATCTGCTTTATCAATGGCCTCCCTGATATTGCCCGAGTGTTTTGGAAATTGTGCTACGCCGCAGCTAACTGTCACTTTTTGCCTTACTTCAAACTGTCCCTGGTAAGTGCGCTGCTTCTCGAGCTGCCTTCTTATCCTGTCTCCGACGCTCTTTGCAATAATGATATCCAGATCCCTTATCAGTACCATGAATTCCTCACCGCCGTACCGTACAGGGATATCGGATTTTCTTATACTCTGCCTGATGATATCTGCAAACGTGACCAGCAGCTTGTCTCCGGCGCCATGCCCATAGGTGTCATTATACCCCTTGAAGTTATCAAGGTCGAACATCAGTATATTGAGCACTGTTCCCATATTAAGCGCATAGTCAGCCTCTTCTATCAGCTTCTGGTCAAAGTAATGCCGGTTGGCCAGGCCGGTAAGCTTATCCGTGCGAGCCAGACGGAATTCCTTTTTACGCATTTCATCATATTTTCTTACTTCATAATTGATCCCGGATATTGCAAAGGCGGCCATGATAAACAGAAGGTTCCTTATGATTAGCGTTACATAATTTATTCCCGTCGCATAGAGATCATGAGCAAGGATACATACGGCAGTATACATGATTATGCTTGCCAGTCCGGTTTTCAAGACTGTTGTCAGGTCGTTTTTCGTACCGCAAAAACCAATAATGAAAAAAAGGAAGATATATAAATCGGATTGGATACCGCCGGAAAAAAAAGTCATCAGCATGATCATGGCGACATCCATGTATTGTACCAATGCAGCATATTTTTTCCCGTTATTGACGGTATAGGCCGTAATGACGCCATTGTAAACAGCAACGATGGCAAATGTTTCCAGAATTGCATCGTCCCGTACACGCGAACCGTTACCCATGCACAATAGAACCGAAAATAACAAAATCAACCATCTATAAAGCAACATAATCTGGCAATTGCGGCTAAGAGGAGGTTTATGGTTTTTGTCCCGTTTTATAACGGTATCCTTCACACCTAAGTCTTGTTTCAAAAAGATCATCACCATGCCATATTTTTAAAAAAGATCACTATAAATACTGAAAGGTTCAAAAGATATTAACCGAGTTGTATTGTTACTGGGAAAACAGTTATAATATGCGCCGGCGGTAATTAAAGCTCGGCGCCCTCCGTTTTAATGCCATCCTCTGAATAACTTATTTTCACAAAGTTATGGCTGTCATATTCCGCTTTGTTTTCAGCTGTGGTTCTTAAATAGATATCGACATTTTTTCTTACGTCGATAAATATTCTGTCAAAGATATCACTTTGCATGATTCGTACAATGGAATCGATAAAATTTAAAGGTGAATGGTTTGACTTGGCTTCAATCACGACAGGTATTTTTACATTCCGGTCAGGGCCGAATACCTGTATATGTATACTTCCAGGATCGCCGCTGTTGTCGGTAGGATACAGAATGTCTCTTTCGAAAAGAATACCGGAATTCATATTCAACCCCCCTATCATGTCCCTCTCATTATAAAATATCATTAAAACTGACTTTCGTAAAGCCTTTTGTATATTGAATAATATTTATTGACTTTTTTTAAATACTGGTCGGTTTCCCTGAAAGGTATCCTGTCGAGAGTTTTCCCATCCGCACTTAAATCCCTGTCGTTAAGCCACTGGGTCACATTGCCGCTTCCTCCGTTGTAAGCGGCTATTACAAGGTCCGAATCGCCGAATTCATCATATAATACGGAAAGGTACCAGCATCCGATGTAAATATTAATTTCCGGCTCAAACAGCTTTTCACTGGTATAGTCCTTCAAATTAAGCCTTCCTGCGCCCCATTTCCCCGTCCCCTCCGATATCTGCATCAGCCCTCTTGCGTTTTTTGGAGAAACCGCCCCAGGCTGGAAATTACTTTCAGCCCTGATGATTGCCAATACAAGGAAGGGATCGACATTGAACCTTTCAGAATAAATCTGTACAAGATCACCGTATTTCAAAGGATAAAGCCTTAAAACAGCCTGATCAAATACAAATAATATTACAACGAGTATAGCTACAAATATGATAACCGTCTTAAACCTAATTCTGAACATTCTCCTCAAAACAACCACCTTATCGCTGCCATTCCTGCTTTTTTTGCAGGAACAGTCTTACTACCGCCTGTTCCAGATCTTCCAGACTGCCGTTATTATAAAGGACTTCATCGGCTATGCTGAGATATTCTTCATCCCTCGGCTGCGAATCGATCCTTTTTTCTGCATCCTCGAAAGTATAGCCGCTTCTGGCGATGATCCTTTTGATCCTCTCCTCGCGGTCGGCTGTCACTACCCAAACTTCATCAGCCAGGTCAAGGAAACCTTTTTCTACAGGTATTGGGGCATCGATCACGATAATGTCACATTTCCCTGCGTTTTTGAGGATTTCTACCGCTTCGCGGATCTTTTCGGCAATATGTTTATGGGTAATGCAATTTAGCGCATGGAGCTTTACTTTGTCGTTAAATGCAATCGACGCAAGTTTTTCCCTGTCCAGTTCACCGTCTTTCTTTACTATATCTTCACCAAAATAACCAACAAGTTCATTAAATGCCCTTCCGCCTGCTGAAGCTACATTCCTTGCCAGCATATCGGCGTCGACAACTGCGGCGCCAAGATCCCTGAGCGCACCGGACACCGTGCTTTTCCCGCTGCCTATGCCACCTGTCACTCCGATTATCTTCATTTTAATCATCCTTCTTTGTCAAATACACTTTATTTATAAAAGCTTGCGGCGTTTTGCCCGCATCGTCCAACATAAATCTTTAAAGCTGTAAATTTATTTTGTCTCAAACCAGCTGGCGCCCGTTTTTACATCTGCGATCAGCGGAACATCCAATTTTACTGCATTTTGCATGGAATCCTGCAGTATCCTTTCCACCTGTTCCCGCTCGCTCACATGCGTCTCGATGATCAATTCATCGTGCACCTGCAATATCAGTCTTGATTTCATATTATGTTTCCTCAGTTCCTCATATACCTTTACCATGGCAATTTTAATAATATCCGCGGCGCTGCCCTGTATCGGCATATTCATAGCAACGCGCTCGCCGAAGGATCTTGTATTGAAATTGCTTGACGAAAGCTCGGGCAGATACCTTCTTCTGTTGAACATGGTCTCCACAAAGCCGTTCTTCCTGCCTTTCTCAACGGTATCATGCATATACCGGCGGACGCCTTCGTACCTTTCCAGATATTCATCAATATAATTGCGCGCTTCCTTCCGGGATATCCCAAGATCCTTTGCCAGACTGAAATCCCCTATACCGTATACAATACCAAAATTGACAGCCTTGGCCCTGGATCTCAGCAAAGGGGTCACCTGCTCCCTGGGAACACCAAAAACAGCCGAGGCTGTAGAGGTATGGATATCCTCATTATTCCTGAATGCAGAAATCATATTTTCATCCCCGGTAATATGGGCAAGCACACGTAATTCGATCTGGGAGTAGTCCGCGTCCGATAAAAGGTATTCGCAGTTTTCCGGTATGAATACTTTTCTGATTTCCCGTCCCATCTCAAGCTTGATGGGTATGTTCTGCAGGTTGGGCTCTGTGCTGCTGATCCTGCCTGTAGCCGTCACGGTCTGATTAAAGCTTGAATGTATGCGTCCGGTCACTGGATTTACTACATTTTGATGGCCTTCTGCATAGGTCGATTTCAGCTTCATCAGCTGCCTGTATTCCAGTATCCCGGATACGGCTTCATGCATGGGGGCAAGCTGCTCGAGCACCTCCGCGTCGGTGGAATAGCCTGTTTTGGTCTTCTTCTGCGCCGGCAGCTTCAGCTTTTCAAACAAAATCACGCCCAATTGCTTTGGGGAGTTAATATTGAATTTTTCGCCCACCCGCGTATAAATTTCTTCTTCTGCATGCGTGATCTTTTCATCCAGCTTGGCTGAAAAATGCACAAGACCTTCCGTATTCACCTTAAAGCCCCTGTATTCCATGTCTGCAAGTACTTCGACAAGAGGCAGTTCCATATCATAATACAAGCTCTCCTGCCCATTTTTCACTATTAATTCCCTTAATGCCAAAGTAAGCTCAAGTATAGTCCTGCTTTGCCTTACGGCCGATTTTGAAAGCTTTTCTACAGGTAACCCGCTAAAGGGTATAAAATTTTTCCCTTTACCGGCCATATCTTCAATAGATTCGAATGTATATCCCAGATATTCCTGCGAAAGCCCGGAAACAGTGTAAGTACTGCGTGACGCATTGAGTATATAGGCCCCGATCATGGTGTCGAAGGCCATTCCTGCAAAAGCAATTCCTCTCCATTTCAAATATACGATAAGGCTCTTGAGGTCATGACCATAGATTTTAATTGTTTCATCGGCAAAAATCGGCCCGAATTGCTGTAAGAACTGCTCCTGGCTTATTCCTGCCCCGATTCTGACATATCCGTTTTTATCCTTCCAGGAAATAGCCATTCCGGCTAGCGTTGTTTCAAAAACATTTTTTCGGTCCAGTAAATGGCAGATGGATGCCTCACCTGCTTTTTTAACTTCTGAAGCGACCTGTGCAAGAGTCATTACATCATCGATGACTACTAGCTCCAGATCCTCGGGTGCATTATGTTTAAAGCAATCTGATTCATTCAGGCCGAATTTCCCCAATATGCTCCTAAACTCAAGTCTGATAAAAAGCGAATATAACCTTGTCTTGTCAAACTCCTTCCTCTTCAGGTCTCCCAGCGTACAAAGCGTAGGCATATTCCGGTCGATTGTCGCAATCCGCTTGCTTAGAAAAGCCAGTTCCCTGTTTGCCTCCAGCTTTTCTCTGACACTCTTCTTCTCGACCTTATCAATGTTTTCATATATAACTTCAAGGCTGCCAAATGTTTTGATCAGATCTATTGCCGTTTTTTCACCAATGCCCGGGACTCCCGGAATATTATCCGACTGGTCACCCATGAGACCTTTTACATCAATAAACTGTAACGGGGTCACCCCATACCTTGCTGCCACCCCATCCGCATCGTACACCTCCGTTTCCGTTTTACCCGCTTTTGTCACAGGCATCAGGATCCTGGTACTTTCCGACGCAAGCTGCAGAGAATCCCTGTCACCCGTTACAATGGCCACCCGCATGTTTTGCTGCTGTGCGCAAAGGGAGATGGAGCCAATGATGTCATCCGCCTCAAATCCCTCTAGTTCCAGGCGTTTGATATTCATTGCATCCAGTATTTCCTTCATTACAGGCAGCTGTTCCGCCAGTTCGGGAGGCATTCCCTTCCGTTTTGCCTTATAGCCGCTGAACTCAAGATGTCTGAAGGTCGGCGCTTTGAGATCGAAAGCAACGCATAGGTAATCCGGCTTTTCTTCTGCTAAGAATTTATTCAGGATATTCAGAAAACCAAATATTGCATTCGTATGGAGGCCATCTGTCGTTGCCAGAAGCTGCGGTCCTTGAAGCCCGTAAAAAGCCCTGTTGAGTATGCTGTTCCCATCTATGATCATCAATTTGTCTGTGGCCATAATGCACCTCCAAAAATACTTTCACAATTATTAATTTGCGTAAAACGACTGCTCGCTATCCATGACCATCCAGGTATGACCGTACAGTTACAGATATATTATACTAAGCACGGGCACAAATTTCCGCACAGGTCGCAAATTTGT
>JBDKVA010000086.1:0-28897 GCA_039679375.1 Clostridiaceae bacterium
TAATAGGTACAATGCACTAACTTTTAACTAAATCTTGAGCCTTAAAGAAATATATGGTAATATAATAACAGAAGAAAAATTAAATGGTAGAAACAGGAAATAATTTGCCAGTTTAAGGAAATTAAACTGCTCCGACAATCTAATTCTAATAAAATATGCATAATAAGTAAATTTATTGAAATAGCCAAAAATAGGCATTATGGAGGACATAATGATACATAATGCAATCAATAAATAACATAAATATAAAAAATTACTTGATAAATAGACAAAACAAAAATATAATGGTGACATTAAGAGACTAGCCGATTGATTGAATTAGAGGGGGTATTTACTTGTTGGAAAGAAAAATACAAATTGTCATAGCGGATGACAATAAAGAATTTGGAGATATACTTTGCGAGTATCTGAACAGCCAGAGTGATATTGAAGTGATCGGAATGGCCAGGGATGGTAATGAAGCTTGTGAGCTTATTACAAGTAAAATGCCGGATATCGCAATTCTTGATATCATCATGCCGCATCTTGACGGACTTGGGGTTCTTGAAAAGTTAAATTCCATCTCATTGAAAAAACGCCCGCTATTTATCATTCTCTCTGCTGTCGGACAGGATAAGATAACGCAGAGAGCACTTGCACTCGGAGCTGAATATTATGTTGTAAAGCCGTTCGACATGGATGTCCTGGTATCCAGAATAAGGCAGCTCAAGGATTCGAATCAGAACGCAATCATTCGGTCTGATTATACTATGGAATCAAAATCATCATATCATGCTCCGGCTCAACGAAACATTGAAGTGGAAGTCACAAATATTATGCATGAAATCGGCGTCCCCGCCCATATTAAAGGCTATCAGTACCTACGGGATGCGATCATGATGGTTGTAAAGGATCTTGATATCATCAATTCTATCACAAAACAATTATATCCCTCCATAGCCCGTGAATATAATACTACACCAAGCAGAGTGGAAAGGGCGATCAGGCATGCGATTGAAGTTGCATGGAGCAGAGGTCAGGTGGAGACCATCGACGATCTCTTTGGATATACGGTAAGCATTGGAAAAGGCAAGCCGACAAATTCTGAGTTTATCGCTATGGTAGCGGATAAGCTAAGGCTTGAAATGAAGGTAAGCTAAGTCAGTTTTATAAATAGCAATTAAGAAAACACCACTTTATTACAAGTGGTGTTTTTTGATGAATATATATTAATTTTATATCCGGGATTTATGAATTATGGAGAATAATTTTCTAAATGGCCGTTTCTTTGATTTTTCTCTCCATTTGCCTAGTGCTATGTCAACTTCTTCATAGTGTTTATCCATTTTGCCTTCCAGTTTTCGCATGCCATTTTCAACACAGGCTCCAAGTTCCAGCTTGCTTTTTGCAATTTCTCTGACCAGATGTTCTTTTGCATCCATAATTTCCAGTGTTATTTCCTGAGAAAGCTGTTTTCCAAATTCATGGAAGAACACCTGCATTGCCTCGCTGTCCTTGCTTGCTGACGGCATCAGGGATACGGAATTTTCATTCTGCAATTCTTTTGTTTGTTCAAACATGGAATCCTCCTTCATAATTTTTTTAATAGCCTTTATTTCAAGGCCTTCGCTTCGCATCACCTTGATTTTGTACATCATATTTGCCAGGTTTGTAGTATAAAAGCGTCTCCCACGATCATCCTTCGGTATGTTCAGTTCCAGCTCCTTTTCATAAAATCTCAGCGTATGGTCGGTCACTTGAAGCATTTCACTCAGCTCGGTAATCGTGTATTTTTCCTTTAGTATTTCCATAAAAATTCCTCCTGAAAAAGCGATTCATTCGTGTAAAAATAAAAAGCATTTTGGTATGCATATAAAATCCGTATTATTTTACTAAAAAAATAATGTAGATACATCATACCATAAATGGCATAATAAGTAAAATTATCGCTTTTATTTTCTCAATATTTCCAGAGCATGACTTATATCAGATGGGATTGGCGCTGAGAGCTCAAGTGTTTTTTGAGTTACAGGATGTTTGAAGATCGTACGCATTGAGTGGAGAGCCTGTCTTGACATAAGCCCTTCATGACATCCTTCAAATAAAGGAAGAGGATATAATGTATCTCCGATCAAGGGATGGCCGATTGCTTGAGAATGTACACGAATCTGATGTGTTCTGCCTGTTTCCAGTGTAAACTTCGCAAATGTCGCATCGCCAAAGCGTTCAATTACCTCGTAATGAGTTACGGATGGCGCACCTTCCGACGTTGTATGGCGCAGCATGATACTGCCGGGGAGCCTGTCTATCGGCATGTTTATGGTGCCGCAACAGTCTTTGACAAATCCGTGCATCAACCCGACATATTCCTTCAGATAGGAATTGGTATGCATCTGTTTGATAAGTTTATCCTGAACGAATGAATTCAAAGCAAATATGATAATACCGGAGGTATCCCGGTCAAGCCTGCTGACAGGACGGATCAGCGTTTTGACGCCCTTCTGAAGCAGGTAATACATAAGGGCATTGGCAACCGTACCGGAAAAGTGACGAAAAGTGGGGTGTACGACCATATTTGGAGGCTTGTTGATAGCGATAAGGCTGTCGTCTTCATAAATGATGTCGATATCGATCTGTTCGGGGATGATGTCTTCATTCGTTTCATCCAGATCCACATGTGCTTCAATCACGTCGCCCTCATGAACAATCGCGTTGACATGGACCGGAAGAGAACCGAGATATATTTTATCATTGAATTTCAACTTTTTGACCAAACGTTCCGACAGGCTGAATTTATTTTTCAGTATGTATTTTACCGTTTTTGAATCATCCTCTGCCGGCACATTGTAGCTTTTTATCATTCCAACCACCTGTCACCCAACCATGTTAATTTAATGCATTGTGCCAGTCGACTTTACTGCGCGAACGGATGCATATTTCCATATTATATCAGCACACCGGATAAATCAAGGCAGGAGTATTGATAAAATCTCTTATGGAATTTTCCTCGCACTTTGATTTTTCAGACAGCCTGGAGCGTGCTTTGGAAATAGTCATTGAAATGAATGGACAAGTGGGATAAAATGAATATGGAATTTAATGCAAGGATCATCGCGGCGGACATTGCAGAATGCAGCAAAAGAGAGGATATTAACACGGTATGAACCTAAAAGATCAGAAATATTTGAAGAACAGCTTTGGTATAGATGAAACCATTATTAAACTGGTGCAATCAGCCGAAAATGAGGTTAGTGATATTTTTAAAGGTATAGAGGCCATCAGGGAAATAAACCAATATAAGGTTATAGCCGCTATGCAGGAGCACCGTTTGAGCGATAGCCATTTTGGCGGTACGACCGGATATGGTTATGATGACAGGGGAAGAGAGGTGCTTGAAGCCGTTTACGCAAGCGTTTTCAGGGCGGAGGATGCGCTGGTAAGGCACCAGATCGTTTCAGGCACGCATGCGCTGGCCGTTTGCATGTATGGCAACCTGAGACCGGGCGACGAGCTTCTATCCATTACAGGAAAGCCTTACGATACGCTAGAGGAAGTAATAGGCTTAAGAGGGGAAGGCTCCGGTTCATTAAAAGATTTTGGCATAGGATACCGGCAGGTGGAGCTGCTGGATGACGGAGGCATGGATCTGAAAAGCGTCCATGAAGCAATAAATGAAAAAACAAGGATGATACTGATACAGCGTTCCCGGGGTTATAGCTGGAGAACCGCCATAAAAATCGGGGAAATGAAAAGGATTATTAAAATAATTAAAGAAATAAATAAAGATATCATCGTGCTTGTTGATAACTGCTATGGTGAGTTTGTAGAGGTGGAGGAACCGGTTGAGGCAGGTGCCGACCTTGTGGCGGGTTCGCTTATTAAAAATCCCGGCGGCGGGCTTGCACCTGCGGGGGGATATATTGCGGGAAAGGCGCGCTGTGTACAAAATGCTGCTTATAGGCTGACAACGCCGGGTCTTGGCAAAAAGGTAGGCGCAACTCTAGGAAACAGCAGGCTCATGTTCCAGGGACTTTTCCTTTCACCGCATATCGTAGCGGAAAGTCTGAAAGGAGCAGTATTCTGCGCCGCGATCATGCGAAAGCTGGGATTTGAGACTTCACCCGAGCCGGAAGATATGAGAAGCGATATTATACAGGCAATTAAATTCAATAATCCGGAGAGTATGATTGCATTTTGCCAGGGGATACAGAAAGGTTCGCCGGTTGATTCCTTTGTTACTCCCGAACCATGGGACATGCCAGGGTACGACAGTCAGGTCATCATGGCCGCCGGAGCTTTCATACAGGGATCTTCCATCGAGCTTAGTGCGGATGCTCCGCTGAAACCGCCCTATACAGCATATATGCAGGGCGGTCTGGTTTATGAACATGTAAAACTTGGCGTTATGATAGCAATAAAATTTATGCACGAAAGATTAAAGATCAGGTTCTGAAAAAATGAGCAAAGCAGATGCGAAAGAAAAAATGGAAAAAGTAACGGGCAATGGGAAAACATATTATTTAAAAAACAAATCCGGTATGGGAAAGACGAATGAGGTCACCGTTGCCAAGCCAGCCGACAAAGGCAAATCAACAATCAAGCGCCTTACTTTGGGAAGTTTGATGCTGTTTTTCTTTATGATGCTTTATATCCCATCCCTGCTTAATTGGCTTTCAGGAAACAATATCACCAGCGATGTCATCCGGATCGGGACAATCGAGGAATCCGTCCATTCAAATGGAATCATTGTAAGGGACGAGGAACTTTTGAAGGCACCGGGATTTGAGGGAAGGTACGAAGCGGTGATCGGCGAGGGAGAAAGAACACCAGCCTATTCATGTATTGCAACTGTCTATAATGACACGTCTGATACGCTTCTTCAAAAGTTGAAAGAAATTGATATGAGAATAGCAAAAGCCCATATGGAAAAAGCCGAGAAGACAGCATTTTTTTCAGAGGATCTGGCAAAACTGGATGATGAAATCGGATTACAGGTGCAAAATGTTATATTAGCATGTAATGCCCGTAGTTTTGAGGACTTAAGCCAATACAGAAATGAAATAGATAAAATCGTAGGGAAAAAAGCCGAGATCGTGGGGGAGAGCTCAACGGACAGCTATATCGACTCAATGAAGAAGCAAAAAGTCAATGTGCAAAATCAGCTCAACTCCAATACATTCCAGGTAATATCAAATATATCTGGTGTTGTATCGTATGCCATAGATGGTTATGAGTCGATCCTGACGCCCAAAAACCTGTCGGAGCTCACGCCTGAAATGGTTGATGGGATCACAAAG
This sequence comes from Clostridiaceae bacterium, assembly GCA_039679375.1. GTDB lineage: Bacteria > Bacillota > Clostridia > Acetivibrionales > DTU013 > JBDKVA01. Next base: position 5,277 of record JBDKVA010000086.1, read on the forward strand.
AAGAATTCACCGCATGAGAATGATGGCAAGGCATATTCGGGAACACCGCTTGCCAAAATCATAAAGGGTACGGATATATATATTGCTGCCGCAATGGGCACGGACGATGCAAACCGCTTTAAAGTTGATGATAAAATCAAGCTGAGGATAAATGACATTGGAATGGAAACGTCAGGATATATTGTGAATATAAATGAACCGAAGGACGGGAAGTCGGTTCTGGTCGTCAGGGCTAACAGAGGCGCAGATGTGTTGTCATCAACGAGGAAGGTGAATGTGGATTTCATCAGCAGGGCGAAGGAAGGTTTCAAGGTGCCGCTCCGGTGCCTGAGAGATATTTCTTCCGACGGGACGGCAGCCAGGATCATGCTGATACGGTATAAGGTTGCAACCGCCAGGACCGTTGAAATCATTTGCAGAGACGAGGAATATGCAATTATCGGGACGCCTGAGGGTGAAATTGAGAACACAGTAAACCTTTACGATATATATATCATTAACCCGGATAATATAAAAGAAGGAGATATCATAGAGAAATGAACGAAGATCTGAGCTTTATCAAAGAAAACTGCGAAAAAATAAAACTGAGAATACAGGCTGCGGCACAAAGAGCAGACAGGGATCCGGAGGATATCAGGCTCATTGCTGTAAGCAAGACTGTTGATGCCGCAAGGATCATAAAAGCATTGGAATGGGGCATCACGGATTTAGGTGAAAATAGGGTTCAGGAATTATGCGAAAAAGCCGATATAACGGATGTAAGCTGCAATTGGCATATGATCGGGCATCTGCAGACAAACAAGGTGAAATACATACTGGATAAGGTAGCAATGATTCATTCGCTGGACAGGCTCGAATTGGCTGAAGAAATACAGAAAAGAGCTGAAAAGGCCGGGAAGATCATTGATGTATTGGTTCAGGTAAATATAGCGGCTGAGGATACCAAGTTCGGGATTTGCCCTGAATGTGCGCTTGATTTAATAAAAAAAGTGAGCAAAATGGGAAATATTAGGGTAAAAGGATTGATGACCATAGCCCCTCTGGCCGAAAATCCCGAGGATGTCCGGTGGGTATTTACAGGACTTAAAAAATTACTTATTGACATAAGGGAGGAAAATATTGATAATATAGATATGGATTACCTCTCAATGGGCATGAGCAATGACTTTGAGGTTGCCATAGAGGAAGGTGCCAATATGGTAAGAATAGGTACGGCGATATTTGGAAAACGCTGAATGCTTTAACTATAAGATGAAATTACTGCGTAACGAAAGAAAAAATGGAGGGAAGCACAAATGGCAAAGCTACTGAACAAGATGCTCAATCTGGTGGGTTGGGAATCGGAGGAAGAAGCGGAAGAAGACGATCAATTGCAGGATGACCTTAAGGAAGAATCACTTCAATCACCGCAATATCTGCATTCATTTACAAAGAAATCCCAGCAAAACAAGGTTGTAAACATTCATTCAAACAACCAGTTCAAGGTTGTCATCATGCAGCCGGAAACTTTTGACGATGCCAGGGATGTATGCGATCATCTTAAGAATAAAAAGCCAATCGTTGTCAATCTTGAGAACCTGAGCAAGGAAACCGCACAAAGGGTTGTGGATTTCCTCAGCGGCTCTGTTTACGGTCTGGATGGCGACATACAAAAAATATCTTCGGGCATCTTCCTGATTGCTCCCAATAACGTTGACATCATGGGAGTATTCAAAGATGAATTGAAGAATAAGGGAGCGTTCCCGTGGGTTAAATAACCGCAGGAGTTTTGTTATGGATTATTCCCGTATTCATTCGGAGGAGATCAAATGAGCTGGATTTTATATCGTATTGTAAGGATCATATTCGGTGTAATGGAACTGGCATTACTGGTCAGGGCTTTTATATCATGGCTGCCTGTTCCTAGGGAACACAGGCTTGTCCGTTTGCTCTACCAGATCACCGAGCCTATTTTGGCGCCCATACGGTCTCTCATCCAAAGATCGTCCTTCGGGCATAATATGATATTGGATATTTCTCCTATCATAGCACTGATATTGATAGCGATCGTAAGGACTTTTATATTGAGCCTGATACGTTGAATGAATCCTATGTATGATAAAGATGTTATTCTCAAACCGGTAAGAAAGCCGGAAGACAGGCTTGCAAATTAGTTTGAAGAGGTGGCTGCATATGAATTATACGCCCAACGACCTGCAAAACATCACATTTAAAAAGACCTTTATGGGATATAGCGAGGATACGGTAAATGACGTCCTTGATAAGATCATAGAAGATTACAGCGCATATATACGGGAAAACGTCGAATTAAAGGACAAGCTCGCGTTGCTGAATGACGGACTGCAGCATTATAAAACTATTGAGGAATCCCTCCAAAGCGCACTGTTGGTAGCCCAACAGACGGGAGAGGATATAAAAAAGAATGCATATGAAAAAGCGGACAATGTGATACATGAGGCGGAGATCAGGGCTCAGAAAATCATAAACGAAGCCAATCAGGAAGTAGTCAAGATCAATTTTGAATATGAAGACATGAAGAAGAAACTGCATGTCTTCAAAACTAAATGTGAAATGCTGCTGATGTCACAGATGGATTCACTCAAGCAGTTATTTGAAGAGTGAGCCGCTTTTATTGACATCAGCGCCTGATGTGTTGTATAATGCTATAAATTAGTTCATTCAATATATTGAATATTTTATATGCGATGATTGGAACGAGTAGAGAGTGGGACCCACGAAGAGAGCAGATGGCCGGTGCAAATCTGCGGGGAGGCTCTTGAAAATCCTCCATGAGTAGTAATCGGAAAGCGTATTGTATGAAGATATGGCAAGTACGAAAAGCCGGTCCACACCGTTATATGTGAAATCGAGTGACCTAAGCCGGAAGTTTTCCGTAAGGTAATTTGGGTGGTACCACGTAGGTAAATATCCTCTCGTCCCTTATATTTATGGGATCGGGAGGTTTTTTTATTATAAAAACAGGAGGCAGTTATGTACAAAAAAGTTTCTACTGACTTGAAATTTGTCGAGAGAGAGCAGGAAGTTTTAAAATATTGGAAGGATAATAAGATTTTTGAAAAGAGCCTTAAATTCAGAGAAGGCTGCGAAACGTTCACCTTTTACGACGGACCGCCGACTGCTAACGGCAAGCCGCATATAGGGCATATCCTCACCAGGACCATGAAGGATATTATCCCGAGATACAAGACAATGAAAGGCTGCAATGTGCTGAGAAAAGCCGGCTGGGACACGCACGGCCTCCCGGTCGAGCTGGAGGTGGAAAAGCTCCTTGGCATAAATGGGAAGCCGCAGATCGAAGAATACGGGGTAGAACCGTTCATACAGAAATGCAAGGAGAGTGTCTGGAAATACAAGCATGAATGGGAGGAAATGAGCGACCGTGTAGGTTTTTGGGCAGATATGGAGGATCCTTATGTCACATATCACAATACCTATATCGAGTCAGAATGGTGGGCATTGAAGCAAATATGGGAAAAAGGCCTGTTATATAAAGGTCACAAAATAGTTCCCTACTGTCCGCGTTGCGGCACTTCGCTTTCAAGCCATGAAGTAGCCCAGGGCTATAAGGATGTAAAGGAACCTTCCATATTTGTGAAGTTTAAAGTGAAGGGCGAGCCCGGAGTTTTCCTGATGGCCTGGACCACCACGCCATGGACGCTGCCATCTAACGTCGCATTGACGGTGAATCCGGATGAGGCTTACATCCGCGCAAAATGCGGAGATGAGACATATATTCTGGCGCAGGCTCTAGCGCCTTCCGTGCTGAAGGACGAATACAGCGTTGTTAATAGCTGCATGGGAAGAGATCTCTATGGAATGGAATATGAGCCGCTGTTTGATTTTGCCAAAACGGACAAAAAGGCATACTACGTGGTCTGCGACAGCTTTGTCACATTGACGGACGGCACGGGAATTGTTCATACGGCTCCTGCATTCGGCGAGGACGACGCCAAGGTTGGAAAGGCCAATGACCTACCATTTGTACAGTTGGTCAATGAACAGGGCAATTTTGTCGAAGAAGTGACTCCCTGGAGGGGCATGTTTGTTAAAACAGCAGATCCTGACATCATCAGGGAGCTTTCCTCAAGAGGGCTCGTATACAAAATTATGGACTATGAACATTCATACCCCTACTGTTGGAGGTGTGATACGCCGCTATTGTATTATGCGCGCGACACCTGGTTTATCAAAATGACTGCGCTGAAGGACAAACTGATAAAAAACTGCAACAGTATCAACTGGCTGCCGGATAACATCAGAGAAGGGCGCATGGGCAATTTCCTTGAAAATGTTGTGGACTGGGGCCTCAGCCGTTCAAGATACTGGGGCACGCCGCTGCCGATCTGGGAATGCCGCTGCGGGCATCGTCATCTGGTTGGCAGCATAGCGGAACTGAAAGAATTGGGTGAAAATGTACCGGATCAAATTGAACTGCATAAGCCGTTTATTGATGCGGTCCGTCTGAAATGCCCGAAGTGCGGCAGTGTGATGAAGAGGGTATCGGAGGTCATCGACTGCTGGTTTGATTCAGGGGCCATGCCCTTTGCACAATGGCATTATCCCTTTGAAAATCAGGAAAAATTCAAGGAGAACTATCCTGCGGACTTTATCAGTGAAGCGATCGACCAGACCAGAGGATGGTTCTATACACTGCTGGCAATATCTACGCTGCTGTTCGACGAGCCGGCGTTTAAGAATGTCATTGTGCTCGGACATGTCAATGACAAGGATGGACAGAAAATGAGCAAGCACAAGGGAAATGTCATCGATCCGTGGACAGTGCTGGACAAACAGGGCGCGGATGCGGTCCGCTGGTATTTTTACACCGGCAGTGCTCCGTGGCTCCCGAGCAGGTTCTATGAAGAGGCTGTAAGCGAAAGCCAGAGGAAGTTTATGGGCACGCTATGGAATACCTATGCCTTCTATATCCTCTATGCCAATATCGATGAATTTAACCCGCTTCAATACAAGCTGGAGCCCGGTAAACTCTCTGTAATGGATAAGTGGATCCTCTCACGGCTCCACACATTGATCGGGAATGTTGACAGAAACCTTGAAAATTACAGAATCACCGAGTCGGCAAGGGATATACAGGAATTCGTCGATGACCTGAGCAACTGGTATGTCAGAAGATGCAGGGAACGTTTCTGGCAGAAGGATATGTGCCAGGACAAGATCAATGCCTATATGACGCTGTACACCGTGCTGGTGGAGCTTTCAAAGCTGGCTGCGCCATTTGTGCCGTTTATCAGTGAAGAGATTTACAGCAACCTTGTGAGAAGCATAGATAAGAATGCTCCTGAAAGTGTCCATTTGTGCGATTTCCCGGAGGTTAATGAAAAATATGCAGACTCCGAGCTTGAAAAGAATATGGATAAGGTGCTGAAGATAGTCGTACTGGGCCGCTCCTGCAGAAATACCGCAAATATCAAGAACCGCCAGCCGATAGGAAGGATGTACATCAGGGATAATGGCGACCTTCCGCAGATGTACAGGGACTTGATAGCGGATGAATTAAATATAAAGCAGATCCGGTTTACCGACGATGCTTCGCATTTTACCACTTACAAATTCAAACCGCAGCTTCGCACACTGGGTCCGAAATACGGAAAACTTGTACCTAAAATCGGAGAATATCTGGCAAAGGCTGACGGTAATGAAATGATGGGCTGCTTCAACAAGGACGGGAAGGTTTCCTTTGAGCTCGAAGGCACTTTGATAGAGCTTGAGTTGAAGGATGTGCTTGTAGAGACGGCACAGAAGGAAGGCTTTGTATCGGAGAGCGACAGGGACATCACGGTCGTACTGGACACAAACATGACGGACGAACTGCTTGAAGAAGGTTTTGTACGCGAGATCATCAGCAAGCTTCAGACAATGAGGAAGGAAGCAGGCTTTGAGGTTCAGGACCATATTAGAGTTTACTATGGAGACAATGCGAAGATCAGCTCCGTATTCGAACGAAATAACGCGCTGATAAGCGATGAAGTGCTTGCCGAAGAGATTTTGCCGTCAAAAGGCGAAGGTTACGGAAAGGAATGGAATATTAACGGGGAACATGTTCACTTCACTGTAGCAAAGGTATAAAACGGGAGATGTAACATTATGATAAAGATGAACGTTGATCTAGGAGACCGGGGTTATCCCATATATGTTACGCTTGATTTTTCCGGCTTGGGAAAAGCATGTGCAAGTGCCAAGCTTTCCGGCAAAATGGTGGTCATAACGGACAGCAATGTGGACAAATACTATTGTGATGCTTGTGTGGAAGCGCTTTCCGAGGCGGGAGCAGAAGTATCGCGCCATGTGATACAGGCTGGAGAAAACAGCAAAAACCTTGATACGCTAAGAGATATATACAGAAAGCTTGTTTTGCAAAAGATTGACCGGCAGTCTGCACTGATCGCTCTGGGCGGAGGTGTCGTGGGCGATATTACGGGCTTTGCAGCAGCGACGTTCATGCGGGGCATACAATACGTGCAAATACCGACAAGTCTCCTTGCGCAGGCGGACAGCAGTATAGGCGGGAAAACCGGCGTTGACTTTGAAGGCGCCAAGAACATGATTGGCGCTTTTTATCAGCCGAAATTCGTCTTCATTAATGTGAATACATTGAGGACGTTGCCTGAGAGAGAACTGAAAGCGGGTCTTGCAGAGGTACTCAAGCACGGCTTGATATTGGACGCTGATTTTTATGATTATGTCGATTACAATATCAACAAGATATTCAGCTTCGATGAAACGGTACTGCAATATATTACTAAAATGGATTGCACCATAAAGGGTGAAGTCGTAGAGCAGGATGAAAGGGAAGGCGAGCTTCGTGCGATCCTCAATTTCGGACACACCATAGGCCACGCCGTTGAAAGTGTTTCCAAATTTTCCATGCTTCATGGAGAATGTGTGTCTGTAGGAATTGCAGGAGCATACAGGCTTGCGCTGAAAATGGGGATGGTTACGGCAAAAATGGTGGGGAAGGTTGAGAATACGCTTGGAAAGGCAGGACTTCCGGTAAAGGTGTATGGCATGGACGCGGATTTAATATATGACAGAATGTTTTGCGACAAAAAGGTAAGGGATGGCAAGCTGAACTTCGTACTTCCTAAAAATATCGGTGAAGTCATACAGTGTGCCGTTGATAATGAAGAGCTTGTAAAGGAAGTGCTCGCGGAGTTGACGACGGCATCCTGATGTAATACCGGCGCGATAATGCAATATAATTCCTTTAGGGATTATCACTCCAACAGCATATAAAATAAGATATGCTGTTGTTTTTTATAGTTTTTTATAGTTAGTTTGTTATAAAAAACGACTTCTTGTAATACTTACAATATATATGATATAATATAGCAATAAGTTCCTTTCAATAAGAACATATGAAAATCGGAAAATTTTAGAAACTAAGGTAATTAAATAAATAAACACGGATTCTTATGAGGTTATTGAGAAAGTGACTATACAAAGTTTAAGAAAATTTATAAAAAAAACATTTAGTTATATAGGAATTTATAAAATTCAAAATTCTTTTTCTCATCCCAGAAGCTTAAAGATCATTTTCTATCTCAGGAATTTAAGGATTCAGACAAGGCTTATTATTGCATTTACGATTATATCATTAATACCCTTGACTATAATTGGTTTATTTTCATATTGTCAGTATTCAAATTCAATAAGAAATAAATTAAGCAAATCATCATACCAGCTTCTGGAACAGCTAGACAAAAACATATCGACAGAAATAGAAAAATATGAAAACCTGTGCGATCAGCTGTCACTGGATAGATTAATACAAGAGAATCTGCCCCATTATAGTATGCTTGACGATATGAAAAAGGGGACAATAGTTAAAGATTTAAACGAGTTACTCGGAGAAAAAAGATTAGTCAACAAATATATAGACAATATCAGTATATATACGGACTACGGTGAGCAATTTTATGACCTGGGATATGACTCTTTCAGCAACGATTATATAGATAAGTTCACAGAGGGGGCGAAAAGAAATATTCCGCTGGATTATTGGGCAAGCGCAAGGTCCAGAAGAGATTTGGACAGCATAGTCATTTGCAGGAGTATTAATTCGATAACCGATAGCTCCAGCAGGTTGGGATATATGTTTATATCAATAGATGAACAGGAGTTTTCTAAAAATGCATATGACAATGTGGATATGGGGAAAGGTTCAGCCGTTTTTATTATCAGTGAAGAGGGGATTGTATTATCAAGTATCGATTCCAGCATAGAAAAAGGAAAAAAGTATCCGGATCCAAAATTATTCGAATATATTCAAGCAAACCAGAAGGAAAATCTTTATACATTCACTCTTGATTTGGCCGGTGAACAAAACCAGGTGCTGTTCATATATAATTCCAGGACAAAGTGGTATATTGCCGCAACCATACTGATTTCATACATTGACGCTGAAGCCTCGATGATAAAAACCCGCTTAATATTTCTTATAATATTATGTTTGATTTTTTCTGTTGCATTTTCTTTAATAATAACAATAAGTATTGCTGTACCTATTAAAAATATGGTTAAAACAGCTGGAAAGATTTCAGAAGGTGATTTGGGGGTACGTATTCAGGATAAATACAATGATGAAATGGGGTATCTTTCCAACAAGTTTGATTCAATGGTTAAGCAGATGGGCGAATTGATAAAACGTACAAACGAAGACCAAAAAAAGAAAAGGGAACTTGAACTTAACATGCTTCAAGCTCAAATAAACCCGCATTTTCTTTTTAATACCCTGAACACTTTGAAATGGACTGCTCTTATGAGCCGGGTACCTACGGTGAGCGAAGGAATCGGCGCGCTCGCAAATCTTTTGCGCAATACTATTATTAATAAAAATGAGCTTATTACTTTAGAGGAAGAACTGATAAATATAGAAAATTATCTCACAATCCAAAAAATAAGATATGCCGACTCTTTTAATGTTATATATGATATTGAGGAATGTGCCAAAAATAACTTTATAATTAAGTTTATTTTACAGCCGATAGTGGAAAATGCAATTATCCATGGTGTAAGCGAAAATAAAAGGCAGATAAATATTAAAATAAGTACACATTCTTTTGATGAATATTTTGAAATAGAAATTTGCGATGATGGCAAAGGGTTTGACCTTAGCGCAGTTAATGGTAGAGATACGGTCTTCGGGGACAATGAGGGAAGACTGTCCGGGATTGGAATTAACAATGTAAGGGATAGAATCATATTGCATTTTGGGGATAAATACGGGCAAACGATAAAAAGCAGTATCGGAGAAGGCACTCAAGTTGTGATGAGGCTGCCTGTAATTAAGAAGCCAGGTGATGAAGCATGTTAAAAATACTGGTTGTTGATGATGAAAATTTAGTAAGGGTCGCATTGAGAAGCATTATTGACTGGGAACAGCACGGCTTTGATTTCATCGGTACTGCAAGCGATGGGTATGAAGCAATTGCAATGGTTGAAAAATTCCATCCTGATATTGTGATAACGGATTTAAAGATGCCCAATATGGACGGTCTGCAGTTAATAAAAAAGCTGAAGGAATCAAACTACGCCGGCAAGATAGTTGTTCTCAGCAATTACGGAGAGCTTGATCTTGTAAAACAGGCTTTAATGCTGGGGGCGGCAGAGTATATACTGAAAGTTACAATAATAGCGGATGATTTTATTGCAATGTTGAATAACATCGGAGGCGCTTTGGCTTCGGAAAAGGAAATGAAGATTAGAAAACTTATAGAGACAATTCAATTGAAACAGAGTATTACCATAATGAAAAATGATTTTTTCAAATATCTTCTAAATGACGAGAATGATTTTGAATATCAATATATTGCCCGTCAAATTGAAGAAGCAGGTTTGCCTGCTGTTTTGCCAAAGAGTATCATGCTATATGTATTTATTGATAATTATGAAGAAGCATTAGGCAGTGCAGAATTTGATGACAGGAAAATGCTTTCAACTTCCATGCAGAAGATTATCAGTGAATACCTGAGTCCAATAAATGATATTCAAATAGTCGGTATTGACCATAAACGATTAGCGGTTATTATTCCTTTACAGGGATTTAAGCTTATTAAGAATACTCCGGAAAAATCAGCGAAAAAAATTCATGATCTTCTAAAGCTATACCTGAATATTGAAGTGAGTATTGTTGTAAGTACTGAGTTTGAGGGGTATTATGGCGCAAAATCAATGTATTCAAAATGTATCAAGGCTATTGGCTTTAAATTTTATTCAGGTAATGGGTCAATCATTGCTATATTCCCACAAGTAACCGATAATAAATTATTTAGCGAATATGAAAACGAACTAAGAAAAATATGGCCTCTATTCGAAGAAAAAAACATAAGCGAAGCTGCAGAAAGCATTAAAACTATTGTAAGCTATGCTTCCAAAGCGTGTATCGAACCTATCCTCCTTAAAAAGGATGTGATCAGACTTGTGGAAATAATTGAAAGAAAAATCTATAATTCTTCTTTGATGAAAGGCCATATTTTTGAAAGTAATAAAGAACATATCAGTAATGCGGAAACCGCAGACCAATTTATAGAGTTGGTCTCAGAGCTGCTGAAAAGCATCTTTGCCTTGTTGAAAACTGAATATAAAGCAAATTACAGAGATGAAATAAGAAGCATTATTCAATTTATAAATAATAATTACAGTAAAAAAATTACTATAAATATGATTTCTAAATATGCGAATTTAAATGAAAGCTATATCTGCAGACTTTTTAAAAATGAAACCGGTAAGAGCATCATGAGCTATATAAATGAAGTCAGGATGGATAAGGCGGCTGCTCTGATTAAAGGGAAGGATATGCCGATTAAGAATATAGCCTGCCAGGTGGGTATTGACGACCAGTTCTATTTTAATAAGGTCTTCAGGAAGTATTTTGGGGTAAGCCCCACAGATTTCAGAAACAGTAAAAAAAGCAGTAGTATAAATTGCCATTGATGAGATAGTGTAAAGTAGCCTATGAAAAAGCGAGATGGACAGGGGGGAAATTTATGAGAAAGCTGCAGTCCGGAACACTTCATATTTTGCTTACGGCAATATTTTTTGCATTTATTTCTACATGCTGCAATTCATCAGACAATGCCGGACAAAATATAGATAGCGGTCAGAAATCAGGCATAATACATGAAGCATCGTGGGTTAAAGGAAATTTCTCCAACACGGAGCTTGAAATCGCAGTTTTTCAAGGAGGCTATTCAAAAGACTACTGGGATTCAGTACTGCTCAAATTTGAGGAAGCTTACCCGGGCGTCAGGGTTCATATGACAATCAATCCCCAGATCGGCCAGATTATAACGCCAAGTGTCGTATCAGGCAATCCTCCTGATTTTATTTCCCTGAACGATGTTGAAAGCTCGGGTCTGGTGCTGTCTTTAATCAGGGAAAAGGGACTGACCGATCTGACGGATTTTTTTAATGGAAAAGCTCTTGACAGGGAAATGGCAATTAAAGATATGATTATTCCCGGAGTGCTTGACACTGTAAAATTTTCACCCTACCGGGACGGCAGGATCTATCTTGCGCCTTTTAATTACGGCTCTACGGGATTGGTATATAACAAAAATTTATTCAAAAAAAGAGGATGGGCTGTTCCCAAGACATGGGACGAATTTTTTACGCTTGGCGATATAGCTAAAAAGGAAGGAAGAGCCCTTTTTACATATCAAGGGATTTATCCGACATATCTGGAGCTGTTCTTGTGGCCCGCAATTGCTAATTCATGCGGTATGGATACGCTCAATAGTATTTATAATTATGAAAAGGGATCATTTGAGAATAGTGATGTCAAAAAAGTATTGCAAATTTTTGATAAAATCGCCAGCCAGGGGTATCTGATGAAAGGTACGGTTGCGCTCAATCATACGCAGGCTCAGACTGAAATGATGCAGGGTAAGGCGCTGTTTATTCCTTGCAGCAGCTGGATCGAGAATGAAATGAAAAACGCTCCGAGGGAAGAAGGTTTTGAATTCGGACTTGCGCCGATACCGGCCTTTAACCGGGAGGATAAGCATTATGCGGCAATTACCTGCGAGCAGTTTTCAATTCCTGCAAAGGCAAAGAATCCGGCATTAGCCAGGGAGTTTTTAAAATTTTTATATTCCGATATATCAGTTGAGCTTTTTGCCGATAAGTCAAACGGACTTATCGCTCTAAAGCATGCGCGCGAGCATGTAAAATATAAGCTATCCAAAACAACCGACGACTTCTTTTCCTTACTGGATGACAGTACGCCGATTATCGATAACTGGACGATACTGCCGAAAAACTCTAAAATCAACATACAAACAGAGATTTTTGAAAAATGTATTACGGCGTTGATGAATAGGCAGATGACCATTGATATGTGGATGAATGATGTAGAAAAAGCTTTTGCTCAGGCACGAGATGAAATAAATAAAAGCAGGGATTAAAAGATCCAAAAACTCCCGAATATGAATTCGGGAGTTTTTTTGGTGTTCCGGGATTTTAAATTGTACGGAATATTACAAAGTTTAGTCAAAATAATACAAATAGTAGCCTGGATTATCAATCCATTATTTAATAAAAATCATATATTATTGGCTTGATGGTCGGAATATTTGACCAAACATAATATTTGAGGAGGAGTATGGATGAAAAAGGCTCTTGTAAAAATGCTTTCGGTACTTTGTGTTTGTGTAATGCTATTAACTGTAATAGCGGGCTGCGGTACAACAAAAACAGATACTTCCGGTACAACAACCGGGGAGTCGTCTACCGCGGCTAAAGCGGCATCAACTTCGGCTGCAGCAACTTCGGCAGCATCGCCGGCTAGCGGTGATACGGGCAAAAAGGAATTCGCAGGCAAAACCCTGGATTTCTACATGTTCGAGGGCGGCTATGGCAAGGCTGCCGAAGAGGCAATTGTAGCAAAATTTGAGGAAACCTACGGAGTAAAGGTAAATATGGTTTCAAGTCCGAAGATAGGCGATATTCTCAGACCGAAGATGATTTCAGGCATGACTCCCGATGTTATTATGATGAACCTGAATGATTCTTCCGGTATCGTTCAAGCTCTTGTTAAAGAGAAGTCAATACTGGAATTGAATCCGATGCTGGATGAAAAAGCTCTTGACAGTGACTCGGCGATAAAGGATACCTTCCTATCCGGTTTTCTGGATTGTTCATTTGCCGCGCCCTATGGGGACGGGAAAACTTACCTTCTTCCTTTGCTCTATTCTCCGCAGGGGCTGATTTACAACAAGGATTATTTTGGCAAGAAGGGTTTGAAAGCTCCGAAGACATGGGATGATTTCTTTGCGTTGGGCGAAGCCGCAAAGAAAGACGGCAGAGCTTTGTTCACGTATCAGGGAATTTATCCGAGTTATCTGGAAATCATGCTTTACCCGGCAATTGCCTCGGCAAACGGTATCGACGGATATAAGAAGTATGTAAATTATGAAGCCGGATCATTCAAGAACGATGCGGTCAAGCAAGTGCTTACAAACTTCCAGGACATATCTAAAAAGGGCTATCTTTTAAAGGGTACGACCGCAATGAACCATACCCAGTCCCAAACGGCAATGATGCAGGGCCAGGCGCTGTTTATACCTTGCGGGAGCTGGATGGAAGGGGAAATGAAGGATGCGCCGAGGGAAGAAGGCTTCCAGTTTGCGATGTGCCCCGCACCGACGCTGACTGCGGAGGGGAAGCAATACGCTTCGGTTGCTCTGGATACTATTTTAATACCGAAGGCTGCAAAGAATTCCGAGCTTGCAAAGGAGTTTTTGAAATTCCTGCTAACTCAGGAATCTCAGAAGATATTTGCAGAAAAGGCATCGGGAATCGAGCCTGTAAAAGGTACTCTTGATTTATGCAAGTCCACAATCTCAGAGAACCTGTATAATTTCTATGCTATGTTTAACGGTGATGTATTGCCTCTGGTCGATTCATTAAAAGCATTGCCGGACGGCTGCAAGGTTGTTACAAATGATGAGATCTGGGTAAAGCCAACCTCCAAGGTAATGAATGATCAGATGACTGTCGACCAGTGGATGGACGATGTTGAAAAAGCTTTTGCACAAATCAGAGATGACTTTGCAAAAGCGGAACAGAAGTAAGGGTTACATTAACTAGCATTGGTGAAGGATTCAACTCCTTCACCAATGTTTTTACAGGGAAGTGGATTAATGAATAAAAGATCCGGATATATTTTCGCGGCGGTTACTATTATTCCAGGATTTTTTCTGGTAGCGCTGTTTCTTATTTACCCGATGCTCCAGATGGTATATCAGTCGTTTTTTAATGTTTCATCCTTATTGGGGAATCCTTCTTTTGCAGGATTGGATAATTACAAATCACTGCTTACAGATGAGAATTTCATTATAGCGTTGAAAAATACAATTTTTCTTACTCTGCTGATACCCATTGCAGTACCTTTTATATCACTGGTACTTGCGGTGCTGGTTACGCAGACCAAGCTGAAAGAAAAAGCATTATACAGGGTTCTGTTCTTTTTTCCCAGCGTCTTGCCCATGGTATCGGTCGGAATATTGTGGCAATTCATATATCATCCAACGATAGGAGTAATTAATTCGGCATTGAATTCTTTGGGCCTGGAAGCTATTGCTTTTGCCTGGCTCGGAGATGAGAGGTTTGCAATGTGGGCCGTCGTTATTACAATGATATGGCAGGCTGCAGGATATTTGATGGTAATGAATATCGCGGGTATTGACAGAATACCGCTTGAGCTGTATGAGTCTGCAACCCTTGACGGCGCCGGCGCTTTAAGAAAATTTACCGCCGTGACGGTGCCCTTTTTATGGGAAGTTGTAAGGATGACCATTGTATTTGCAATCGGTATAGCCACAAATGTGGGATTTATTTTAACTGCCGTAATGACGGCGGGAGGGCCGGGCCTGTCAACGACTGTGCTGCTCCAGTACATGTTTACCCAGGCTTTCCAGAATTCCAACTTTGGGTATGCCATGTCAATCGCCGTAGTTGTGCTGCTGATCTCATTTGTTATATCTCTGATTTCAAATAGATTAACAAATAGAGAAACCATTGAGTATTAGGATGTGACATATTATGAATCACTTTACTGCAAATAAAAGCAAAGCATCAGAAAGAATTGCCACTATTGCTGTCCGTATCGTCCTTCTGGCGATTTCGTGCACAGTTGTTTTGCCTATATTATGGAATCTGACGACCTCATTTAAAACAAATACAGAAATAATGACGTCACCGTGGTCGCTTCCAAAGGTTCTGCAATTTGAAAATTATATAAGAGCTTTTACTAAGGCAAAAATGGCCGATTATTTTCTAAACTCCGTATTTGTCGTAGTTCTATCGATGGCTCTTTTACTTATTTTAGTGGTGCCGGCGGCGTATTCACTGACAAGGCTGCATTTGAAGCGCGCATCTAAAATAATAACGAATATTTACATCGCCTGCCTCTTTTTACAGGTCAATGTCCTGCTGGTATCCATCTTCATACTTATGAGCAAGCTTAATATGGTTGATAACAGAGTCGGACTAAGCATAGTTATGGTTGCTACAAACATACCGTTCAATACGTTTTTCCTGACAGGGTTCATGAAAACTATCTCGAAGGAGTATGAATACGCGGCTATGATAGACGGGTGCTCGCATTTTTCCATACTGACCAAAATAATAGTGCCGTTATCAGCTCCTGCAATAACAACAGTTTCAATACTTTCATTTTTTTCCTTTTTCAACGAATATATTTTAACGCTTGTAGTTATATCCAGCGACTCTAAAAAAACGCTTCCCGTGGGTCTTGCGAACCTATATGAGGTGCAGCGTTACGCTACCGACTGGAGCGCTCTGTTTGCAGCGCTTATCATCATGCTGGTGCCGGTTCTGGTCGTATATGCGTTTGGACAGAACTCACTTACAAGGGGAATGGGCGTAGGCGGCTTAAAGGGCTGACGTGTTCAATGGGAACAGTCCGTTGAAAAAGCAAATACGGACGCATATCGGAAAACAGACAGAAAGGGTGATTGATCGGTATGGCAATATTCGGTTACTTTAATGAAGACGGTACGGAATACATTATTGATAAGCCTTTGATGCCCAAAAGGCACATGGTCAATTTCAGCTGGAACAGCGCCGTTATATCCGGAGTAAACCAGTTCGGGACAGGCGAAGGCGTCTTCAACAATCAGACCTTTTTATACAATGCCCAGTCAGGCCGGGCAAGGATGATAAGGGACGGAAGGCGGTACTTTTACTTAAGGGACGATGATACGGGCATATACTGGAATACTGGATATTATCCTGTGAAGCATGAACCGGCAGTGTTAAAAACCATATTCGGAGCTGGATATTCCAGGTTTATACATGAGACGGAAGGAATTAAAACGGACTCCTTGTGCTTTGTTGCCGATGACGAAGCGGTTGAAATATGGGAAATAAGCGTTGAAAATACGTCTGGCAGGGAACGGAAACTCAGGATATATCCTTATGTGGAATGGCTGCTGCAGGGCTACCCTATCGGAAGCGATTATTATTCCTATCTGAAATCGGAATACTACGGCGATATCAATACCATAGTCGGCTATAACCTCTCAGATGAACGTCCTCATGAACGGTATAACGGGTTTGTTGCATCGAGCATTAAGCCTGCCGGATACACGGGGAGCGTCAGGGAATTCATGGGCGCATACGGTGAGGCAACCAGGCCTAGGGCAGTCACAGAGGGGATATCTTCAAATAGTCCCACCTGCAATGAGAATCTGGCGGGAGCCTTGGAGATACCTGTAGTACTGGGGGCAAAAGAGCGTAAAGACTTGATTATCCTTATAGGCAACACCTCAGATATAAATGAAACCCGAAGAACCGTAGGCAAATTGTTGAATGTTGATACGGTTGAGAAATCATACAAGGCATTGATTTCATCAAAAAGGAAAATGATAGAAAGCACTGTCGTTGAGACTCCCAACAAAAAAATCGACAGGCTAATAAACGTATGGGCAAAAAACCAGGTGACGCTATGCTCGGAATTCGGACGCGACGGAGTCAGGGGTTTCAGGGACACATTGCAGGACGCGTGGGCTGTGGTATCCTTTAACCCTGGACTTGCAAGGGATAAAATAGCGGAGAGTCTACTGCATCAAAAAAGGGACGGCTCCACATTAAGAGGCTGGATGCCCGTAGTTACAAAACATTATTCGGACGGGCCGACGTGGATCACTCCCGCAGTAACCGAGTATATAAAATATACAGGCGACAGGGACTTTCTCGATATTGAAGTTCCTTATTATGATGAAGGCAAGGCTACCGTTATGGAGCACATGCTGACCTCCCTGAGGCATTTGTACGGTGATAGGGGCGCAAACGGTTTATGCCTCGCGCATCAGGGCGACTGGAACGATTCGCTGGACTGGATGGGCAAAAACGGGCGCGGAGAAAGCGTAATGACCACCATGGCTTTTTACAGGAGCCTGAAGCTGTTTGAAGAAATGGCGCTGGAATTGCTGGAAGATAAAGGCCTTGTAGACGAAATGGGGAAAATGGCGGAAGAGATACGAGCTGCCGTTGAAGAGAAGGCATGGGACGGCGAATGGTATATTCAGGGCTACAGTGATGCGGGCAAAAAAGTCGGCTCCAGGAAAAATACCGAGGGAAGGCTGTTTCTGGTACCGCAGGCATGGGCGGCGTACAGCGGCATAGCAGCAGATGAGCGGCTGGAAAAAGCAATGGCGGCTGTAGAAAAATATCTGGGTTCAAAAACCGGATGCGTGATGTGTTATCCGCCGTTCACAAAGCGTGACGAAAATGTGGGCAGGTTGACCGTAATCCTTCCCGGAATGTATGAAAACGCATCAACCTACTGTCACGGTTCGGCGTTTATGATAGCCGCATATTTAATGTCGGGGAAGGCCGATAAGGCAATCAAACTGTATGAGCAGGTCATACCGGACAGTGAACAGAATCCGTCCGATCACTCGGGCGTGGAGCCCTACGCCTTTACTAATCAGTACCTCGGACCGGACAACCTCAGGGCAGGCGTATCGGTATCCGGCTGGATCACAGGGACTGCCGGCTGGATGTACAAAAATATAGTAAATTATTTTTTAGGCTTTCAGCCGGGCTATACAGGCGTAAAATTTAAGCCGTGCATACCTGGCAGCTGGAATAAGGCTGCCTATAAAACCATCCTGCGGGATACAGGGTATATTGTAGAGGTTCAGAAAGGAGGGGAAGCTGATAAGGGTATCTACTTACACACGAAAAAGCTTGATGGGAATTTCCTGCCTTATGGAAAGGAAAAGGAAGTACACATTATGGTTAAGGTGTAAAATAAAAGCGGAAACTGCTGTTATAATTTACAGAACTTATTACAAATAAGGTTTGCGGAAGGAATACTATTTTTATAGGAAGGGGAGTTCAAAAATGATTAAAAAAATAATCGCCCGGATTCTGGTAATTTCCGTATTGGTTTCAATGATACCTATTGGAGCGGCATTTGCCGAATCGGACAGTGTGGTGCCTTTCGACAGTACAATATCAAAAAGCGATATGAAGCAGACTGAAGTGACCTTAAGCTGGATCACACCTGATCCTGGAGATGCTCCGGACCAAAGTTATCAGGTGTACATGTCTTTAACAGACAACATAAATACATTTGACAATATAACGAACAACGGAGAAAAAGTAGGGAGTGTTGTTGATACTTGGCCCCCCTTTACGGTCAAGAATCTTTCACCCGGCACGACATACTACTTTAATATAATAGCTAACATTGAGGGAAGCGTATTCCGCTATACCTCGGCAAGTGTAACTACGGCAGCATCAAGTACACCTGCGGAAGAAAATTATCTTAATCCTTTAAGCTCTACGGATGGATTGAAGAATATAAACGCAACCGATTTGGACGGAGATTCGAATGGAGTTATATCTGCGGTGACCGGCGGGGTACAGCTCAGCTATAGCGGAGGTACCGGCAATCACTTTATTATTGACAATAACAGCCCGTCGGTTGTAAACGGAACGGTGAGCGTAAATATGACGCCGGATAATCATTGCCGGTCAGGAGTAATGTTCCGTGTGGTAAATAATCAAAATTATACGTGGGTAGGGCTTACGGAAGAAAACACGTTCATAATCCGCGAAGCGGTAGCCGGTATACGAAGGGATGTACAGAATGTTTCCAATACCGGCGGCAAAACCGGCGTTCTTAAGGTATCATACAATGATGACAATTTAAAGGTATATATGAATAATAATCTTGTATATGACGGCTTGCGCCCACATAAACGGGCAGATGCTATATTGGTAGATCAGGGAGGACTCGGTTATACGGATGCGCTGCCTCCCGCAGCCGGGAAAGAGGGCTTTATGGGCTGGTCTTTAATGAACAGTGTCTTTGCCGATTTGAAGTATGAGGCGCCGCCTAAAATAGATGAAAGATATATAACTTTTATAAACAATATAGAAAATAACCTGGATGTGGCAATGTTTACGGCTGAAAGCTGGACGTCGTTTGAAAGCGCTGTGACTGCGGCAAGTCTTGTCTTTGAAAGCGGGGCGTCCGGTGCGGAAGCCAGTTATAACAATGTGGTCCAGGCAAGAAATGCTCTGCGGTATGACGGGACGCAATCAGCGCATGTCAACGAATTTACGGATAGCATCGGCAATCTGGAATGGAAAAAAGGACTTGATCTCAGCACAATAAGTCTTGCCAATGGTTCAATTTCACATAATACCGAGGGAGAACTGCTTTTTATAGATAATAGCTCTCCAATGCAGCTCAACGGCGCGGCATCCATGGATGTAGGCTTTCCGGACATGGAAAACTCCCGTACCGCGCTGGTATTCCGCGCGATAGACTCCCAAAATTTATCATTTGTCGGCGTTGAAAGCAGAACAAGCATCCGCATCCGTGAAATGACAGACGGTAATCTGAGTGATCTGGAAATAAAGAACTTGTCGCTGCCGTCCAGTTTTAAGCTGAAGGTGGAATATGCCGAAGACAAACTGACCGTATATGCAGACAATACCGTGTTATACGACGGACTCCGCCCTATAACGGCAAAAAGCGGCGGCAATCCGGTTCTGCCTCCGATATGGGGTCAAGTCGGAGTATACCTATGGTATTTGCACAATGTCACCATCGATAACCTTACGTCGGATTCCTTTGCGGTTATAAAGGAAGCGTCCTTTGACGGCCAGTTTGCTGCCGCGAGCATAGATAAAGCTTCAAAAACCGTGACCATGTACGCTAAGAAAGAGACGGCATTGAACAGTATTACTCCTGTTATTTCCGTGGTTCCGTCCAGTGCTTCGGTATTGCCGCAGGGCAGTCAGGATTTTTCAGACGGAAAAACGGTTGCTTATACTTTAACCTCAAATGACGGATTATCATCGCAATGGACAGTCAAGGTTACATGCGTGGACGATGCTCTGGAGACCATATCCAGCGACAAGCTGGACGTACTGGTCAACAAGCAGTATCCCCAGGTGTACAGCTATACCCTGAAAGGCGCCAATCCTCAGACAATTGACGGCTCACTGAATTATTCTTCGGATAAGATAACAATCAATAATGCAGAATACAATCCTCAGGTGAGCATGGAAAAGGCAGACGCCTCAACCGTAAGATATCAGGTAACAGTTCCCGGTGTGGACCCTGACGGCAACGGGGCTGCTACAGCCAGAGAAGTAAAATTTACCTATGAAATAACAGTAAATGAGAATACTGTTATAAAGAAAATGACAGGATTAACGGGAGACGAACCGGGCATAAAGTTTATAGTCAAGCTGGCGGGCGCGGTCCTATCCGTAGCTTCGGATAAAGAGAGCGCGCAGCTTGCAACAAACGGCGGAACTGAAAATACCGTTTATGCGGTTTCTTCCGCGCCGGCTCTTGACAAATCAAACCTTTCATTTGCATTCATTTCCCACAGCGGCGCATCAGGGACAATATATACAAAGTATCAGTATAATACGCCTTACCGCGCGGTGATCGAAAACACCGGTAGCGAGAAAAGAGCCGGTATTTACGAAACCGGCTATAACCGCAGGCTGCAGGACGGTACCGTTCCTGTAACGGAAACGTCGAAGGGCGTAACGGAGGAAGTGGGATACGAATCCTATGTATATATATGCGGCGACGCCAACGGT
Source organism: Clostridiaceae bacterium (assembly GCA_039679375.1). Taxonomy (GTDB): domain Bacteria; phylum Bacillota; class Clostridia; order Acetivibrionales; family DTU013; genus JBDKVA01. The sequence continues at coordinate 26,421 of JBDKVA010000086.1, forward strand.
AACGGAACCGTAGACTGGCAGGACAGCGCCCTTTGGGTCAGAGAGCAGATCCCGCAGGTACCCGGGGACCTTGCCGAATTCTTTGAAGGTGGCAACTGGACGCAAACACACGGGGCTTTTCCGGGGAATGGGTCTATACAAGCATCCACATATAAAGCCTCTTCTTCGCTGTACTCCACTCCGGAACAGCTTGTGGAGATACAAAGGCAGTTTAAAAACATGACTGACGGCATGGGCAGAATGGGCTTCTGCTATGTGGGGTGGAACGGACGCGGCCACGACTATGGCTGGCCAAATATAAATGAAGTGACTTTCAATCCTATTTTGGGAACGGTTGATGAATTCAAGGCTGAGCAGGCGGAGATGAAAGAAGTCGGCGGCTCTCTCGGATTTCATTTGAATATGACAGATATTACTACAAATAGTGAATCTTATCTGAGAAATCAAACTGTGTCTGATTATGGAAACAGGTCGTCATCTACTGGAACTTATCAATATACGAACACTTTCGGATGGTCCGCATATAAAATCAACCATTTTACCGATTATCCTTATGCTTTAAAAAGGCAGGACGCATTTGCCGAGCGCTTTAACATACCGTTTATACTCTATCAGGATGTTATGTTGCCGTATCCTAAGGGAAATTACGGCCTGCTTGAGGAGCAGTATGCAATGAGACGTGAAATAGAGCACTGGAAGGTATTGGGGGCCTATGCCGCAACCGAATATTACTACCCCGAGAAGCGGACAGGCGGACAGTTTATGATGAAAAATTACAAGTATCCCAATATTGTGGATGAGTTTATTATTGCCGGACAGACGATGTTCCACAATACCAGGGATTACCAGACACTGCCTTCCGACTATATATGGGCAAACCTCTACAGCGACAATGCCAGATCAGGGAACATCATGAATACCAATATACTGGAGGCGGCGGAGCAGGAAACGGAATTTTCTTTCCTGCTGAGCTATACAAACAGCTACGTCGCAAAAAACAAGCTGGCGGAATACGGAGTAAACGGCAATACGCAATATACTCTCTGGGGCAACGGCATAAGATACGAAGCCGACAACACTACAAAAGCATTAAAAATCACTAAAAACGGAAATGATATCGCGAGAATGTCGGTAGCAGGCGGCAGGCTCACGGGTGACTCTTTTGTGCCGGCGGTCGACGGCGCCGGTAAGATTTTCACGTTTAGCAGCAGCGGAGGAGAAAAAACATGGGTACTGCCGGATGAGATAACGGCAGATTCTTTCAAGCTGTACCGTCTGACCGGCGAAGGCAGGGTACTTGTCGGGGATGTAACGGCAGACAACAGGAATGTAACATTAAATCTCGAAGCTAAATCAGGTTATGTACTGTACTATTCAGATAATATTCCCGAAAATATACAGGTCAATGAGAATTATAATCAAAATGTTCCGGTGTCCGCTTCCAGCAGGACTAATATGGTATTATTTGATGATTTTGTCAACTATATACCTCGCGAGGCTGCAGAGGATTACGTGCTTGTGTCGAAAGCGACTAACGGGAACTGGGACAATGATCTGCATAACCTGACAAGCGCTATGAAAAATGAAAACGGTGACCTGAGATTTTATAAATTCGTCTCGGCGGGTTTTGCAGCGGACAACTTGAGCTCTACCTACTGGCAGCCGGTGGACACCGATTACAGCGACGGGAATGTATGGCTGAAGTTTACTTATTATGCGCCTCGCACCATAAGAAATATCAAAGCAAGCTTTATTGCAGACGATACAGTTGAATATAACGTAAAGGTTGCAGGCAAGGATGCAGGCAACAATGAAGTGGCTATTTATGAAGGAAAAATGGGCAAGGACTTTTTGCTGGATCTGGCGGAGCCAAAAACAGTTAAGGATATTACCTTAACAATATATACTTCTGATCTGGTAAAGTTGGCAGAATTTGGAGCCTTCTCCTTATTGGAGACGCCGGACACGACGGCTGCTCCGAGCCTCGCGGCCGGAGCAGCCGTGAGGATCTCGGATACGGAAGCATCGGTAAAATTCACATCCGATGAAGACGGACAATATTATTACGCGGTAGTGGAGGACGGAGCGGGAGAACCTGCCATTGACACAAGCGGAGCAGGAATTGCCTATACGGCGGGCGAAACGACAATTACAAACCCTGCAGGCTTAAGCGCAGGCGCAAAGGACATTTATATCAAGGTAAAGGATTATGCAGGAAATGTTAGCAGCGCTCTGAAGATAGATATCGCCGGACTGGCGGCATCGGACACGACTGCGCCGAGTCTCACAGCAATATCGGTTAGCAGAACCTCGGACACTGAAGCGACTGTGAAGTTTACCTCCGATGAGGCGGGACAATATTATTACGCGGTAGTAGCCGACGATGTAACAGAACCTGAGATTGTCACAGGTGGAGCGGGTACTGTCTGCGGGACGGGCGAAACGACAATTACAAACCCGGCAGGCTTAAGCGCGGG
>JBDKVA010000087.1:0-15773 GCA_039679375.1 Clostridiaceae bacterium
ACAAAAACTGCTCGGAATCCAGTAATATCAAGCAATTCGGGTGAATTCACCTAATCTCTTTATTTGCTTTTTCAAGCATTTTACCTGTATGCTTAATTCCAGGTAGTAATGGTTTTCGGACAGTCTGGCCAAACCCAGTATTCGCAAGCGTTTGCGGCTACTGGGTTTTTAAATATCTCTCCTTTCACGGGCATTTATCTCTTACTTTTACTGTACGCAAGCACTTTTTCGCTATATAATGCGATTCCTGTGCTTGCATTCGGATGGATATGATCAATCAGGAAATCTGCTGGGGCACATTTGAGCAATGCTTCCTTAATAGCGAGGTTGGGATCGATATATACGTACCTGTTTTCCTGACAATACAGTTCAAGTGCATCGCTGTATTCAGTTAATAACTGATCGCGCTTTTCCACAGGGATGGCGGTATAAGGGTCGTTATCCCTGGCAAGCCATGGACTGATCAGAACAAAGTGGGCCTGCGGATTTTCCTCTTTTATTTTTTTTATAAGCCTGTCAATATTCTCAATATAGCTGACCTTATCCATAGCGCAGGTTTTGCTGTTCCGATACCGTACATCATTTGTTCCGATCGCTATGACATATAAATCAGCGCAACGCTCAGCAATCGATTTGGAGTTCTTCAGCAAAGTCTGTGTCGTTGCAGAACCCCAGGCCTCCTTATTTACTGTAATTTCGGGAAAAGCAGCCATCATCGGTTCATACCAGCCATATCCGCCGTTTTCCGATCCTGCTGTTATGCTGTCCCCGACAAAGCAAACGGTTTTGGACTGGGAGAGCAGCTTATACAAATCGGTTCCTCTCATTTCATCAGTCATTTCGATTGCCTCCACAGGCTGTCTGACATAGCCTTTCGGGAAAAGGAAGTATTTCTCCTGAGCCTGGTCCAGAGTCAGCTCCGTTCCGAGCATTACGGAAGTAACGACAGACTGTACTTCTGAGATCCGTTTCATCTCATATCCGCTGATTTCGTTTTTCAGATCAGGCTCAGTCAAAATGCTGTATATCGGCAATGCCTGATAATTCCCGTCAGCTGTCGACCGGGTATACATGGGTATTACTCCTGCACACAGGATTTCCTTTGTTTCAGGGTCGATGTACACTTCAGCAATAGAGGTTGCGTCACCATCTTTTTCAATAAAAGAATTTGCAAAGTTTCCCGGGCAATTTATGATAACGGTCTGTTTTGCATTGCCAGCATCATCGGATGCGGTACGAAATTCAACAGGCTGGACTGCGTGAGAGTGGTCGCCTAAAACGATATCGGCGCCTGCGCGTATAAATATATCATTCCATGTATCCTGGTATTTGTCCGTATTATGTATAAACTGCGTCCCCATATGAGGTATGACTACGATCAGATCCGGGGGATTCTCCAAGTTCTTTACCATCCGGAAATCCGAAATAACTTTTTCCCTCGCCTCGTTAAAAAATTTACTGTCGGGGTTTGCCAGGATTGAAGTCATTGAGGTGTTTTCACGTAAAAAATATTCTTCTGTATACCCGTTGCTTCCCAATGTATATGCAAGGAATGCAATTCGGACGCCCTTTTTTTCAAGAATCATGAAGGATTCCTTTTCTGCTTCATCCCTGTAAGAGCCTACATGCAGCAGACCAACCTGATCAAGAATATCAAGTGTCCTCATGGCTCCCTCCTCGCCCTTATCCAGGAGATGGTTGTTGGCAGTCGAAACCAGATCGATCCCCGACTCTTTGACAGCTTTTGCAAAGGAATCGGGAAAGTTTACATGGAGGGGTATTCCATCATCATAGTTGCTTGTTGAATATCCAGCCTCCCCACCGGCAGCAGGACCTTCAAACACACCGATCGAAAGATCCGCTGCGGCTAGATATCTACGGGCATATTCAAACATGGGGCTGAAATCAAACTCACCGGTTGAATCAGAATAAGCTTTTCGGACTTGGTCCTGCAATAAAATCAAGTCACCCGTGAAGGAAATGGAGAGAGCATCTTTCAGAGCCGACTTTTGCTCCTCAGTCATAATTGTATGCATAACATCCGATGAAATATCTTTACCTGCGGGTATTGTTTTAACCGGAGATAGGATTACTGTAAAGATCGGAAGCAAAAAATACAAAATGACGCATATGACCGGTATTTTGCCGGATAAACCTGTTTTGCGGCTATCCGGGACATTTTTGCCGGGTGAAACGGAGTCTGTGATGTTATTGATTGAGTGGCTAATCATGCCGGAAACCCTGTCTGATCCACAGATGAGAAGCGTCAGGATACTTGCAATAAAGGCAGGTATGCAGTAAAGTGCGTTATAATTTGAAGCGGGAAATATTTTAACAAAAATAAGCGTAATAAAGCGGTGTAAAATAAAAATAATCAGTGAATTCCTGCCCCATTTGCATAGAAACGGCAATAGCTTCCCGGGTACAGTCATGACCATACTCATCGTCATCAGCGCAGCGAAACCCAGAATGGCGATCCTTTCAATAAGGTCAAGCGGCGCAGTATAACTCTGCATCAAAAAATCAGATTCATTTAGTTCTGTATAATTTCGTATAAACACAAAAGACATGCAGACAGTAAATATTAACAGCATTATCCCTTTCATGTAATCAAGAGGCCGACGGTTGTTTATATAATCATTTACTTTATCGCCGGACAACCTGTATCCTGCCAAAAAGAACGGGAAGAAAACAATGGTGCGTGAAAGAGCAAGAACATTTGTGACATCGCTCCACAAACCGGCAAGAATAGAGATTATTACAGCGATGAGCAGGATGTGTCTGATCTTTTCAACGTATTGTATCGTCAACCGCCATATGAGTATTGAAATCAGGAACCAGAATGAATAAGACGGCGTAAGCAATTGCAGTGATGTATTCAGCAGAAAACGGCTGAAAATCATTATGGCTGTGTTAAAGGTGATGTAAATAACAGCATATTTGAGTAAGGAAGGCAAAGACCTTGATTTTTCACTTTTGCTAAAGTACCCGGAAACAAAAATGAATGCAGGCATATGAAAGATATATATGAAGTTTACGATTGTACCTGCAAGTTCCTGATCCCTGTAATCCCACAAAAAATGACCCAGAACCACAAGAAAGATGAGGATCCCTTTCATATTGTCCCAGTATGGACTTCTTACCGTTACAGATTGACCTTTCATATCGGTCATGGCTAATAAACCTCCGAAACAGGTGTCTTTCCTAATTATATCCTGCATTCGCCAGCGTACAAAATAGGTTGTCATTCCTATTTTTACTTGACTTTCCTCCTATTTTAAAGCTGTATGCCCGTTTCAGAAAAATACCGGGGCTGTTCTCTGGCTCCGCCAACTGCCAGCCCATGCATCCGGACAACCTCACTCGTCCTTGATTTACCCGCTTCGCACGCTACTTTACCTACATTGATAAAAAATATACAAATATTCGATAAATATTGCAATACAGCTTGACTTTCCGGAAGTAGAATAAAATTGTAAACAAGTGAACTGCTTTTGGCAGGTAAATATTTTTTGAAGGAGTATTTCATATATGCAACAAAATATGCGCAAGTGGATGTTCGGGCTGTCTACATCCATAGAACGGCAGGCCATGCCGATTATGACATATCCCGGGCTCAAATTGGCAAATACAAATGTTTTGGAAATCGTTAAATATGGAGAAGCACAGTATAAATGTATCCAGGCTCTTGCGGATAAGTTCCCTTCTGCTGCTGCTGTGACCACAATGGATTTGTCTGTAGAAGCGGAGGCTTTTGGCTGTCCGATCAAATTCTCCGAAACGGAGATCCCCACAATTTATGGAAGAGTGGTCTCCGACGAAGATTCGGTCAGGGCTCTCAAGATCCCGAAGGTAGGTGACGGTAGGACCGAAGCTTACATCACCGCAGCAAAGCTATCTTCAAAGAATATCAAGGACAGGCCGACCTTCGGCGGACAGATAGGGCCGTTTTCTCTTGCCGGAAGGCTTTATGACATGACGGAAATCATGGTCTCCATTTTGCTTGAACCTGAAACGATCCACATTCTGCTTGACAAGGTGACAGGATTTTTGATCGAATATGCAAAAGCATTCAAGAATGCCGGCGCGAACGGCATTCTTATTGCGGAACCGGCTGCAGGATTGCTCTCGCCGGCTCAATGCGAGGAATTTTCATCGAAATATGTGGAGAGGATCGTGGAAGAAGTGCAGGATGACTATTTTATGGTTATTCTTCACAATTGCGGCAATACCAAGAACCTGGTCCCTTCTATGATCGGGACAGGAGCGATGGCATTTCATTTTGGAAACGCTGTTAATATGAACGACATTATGCCTCAGATACCCTGGGGAAGAATTGCGTTCGGTAATATTGACCCTGCCGGGATTTTCAAAAATGGGACGATCGATGATGTACGGGCAAAAACCTGGGAGCTTCTTGAGAAGACCTTCAGCTACAAGAATTTTGTCATATCTTCGGGCTGCGACATCCCGCCGGGAACTCCGCTTGAGAATATCGAAGAGTTCTTTGCAAAGGTTGAAGAATTCAACATGGCTATGCTAAGGCAGCTCAGGAATTTGCTTTAACAAATAATGAGGCTGCATGAACAAGCCGATTTTGGAACTTAACCGGCTTGTTGCAGTAAAATCGAATATTTATCAGAAAGCTAAAGGCTGCTGCTACAGGCAGCCTTTATGCATATAGTCAAATTTATTGTTTTTCGATAAATTTATATTGATTTATAATAAAATCCGTTATATACTGTTTATAGATGATCAGAAAGGACGGCAGATCTATGAAGATTCTTGATGAAAAAGGCGTCTCCGGTATATTTAAACGCTTCCTTGATATGATATTCCTTGGTGGCATTGCAATCGTTCTGACGCTTCCATTATTACTGAACTGGTATATGGACCGCTTAAAGGGCTATATAAGTGAAAAATACTGGTTCCTGCTCCCGTTTTTGTACATAACGGGTATTCTGGCGCTCATTGTTGTCAATGAACTGCGCCGGATTTTCAAAACACTGAACCGGCGGGATCCATTCCGAAGCGATAATGTAAAAAGCTTTAAAAGGCTGTCTATATGCTGCTTTGCTATTGCATTCTTTTATGGGATCAAGATATTTGCTTTTAATTCTTTTCTTACTATTATCCTGTTTATGGTTTTTATCATAGGAGGCTTTTTCCTGATGATACTGGCGGAGATTTTCAGGCAGGCGGTTATCGTAAAGGAAGAAAATGACCTGACAATATGATAGGGCATTTGCGAATTGACAGGGTGTTGGAAAACCTTGCAGGACGAATGGAAGAGGAGGACTTATGGCTATTATAGTGAATCTGGATGTGGTAATGGCAAAGCGAAAGATCGGACTGACCGAGCTTGCGGCCAAGGTAGACATTACATTGGCTAATTTATCCATATTAAAAAACAACAAGGCAAAGGCAATCCGGTTTTCCACGTTGGAAGCGCTGTGCAGCGCCCTTGATTGCCAGCCTGGCGATATTCTTGAATATGTGCCGGAAATCCCGGCCGAAAGTGAAGGTGATAATGATGAATGAAATGGATAAGATGGATAATTCAAATGGATCGAATGAAACGGTAAATATTATTGAACAGGCTGAGAAGCCGGGCTATTTGCATTTGCTGACGCTGTCCGACAAACTGCTTGCAGCAGGTGCTTTGGTACTGGGGGTGCTTTTTGTCTGGTTCTTTTACGGCAAATATCCGGGAATATCCATACCTTTATTTGTGATTGCTTTTTATGCACTGCTATTTGCCTATACCAGGCCGGTACTGTCAAGGGAGGCGAAATTCGGCTGGTTTTTAAGTATCCCTGTTTTAATGCTTTCATTGACGTATCTGCTGTTTGGAAATGAAATACTGATGATACTTGACCTGCTCGCTCTCATCGTACTCATACTGCTGCAGACGATTTTGATCACCGGCGCCAATACTTTCAAATGGCACAGCCCTGCTGTATTGATCGACTTGCTGTTCGGAGTTTTTTACAGGTGCATGGCGCATGTCATTAAGCCTTTTAGGATAGCGGGCGTCCTGCTTCGGAGGAATCATAGCGAAAACACGGGAAAATCAGCCGGAGTGAAGATTTTGACAGGACTTTTGATTTCATTTCCGCTTCTGTTGGTATTGCTGGCATTGCTTTCGTCTGCGGATATGGTTTTCGGAAATCTTATCGAAAAGCTGCCGGATATTTTCGGTGATCTAAATCTTGAAGAGTTATTCGGCAAGGTAATTGTTGCGCTCATCATCTTCGTGACTTCCTTCAGTTATTTGTGGAGCCTGGGACATGGCGAGAAGCCGGCGGACAGCCAGATGAAAGGTTTGGAAGCCGCGCCGTCCCTGCTGAAAAGAAGATGGGACCCTGTTGTAATTATTACGCTTACCGCAGCGGTAGACGTCCTCTATGTTGTATTTGTTGCTATACAGTTTGCTTACCTGTTCGGAAAGTTTGGCCTTCCGGAGGGCTTTACCTATGCGGAATACGCCCGCAGCGGCTTTTTTGAACTCATTCTTGTCACTCTTTTAAATATCAGCCTGCTGGCCTGTACGCTCACATTCACCAAAAAAGGCTCCCTGGCGGCGGACAATGGCCTGAAGGTGCTGAACACCATCATGATCGGATGTACCTTTGTAATGCTCTTTTCGGCGCAATACAGGATGTCTCTTTATGAGGAAGCGTACGGATATACTTTCCTTCGCATCATGACCCAGGCTTTCATGGTATTTATGCTTGTGCTTTTCATCATTACGCTTGCACGGGTCTGGGCAGAGCGCCTTCCCTTGCTGAAGCCGTATATTGCAGTTGCAATTATTGCATTTACAGTGGTAAATTATATAAATGTGGATAAAATGATTGTAAAAAAGAATATTGAACGTTATTACAGCACGAATGTCATTGACATTGGTTACTTTAGGACTTTATCCAATGACATTGTCGGTGAATTGAAGAAGCTGGCCGGGGATAAAAATCCCGACGTCGCCGCAGAAGCGGAAGAGCTGCTGGATCAAAGGAAGAAGAGTTTATCCCGGAATAAGGGATGGCAGTCATTCAACCTGCCGGATTACAGAGCGCGAAAAGCACTCGGTGAATAAAAAAATAGGAGCTTGCCGATGAGAAAGAATCCATACCTTTTTTTAATCAGCTTAATCATAATTTCCTTATTTGCCGTGACCGGCTGCACCGCGGATCCCGGAGAAAAGCCTGCCGTTAGGTATGAAAGGCCTGCGATAGGATTTACAGCTGAGGAAGAAAAGGTTACGGAACTGGACTTGCAAAAGCAGTATATAATGAACATCGAAGCACAGGACGGGATAATCCGGATAACCCGCTGGGACAAGGACTATATACAGGTCAAAGAAAACAGGAAATTGAAAGGGCCCGTATCAAAAGGAACGCTGAAAACACTACTGGAAAAGAATAATTACAAGGTAGAAACTACAAATTATGAAGTCAAGCTCACTAAGGAGCCGGACAAGGAATTGAAATCCTTGTTCAGGAGGACGGACGATATTGAGCTGATGATCCCGGATACGATTAACACGGTAAGCGTCAATGCAGGAAGCGGGGCAATCGTCATTTCCGGTTTTAACGAAATGTCAGGCGTCGATCTGAAGTTGAAAAAAGGTATCATTAAAGCGGACAACTGTGATGTAAACAGGATTGATGTTGAAATTACTGCGGGAGAACTTGAGGTAAAGGGTATAAATGGCTCTGGCTCATATAAGTGCGGGAGAGGAGATATTACACTGAAGGATATGGAAGGTACTGTAGAAATTAAATCCGTATCAGGCAATACGACTATTGAAAATTTATCCGGCAGGCTGAATGCGGATATCTCCTCCGGAAGTATCACATTAAAAGCCTCACAGCTTAAGGCCGACTCGATGATCTATGCATCGTATGGAGATATCCGGGCGGATCTGGAGGGATTGGAAACCGAAGGTAAATATTCGGTTCGGGCTGCAAACGGAACCATACGGCTCAAAATGCCGGAAAACACCGGGTGGTCGCTGCTGGCAAGGTCTACTAAAGGTAAGATCAAAAATAGACTGGAACTGTCCCCCGATGAACTGAAAATGGCTCCATCCGGCGAATTGTACGGAGACGTCAAAGGCGGAGGACCTTCTATTGATATTTATATAGATGAGGGTGATATCATATTAAATTAACAGCCATTTGCGCAGCAAATCCGACTAAAATTGAAGGGGCTCGATGCCCCCGAGATTTTGATCAGCGCATTTTATACAGCTTGTTCAATACGGAGAACAGGATGATTGTAATGTTCAGTATGCTTGCCAGAAGGATCTGTGGTTTGAAACGATCAGGAGAATAAGCCCTTGTGGCTTTTCCTGTTTTTTTGATGATAAAATATATCTGAAGCATAATTGTAAATGCAACAATTACCTTCAATATAAAAGCCTCCAGGTAAAAAGCACAGTAGAAAAGAAATAGTATAATTATGAGGCTGGTTATTACAGATATGCCTGTTTCCATCTTTTTAACATCAATATCAATCAGCTCTTCCAGCTCTTCTTCTATTTCATCGTCCGATTCATTGTTCTGCAGGCTTTCACCTGTGATCAGCCTGAATATGCTCCTTATTGAGAACACTAATAATATGGCTGACAGCAACCAGAAAAAAATTTCGTGATTCGAAAAGAGCGCCAAAACCGGAATGAGCATGATAACGGTAAATAAAATTACAATACGTTTCGACTGCATTTTTCACCCCTGACAAAGTATTGTGCCTTACAGCACAAATATCTATTTTTTATGACCTATATCTTTCTAATGTAAATTATACACTATATCAACATAGTCAGATACAAAAAAATTTAATATGCTGCAATACTGAATAATATGAATGCCATATTGTAATGCTAACAGTACGGGTTTTTAAGTGTGGAACATTCAATATAACAAAAAGGGAGGAATTTTTATGTCAAAAACAGTAGTGGGTTTGTTTGACAGTCATGACCATGCGGAGATCGCTGCTCGGCAGATAAGAGATCAAGGCCTTCGTACGGATGATATTTCCATTATAGCAAAAAGCGGTGATCAGGCGGATGCACCGGGAACTGGAGCAAGTATGGTCCGGGATGATGCGCCTGTCAATGATAATATATCCGATGGAGTAATATCAGGCGGCGTTCTCGGCGGAATCGCAGGATTGTTGATCGGCGCAGGCAGTATGGTTATTCCCGGACTTGGCATCATAGCGGCAGCCGGTCCGATCACCGGCATTTTGTCCGGAGCGGTGACGGGTGGTATTGTCGGAGGCCTTGTCGATCTGGGTATACCGGAAAATAGAAGCAGGCAATACGAGGGTGATGTAAAACGCGGTAAGGTACTGTTCAGTATGAAAACGGATGAAGACAAGGTAGAACGGATCACTTCGATTTTGCGGAACAACGGTGCTTCCAATGTGGAAGCTTATTAAGCAAATAGATAAGACTCCGTGATATAAAACAGGGCATGGATTGTACTCTCATTCCATGCCCTGTCTGCTTTACACTGTAAATATTCCAATTCGGTTTAAAGGGGAGGCGGTGCGACTTCATCCTGGCCTTCCGGTTCATTGGATGGAGCAGTGTCATCTTGTTCGGTTCCATCTTCAGGGACAGCAACATTTGCTGCATTGGAAGGTGCTGCAGTGCCGGAACTTCCGTCCGAAACGGGAGCGGTAACAGTGCCGCCGGCGGGGCTTACCGGCTTTGTGCCTCTTCTTACGATCTGAGCATATGCTTTATAGGTGCTGGTATGCAATTTTGTCTCGGAAACGACCTTATCACCCATTTTAATCGTTTTATAGGTTTCTACAATATAACCATTCAAGCCTTCTTGTACTTCCTTTTCCGTGCCGACCGGCAAAGTTGGGTCATCCGTATATTTAACAGTAAACGGAGTTTCCTTTAATATTTTATTACTGATGATCACGGTTTTACCAGGTGTCTCAAGTGTGCCTTTTATTGTAAAATAGATACGGTTGCCTTTTATTGTTGCCAGCAGCTGCATCGGCCAATTACTTGAGTTAACGAAGCGGAAATCCGTGGCGCCGTAGTATGCCGTAGCGTCCTGCCCAAGGGGCACATAAGCGACCGTGAATGAGTGGTTGCGCCTTTCTGTAACAGTCAGGTCTGCTTTCAAAACAGCATTGTACATCGTTGTGGTAACCTGGCAGATGCCCCCTCCCACGCCATCGGTTATTTTACCGCTGATATATATATGGGCGAGCTTGTAGCCATGCTCCAGATCCCTTGGCCCGACGACATCATTGAACGAAAACTCCTGCCCGGGAGCCAGGATCATATTGTTTATTTTTTCCACCGCCAGGCCCATATTATATTTCCTGTTCCTGCCATTTTCTGTCGATGTGGAAAAATAAGTATTGGCAGTGCCAAGTTCATCCCGGAACAGCATGGATGCAGCTATCTCTGAGGTAACAACCGGATTTACAAAATTTACAGGCAGTATACGTTCACTTTTTTCCGTCTTTTCAAGTCCGGCTATAATATCCTGAAGAGCTGTTTTGTCTATCTGACGCCCTACCACATGCGGTACCAGAGTCATAACTGAATTCTCCACTTTGTAGAAGGCATCGGCAGGTTCGCTGGCAATTTGTTTGTAAATCTCATCCGTGTTGAATTTTGTCGGAAGTGTAATGGTCACTTCCGGTTCGATGACACCGCCTTTGCGTTCATTGATCAAAGCTTTGACGTCATCAAGAATCTTTGCTCTGTCAATATTCTCGCCGTGGCTTCCCGAACGTAATATGACACTGCTGTCCGTGATGAGCATGGCGCCTTCCTGTACTTTCATAAAAGTCATATCATAAAAGCGGTTTACAAAACCGTCGACCTTGGCTTCATCAAATGACATCGGCACTTCCAGATCGACGCCGTTCAAACCGGCATGCGCGATGTCATAGAGACGTTTGAAAATATTCCCCTCACGGCCAACTGAATAGGCGTTTTGTGCTGCCAATTGCGTGTCATAATGCACATTAAGCTCGGGATAACTTGTCTTTAACTCACATTTTTCAGTTTTCAGAGTGATTTCCAATTTATCGATTACGCTCTGGTACCGGGTGTCCAGATCCTGTTTCAGCTCCTCTGGCCCCATCCCGGATACATCCTGATTCCCTATGCGCACGCCTTTATAGATATTGCTGTTTTGCAGCGTCAGCCAGGCAAATACTGAAGTAGCTGACAACATCAGTACGATAAAGGCGGTAATGATTATAAGAATGACATTTTTCCCTTTGCCTGTACTTTTACGGACTTGTAATTCCGGTTCCATGAACAACACTCCAAAATGTATGAATTTTAACCCAGCTTTACTTATATAAATAATTAGACCTTAATATTATCGCAATTGTTTCTCTAAAAGACAATATTTTTATAGATAAATCATATTAAATTTGCGTTACTGGTGTTTCAAATTTTCAATACAATTATAGTATAACAGGGCAAAAAGTATTACAATAAAGTAACACCATGCTGAAAGGATTCATACATATGAACATGTTTAATGAAGCGGAATTTGTCGGCTTATGCAGCAAATTGTCATCGGAAAAAAACATTACGGATATTACGGTGCGTTATGCTGCACCCGGTTATTATAATAGACTAAAGGGCGCGGTGCAATGGGACCGGCGAGGCGAGGTGGTTTTCTGTGTCATCCGGCCGAACGGAAAAATCATTACGACGACATGCAGCGATTATCCAAAGGGCATATACAGGATACCTACCGGCGGGATAAAGCATAACGAAGACATTATGGAGGCATTGTTCCGTGAAGTGAAGGAAGAGCTTGGGCTTGAGGTGAAGGTAAGATCTTTTGGCGGAGTGGTAAGGATACGGTTTGAACATGACGACGATTATTTGATGTTTTACTCCTATCTGTTCATTCTTGACGAAATCGGAGGAACGCTGCTGGTGGATGCCAGCGACAATGAAATCAGCGAAGTAAAAGAGGTGGATCTTGAAGGGCTGTCGAAGATCGTCGGGGTACTTGGCACAATCAAGGGTAAATGGCGTGACTGGGGATATTTTAGATATATTAGCACCAACGCCGTTTATCAGTATCTGAAAAAGTAATGTATATAAATGTAAATTCGCGCCTATACTTATATTGACAGGAAAGATAAGGAAGGTGCAAAGATGGATCAGGGTGCATTGAAATACCAGACCGGTCAGGAAAAAGACCAACTGAGGGCAAAGAGAAATAAAAAGCTATGGATGTCGAAATTGCCTCAAAACGCCGCTCTTACGGCTGAAGAGCAGGAGTTGATCAAGACGGCATTAGAAGCAAGGGATGAATGGATCGAAACAAGCAGGAACTTTGACTATGTCCATGAAGAAATGCTGGTTGATTATTATACATACCGGATGAAGGCCAGCGAAGTTCGATATGACTATTTTATAAAGCTCGTCAAGGAAAAGGGGCTATCCCGTTATATTTAAGTCTTATTTGACCGCATATTTACAAAACTTATGTAATATTCACATCGTTGTACAAGTATATATAGTGTATAAGCCATTATGGCTTGAGTCTGTATAGAATTCTAATGGTGTGGGTTATGGCGATAGACTATGGAGTAATACTGGCATATATAGTGGGTATTATATTGCTTTTCATTCTCGGCAGGTTTCTTCTGGTACCGCTGAAGGTGGTCATGAAGTTGGTATTCAATGCGCTTGCCGGAGGCATTGCCATACTGCTTGCAAATGTTATCGGCGGTCTTTTTGGATTTCATATCGCATTTAATGTCTATACTTCATTTATTGTCGGGACACTTGGCGTACCCGGCTTTATTCTGCTTGTTATCTTAAAGCTCATTTTCGGAATTCCCTGAGCTTTCTGCCGCTCTTTCACTTGTATAATAGTTTTTGTTAATCAAAACCACAATGATTCAAGTTCTTCTCACTGGAATATTTTTAAAGATTTGCAAAGATTCAGCCCGTATTAATAGCTACCAAGTTTTTTTGCCAAACCTGTGATTTGTTTGAAATTTTCCAGGCTCACACTGGATGGTACAGAATGATCCGACGAGAATATATAACCTCCTGATTTTTTCATAATCGGTACCGTATCTTCCATTTCTGCGAGAACTGCCTCGATATCATCCCAGAGAACTGCATTAATGCCACCATGAAGCACGACATCCTCGCCATATTTCTTTTTTATTTGAATCGGATCCATTCCCGCTTTTACTTCCAACGGATTGATTGCATCTATCCCGATATCAATCAGTTCGGGAATGAATGGATTGATGTCCCCGCATGAATGGATATGCGCCTTAATACCTCTTTTGTGTGCCCATTCAATAGCTCGCTTATGCACTGGCTTCAGAAGCTCACGGTACATCTTTACTGAAAAGAACTGTGATTTTTTGTAGCCCATATCATCAGGCCATTTTATGCTGTCCAGCGTATACCCTGCATCGAGAATCATGTTAAATAATGCAATATCAATATCGAGATAATGATTGAACATATCGACGCACCACTCAGGTTCTTCGATCAATGCAACCAGCAAAGTCTCCGTCCCTACGGACCATGAATGGGTCACATCAAATCCGAACCAGAAATCACCCTGTATCCACTGCCCCTCTTCCCGCCACCTCTTATAGTTTCTCTCAAGGTAACTCCAGGGTATTCTGTCCTTTGCCGGTGTCATACGATTTTTCGCGTCCATCCACTTGCCGGAGTCTGTGGTTGTGAAGCTGATAAACTCAGGAGTTGATGCCTGATGCTTCCACTGCTTCAGCGTCGCTCCCCAGGGGGTCGTATAAATTTTATATTTCTCAGTCTCCTCAATGATCCGTTCCTCATATTGTGGACTGTTGTCTACGCCAATTCCAGCAACCTTATCAATGCCAAAGAAGTCCCTGAAATCCATTCCCACAGGCATGCCTTCCCTGTTCCAGCGCTCTATGGTTGCATTCCACGGATCATCTATGATAGGAATCCTGTCCGCCTCCTGATGGCTGAACATTCGGCTGAATCTTTCATGGGTTGTCATCTTGTACATCATTGTACCTTCCTTATATTTATGATTCTATTGCATTATATTACTTTCTCAGGTATATGTATTTGTATGAGTTTAAGTTGTGTTGGTACAGTTTTATGTTTATACCCTTTCCATGACATAACCAAAAACACATTTTCCTTTTGAAAAAATAATGATATATTGAATGCATGGAGGAAATCGTATGACTGTATCTGCATGTATTAATTCAAATAATTTTACCCACTATCAGTATTTTTTCCCTTACATCAGGTACTGTGCAGAAGATAAGTATGGAGCTCCATGGAATCTTAAAAACAGGATAATTTCCGATTATGAATTCATTTTTATCACAAAAGGGACTGGACTTTTTACGATTGATGGTCATTCATATCATGTAAAGCCTAACGACCTTATACTCATCAAGCCGGGAAAATGTCACTCGGGAAGCTCAGTTAGCCTGCCTTTTTATTTTTTATGCATACATTTTGAGTTATACGTGTCAAATGATATAAATGACCTCCGCATTTTTCAGAATTCCTTATTGGAATCGTCTCCGGTCGGTTCTTTAAAATTCCAAAAAGCGGCTTTTGACTTCCCGGAAGCTACTACTGTTGATGATTCGGGTTATATCCTAACGCTGTTTAAAAGGATTATTAACGAGTCCACCCAGCAACAGATTGGATTTGCTGCCAATATAAAATCTATTTTCATAGAAATGCTTATCAGACTTTTTCGCCAGGAGCATGGCGGGCATGAACAAAAATCATGTTCTCCTGAAATCTACTCCGTTATCAATTATATAAAACAAAACTATGCTAAAAAAATAAATCTATCAGATCTGGCTATTCAAGCACATCTACAGCCTGCATATCTGAGCGCTCTTTTTAAAAAGTGTACAGGCTGTACTATTACAGACTATATCAGGTCATATCGTATTTCCATAGCAAAGGACCACCTTCTGGAGACAGATTGGAAAATTGAAGATATAGCATGCAGTGCAGGGTTTTATGATCTGCATCACTTTTCTAAAGTCTTTAAAATCTACGAAGGACTGACTCCTGTACAATTTCGGCAAATTAAAAGATAGCAGCTCAGTTTTGTCCTGCTGCTTTTTGGATATGAAAGCCAGGCAAGCTTGTATATCTTGCCGTAACAGACGGTCTATGTCAAGTTTCATTTACGCAGGCTCTTATATTAAGACGAAGATGAAAGGCAGAGTCATGTTAGCCTAAACTGTATGGATACTGTAATTGTGATATTTTTAAAGTCATTCTATGGGCTTATCAAGCGGCATATAATTATACTGCGAACGGTCACAAATTACCACAGACCGTTTACAGTATATGGCCATGTGCCTTCTCGATATCAGGTTATTCCAGCGAGAATATGGCACGGCCATTGAAATCCATTATACTTGCACGGGACAAATTTGCGACCTGTGCGGAAATTTGTCTCGCGCTTAGTGTAATTGTTTCTTCATTCACAAAATGTCGCTGGGAAAACTCGGAGGTATTGCTATGCAGGGGATAGACAGAGAAGCTGGCGAAAAATACGGCCTGGAAGTCAAGAGTCTTGTACCATATAAAGATACATACATGCTAGTCACTTCGCAGGGTAGGAAACTGATAAGGAAAATGCCATTTTCTCCCGAAAGATTGTTATTTGTCCATGGCGCAAAAGAGCATCTAATTAGAAACTGCTTTTCGGATGTTGACAAATACCTGTGCACTTTGTCGGGTGAGCCTTATTTCATTT
>JBDKVA010000088.1:0-16191 GCA_039679375.1 Clostridiaceae bacterium
GTGCTCTTGACAACACAGTCATTTACAATATCGACGGCAAGTTTAACTTCTGCGGTATCATGGGCGTATACAGTGAAATGAACGGCACAGTGGTAACCAGTTATGTAAATGACGGTACGCTGATCGGTGAACAGCTGTATGACACAGGCTCGGTTAGCGGAACTGTAACAGGCTTTACTAAGGAACTGTCAGGTCAGAACCGGATATCCGTAGTGCTTGATAATACAATTGATGCAGGCAGTCTGGCCGGGAAATGCATATATGTAGAAAATGACGGCGTTGAAAACGGAGTATACCTGATCAAAGGAATCGTATCTGCGGAGGGAAACAACATAACCTTTGACCTCGGTACGACCTCTCTGATCCGAAGCTACGCAGACAACGGCAACCTTGAAGGCGGCTTTATCTACAATATTGCAGAAGGAAGCCGTTTCAGGATTCCGCTTGGCAACATGATGTCAATACAATAGTGATACCAATATACTGGCAAGGAGGGGCTGAGCCCCTCCTTATTATTTGGCGCCGTATATTTGTGGAATATGCATGGATATGTTTTTTGTATAACATTGATAATGTTTAAAAGATTTACACCGATAAATCTATTGATGAATCAAATTGTATACTAATTCTTATATTGTGCACTTAGTATATACAAAATTAAAAATGACACATTCTGAATATTGATTTATATAACCAAACGGTTACAATATAATTATGATGATTTTATAGAATTAGTCGAACAGGAATTTTAGGGAGGATGCATTTTAATGAAAATCATGAAAAGTGTATCATTGGTTTTAGCCGCAATGACGGTCTTCGTTTTTACCGCGTGCGACATTAACCCCGAAAATTCATCAGGCGGCAGCACTGCTGAACATACGGCTCGAACGGCCGTTGCTCCTTCGACATCTGACGAACCTGTAGCAGGCGGCAAGCTATTTGACAAGCCGACAACGATAAAAATGGTTACAAGTTCCCACCCGGCTTATCCATATGATGCAAATTGGTTTATATGGAGCGCCATAACGGAAGCAACGAATGTAACGCTTGAAGTTTCTGCGTATACTTCTGAAGAATATGAAGACAAAATCAATCTTATCATGGCTTCAGGGGAACTTCCTGATTTCATATATCTGCCGATTTCAACATCCAATAAGTATGCTTTGGATGGTCCGTTTGTAAACGTAACGGAGAACCTCAGCAAGGTTCCTAATTTTAAGAAATGGTATGACAGCAGTGAGGACAGCAAGAAAATTCTGAAAACCTATACATCGGCGGACGGCAATGTATACATATTCCCGCTGGTAGGCACAGAAGTAACGATGAACAAGATGGGCTGGCTGGCCAGGAAGGATATTCTCGATAAGAATAAACTTGCAGTTCCGACAACGTATGATGAATTGTACACAGTATTGAAAGAACTCAAAAAAATCTACCCGGACAGCTATCCGCTAAGCTTCAGAGATTTCTTCAACGACACCGGCAGAGGTTTTGAACTGTATGCAACACAGTGGGCAACATCAACAAATGCATATTATGATTACGACAAGTCCGAATGGAGATATGGACCAATTGAAGACAATTTCAGGGAATTGCTCAAATACTTCAGAAAATTATATGCTGAAGGCCTCATTCCTCCGGATATACTGACGATGGTAAGTAAGGGCTGGACAGATCTGATGAGCAGCAGCAGAAGCTTCTTCACCACAGACTTTGCAATCAGGATCGACTACTTCAACAACCCGATGCGTAAGGAAAACCCGGATGCAAACCTTGATTTGATCGCTCCTCCGAAAGGAAGCGTCGCCAATGGTATTCCGCTGTTTGCAAAGACAGGCTATGCAGGCGGCGGAGATTGTGTTTGCAGCGGTAAAAATGTCGACAACACTTTGAAGTTCATTGACTGGATGTACAGCGATGAAGGCTGTGAGCTTCTTGTATGGGGCAGGGAAGGGAAAACATACAACGTAGTTGACGGAAAGAGACAGTTCATCACGGATGAAAATAAAACCGGAAAAGAAAAAATGTACGGCTTGTTGACATTCGGCGTCAACCTGCGCGGCGACCCCGACGCTGTTACGATGCAATATTCGAAGCAGACGCTCGATGCCCTTTATAAAACCGATGATTATATGGCTAAGGAGTACAACCCTAAATTATGGATAGACTTCACAAAGGCTGAAAAGGACATTAAGCTTAGTGTTGAAGAAAGCATCAAGAGCTACATGCAGGAACATGTAGCCAATTTCATTACGGGCGAGTTGAGCCTCGATACTCAATGGGATGCTTATGTGGCAGGCATCAGGCAGCTTGGCGTCGACCAATACCTTGGGATCTTCAAGACTGCATATGATCGTGTAAAATGACAACCTTTTACCTGATTCTTTAACTGCACATAATAGAAAAATATAAAAGAAAGGGTACATTTATGAACACAAAAAAAGACACTATTGCACAAAATCCTCTTAAGGTCGCACTGATCGGCGCCGGGAACCGGGGTATGGTCTATTCCGATTTTGCATTGAAGGAACCCGATGAAATGAAAATCGCTGCAGTGGTTGAACCGGATGAATACAGAAGGAAGACAGCTGCAAAAAGGTTTAACATATCCGAAGCGAACTGCTTCAGTTCCGTGCAGGAACTGCTTGATAAGCGCCCCGACTTTGATGCTGTCATTAATGCAACAATGGACAGGGATCATATTAAAACTTCTCTGCCTGTTCTGCAGGCGGGTTATGATATGCTGCTGGAAAAGCCCATATGTGTGGATAGATCAGAGCTTTTCAAATTATATGATGCAGCAGTAAAATATAACAGAAAGGTGATGGTCTGTCATGTGCTCCGTTATGCCCCATTTTATGTTGAAATCAAGAAGCATATCCTGAATGGGGAAATAGGAGAAATCATCAGTATTCAGACCGAGGAGAATGTAAGCTATCACCATTTTGCTACGGCATTTATCCGGGGGAAATGGGGCAACAGCGATATTTGCGGTTCAAAAATCATCATGCAGAAATGCTGCCATGACCTTGACCTGATCACATGGCTGAAAAGCGGTGTTGCACCCAAATATGTCGGGAGTCTGGGCGGTCTGAAGCAATATAAAGCAGAAAATGCTCCCGCCGGCTCTGGTAAAAGATGCCTTGCGGATTGCAAAATTGAAAGTACATGCCCTTATTCTGCAAAAAAGATTTATGTAGATTGCGGACTTTGGAAGCAGTATGCATGGAGAAGCATTGAATATCTTGGTGAAAACATAACAGATGAAGCAAAAATCGAATCACTGAGGACGGATAACCCCTATGGCAGATGTGTGTGGCACTGTGAAAACAATGTTGAAGATCATCAGGCTGTCATGATTGAGTTTGAAGACGGTTCGACAGCGATACATACTTTAAACGGCGGTGTTCCAAAACCTTGCAGAACGATCCATATTCTGGGAACAAAGGGTGAGCTGACCGGTGTGATGGAGGATGCATATCTGGCTATAAGGCATCCCGAACCGAAGAATGGCCACGAATATTCCGTAGATATGATCAATCTTAACATATCGAGAGACATGCACGGAGGAGGGGATTTAAGGCTTACCGCTGATTTCGCAAAAACGATGAAGGGTCAGACTCCATCTATTTCATGTACAAGTCTGAAGGATTCCATCTACGGGCACCTGATCGGTTTTGCAGCTGTTGACGCCATGCAGGAAAGAAAAGTGATCGGGATAGAAAAAATAGACGGTTCGGCAGATAAGGAATAAGCGAATGCCTCTAGGGGATGATTACGGAAGCCTGTCGACTGTCGCATTGTTTTCCGGGGGTTCATAATGCTTGTTGCCATATAATATAGCAGAGGAGTTACTTTAACGATGAACAAGGTTGAGATAAATGAAGTTGCTTTACCCATACCTACCTACGAATTATTGGCGGAAGACTTGAATCCGATATTTGATAAAAGGTTGGATCCATACCCATATACCTTGCAGAATAGCAGGTCCAATCAAATAACTGAGCATATCTATCAGGCAGTAGTGATCGAAAATGAATATCTGAAGCTTACAATACTTCCCGAACTCGGCGGAAGGCTTTATAGCGCATTTGATAAAATCAGATGCAGAGATATGTTTTACAAAAATCCCGTAATAAAGCCAAGGATGGTTGCTACAAGGGGCGCGTGGTTCTCAGGCGGGGTGGAATTTAACTTCCCGATCAGCCACTCGCCCAATACCATGTCCGGAGTCAATTATACAAAACAAAATTATGCAGACGGAAGCGCATCGGTTGTGTTCGGGAATATCGAAATGATGTCGCATATGCACTGGAAAGTAGAATTGAGGCTTTATCCGGGGAAAATGTACATTGAAGAAAATGTCCGGCTATACAATCCTGTTTTATCTGAAAATAGATTTTATTTCTGGACAAATGCCGCTGTGCCGGAAAATAAAAATATTAAGCTCATTTATCCCTTCGACTGGTGTATCAACAATAAGTCGAGCGAATATATAAAATGGCCGTATTATAATGGCGTGGATTGCAGCAATCCGAGCGAGATCCCTACTTCCTTCGAGGTATTCGGCAAGCTTCTGAAGGATAAGTTTTTCGGGATATACGATTCCGCATCGGAATATGGCGTAATCCATTATGCCAACAGCAAGTGGGTGAAGGGGGCTAAATTCTTTTCCTGGGGCAATGACGGAAGAGCAGTTGCATGGAACAGGGCTCTGGCAGACGACAACTCCAGATATCTTGAAATCCAGAGCGGGCTTTTTGAAACACAGGAGGTGTTTAAATTCATGCAGCCCCACCAGGAGATTGCATGGAGCGAGTACTGGTATCCGGTTTCCGGCACGGGAGGCTTCAAATGCGCCGGGAAAGATCTGGCATTCAATTATGTGCCGGCAGATAACGGTTTGCGGTTTGATTTGATTTCGACTGCGGATCTTGGAGACTGTCTGGTAGATATTAATGTGAACGGCACTTCGCAAAAAACAGCTGCGGAATTCAGTGCGGGAATACCTGTGACGATTAGTCACAATGGTATATTTACATTTGCTGAAGAACCGGATATACATATTGAAGTGAGCGGCGGACGGCACAGGCATGCGCTGCGCCTGGACAGCAGGCTGAAATTCAAGGGAGAGCGGGTTGACAAGGAATTGTACGAGGATTCCAGGATTGCACCCGATCCGGGGGATAGCAACAAGCTTTTCAAAAAAGCAGTACACAGCGAATCTCTTGGCAATATGGAAGAAGCAATCGGCTTGTATTTACGGAATCTCGATGAAAACAGGGAATGCCCATTGACTCTGAACAGGATAGGAAGGCTTTATCTGAGAAAAGATTATTATGATGAAGCGCAGGAATGCTTCAGGAAAGTCCTGCAATACGATAATGGAAATTCCGAGGCAAGATTTTATTTTGCCGCAGTCGAAAAGGAAAAAGGAAATATAGATAGCGCATACAGGCTTTTTATGGACATTTCCTGTGGATCGCAATATTTCAGGGCGTCCATTCTGGAGATGGCAAAGATCGATATCATGCTCGGATATTTTAACAGTGCTTTGGAATTGCTGGATAGTATTGAGGAAAATAATTATTCCCTGTTTTTGAAAAGAATCTGCTGCAGGAAGGCAGGTCCGGATGACAGGGCAAATACTATCCCGGACCGGATTGATGCTGAAGATGAATTTATATTTGCGGAGCAATATCTGTCCTCAGCCGGCGAAACAGTAAAAAAGGCTTTCCTGGACTATATACACTGCGACGGGCGCCTCCTTTTGCATATTTCGCTTCAATACGCAGAACTTGGCTTGTATGAGGATGCAAACAATATACTGGACTTATGCGGCAGTAATGGAATAAAGGCTGCTGTGCTGAAAGCATGGCTTGGTAACGGCGGCAGAGGTCTGAATGAAAAATGGCCTGAAGCAATCAGTAAAGCATCTCTGAATTATGAATTTGTCAATGAGAGGCTTATGGCACGCATACTGGCAGATCACTGCGATAAGGATGCATCAGGAAAGTTGGATTACCTGCTTGGAAATTACAGATATTGGCAAGGTAGAAAGGACGAAGCGCTGAGGTACTTTTTATCGGCGTATTCAAAGGGTTTGAGATATACTGTTTTGTTAACTGATATCGGATACATGGAGTATTATTATAAAAATGATACGGATGCCGCTTTGAAATATCTCGAGGAAGACATCATCATGCGCGACAGCTTGAATGAATATAGCCTGATCTATCTTGACAGAATTTATAAAAAAGAGGGGTATCAGGATAAAAGGAAGCTGCTCCTTCCGTACCTTGATAAGGTGAGAAACAGAAGCTGGGTAATCAATACAATCGTAGATATTTTAAATGATGAAGGCATGGAAGAAAAGGCGCTTGAAATTCTTGAAAGAGAGCAGTTTGAAAACTGGGAGGGCAGGGAGGTAAGCGGATCCCTGTACAGGGAGGTTATCCTGAATATGGTGAAAAGAAGCGTTAAGGATAATGATCTGGAGGGTGCAAAAGAGTGGATCGGCAGAATACAGGCCTATCCGGAGAATATTAATTATGGGGAGTCGATCTATACCTGCCTGAGCGATGTGCATTATTATAAAGGTCTGGTGTACACCCTGGCGGGAATGGAGGCGGAAGCAAGGCAGGAGTTCAGGAAAGGCGCCGTATCTTACGATTATATGAACGTGAATGACCATGACGCAAGTCAGGAATATTCAATGAAATGCTTGCAGGAGCTGCAGAAAAGGCTTTAATGAAAAATACGAGTTATCATTTGATGCAATTATTTCAGCAAATCACAAAAGAATATTTAACAAACCTCTCTAGTATTATGGTATTGATATCGGTGTTATTGACTCAGATTTGAAACGGGGGGATCAGGTTGAAAAAAATAAGAGATTTGTTGCATAGGAACAAAAAGGAAAGGCACTTCCTGGCTTTTTTACCTTCATTACTTATTTCTTTCATCTCTATAATTGTACTCTGTACTCTTATTATGGGAATCCTATCATTTAAAGTCGTAAAATCCTTTATGACTGACCGTATGATTTCTTCAAACAATAAATTGCTGAGCCAGTATAAATCCAGTATAGACATTGCGTTGATAGAAGCAATGGACAACATATCGCTGAAAATCATGCATGATCTCAACGGCAACTATTATCTTAACCGGTATTTTTCGGACCCTTTGGAAAGCAGTATTGCCAATGTCTCCTCGGTCAGCAGTTATTTGAACAATATGAGTGTTTTGAACTCCCTTGTATTTTCTTTATCAATATATTATTCAAACGATAATCTTTTAGTATCTACAGATTATGTTAGAAATACGCTTTATAGAAAGATGGAGGATCAGAAAGATCTTACTCATTACTATAATATCATACAGCAGGCAGCGCAAAACAACCTGAATAACGAAGAGAAGATATCATTGTTTTTTGACTACGGTAAAAGCCTGAATTTCAAGGTTTCCGAAGTTCAGGCAAACAGGGCTCCCGAAACCATTATCCAAGCTGTAAGGGTATCCTACGGATATAATAAAAGTATTAAAGGAGCGGTAATTGTTACAGTAAGCGGAGATATATTCAAATCATTCCTGAATAAACATGCTCCTGAAGATTTGGGAGGCGTCTTCATCTTCAATGAAGATGGCACTATCATATCACATACGGACAGCGCTTATATAGGTCATAATATCTCTGAGCTTGGATATCAGGACCTGTTATCAAAAAAGAGCGATTCAGGATATTTCATAAAAGAGGTGGGGGGAATCCCTTCCGTAATTTCGTATCAGCCCTCATCATACAGTGATTGGATGTATGTTTCCATAGCTCCTATCAAAGCAATTTCATCCGTATCGGATTACATCCTTAAAATTTTATTATTAGTGGCATTGGTGTCAGTAACAGCAGGGGTATTGGTATCATTTGCCGCGGCAAAAAAGCTGGCCAAACCCATGAAATCCATTGCCGATTATTGTATAAAAAGTCCATACAGTTTAAACCAGGCAAATGTGAATAATGAGTATTCACTGATAGGCAGGACTTTAAATAATATGGAAAGCTTGATGAAAGTCAGGGAAGCGGAGCTTGTTAAAGTGCTGCCCACGATAAAAATGAATTTTCTCAGCGCATTGTTTTCGGATAACCCTCCCGATTTAGATGAAATTAACGCCAGAATGAAAATATTAAATATCACATTTTCATTTAAATTTTTCTGCGCCGCCGCAATTAAGCTTGAGAAACTGCAGAAGTCGGAAAAGGTTGTAGTATATGAATATGAAAAATTAAAGATTTGTTCAATGCTGGAGGTTTTATTTACCTCGGAAAATTCCGCATGTCTGTTTTATGAAAAGGATAATACGATAGCAGTGCTTTTCAATTATGACTTTGAAGAAAGTACGCTGTATAAGCTTAGCCAGGCATTTTTTGAGCAAACGCAGAAACAGGCTTCCGAGAGCATACCAATTGTAAAACATATGTCTTTCGGCAAGGCCGACACAAATATCCGGCACATGAGCACTTCCTTCAAGATCGCATTAAATGGCTTGAATTACAGCTATGTATTTCCTGAAAGGTATTTGTTTACATATAATGATATCATAGGCCTCGAAGAGAACAATTCTTTTTCCAGCAAGCTGCTTTTGAATAATCTCGCCAACTCTTTAGGAAGCCTTAATTGCGAAAAAAGCGAAAGCGATATAGAAAATCTTCTAAAAACCATAAGAAATGGCAGTTATAGCTATCAGCAAATATATATTACATTAAATACGTGCGTATCAATGATAGAAGATTTTATATCCACACATGCCGGGAAAGAAATAAACCTTGAAAAGGACTTTAAAAATACCGCCAATATCCTTGAATTTGAAGCATGGGTGAAGAAGGTTATACATAAAGCATTTAACGATATAGATGGAGCTAAATCAAATAATAAATATATTGTAATGAAAACCCAGGAGTTTATTCAGCAGAATATTCAGAATCCCCAGCTTTCCCTGGAGTATGTTGCTGAAAAATTGGGAACCAATTACAAATATCTGAGCAGAGTCTTCAAAAACGAAATCGGCGTTAAGTTTGTTGATTATGTTTCTAATCTTAAGCTTAACCATTGCCGTAACTTATTAATCAATACCGATTTAAAAGTAGTAGAAATATCCGATATTATGAAATATTCCACATCCAATTATTTTATAAGCAGATTTAAAATGATGTTTGGATGTACACCGAAAAAGTACCGGGAAAATTATCAGGCAGCTAAAAATACTGAAGATAAATTATTTAAAAAAGTTGAATAATACTGCTATATTAATAACACAGCAATGTATTATTAATGAAAATAGCAATATTTCTACTGGATTAATTATCATTGCTTTTAAGTCATACATCAGAATATAATTGGGGTGCAGGGTAAAGATGTGCGCGCATCTAAACTTATTAGTTTCATGGATTTATCACAGATTTTTTATGCAAAAGGCATTCTAGTTGAACGAATTAAAATTTAAAAGGAGTGACTTATTTATTATGAAAAGAAAAGTGGTATTAGCAGTTGCACTTCTACTTGCGTTTTCCATTATTTTTTCTGCCTGTGGCTCGCAATCATCAGATAAAAATGCATCGACAGCAAAGACCGGCTCGACAGCAGCTACGGCAACACCTACCGCTACACCTGTTGCAGAACAAAAACCCGCAAAATTAAGGATCTTCTACGTAACCGGAGGAGCTGCTGTTGCTGAGGATTTCAACTATGCAAAGAATCCTATCTTAGATATTATTACCAAAAAAGCAAATGTAGAAATAACAGAAGCAATTGTTCCGCCATGGTCGGATACGGTTACGAAATATAACTTAATGATGTCATCCGGTAGCCTTTGCGATGTCATTCAATATAATGGAGTAAATCAGCTTAATAATGACGGCAAAAACGGAGCGTTTATGGATTTGACGGATGTTATCAAGAATTCATCACTCCTGCAGGAACGGTATGCGAAATATACAAACCAGCTGAAGTCAGAAGATGGAAAGATTTATTGCCTGCGCCCGCTTCCTGCCGACGGCGATGTTAACAACTCGTTCTTCGTAAGATGGGATGTAATGAAGGATCTGGGATATACAGAGCTTCCGAAGACTCTGGACGGATATCTTGACGCAATGAGAGCTCTTAAGAAAAAATATCCCGATTCAGTACCATATACTACGATGGACAATCTCCATTTCGCGGAGTTTGTATTTAACTGCTATGGTATAACCGGCCGTGGAAATGGCTGGCAGCAGTACTTCGGAAAAGTAATCATGCATTTTGAGAATCCTTTGTATAAAGATGCGTTGAAGGTTTATAACACAATGCTGAAGGAAGGACTCATGGATCCGGAATTTGTTACAAGCAAGAGAGCAGATTTTGATGAAAAGAGATATAACAGGAAAGTGCTTGTAAATCAGCAGAATGTCGGCATGGGTATGGTCTTCTTCCCCCGCTACCTGGACAACGGTGTACTTGATGCAAGGTCGATTGTTGCTCCATACCCTGTAGTTGATGATCCAAGGGTAGATATGAACGCAGTTTATGAGGGATCGCTTGCAGTTGGTAATACAGGCGTAGCAATTGCTTCAACCTCAAAGGAAAAGGAAGGCGCTATCAGGTTTATTCAGGAGCTTGCGTCTGAGGAGACCAAAACATTAGGTATCTGGGGTATTGAAAATATCGACTACAAGGTAGTGAACGGTGAGAAAGTGCAGATTGTTGACGAAAAGACAAACACTAAATCAAGAAGCCTGTATAACATGCTGTTCCCTACAAATAACGTTATGAATATTCAAAAATCATTCAGTGTTGGTATTGAGAAACTTAAACAAAAAGTTCCTACCATTACCGATGCTGAAATAAAAGAATATACTGATTTATCCTGGAAGCAATACAATGAGGTGCTTAAAATCAATGCTTCAGTGCCAACAAGAGCAGGATTCACTTATTTCATTTCACTTGAGAAAGATACTCAAACAAGAGCAACAGAAGCTCAGGCTGAAGCCCTAACGATTATTATAAAGGCTATGAGGGGCGATATCTCGCTGGATGAGTTTGATGTTCAGGCAGCTGCCTTCATTAAGAAATACCAGTTCATTACTGACGAGTATAATGCAAAATTACCGGCAGCAATGGAAAGGGCAAAGTTAAACTAAAATATAGTTTTATTCCGTAAATGGAATTGATGTACCGGAGGCTTTAACAGAAGCCTCCGGTATATTATAAATAGTTATCCGGTAGGTCGGTTAATATATCTGATACTTATTCTATGGGTTATGGAAGGCAGAAGTTTGGAAAATCACATTCAATTTAATGTAGGGGCAGGGGGTAGCCAAGTTGGTTAAAAATGCAAGCGAAATTGCTCTTACCATGAATAAGAGCCGTGCTTTATTAAAGGAGGGCCGGGGCTTCAAAAAAGGCAGGGATATACCTGTTTATTTTCTTTTGCTTCCGGGAATGCTGTTACTTTTTGTATTTAATTATATACCCTTATTTGGAATTACAATTGCTTTTAAAAACTTCATTACCTTTAAGGGTATTTTGGGAAGCGAATGGGTAGGATTAGAGAATTTCAAATATTTTCTTTTAGATCCAAAATTCTGGCAGGTTTTAAAAAATACAATTGAAATTAATATCCTGCAAATTGTTTTTGGCTTTCCAATACCTATAATATTCGCATTATTGCTAAATGAAGTCTGGTCTACGAAATTCAAAAAGACAGTTCAGACGATCAGTTATCTGCCACACTTTATTTCATGGGTTGTAGCGGCAGGTATTTTCACATCAATGCTTCAGCCGACTACAGGTATTGTCAATTTACTGTTAAAAAGTGTTTTCGGGATGGAACCGGTTCACTTTATGGCTATACCCGGATATTTCAGACCAGTTCTTATTATAACAGGCATATGGAAAGGGTTTGGAATGAGTGCTGTGTATTACCTTGCAGCTCTTTCGTCAATTGACCAACAGTTGTATGAGGCTGCAAAAATAGACGGAGCGGGCAAACTCAAGCAAACCTGGTATATTACTTTGCCTGGAATAAAAAACATAACCATCGTCTTGTTGGTATTGCAGGTAGGTTCATTAGTGACTATAGGGTTTGAACAGATCTTTTTAATGTACAACCCTCTTCTTTACGAACTTGGAGATGTAATAAGTACATACACATACAGGCTTGGCATTGAACAAGCGCGCTTTTCGCTTACAACGGCAATTGGACTGACACAGTCCGTAGTAAACTTTATATTGGTGTACGCCACAAACCGTCTTGCAAAAGTCGTTGCCGGATGGTCGTTATGGTAAAGGGGGGATTATAATGATAAAAACCAGCACAGGTGAAAAGGTATTTCAATATATAGATATAGCAATAATGTTACTTATCATAGTGAGTATAATCCTTCCTTTCATGAATATATTCAGTCTTTCGGTCAGCGACAGGATTGCAGTTGCCCAGGGAAAGGTGGGACTTTTTCCGGTAGGCTTTAATTTTGACGCCTACTTAAAAATATTACAGAATAACACATTTTTGCGTGCTTTGGTAAATACGGTAGGCATAACGGTTTTGGGAACAGCTTTATCAATTGTCATTATTACAATGATGGCATATGCGATGTCCAAGAAATACTTCTTCGGGAAAAAGTTTGTAACACATTATATGATTATCACAATGTACTTCTCAGGAGGTCTTATTCCGTCATATCTGCTCATCACGAATTACCTGCATCTTCAAAACTCATATCTGGCATATATATTGCCGGCGACAGTGAATATATTCTATGTCATAGTAATCAGAAGCCAGATTGAGGCAGTACCCGGTGAGCTTTTTGATTCGGGAAGCATTGACGGCGCCAGTGAAATGCGGATTCTGTTCAATATTGTGCTTCCCGTCATAGCACCTACGATTGCTGCCATAAGCATGTTCCTTGCACTGGGGAAATGGAACATGTGGTATTCTGTTCTTTTGTATGCAACAGATAAAAAATTATGGACTTTGCAATATTACCTGAGAATGGTTGTTTTTCAAAGCCTGCTTGAGGCCTCGACACAATCGCTTGGAGAATCGGTTGAAGCCAGGGTCATTCCAGCCGAAAATATGCGGATGGCATCAATTATTCTTGTTGCCCTGCCGATAGTAGCCATTTATCCTTTCATACAGAAGTATTTTGTAAAAGGTATCCTGGCAGGCAGCGTAAAGGGATAATAAAGATTATATTACAGCTATTGACGCCATGCAGGAAGTAAAAGTAATCGGGGAAAATACGGCCGATCTGGCATACAAATAAACATAGATCATGAAGTACATGTGCCTCCGGGAAATGAACACAGGCGCCTTATAAGGGCTATAATGTCATCCCGGAGGTTTATTATGTAACTTATACTAATAAACAGGAGGCGGTTCTATGAAATTCAGTTTCTTAAAGGAAAAGATAACCCCGGATAACCAGGTATTCCTCGTAGGCTTTTCTGCAAGAAATCATAAAAGCGAGGGCGTGCATGACGATCCTTATGTAAGCGTTGTCCTGATGCAGGCCAATGAGCCTGTAATTATTATAACCCTGGATCTTTGCTTCGGGGATTTGAGCTTCGCTTACGGAATAAAGGAAGCCATAAGAGAAAAATACGGCCTGTCACAGGATAAGATCATCATAAATTATTCGCATACGCATTCAGTTGTTGCAGTGACGGGTGAGGATGCGGAAAAAAGGACCGGACGTCCATATAACATGAATGCGGATAATTGGGACAAGGATAAAAATGAAGTTGATTATACCGAGAGCATCCGTTATTACAACATGGTTAAGGGAAAGATCATGGGAATGATTGAGGAAGCCTTCAGGAATCCTCAGGAAGGCGACGTTTATATATGCAAGGGCCAGTCGGCCTTCGGAGTGAGCAGGAGGTATCCTTCTCCCGAAGGTATTCTCTGGAAGCCATATTTTAATGAAGATGCCATGGACAAGGATCTGTTCCTTTTAAAATTTGTTGACAGGAACGGTAAAATACGCGGCCTTATATATAATTATGCCTGCCATCCGACTGCGATGGGTCCAAGCAACTACCTTGTGTCGGCGGATTTCCCGGGTGTGGTGCGAAGGGTTCTGGAGGAAGAAAACCCCGGAATGTCGGTCGTCTTCCTGCAAGGCTGCGGTGCTGATATCAAGCCGTATATTTCAGCTGAAGACGGCAGGTTCAAGGGCTGCACCTTTGATGAACTGGAGCAGGCGGGCAGAAGGCTGGCAAATGAAATCACACAATACATCAGTCAGCCTGAATGGCGCAGAATCAACGCGGCATTCAGGACGGGCTTCAGCGAGGTAAAGCTATATACCGAGGTATGGGATAAAGCGAAATGGCAAACAGTGCTGGATGATCCGAAAGAACCGGATTACAGGAAGAAATCAATAGAGAAGCTGTTAATCGACATAAAGGAAAACAAGGTAAAGAATTACCTGCCGTTTTACATGTCATTCCTGAAGCTGGATGAGAAAACCTGCTTTATCTGTATGGAAAATGAAATAGTTACGGATATCGGCAAGGAAATAAAGAACCTATTTGATGAGGATGTCATAACACTCGGTTACTCCAACAGCAGGTCATGTTACATCCCGACGAAAAAGATCATACAGGACGGCGGCTACGAGGGTGAATCCTTTAAGGCGGCGCGGCTTGCGGGGCCTTTTGTTCCTGAAATTGAAGATATCATTGTCGGAAGGGCGGCATTGATGGTAAAATCTAAGGTTTAACCGATATAATTCAAGACCGGCATATATATCTAACGGGATTATATGTTTCGCGCAACAATTCATATGATAAGGAGTGATTCCATGAAGTTCAGTTTGATGAAAGAAAAAATTACGCCGGATATTTCGGTCAAGCAGGCGGGTTATGCTGCAAGAGACCACAAAAGCATCGGCGTTCATGACGATACTTACGCCAGCATTGCATTGATACAGGCAAATGAAACGGTTGTCATCATTGCTCTTGATGTGTGTTTCGGTGACAGGAAATTTGCATATGGAATCAAAAAAGCTATAAATGAAAAATATGGTCTGGCTCAAGATAAGATCATCATCAGCTATTCCCATACACATTCTGCAGTCGGTATTACAGGAGAAGAATTTCCGGAGGATACGGACCCTGAGCTGGCGGGCGCTTCGAAACCTGCCGGGGATAAGGAAAATCCGGACTATACTGAGGCGATCCGTTATTACAATATTGTAAAGGGTAAAATAATGAACATGCTTGAGGAAGGCTTCAAGAACCTGACCGAGGGCAATATTTATTTTTGCAGTGGCAGATCAAAATTCGGAGTAAGCAGGAGGTACCCGTCTCAGGAAGGGATATTGTGGAGGCCGTATTATGGCGAGGACAGCATGGATGAAGATCTGCAGCTCTTCAAATTTGTTGACCGCAATGATAAAATTCGAGGACTGCTCTATAATTATGCCTGCCATCCGACTTCGTTAGGCTCGGACAACTATTACATATCGGCGGATTTCCCGGGAGTTGTACGGAGGATTCTTGAGGAGAAAAACAAAGGTATGACGGCCGTATTCCTGCAGGGCTGCGGAGCCGATATCAAACCGTATGTCACGGACAACGGCGAAAAATTCAAGAATTGCACGTATGAAGAACTTGAAGCCGGGGGCAAATCGCTTGCAAATGATATTCAAAAGTGCATCGATGGCGCAGGGTGGAGAAAAATAGACGCCGCGCTTAAGACAGGTTTCAGTTTGGTGAAGCTTTATACCGAGGTCTGGAACGAATCAGAATGGATGACGGTATTGAACGATCCGAACGAACCCGAATACAGAAAGAAAGCGATAAGGAAGAAGTTAGAGGATATGAAAGTAAAAAAGCCAGGAAATTACCTTCCATATTATATTTCGTATTTGAGGCTGGATGACCAAACCTGCATGATCTGCCTGGAATGTGAAGTTGTAAGCGATATCGGTAAAGAAATAAAGAGGCTGTTTCGTGAAGATGTTATCGTGCTTGGGTATTCCAACAGCATTGCATGCTATATTCCTACAAAAAAGGTATTGCAGCAGGGAGGCTATGAGAGGGATTCATTTATGAGCGCGAGCCTTGCAGGTCCGTTTGTTCCTGAAATAGAGGACATCATTGTCGGACGTTCGGCATTAATGGTAAATTCAAAATGATACCTTTGAACTGA
>JBDKVA010000089.1:0-21817 GCA_039679375.1 Clostridiaceae bacterium
GTGCCATATGCAATGCTTTATAAGGACAAGGCCGGTACTGAAGATAAAGAGTGGCGAAAGTTTCAAAGACTTAATCTAAATCCAACAATAGTATGTTCAAGATTAAAGGAATGTAGTTCGCAATAACAGGAATGTATGAATTAGGCGTTCATTACAGCATTATTAGAAGGATTATTGATATAGCAGCAAATAATATTATGCAACCAGTACGGATAAACGAAATACCATTTTTACGGCCAAAAAATATGATTATACCGGCAATTATAAAAATCAAGATGTATGACTTGCTTATAACAAGCCATGTCCGGTTGAAGAGTTCTGCGATGAGCTCGCGAAAAGGGTTAAAGATATCGAATCCTTCACTCATAAAATAATCCTCTCATAATTTGTTATGTGTATTATACCAAAAAATAACAAATATTGCTAGATGGAGGAAAATTAAATGGGAAAAAATATAAAGATTTTTACCACTATAACTGCGGAAAAGCTTGAAAAGCTGATAAACGAATTCATAAAAGATAAAAGGATCATTGATATACAATACAAGTGTGAAGGATCATTCCTTTTTGTATTGTATTCAGCAATGATCATCTACGCTTAAAAGCCGAAAAATCGGCTTTCCCCCCTCCCTACTATCAGGGGGGGCTACAAAACCAAACCACACCAAAACATTGTTGATTCTAAGCTTTTAGGATATTTCGGAGGTTAAAAAATGCATTTACCAATGATTGACACATTATTATTTTTCATAGATATTGAAAACTATGATGATATCATAGACACACTTACTACAAAGCTTGATAAGAAAAAGGAAGAAGCTAAGGAAGCAATAAGGAACAATTCAAGCAAAATCGTATCTATAGAAATCGGCTCAATGACATATGAAGTTCTACCTAACGGCAAAAAAGGATATGCCTATATCCTGCATAATGATCTATATGAGGTTGACATTGCAGAATATCGGTCAAGAAATAAGGACTTCTACCCTATATTCATAAAAATAAAATCTGAATGCCTTTGGTCGTATGGACCATACCAGGCTTGGACTAATGTCTGTCAATGGGTTCTCGATAACATCGGAAACATAACTGATGAAAAAATAAGTCGTATAGACCTATGCTGCCATACCGATGAATTTTGCATTGCATCTGATGATCTTGTTGAAAACTTTAAAGGCCAATTTTATACCCAAACAGCATATTGGTATCGCAGAAAGGTAAATGCAATGACATTCGGATCAAGCGCCAGCAATAAAATATTTGCCCGCATATATGACAAGGTACTTGAAATAAACCAAAGAAAATCAAAAAAATGGTTCTATGAGATATGGAAAAATGCAGGAATGAATTGCGGTAAGGTATGGAATATAGAATTCCAGATAAACCGCGAATTCATGAAGGATAGAAACATTAACAGTGTTAATGATGCTTTCAATAATATCGGAAGCATATGGGAATATTGCACAATTCAATGGCTTTTAAAAATAAACCTTGATAACGAACGATCAACCAGGTGCAGCATAAATGAAAAGTGGCTCCAGATACAAAAATGTTTCAAGGAATATGATTCAAAACCCCTGATTAAAAGAGAAAAACAGCTGAATATGGATGCTGAGGCGATGGTCCCGGCTACTTACGGCAACATAACAACCTTCGCTGCAAAGCTGGGAATGAAAGACCCGGCCATGGTATTAAAGCAGCTGCATAATCGTGGTGAAGAATATCTTAAATCAAAAAAATTGAACTTCAAAAAGATCGTAAGTAAGAAGGAAGCGCTCCTGGATCAGGAAAGAAGAATGCAACCGATAAAAGTATGAATGAAAGTGAGGTCAAAACATGGATAAATTAGTTTATTCAGTAAAAGAAATGGCCGGGTTATTGAATGTTGGTATGAATATGGCCTATAACATAGCAAATAGAGAAGATTTTCCTAAAATACAATTATGCAGGAAAATACTTATACCTAAAAAGGCATTGGAAGAATGGATTGAAAAAACGCGAATAAGGAGGTCATAATTATGTCAAAAAAGCGTGCAAATGGCGAAGGTACTATATTTCAAAGAAGTAGTGATAAAACATGGGTAGGTCGTGTTCCGATCGGATATAAACCCGATGGAAGCATAAAAATGCATATAGTCTATGGTAGGACACAAAAGGAAGTAAAAGATAAGCTGGATGAAGCGAAGGGAAATATCCGGAACAATACATTTGTTGAACCTCATAAAGTGACTATACAGCAATGGCTTGATACTTGGTTGAATATAACAATAAAAGGCTCTATAAAAGATACTACCTGGTTGATATATGAAAGTCTTATAAAAAATCATATAAATCCGGAAATTGGCGGCATACGGTTATTAAACCTTCAGGCATCCCATATCCAGAAGCTTTATAACGATAAACTTTATGGTGGACGATCTGATAAAAGGAAAAATAAAGAGACCGGCGAACTTGAACAAAAGGAAGGCGGTCTCTCCCCTAAAACCATACGGCATATTCATCAAGTCATAAAAGGATCACTGGACCAGGCTGTAAAAGAAAGATATCTTCAAGTCAATCCGGCAGCTGCCGTAAAGCTTCCAAAGCTTATAAAGAAGGAGATGAAAACACTCAACATCGAGCAGGTAAAGAAGTTTCTTGAAACAGCATCAACAAATAAATATTATAAACGTTATTATGCAGCATACCTTCTGGAACTCTATACCGGCCTAAGGCGTGGTGAATTGCTTGGTTTACGATGGAAGGATATTGACTTCAAGAACTACACTGTTAAAGTCGTTCAGCAGCTTGTCAAGGTAGGAAGCTCTCATATATTGAGGGAACTAAAAACAGAATCATCACAGAATAGGGTAATTGCAATTACTGATGATGTTATTCAGGCTCTTAAAGAGCATAAAAAGAATAAGGCTGAGGAATATGAGTTTATCGGGTACAAGGATACGGAAATCAAAAAGATGATGTCAGAAGGGCTTATATTCACAAATGAG
Organism: Clostridiaceae bacterium; assembly: GCA_039679375.1. Classification (GTDB taxonomy): domain Bacteria; phylum Bacillota; class Clostridia; order Acetivibrionales; family DTU013; genus JBDKVA01. The sequence goes on from JBDKVA010000089.1 coordinate 2,987, forward strand.
CTTGGAAATCTACTTCAACCTAGAAACTTTCTACGGAACTTCAAGGGGACTTTAAAGGCATCTGGAATAGACCCAATAAGATTCCATGATATGCGGCATACCTTCGCCCTGCTTTCATTACAGCAGGGTGTTGATATAAAAACACTTCAATCAGACTTAGGACATGAAAGCATAGAAACTACACTTGACCGGTATGGTCATGTAAATGAAGGTATGAAACGCGATGCAGCAAAAAAAAGAAGTGAAATATTAAAGGACATTTATTAAATAGTAGATAGTCTCTTAATTTTTTATGAGTATATCAACTAAAACACAAATTTAGTTAAAATCTTGACATATAGTTTTACAAAATATAACATGAAGTCGTGAAAAGAAAGTTTAATAATTAAATCAATTATAAATAATCATAAAATGGGGGCTGTAATGAAAGAATCAAGACGATATTTTATTGAAAATAAAATTTTTAATAAAATAGATTTAAAAAATATTGCTAACATTATATTAAAAGAATATAGCAATTCTAAAAGAGGAGAAAGAAATGCCTCAATACAATATACTATAAATTGCTTTGATAACTCAACTTATGAAAGCGATTCTTTAAGTATTGTTGAAGAAGGAGGAATAATAGACATAAAAAAAGTTTCTTCAATTGAATATACATACTTTGACTTTAAAATTAACAGACATATATTATTTTATATTACTGAAGGTAGTAATAATTCTTATGTAAAAATTAGTGGAGATGATTCTGGTTGGGTAAATAAGGTTTTTACTAATCTTACTGATTACATAAATTCAATTAAACCACAAGAAAATTGGGTAATAAAATATAAAAAAATTTTAAGACAGATTATTGCTTTGGGGTTAGGTAAAATTTTTAATGCAATTATTACTTATATAATGTTATTATTTGTTCAACCAATCGAGAACCCGTCTGAAAAAATATTACAAATCCGTAAATTAATTCTGGATAATTTGTTACTATTTTACTTTATTTATCAATGGGTATTACCTTGGATTGTAGGTCTCTCATGGACTCCGTTAATCTTTGATTCAATTTCTAAACTTTGGCCCAAAATAGAATTTGATTTCGGGCCAGAACATTTGAAAGAATTTAAAAATAGAAGAAAAAAGGTAAATATTTTCATTACATTAGTTATGATACCAAGCATTATAATGATTGTTTATGATGTTATAAAGAATATTCTTAATATAAAAATCTAGAAGATATATGGTTGGTACAAAATTAGTACATTACTCTTGTTATAGAGCTAAACTAAGCGGGCTTCCAATTCTGGAAACCCGCTTAGTTGTTCTGCGAAATCAAGTAAAAAAAGATTTATCACTTTTTAGCCTCGAAACCAGCCCGCAGGCAATCTCTCCGGTTATTCTCCATATCTCGTACCCAACTTGGCGGTAGCGGTGTGAGCATATCGGGTTCCAATTTGAACGGCTCACGCAGAGGAGCGGGCATTCCTGTGTGAATTGGTTCTCGTTGACTATCGGTTGCGACACGCATATATATTGCCACACGTTTTGGTCGGGGCGGGTATTGTTTCTTTCCCATTATTATTCTCTCCTTTTATGCAGGAATGATCTGCTCCATTTCAAAATTTTCTTTGAAGGTAATCAGGAGCATATTCTTGTCCATTACCCGTATAGTGTCGATAAGCTCCCGCACTTTTTGATCGTCGTATTTGGTCAGGGCTAATGGATCATGCTCCAGTAATTCGTATGTTTTATTGACCTCCTGAACAAACCCTCGGTCGGCAAGCTGATTGGATTCCTGTTTTCGCAGGAAGGCTTCCAGCGAAATTTTCTCATCGTGTATCATCTTAAACTTTGCATCATAGAAGTCCTCGTCACCACCAGCTTTTGCGCTGAGTTCAATCCAGTGCCGCATGGATTCGTCCAGTTCCTTGATGCGGCGCTGGGCTTTGTAAACTTCTGCCGATGTCTGATCGACGCTGATGCCGTATGTAGCGATTGCTTTCAGATCAGTCAGCAGGATTCCGCGGGTTATCACCTCACTGATGGCGCTCATAATGGCTTCGTGGAGCTTACTTTCTTCGAGCGTTACGCTGTCTTTGCAGTATTGCTTTCCATGTTCCAGACGGTTAATGCATCGCCATACGATTTTTTTGCCTTCCGGTCGTGTCCATGTCACCCTGCGGTATGGGGTGCCGCAGCAACCACAGACGAGTAACTCGGTCAAAGCGTATTGACTGCTGTATTTGGAAAGCTCCGTTTTAGCATTGGAGGAAACCCTGTGTTTACTGTTACGTCGTGATATTTCCTCCTGCACACGCTGGAAAGTATCGCGGTCGACAATAGAAACGTGATTGTTCTCGACATAGTATTGGGGTTGTTCGCCGTTGTTCTTTTTGATCCGCGTGGTCAGCATATCCGAGATATAGGTCTTTTGAAGAAGAGCATCGCCGATATACCGCTCGTTGCGGAGCATATACTGAATGACGCCGACCGACCATTTTTCCTTGCCTTTCGGAGAAGGGATGCCATCGGACTCCAGCTCCTTTTTGATGGCGGGAACGCTCTGCCCAGCCAGGTAGCGGTGAAAAATCCGTTTAACGATTTCTGCTTCCTCCGGCACGATCTCCGGCTGACCGTCCGCACCTCTGCGGTATCCGAGGAACCCTTTATAGTGGAATGGTACCTTTCCAGCTTTGAAGCTCTGGCGAAAGCCGAGCTTTACGTTTTTACTGAGGGATTCGCTTTCAGCCTGTGCGAAGCTGCCCAGGATGGTGAGTATGGTTTCGTCATCTTCCTCCATCGTATTGACGCCCTCTTTTTCGAGAACCACGCCGATACCGAGTGATTTCAGCATCCGAATGTTCGTCAGACAATCCAGCGTATTTCGAGAGAAGCGGGAGATGGATTTGGTAAGGATCAGATCAATTCGGCCCTTTTTGCATTTTTGAATCATCCGGTTAAACTCTTTGCGCTTCTTTGTGGACGTACCGGAGAGGCCCTCATCTGCGAAAATGCCAGCCATCGTCCAATTGGGATTTTCGTTGATTTTGTTCGTATAGTATTCGATTTGCGATTTATAGCTGCTGAGTTGTTCCTCGTTGTTCGTAGAGACGCGGCAGTAAGCGGCGACGCGAAGCTGCCTTTTCCGAATATCACGCTCGGGACAAATGAGGGTTGCGGGGATCATGCGTACTTGCTTTTCTCGGACTATGGACTCCATGCGTTTTCCTTCCTTTCTATGAAATAACCTGACCGTTTATGAGTTGCATGGTCAGTGTGCCATCTTGCGAAATCAGCACGGCTTCTACCGTCATTATAAAAAGCCCAGGATCGAAGGTTGTCAGCGGAGCATGACCCTCTATATTGGCTTTCATCTCTTGCGTCTTTCGGATGGCGGTGCTGTCATTGCACATCTCATATTTTTCAGCGGCGCAGGCAGTTATGAGCATCCGGGTGTATTCCTCGTTAAAGTCAGCCTTGCCAAGCTCTCGGGTGATCTCGTTAGTCAACCGGCTAATTTCCAGCGACAGCAGGGGTTCTGTATGTTCAGGGATCTCAATTAACTCTGGTTTGTCAAAGATGCGATTAATGATTTTAAGTATCGTATTTTCCAGATCAGCATCGCTCATGCGCAGGGTACAAGAGCATTCTTCGTTGGAGCAGTGCCACCAGCGGTTTATGCTTTTGGGATTGGTGCTGGTTATTTTTCGGAATGGTTTGCCGCACTCGGCGCAAAGGGCCTTTGGCTTCACCATCTCGGTACAAACCGGCTGACGTTTCCATCCGGCTGTTTTAAGGTTGCGTCTGGATTGTGCGGCGTTGTACATCATGGGTTGTATGATGCGTGGATACTGCTCATGCCCCATATATTTGGAGTTTTCCAAAATCCGTTTAACCATATGTTTGTTCCACTGGTTGGCATCTCTGTGGTAGACAATCCTTTGGCGCATCATGTTTGCGGCGATTTGAGCGTAGGAGTCGCCGTCCAGATAAGCCTTGAAAATCCTGTCGACTGCGTCCGCCTCATGTGGGCAGAGGGTAATTTTGCCACCTGTCATCTGATATCCAAAGGGGATGGTTCGTGTCCTCGTCAAATTATCTCACCGTCCTTTTGATGGCCTCCGCAAGCTCCAGACCGTTGCATAGCCGAATTTTGATTCGTTCCGGCGATTCCACGGTGATCCTTTCCACCATGTCCTCGAACAGTTCTACATCCATCTCATCAAGCCATTCAGGACTGTCATCCAGCAGATCCAGCAGTTGCTCGGTGGCTTCGATGACGCTGTCGGCTTCGTCGCTCTCCATGATCTTTCGCTTAACGGAGCGTAAGGTTTTAATTTTTTGATTGATCTCTCGCACCTGAGTAAAGTAAAGAGCAGATTCTATATACCCTTTCGACTTCAGTCGGTTGAGTATGAGAATCTGCTCTGAAAGCTCCGCAATCTCTTTATTCAGTTCGCACATTTTATTGTTGCTCCGGTAGCGTCTGTCCGTTACCGCTCGCAACTGCTCCAGCATGGGAGCGAGGATGCTGTTCCTGTTATTCCGGAGCTTATTGTACAGGCGTACAAAGGCTTCATATAGCTCCGATTCTGGAATCTGCGGGACGGAGCATTCGGCCTTTTTTGCGTTGTGCCGGCGACAGACCCAATATATCTTGTCGGAGCATACCTTGCGCCGGAACAGTGTACCGCACTCTCCACAAAACACTTTTTTGCTGAGAAGATATTGCCCTGGCTCCTGTCCGGAGCGATAGGTGGTTTTTCTAATCGCAAGAAGATCCTGGACTGTGTCGAAATCCTTACGATCGATAATCGGGTCGTGGCTGTCGCTCACATAATACCGATCTTTCTCACCATTATTAATCATCTTTTTAAATGGCAGGGTGTCGGTGGTATAGCTCTTTTGCCAGATCGCATCCCCAACATAGGCGATGTTGGTCAGGATATAAAAGATGGTGGTATGATACCAACGGGAGCGGCCATGCTTACGGGGGATCGCCTCTGCGTTTAGCTCGTCCGCTATGCTGGCCATACCCATGCCGGTGAGATAGCTTTCAAAAATTCGCTTGACCACCTCGGCTTGCGTCGGCTCGATGGTCAGTTCCCGATCCTTCAGTATGTAGCCGTATGGCGTGGAGGATGGGATGAAGGTGCCGTTTTTCATCCTCATGCGACACCCATAGCGCATATTGCCGGAGATGGAAGTGGACTCCCGTTGCGCTCTTGTGCCGTGGAAGGAGAGGAAAAACTCACTCGACAGGTTGGCAGTGTCGATATTTTCTTTTTCAAAGAAGATCGTCACGCCCAGCTTCTGGAGCTCATGGACTGTGCCGATGCAGTCGGTGGTGTTGCGGGAGAATCGGGAAACCGATTTGACGAGAATGCGGTCGATTTTTCCTTTGCGGCAGTCTGACAGCATCCTCTGAAAATCTTCCCGCTTGTCAGCGTTCAGCCCGGTCAGTCCCTCGTCTGCATAGATGTCAACATAGTCCCAAGCCTCATTTTCCTGAATAAGCCCGGTATAGTATTTCACTTGGGAAATGTACGAGTTGAGCTGATCGGCAGAATCGCTGCTGACTCTCGCATAGGCAGCCACCCGCAGTTTTCTCGCTTCAGGCTGGCGTGGGTCAATAACGATGATTTTTCTTTGACCATTTGACAGTGCCGCGGTCCCGTTGATGCCTGTTTTCTCAGTATTCACAGCGTTTTTACCTCCTTTCTCAACACAACACACTACCATATATAGCATGGAATAGCTATACTCAATACTACTGAATCATTCCGGAAGACGGCTGATATTTTTTAGCAAGCTCAGCGCAAGCTATTTCCAGCCGCTTTTGATCCCAATTGAGCTGTACTGCCAGCCGTTTCAAGGTTTCGAGTCCTGCCCAATACATGATGTTTTGATACGTCTGTTGCTGTACCATTGCTAAAACCTCCTATTCAAGCTTCATGCCAAAAATGGCATTATGCTGCTCCAGATTTGAGATGATATCGATCTCACCCTCTAACGGCGAATGCACCTTTATACCGAGCTCATGAAGGTGGCGCAGATATGTGATGGTCTGTTCAAAATCCCTGCCAATGCGGTCAAATTTCTTCACCAGAAGGATATCGAATTTTCCGATCTCGGCCGCCATCGTAACCTGTGCGAGACCGGGGCGATCAAACCAGATGCCGCTGGCTATGTCGGAGGAAACGCCGGCAACCGTGAATCCCATCTGCTTAGCATAGTTGCAGAGTTCTTCTTTCTGTCCTTTTAGAAAGCAGTGGTAATCCTCCGGCGCATCAATTCTGGCATAGATCCATGCCCGTTTCCCTGCGTCCATATTTTTAACCTCCAATTCTAAATTAAATAAGCGCCGGAACCAGCCCCATGCTGATTTCCAGCGCCTTATTGATTTGCTCCATGTCCGTATCATCCAATGACCCGATATGTTCTTTCAGCCGTTTCCGGTCGATAGTGCGAATTTGCTCAAGCAGGACGATGGAATCTTTGTGGAGCCCTCTGACGGATTCACCGATGGATACATGAGTAGGGAGCCGGCATTTGTCTATGCGGCTGGTAATCGCTGCGGCGATCACTGTGGGGCTGTGTCTGTTACCCAAATTGTTTTGCAGGATCAAGACTGGGCGGATGCCGCCCTGTTCAGAGCCTATGGTTGGACTTAAATCGGCGTAGTAGATATCACCGCGGTGAATACGCCATTCTTCATTTTCAAGCAAAGTTCCATCCCTCCTTTAGCATAGTTGTCTTAATGGCACAAACATAAGGGCCACCCTGTAATGAATAAAGGTGCTTGATGCGCCTGCTTTTGGGCGACCCTCATGGCTTCTGACATTAAGTCTTTGTTTTTCTGCTTGTTGGCTCTATTTGACACTACTTCCCGAGCCCTGGGCGACGATCTAAGCTGCGGCGGGCGCCGCATCACAGGAATTTCACCTCCACCGGGATCTCCGCTGGCCGCCCCCATTGTGTGAGCTGTGGCTGGGCGGGAGTTATCATTGTAGGCTGACGAGGTCATTGCAATACAGCTTGCCAGTGCTGTTTTTCGGACGGATGGGTATCGCTCGCCCCTTATTTGGCCGTCTTTTTATGGCGGATACCCGCCACAGGGGGTCTTGGCGCATCCTCCGACGTCGCTTGCCCCTTTTGGGAGCTCGTCAGCTAACGTACTTAGGTCGTCGGATATTCAGTTTTCAAAGATCAGATAAAGAACTTAAACGGGAGGAGAAAAAACCCCCTCACTTTTCATGCCGAAAAATGGGGGGGTTTGAGAACCAAAAATCTTAACTTTCTAAAATATTTTTAAGCTTGCCGAGTATTTTATGCTTTCGCTTGTTAATGCCTTTCTGTGTTATCTCAAAGATTTCGGCACACTCACGCTCCGTCAGATCCTCGAAATACAGTAGTGTGATCAGTCTGCGCTCATTGTCTGTCAGCTTTTGCAGTGCTTTAGAAAGTATTACTGACGTTATCGCTTCAGCCTCCACATCCGTGTCGACATCTCGGAGGAATTCCTCACCGGTCATTTCTTCGCTATCCAGTGCTTGGTAGGATACCTTGCAATGCAGCTCGGCTTCCTCGCGGATATACTTTTGCCGACGTTTGTTTTTATGTGCCTTCCGGTAATCCTCAAAAGGCACTTCCAGCAGACATCCGTTGAACGGTAGAAAATATCGGTCCGCATATTCGGGATTACGCTCATTATCAATAAAGAGAGTTGTATACGGAATCTCTCGATATGCTCCGTTATCTCTGATAAAGCAGTGTTTAAATTTAGCCATATGGCTTGTCCTCCGTTTCCTGAAATTTTGATGAGTCAAAATGTCAGAAGCGGAGGAGAGCGGCAGCGGGGGCGGTGAATTGCTTTTAATCGAATCTGTATCGGCATAAAATTGGTAGAATGTGGTCGGATTTTGTAGAAAAAAGTCGAATGAAAAAACCCAGCAAAATGCACTATGCAAATCACTGGATTTTTACTTTGGTATGAAATTATAAGGATGCATAAGTATGTACGAAGTTCTTCGTCTTTATTTCAGGCTCTTATAAGATTGGTTACAATACATTTCCGATACCCCTTTCGCTCATAGCAAATGGCGAAAGTCGGGGGCCTAAATAGCCTTTATAAAAAAACATCCATCAAAAGTTGCATATGGCCAAACAGCACAAAAGCCTGCCCGAAAAAGGGCAGGCTTTCGCATGCAACACTTGGCAACCAGGCTATCATAACGCTTTAAGCGCCGTAGACCCTTGGCTTTGCGTCCCCGGCTTTCGCCGGGTTTGCCCTTAACATAAGAATTATTTATTTTTGATTTATACTTAAATGGTTGCGATACTCATACCTCCAAAGAATTCGCAGCCTTATTCAACGTAGCATAAAGACATTTTTTTGTTATAAACATTGGCAGACTTATTATTTTGGCAATCCGTTTAAGAGAAAATCTCTACCAACAGAAAAGCGACAAAATATATCTTTCTTTCGGGCTAAGCCTGTAGAACTTGTCCAACAGCTTATTGCTTTCATCATCCACGCTGTTTATATCTCTCGTTGTTCTTAGAAGTGCCGCTTGTACCTATGTTCTCGCCAGTATTTTGTGGCTTTGAAAATGTATTCACGAAGCACCAGTATAGCAAAAACAGCTACTACTTGCATAAACAGGACGTTAAATCCGTGCTGAAACAATGGTTTTTTGTTACCATCGTGCAGCGGTCCATGTTGCATCTAAGCCATAGCTAACCAGATATGAGCCTATATGCTATAAGGTTGATGGTTATAATTATCCTATTATCACTTTAAGGATACTGGAAAAATTATAGAAAAGTTATAGGTTAGTTATAGAAAAGTTATAGGAAAACCGCAAAAAATGACAAAAAAAGGATGTCGTTCCGATCAGAACGACATCCTTATCTACATCATTTTATTCTGAATATACTGCGGTATAAAGCTTCCCGTACAATAGATGATGAGGATTACGCTAAAAAGATGAATATTGCTTTACTATTCAGTTTAGTTCCACCGCTTTGCTATGAAAACAGAACGAAGGAGACCGTCCCAAGGTAACTGCCTCCGTTCAATTATTTTATAGAAGATATCCGCGCATGGATGTAAAAACAATGGCGAAAAGCCGCTTGGAAGACTTTTCGCCATTGTTTAATTATGCCGCTTCTTTATCTAAAAATCGTATATAATCCATTAAAAGTCAATGAACCTGCAAAAGCAGACACTTCTTCCAGTGAATACGTCCGATCAGAATTGAACCATTCTCTATATATGGATAGGATACCGGATACTGCGAACTCAATTGCATATGGCAGCATTTTTTTATTATTTATTTCGGGTCCCACAAGTTCGATAATCCTATTTTTCAGTACATGTTTTATTTTCTCCAGTAACCTGCTGTCAGAAGTGGATTGAAGGAAATATTTATAGAAGTCGAAGTCATCGTTGATGATATTGGTCAGTTCCTTAAAGATCAGATAAGGGTCATAGATGGCCTTCTGAATATCAAAGCTCTCAATTATTCCACAAAGTTGTTCCAATACATCGTTTTCTATGTCATCCAGTACCCCGTTCACATCTGTATAATGGAAATAAAAAGTCTTTCTGTTGATATCTGCTTGGTCCGCAATTTCTTTGATTGTAATATCGCTGATATCTTTTTCTGTCATAAGCCGAATAAAAACTTGCTTTATTGCTTTTCTCGTTTTGATACAGCGCCGATCCAATCGGCCATTAGCATATATCACTCATAATACCTCCCGCCTTAATACTAAACAAATATAGCGCATATTGTAGCATAAGCATCACATGCTCTCTCGAATAACCATTGCAACCGTTCTTTAATCTATATTATAATAAACATATGGGTAAAAAGCAACAGACGTTTACTATCTTGGTGAATACAGACCTTATGATAGCTCGGTTGTGCTGCGTGGAGGTAAGGATGAGAGAATGTAAAAATAATATGCCTGTTCATATTGCCATGATTATGGATGGGAACGGCAGATGGGCAAAAAAACGGCTGATGCCAAGAATCTATGGGCACAAGGAAGGCTGTGAAAATTTAAGGAGAATGACAGAGGCTTGCAGCCGGTTGGGTATTCAATATCTGACCGTCTATGCTTTTTCGACGGAAAACTGGAAACGCTCTGAAGAAGAGGTAACTTTCTTAATGGAGCTTCTTTATAATTACCTGAAAGATACCTGTTCGGAATTCATGGAGAATAAAATCAGGCTTACTGTAATAGGTGATAAGTCAAAGTTAAATTCCTCCCTCCAGGATATCATTTCCCGGACAGAAGCCATGACCTGCTCGCAACAGGGTTTACACCTGCAGGTAGCATTTAATTATGGTGGCAGGGATGAAATTAAAAGGGCAATCCAAAAGATGATGGCTGATACTTCTATTTTACAAGGAAATATCACAGAGAAAACGATCTCTGCTTATTTGGATACGGCAAATATACCGGAGCCTGATCTGCTCATCCGTACCGGAGGAGAAAACAGACTATCCAATTATTTATTATGGGAGATGGCATATACCGAATTATTCTTTACCGATACACTTTGGCCGGATTTCACAGAAGAAGAACTCATTAAGATTATAGAAGGATACCGCACTCAGGAGAGACGTTTTGGTAGCGTGGTTTAGTAAGGAAAAATGAATTTAATAAAGCAAACCAATCCTGCCACAGGCGAATACGGCTGTCAGCGGAGTCGAATTGGTTTCTCTGTTTGCCGATAGCCTGTGGCACTCCCTGGGAGAGGTTACTATCATCATTAATTGTCCTTATGGCACGGTGAGCGGCGAAGGAGTTTCTCGATAGCTGCAAGTGTATGGCTTTACACGATTAACTTAGGAGACTTTCAAATGATTGATATGCCAAAAAAATATATCAGTGCTGCCTTCTTGGCGTTGATTGACAAACAGGATTTTATGCCTATAACTGGCGAAGACGGTGTCATTTTGGAAAATCCGGATTTTAAGGTGCTCATCAAATATTCTTCAGGCAAACACCTGCTTGTTGAATTGATCAATGCGGCGGCTTGCAGCCACGATGAAATCAAAAAGAGGCTTACACTCAGCCGTAATATAGCACAGGAAAATCCACAGAGGGATTTTTTCTTTTATAAAGTATTTGTTTTTGAATCAGAGTCTGATATGCAAAAGCGTCATACAATCCTATCTGAATATGCAGAGGATAATAAACGCGTAAAATGCTTATGTGTGAATTTGGCCAAAAAAAAAGCCGACAAGTTTAACCAGTCTGCCTTTACAACATTCGGAATAGATAGGGTTTTGAAGTCTGTTCTTGAATCCGGATTTGAAAACTATGATGATAACATTGACATCTACGCCCTGATAAGAAAAAAGCATGAAGAAAATACATTGGTGCTTGCTGCAAAAAAGCCTTGGCTGACATACACCTTAATGGGGATTAACATTGCAGTGTGGGCACTCCTTACTTTATACGCAATGATAAAAGGGGATTCTTATAACACCCTTTTAATAGAATTTGGTGCGAAGGAAAATTTCAGAATTCTGAACGGAGAGTATTGGCGGTTTGTCACGCCAATATTCCTGCATGCCAATCTGCTTCATATGGCCATTAATACCTATTCACTGTATGCCGTAGGCAGAACGGTTGAACAGATATTCGGGCATTTAAAGTATATTTTGGTCTATATGATTGCGGGAATCATAGGCAGTATTATGAGCTTTATGTTCTCAATTAACCCCAGTGTAGGTGCCTCAGGCTCTTTGTTCGGTTTGCTGGGTGCGTTGCTGTATTTTGGCGTTGAAAATCCTGTTTTATTTAGACGATACTTTGGGAATAACGTTATTGCGACTATCGTTATAAACATCATATTTGGCTTTTCAAGGTCAGGAATTGATAATTACGCCCATATAGGCGGGCTCATCGGGGGGTTTCTTTCCTCAGGTATAGTAACCTCAAAAAAAAGTGTCAAGAAGTATCTGAGCAGACCTCTGTTTTTCATAGTAACTGTCACACTCATTCTTTCAGGGTTGTTATACGGATTTAATAACAACCAAAACACCATACTCAAAAAAATTAACTATTTGGACGAACTGATGCAGACAAAAAGCTGGGTAGAAGCAGAAAGCCTCGGAGAAGAAATTATGGCTATGAATCCATCGGAAAATAAACTGGTCTATCATGTTTTATGGTCCCTGACCCTATCCGAATCGTCTCAGGGGAAATATGAGGAAGCCATTGCCCACGCCAAGGGCATAGATGAAATATCTCCTGCTGACAGCCATTATCTGTTGGGGTTGCTCTATTTCGATATCAAGAATTATGATATGTCAAAAACAGAGCTTTTAGAAGCAAAGAAGGCAGGATTTGTGGATGGGGGCAGTATTGATTCGCTGATTAAAGAATTAGATGCTTTGATTAGAGGAAATGATGAACAATACAACGATTGACATGTTTGGGATGCTGTCATCAGATGTGAAAAAGCATTTGGATCAGGCAATTATTTCAGTTCAATCGCGGTTGCTTTCATTAAATTAGTATAAGGTGACCAAACCTGCAACACAGAAAGAGTCTTGACAAAAGAGAAAATATTATGTTATAATTAAAACGGTCGTCCGAACTATTATGGAGGTGTAATGATGCCGCGAAAAACAGAAAAAGAAGATACGTCGGCAAAGATTCTTAATACAGCCTACGAATGCCTCTCCACAAATGGCTATGCCAACGTGTCCATGCGCAACATAGCCGATGAAGCCGGCGTTGCCCTCAGCCAACTCGCGTATTACTACAAGAATAAAGAAAATTTGTTTGGCGAAGTTATTAATATGATGATGGCTCAATACTTAAGCGAAATAGAGGCTACTCTAAAATCTACAGCGGATGCAAAGGATAAGCTCTCATCTCTTGTGAAATACTTTAAGGAACTGATTAGGAATAATCCCAAGTTGTTAAGGCTCTTTATCGATTTTACGGCACAGGCTTTGTGGATTCCAGCTTTCAGAGAACAGTTGGACAGCCTATTTAACGCTATAACGGAAATCATCGAAAGAAATCTCCCGCCTGATACTATAGCCAACAAAAGCTTGCTGGGGCAATCTTCAAAATGCATAGCAAAATTGATTTTCGGTACTTTATACGGGACGACTGTTCAGATCATACTCGGTCACGACAGGGATGGTGCCTTTGAATCCTTAAGTCTGGCAGAAAATTTATTATATTAAAAGGAGTGTTTCTCATGCTAAATTCACTTGAAAAATCCATTAACCTGGGCTTGGGACTTGTGGTGTATTCTCGGGAGAAAATTGAAGAACTGGTGGAAGAATTGGTCAGCAAGGGCGAAGTGGCAAAAAAAGATGCCCGACAGTTTGCGGGCGAACTTGTTCAAAAAGGCGAAGAACAACGGGAAGAACTGAAAAAACTGATTCAGAGCGAGGTAACAAAAGCTCTGGAGAATGTGAATATCGCCCGAAAAGAAGATATTGTTACCAAAGATGAGATCAGTGAGATCATAAAAGAACAGATACAACAGGCATTCCGGGACCAGGGGTTTTCTAAAAATGGAGATATAAAGTAAACAGGATAAATGATACCGGAAAACCGCCCGACTCGGAAAGGGATGTGAAGTCCAATGGAGGTAATTTTACTATGCTGAGGTTGACATGATGGATTACGGGCGCATGCGCATTAAAAGATATAAAGAGATTATCGCCGTTTTTACAAAGCACGGATTCGGAATGTTGTTCAGGCGATTTGGGTCCCGTCATCCGTTAAAGCTAAAAAACAGAATTTCAGATGCCGGCGCCGCTCCTGAAAATGCCGAAGCTTCCGCGGGAAAACGCCTGAAGCTGGCCTTGGAGGAACTGGGGCCGGCATTTGTCAAGCTGGGCCAAATTTTTAGCATAAGGCAGGATATCCTGCCGGCCGGGCTGACCGAGGAACTGAAAAAGCTTCAGGATTCGGTGCGGGCGTTTCCATTTTCCGATGTGAAGGCGCTGATTGAGGCTGAATTTAACGATCATCTGGATCATATCTATCAGGAATTTGACGAAAAGCCGCTGGCCGCGGCCTCCATCTCTCAGGTCCATCATGCAAGACTATTCTCAGGCAAACAGGTCGCCGTGAAGGTTCAAAGACCGGGCATCGAAAAAATCATTGAGCTGGATCTGGACATCCTGAAAAGCATAGCGCGTTTTATTGATCGTCACACAAAATATGGGGAGCTATATGACTTTAGCGGGATGGTAGCGGATTTTGAAAAAACCATAAAAGCTGAACTGGATTTTACGAAAGAGGGAGAAAACGCGGATACCTTCCTGCGCAATTTCAGCCTCGATGAAGGCGTCACGGTCCCAAGGATAAAGTGGATTTACACGACTAAACACATCCTTACCATGGAGTATTTTGAGGCCATCAAGATCAGCGATTTGGAAGAATTGGATCGGGTGGGCATTGACCGGAGAAAAGCTGCCGAGAGACTTGCGACGTCCATATGCAATCAGATACTCAGGGACGGTTTTTTCCACGCGGACCCACATCCGGGCAATATTCAGGTCATGACGGACGGGACAATTATATTTCTCGATATGGGAATGGTGGGCCGCCTGGATGAAGCCCGCAAAGAAATGATTTCTAAATTCTTTATAGGCGTTGCCTCCAGAGACAGTCGTATGGTGGTCAGCTCCATCCTTGATATGGACGTTGTGGTCGACCGGAAGAATATCAAGCACTTCGAAAAGGATATAGACACAATCATCGACAAATACCTGACCATGCCCATGAGCGAGATCAAGCTTGATGATTTGCTTCATGAGACCTTTCATACCGCATATTTAAATCATGTGAAAATCCCCCATGAATACGCCCTCCTGGCAAAAACGCTGGGCACGCTTCAGGGGCTACTGGAGAAACTGGCCCCGGAGCTTAACTCCCTTGTTGTCGCGGAGCCAATTGCCAAAAAGCTGCTTTATCAGTCCTTTTCAGCCGGGAAAATAAAAACCGAAATCAAAAGAAGCCTATGGAATTATCAAAAGCTGTTGGGCGAGTTCCCGGCTGCAATGCGGAACATCCTGCGCAAAGCGGAAAATGAGGACTTTGCCGTTCAATTTGAAATGAAAGATATGAATACGTTTCAAAGCCGATTGGAACGGATCTTCAACAGGATATCCTTCAGCGTGATATTGCTTGCCGTAAGTATAATCATCGCTGGAGTCTTAATCAGCTCCGGCCTTAGCGCGGATACAAGCGGTGAAATGTATGTTTTCAATATTGCCGTACTCAAAACAGGCCTGGCGCTGGCTGCTGTTATCGTTATAGGGCTTGTAGTTTCAATGTTTCGATCACGCCGCTGAAAATACACAAGTAAAAGGAGTAATACCAATGCTCGGTTGGATCATTTCAAAATTAAGACTGGAACCGGATTCCTCTGTCGATATGGAATACCTGGATTGTATGCGCGATTTAATAGACCATCCTATGGTCAGGTACATGAAAAATTATATACAGCACGGCGATATCAACTGTCTGGAGCATAGCCTTTATGTGTCGTACAGCGGCTATCTTGTTTGCAGGCGGATGGGTCTTGATTATCGCTCCGCGGCCAGAGGCGGGCTTCTTCACGATTTCTTCCTGTATGACTGGCATATTAAAGGATCGCATGAGGGGTTGCACGGGTTTATACACCCCCACGTTGCGCTGGAGAATGCAAATAAGCTGTTTAGCCTGAATGCGATGGAAAAAGATATTATCTTAAAGCATATGTGGCCTATGACGATAAAGCCGCCTAAATATAGGGAGACTTGCATTGTCATCACGGTGGACAAATATTGCGCGTTTATGGAGATTTTTGATTTCGGAGAGCGAAAAAATGTGCGCAGGCTTCAAAGCCTGTTGTCTTATTAGCGCGTTTTTCTCAGGAAAGGAACAGAAAAAGGATGTTTGATATCATTGCAGGCCCTATGGGAGCCGTCTTAAAATTTATTTATGATCACATTGCGTTTCAAAATTATGGGATCGCGATCATACTTTTTACTGTGGGGATAAAATCCCTGATGCTTCCTTTGACCATAAAGCAGGTTCAATCGACCTCAAAAATGGGCGTGCTTCAGCCGCAGATGCAGGAAATCCAAAAGAAGTATAAAGACGACAAGGAAAAGCAAAGCGCGGAGCTGATGAAACTATATCAGGAAAATAAGGTGAGCCCTGCCGGGGGCTGCCTTCCCCTGCTGATACAGATGCCGGTTTTGTTTTCGCTGTATTATGTGATCTCACAGCCGCTGAAATACATGGCCGGAATATCCGCGGAGGCAATAGGACAGCTATATGAAATGGTACCGCAGGGGGCCGACAAGCTTGCGAATATGAAAGACCTGAGTATCATTACTTATTTTAGCAGCCATACGGATCTGCTGGAGAAGGTAGCCCATCTGCTGAAACCGGCCGATTTGTTCAACATGGATTTCCTGGGGATCAATCTTGGCGCGATACCCGCCTGGAATCCCAGCGTTTATATGAATCCCGGCGTGGGCATACATACTTTCCTTCTGCTTCTGATCCCTGTATTGTCAGCCCTCACATCCTATATATCCGCAAAATACTCCATGCAGGCGACGCCTCAGACAAGCGGTGACCAGATGCAGTCATCTATGCAAAAAAATATGCTCCTGATGTCTCCCGCCATGAGCGGGTTTATATCCTTTACCGTGCCTGCCGGATTGGGCCTCTACTGGATTGTCGGGAATATCTATCAGATCGCGCAGCAAATGTTTATGAATAAATTTGTAATAAAAAAGCCTACGGATTCAAGCATAGCAAATAAAGCCGCGAAAGAAAGGACAATCGAGGGTGGATAATCCAACAAGGCTTCGTGAAGTCGGCATGGTCGCTCGCTCTACGATCCCCAAACCCTGGAAGGATGTTATTGCGGAAGTGCTGGAACGCTACGAGGATCTGATTCGCGCCACCCGTCGTACATTCTGGAAACGTGCGCAATAGCAGATGCGTTACTTCAGTGCATGATCGGGCTGTTGGGATTGAAAGGAGGAAGGCTTCCATGTCGGATTCAAATATAACTAAACTGGCCTTTGCCGATTCCTTAAAAAGGTTAATGGCAAAGACAGCCTTCAATCAGATTTCCGTAAAGGATATTGTGGATGATTGCGGATTGACAAGGCAAGCCTTCTATTATCATTTCAAGGATAAGTATGATCTAATGAATTGGATTTATTATACAGAAACCGCCCGTTTCATGAGTTCCTATAACAACGTGGAACATTGGTTGGACGGTCTGGTGGACTTGTGTAATTATATGCGGCAGAATAAGACGTTTTATATGAACGCGCTTAACACAACCGGGCAAAACTCTTTTCAGGAATATTTGCGTGATTATATCCGAGATATTTCGATATCAGTAATAGAAAACATTCAAAATGCAGAATTTGAAGAAGAAAAATGGGGATTTATTACCGAATTTATATCCACTGCTTTTGTTGGTATGATTGTGAGATGGGCCAGCAATGGAATGAAGGATGAACCGGCAGAGTATGTGGCAAAAATGCGCAGTATATTTGACGGAAGCATTCTGAGTGAACTGGAAAACCAAAGCGAAAAGACGTCCACGGAAAATCCGATAAAATAGGAATGAATGCTATAAACACATATTGCCTTTCATTTTATGGTGTTCGAGTTATTAGCGGCGCGCGCCGCTTTAATATATTCCCGGCCGAAATTGGAGCGAATGATATGAAAAACATCATCAATTATGCAATAGAGAAAAACGAAACTTTTATAAACGGAACATTCAACGAGATTGACAGTCTGATTTTATCCAAATTGGCCTACCTGAATTTTGACGGTTTCGTTTCCGGCCTGTCCGATGCCGCGACGCCGGTGGATATAGAAGAAATAGCGGGTATGAATAACACAGATGCGTTGTTTCATAATACATGGGACAGCAGAAACAACCGGCGCCTGTTCTTTGCGCTTGCGGACAGTTCAAGGTTTCGTGACATGAAAGTGATTTTCTATGTCAATAAAACAGATCCCGAGACTGAAAAGCAGTTTTCAGGCGTTACGTTTTTGTTGGACGACGGGTCGGCCTATATCGCTTATCGCGGAACTGATTCAACCTTTGTCGGATGGAAAGAGGATTTTAACATGGCCTTTATCAGCCCCGTTCCGTCACAGGAAGAAGGGGTTGCCTATCTGAATGCCGTCGCGGACAGAATTTCATGCGAATTAAAAATCGGCGGACATTCAAAAGGAGGAAATATCGCGGTCTATTCCTCCATAAAATGCCGCCCCTCCGTTCAGGAAAGGATTACGCATATCTTCAGTCATGACGGGCCTGGATTCAGGGACGAGGTTTTTCTGAGCAATGAATATGGGGTTATACAAGATCGAATTCATAAGACCCTGCCGCAGTCGTCCATCATCGGAATGCTTTTGCAGCAGCAGGAAAACTATTCCGTAGTGAAAAGCAACCGTATCTGGCTCATGCAGCACGATCCTTTTTCGTGGCTTGTTGACGGCAATAATTTTCAATACGCGCAGTCGATGAAAAAAAGCGCGCTCTATATGAACGAAACGCTGAACCGGTGGGTTAACTCCTTGGACGACCAAAAACGGGAGCTATTTGTGAATACTCTTTATGATGTGATCAAAGCAAAAAATGCTGCAACATTTTATGACCTAACGGGAGATTGGCAGAAAAGAGCTTATGCTGTGCTTGTTTTCGGTAAAATGAAACTTGTGCGAAGGGTCTCCAAAAGTTGTGCAGTCCAGATGGCATAAAAAGTGAGCCATTGTCAGCACCTTGAATAACCGCTACCCTTAGGCGTG
>JBDKVA010000090.1:0-13312 GCA_039679375.1 Clostridiaceae bacterium
TGAATTCATCTGCCATATATTTAACGTCAGAAAGTAAAAGCAGATCGGCGAGCAGCATATCAACTTTAATATTACCTGTTTCGGATTTAATTTCTTCGCACACTTGTTGGGTCTTCACCTTGTTTCGCCCGTGAATCACTACAGTATGACCCTGCCTGGCTAAAGCCCTGGCGGTCTCTTTGCCAATGCCGCCTGTTGCGCCTGTAATTAAAATAATTTTGCTTTTCAAAACGATTCCTCCACCTTTTGACATTGCTATTTTTCCTGTAGAGACATAAAATCGGCCACGATATATTCTTGCAATTTCGGATGCGACATGCCGGTAGATTTGCGGCTTACGCTCAACACTTCCGCAACCTGCGGATGGGAAAGACATTCATTAAAACGCCTTCGCCTACCATCCCTGTAGTACCCGTGATAATAATTTTCATGGATAATCCCCCACTGCACTTTATTTTAAAGTATTTGGCGATTAGCATCCTTTCTTAATTTTATAACTATCGAAGTATCAGCGTCCTGATTTCCCTTTTTGGGTATTAATTAAACTGGTAGCAAATCTCTGTTCTCTTTACAGGGGTTGGACAAAACGTGTTGTCAGAATGCGAGTCCTGTCTTCGAGTATTTCAAGCGTTGGTTCATCGGCCAGAAGACCATCCAGGGCGAGGAGGAAGACCTCGGCCGTCTCCTCATCCCCCAGGATTGCCGTAACACATTGGAGCGCAACCTTGCGATGCAGCTCTGAGATGGCTGGCTCCAGCCTCTCGCAGACGTCAAAAAATTCACTTCCCATAGGCGTTCTCGCCATAACTGAGTAAGGTTCAAGTACCATCAGCCTGCACACGTTTATCAATCGTTCGTACGGGCTACCCGGAGCGCTTGCGGCCTCCTGCGCTGCCGGATGACGCTCTATTAGCAGCTTCGCGAAGACAGCTGTGAAGATATCTTCCTTATTTCTAAATACTCTGTAGAGCAGCGTACGAGATAGATTTGCGCGCTTGGCAATGTCTTCGAAAGAAGTCTTGGCAAATCCAAAATGGAGAAAGCACCACTGCGCGGCATCCAGTATTCTTTCCCGGCGTTCCATTTCTTTTTCTTTGGTCATCTTATTTCCAGTCATCATGTGACCATTTTGACAAAATGAGCATCAATTGTCAACTCGTTTTTGTGATGCGGGAGTTAGATTGTTTCATAGCCGCTTTTATAATTTTATAAACATCGAATCATGAGAAGAAAATTTTTCCTTGTCCTCTCAGCTGTTGTTGGTTAAACGCAGCAGATCAGCTACCTCTGATGTCAATTGTGTATTGACTTTACAGATTAAGAACTTGCCCCTCTTCTCTGTGGTAATCAAGTTCGCATTGACCAATTCTTTAATATGATGTGAGACAGTAGGAGCTCCGATATTGAAACAGCTCTTAATATCTGCAATAGAGCATTCTCCGCATGCATTAAAACTTGCCTCTCGTGCCTCAGAGATTTTTAAATATAGTTCCAATCTATTGGGATTTGAAAGAGCCTTAAATATCTTAGCCATTTGTTTGATATCCATAGAATCATACCTCAGAAAATTCATATTACAATTTGATAACTTTCATATAATAATAGCCTGGTTATACACTTTTGTTCAACCTTTGCAGATTGTAATCATTAAATAAAGGATACTACTTTTGTAATGGCAGTATCCTCCAAATTCGCGCCCCTTCTCCTTCGAAGGAAAGCTCGTAGATTACTTTGATATACCGTTGCATAGAGGCGGTAAGATCAAACATATTGCTTCCTCATTTATGGCAGTTGATAAGTAGTATTTACGTCAAAATCGGACAGTATAAACGCAATCTGATATAAAATTTGGGCAAGATTGAGGAAGGCGGTCATTCCCTTGCGGTAAGTGGCAGGATAAGAAATAGCCGCTTATTTTGTTATTACGTAAGAACAGCTCACGCTTCTCCTTCTGCGCCAATCGGTACGATGACGCCTTTATCTGAAGCGCATTTCTTCCATACTATTGTCGCAATCACAACACAGCAAGCTGATATAAGGTAAACCGCACCTTCAAGCATCCAGAGATTTGAAGTGTAATGCGACAGGATAACGGCGACCGCGTTCATAAACGTATGCAATATAATTGCCAGAGGATAGAGCCAGAAATACCGTCCTGTGTTTTTTACAGCAAACCATACGAGAACAGACAGAGAGATGTGAAGGGCTACGGCGGCAAAGCGCTCGGCCGAGCCTATCAGAAAATCTGTGGGTGCGGCTCCCGCGAGCGCCGCTATTGCTGCGTTGATTCTCTGCAAAGCAGCCGGATCGGTGACTCCGGTGGTCAGTGTGTCGGCCATGCCGGCGTTGAGCGTAACGGACATCACGATATTCGATATCATGCTGACTCCGAGAATGTAAATAGCCTCAAATCCGCCGTGCCCGGCGCCGTACATCAGGGCGTTTTGGTTGTTGCCGCGTTTCCTTCTCAGTACCGTTTTGAACGCAGTATAACGGCCGGTTTCCTCAAAAAGCCCAGCCATCAGTCCGCCGTAGACGCCGTATAACCATATGTTGTTCAGAATTGCTTTGCCGGTGTCTGTTGCAAAGATCAAATTGTGGACGAAGCCCTCAATAAGCAATGCAAATACGACAAAAACCGCGCAACCGATAAAGAACGGCAGGACATCCGCCTTATATTTCTTTCTGAACACGAGAAACAATACGACCGGAATCGTGATTCCTATAAGAGCTGAAACCACCATGAATACGATAGATGACATCGGTACTATATAATTCATATCATTACTCCTTCCGTTTACTTGCCGCTGCCATTGATAATCAAATGTAGGCGGTAATCGTGCCTTGCCGTTGTCATAATGCCAATTTTTATATTTGAGAAAAGCCTATCGGCTCTGGCTGACTGCCTCAGTGCATATTGATTGCGATACTTTCGACTATGGCGCCTATCAGCATAAGGCTAATCCCTATTACAAAAGCAATCCTTTCGGATCTCGAAATACGGATATCCCTGATTTTTTTTGTCACGGTATTTTTGCCGCTGGTAAGTACTGTGGCGATGTGCGCGGCAGAACAGGCAATCAGCAGTTGACCCGTCATCTCCCAGAGTCCTCCCCGATGCGCGAGGTCAAAGATGCGGAGAAGCCTCCCCGGTAAACTGAGGGGTTCGTCCTCCACGGAAAAGGACCACGTGCCAAGTACGACGGCGTTTACGCAGATCAAAGTGTAAAAGGCAAGATAACCTAAGGATAGATAGTCTGCGTCCTTTTCTTTTTTCGTGCCTAGCAGGCTTCCGAGAACAATGACCAGAACGGACAGCAGATTGTAAAAGAATATTTGCAGCGTAAGGACAATAGTATTATTCGAAGTTTCCCAGTTTTGCAACGGGTTCTTGTTTTTCAGCAGCCCCTCTGGAAGAAAAAAATAACTTATGATTGTCAAGCCGAAAAACAAAAGCAGAAATAGGAGACCCCCCCAACAAATTCGTTCCTTCAGGCTGCTGCTGCTTAGCTTTTCATGAAAGTATGCCATGAAACATTCCTCCTTTCGATTTATACCAACACGGCAAACAGATATCCCACCCCCACCATCAGAACGTTGCTGACGCTGTGCATTAATACCGGATATAAAACGCTGCGGCTCTCCTGATAAGCCATACCCTGTACGGAGCCTATTGCAAAGGCATAGAACAGTTGAGAAATATTCGCATCCACGGCAAAAGGAGACAGGGACCAACACCGTGATAGGCAGCGCGCGATACAGTATTTCCTCAGAGGTTCCGCTCAAAAGCAGTTGAAAACCCAGCGTTCCAAGAACATTTCTTTGGTCCAGCGTGAAATCATAGGTTAGGGGCTGGCCGCTGGTGTACATGAGTATGTGGTATGTAAGCGATATAATCGTCAGAACAGCAACTTACAGCCTTTTATAGAGCGGTTACCCTATTTGATATCGCTGAGACTGTTTTTTCCCGCGAGCACATCCTCCAGCATGATACAAACGGCTTTTTCCGGTTCCTCAAAAACGGGGCTGTGGGCAGACTGCCGGAATAAGTAAAAGCCTTTGACATGTACCTGCAATTGTTTGAAATAGGATTCTGCCAGTATATAAGATACAGTATAGTCGTAGACACCGCTGAAAAAATAAGCCGGTATCTTTAGTTTGGAAACCTTGCGGATCATATCGGCTTCGCTCATTTGCCGTCTTAAATCTGTTACATTGTTCAGCGCCGCCTTGCCGCGCCATATGTTTATCTTTTCCGTCAATGTATATGCCCGGCACTGCATCACCGGTAAAAATATACCGGTAAAAACTGATCTCATGTTATGCATCGTTCCAATACCGAGCTCATGCATAGCTTCATCACGCAGCGACGGATTCGCAAGATAGTCCGAGTAGTCTTTTAATTTCTTTAACTTTGCCTGATTTCCGCTTGCTTTATATTGTGATAGCATATACTGATATGCCATTTTTTCAGATTCCTGCTGCTGTGAAACCTGCGCGATTCCAATATAGGCATGATACAATTCCGGAGCGTGCGCAGCGGCCTGGATTCCAAGAAACGTACCCCAGGAATGCGCCATTAAATAGATTTTCTCCTGGCCAAAGCGTTTGCGCAGGTAGTTGGTCACAGCGATAGCATCGGCAATCAATTGCTCCGTTGTTATGCTCTTGCAGGCGCTGTTCGACCGATAGGAAATACCGCTTCCTCGCTGATCCCAATAGCAGACCGTAAATCTTTCTTCAAATATCATCATATATTTTTCAGCCAAAAAATACTCCGGCATTCCCGGCCCTCCATGCACAAACAATACCATTGGATTGTTTGTGTTTTTCCCTCGGATGAACATTCCCTGCCTGATACCGTTTATTTCTACAAAGGTCTTCTCGGAGATGCTTCCTGCGATTTCTTTTTTGTTTGCATCAAGGAAAGGATGCGTTTTTCCGGGGCTCCGGATCAATAAAAAAGCTGTAAGGAACAGTAAACCGGCCGGCAAAGCACAAAGGATTTCCATCATAATTTCACAAACTTTCATATAATTTTCGATATATGGCATCGTTCACGCTTTGTAATTTTTTATCCGTGATTATTACGGATAAAGTCTTCAATTTTTGTTTCCCAGTTCTGATCATAGTGGACGTA
The DNA here is from genome assembly GCA_039679375.1 of Clostridiaceae bacterium. Classification (GTDB taxonomy): domain Bacteria; phylum Bacillota; class Clostridia; order Acetivibrionales; family DTU013; genus JBDKVA01. The sequence continues at coordinate 5,141 of JBDKVA010000090.1, forward strand.
TTTCATCGTTACAATGGAGGAGAGGCCATGTACCAGCGCCCACATGGAAATGATGGCGTCATTAATTTTAGTTGCTGGAAGTCCCATATTTTTTAATACACGCTGGGCCACGTCACGGAAAAGCCGAAATGGGGGAAAGTCACATTCAACGTCACCATTCATAGAGAGATCGAGCGCCATGCACGGCTGAGAGAACAGGAACGAAAAATATTGAGGATGATGGAGGAAAAACAGAACGTAGGATTTTCCGATTTGTATGAGCAGCTCTGAGTCATCGGGATAAGAACTTGTTCGTACCGTATCCTCCAGTGTTTGCATAAACTGCGCAGTCACGTATGCCTGCATTTCTTTCAGCAGGTCTTCTTTATTCTGAAAGTGACTGTAAGGCGCAGCGTGGCTTACACCGCATAGAGCAGCGACCTTTCTTAACGAGAAATTGCTTTCGCCCTCATTATTAATAAGAGCAATACCGGCTTCCAGTAGTGCATTTTTTAAGTTTCCATGATGATAAGGCTTATCCATCAACTATCCTCCTCTTTTATCTTGACACTGTAAAGATTATAGCAAGGGATCTTTACAGTGTCAAGATAATAACAGCAAAACGCCCTATTAAAATAAGGTGTGTTAAAAAGTTCTAACACTCGCACCCCGGATGCGAGTGTTAGATTTTGCAGCCTTTTTTTATACCCAAAATCAAAGGATAAAATTGCAGTGTAAATTAAAATTTTTAAAATAAATTTCAACGCTAAACAGCTACTGTTAAATAATCCACGGATTAATTAATTTTGAAACCGTCGGTAATCTTTTTTAATTGCTGGGCTATGTCACCCAGATCGCGGCTGGTGTCAACGATATTTTGAACAGCGGCCAGCTGATTTTGAGTTACTGCAGTCACTTGTTCAGCGGCGGCCGCTGATTCTTCCGTTATCGCGGATATGTTTCCTATGGCCTGCACGATTTCGTCTACAGAGGCCAACAATTCTTCAAAGGTGGCTGAAATATCTTGAATGGAATTGTCGATCTCGACAGCCCCCTTCTCGAGTTCTCTAAAAGCAGCAATGTTATCACCCAGGGAGCGCCCCTGCTCTTGAATCAAAATATCCACCTGGTTTACTTCCTCAACAACCTGTCTCACTTGATCCTGAACCTCCCCTATTATGGATGCAATACGCATAGTCGCCTGGTTAGTGCCTTCAGCCAGTTTCTTGACCTCTTCAGCCACAACGGCAAAGCCCCTACCTAATTCACCAGCCCGGGCGGCTTCTATGGCCGCGTTTAATGCCAACAAGTTGGTTTGGCTGGCGATGTCAGCGATGACCGTAATGATTTCGCCTATTTGTTGAGTTTTAGAATCGAGATCATTGATGACAACCGACACCTTGTTGGTTCGTTCCACGGTTAGTTCCATATCGTCTTTTTGGCGTTTTATCAATTCCGTTACCTTTTCAACGATCTTTTTAAAATTAACCGATTCTTGGGAAATCTTCTCTGTACTTTCTCCTACGGACTGCATTGCATAACCGACTTGATGGGCCAATTCGCTGGTTCGTCCCGCATCTTCTGCCTGTGAAACAGCGGCTTTAGCCACTTCTTCAGCACTAGAGCTGACCTGTTCCGACGCTCGCCCGGATTGTTCAGCCGACGATATCAGATTCCGTGAAGCGTTGAATAAAATATTAGCGCTGTCGGCAATTCTTTTAAAAGATTCTTTGAGGCTTTCGTTCATTTCCCCTAATGAGTTGGCCAGTATGCCGACTTCAGATTTGTCTTTACTCTTAATCGTCTGTGTCAAATCTCCCTGGGAAAGGCGAAGCGTAACACCGGTCATCTCGGCAAACGGTCGGGTTAATCTGCCGCTGATGAACCAGAGCAGTACAGATAGGGCCAGCAGGGTAAAAACGGAGATTAATATCGTGTTCATAAGCATCTTATTCAAAGGCTGGTTTATCTCCTGCTGGGGAACGGATACCGAAACCGACCAACCAGTATATGAGATAGGCGTATGAGCCACAATTTTATCGATGCCATCGACTGATACGCTTGTAATTCCAGGCTCCTTATTTTTCACTTTTTCGGCTATGCCGGAAAAACTGCTGCCCAGATCCTTCAGGCTCTTTTGGAGGATAAACTCCTTATCCGGGTGGCATACAAACACCCCGTTTTGGTCTGTAATCGTAGCATAACCGGTCTGCCCAACCTTCACCGATTTAACCATATCTGCCAGCTTATCAGCCTTTATGGTTGCCGCAACAACCCCGACAACTTTTTGATCTTTATATATGGGAACGGCAATAGGCAAGACTACATTACCAGTTACTTTAGACAATACTGGCGAACCTACGTTAGACTTTCCTGCCATGGCCGCCTTAAAATAATCGCGGTCATTTAACTTGAAGTCTCGTTTTTCTCCACCGGCACCCAGGGGTGTGCCATCAGGCCAGATGACAAAGAAATTCTCTTGTTCAGAGGTAATATAACGCGACATCACTCCTGGAATCGCTGCTGCATCCATATTCATAATCTGATCAACCTTGGCGATGGCCTCGAACTGATTATAATAACTCTGAATCCAGCTATCAATTTCACTTCCCGTAGACATAACCAGCCTTTGGCATTGATCCTGGATCTGAGCATTGACAATGCTCCTGCTGTTTAAGTAGGAAACTACACTTTGTCCAGTAAATGCAATAAAACAAGCGAATAGAATCCAAACCAACAGCTTAAACCTCAGGCTCTCCGTAAAATTCATATTTTTACCCCCTATGCGTTTATTGCTTTATTGACATGAAATAATCAACAAATATATGAAAATGTGCGCAATAAACATAAGGACCGGAAATGACTTAGATATCAATAAGGGAAAACTGAAATAATATTATGAAATACAGCCATTATCAAGCATCCAGTTGTTAAGTCGTCGCACAAAATTAAACCCAATACTACTATGGCTTTGCAATTAGCATGCCATTTCTAGAAACCAATGGAAAACCATGTAAACCTCCAAATACACGCGATTATGGGATTAATTTTCAAACAGCCAACTGTACGAATAACGCTACATATGTATGCTAAAGTGGGCACATTTAAAATGAAATGCCAGTCCCTTGAACCAACATATCGGGACTGGCATACAAATTGAATTATAAATAGGGCAATTTTACATAAATGGCTTAAGCGATACAAAACGCGTTTTTTTGCTGATCTGGTTTATATCATTCAACCAGGAGTCAGTTGTTTATAGGATTGAAAAAAGGTATTATGAACCCATAAACAAGGGGGCATAATCGAAATGCTTAATGAGTCCAGCATCGAAATCAGACCGGTTGATATGACAAACTGGGCCGACTTTGAGGCTTTCTTTGAATCGAAAGGAAAGCTGAACAATTGTTGGTGCATGGTCTGGCGAATGACCAAGGAAGAACTGAAAACCAACACCAGCGTGTGCCGGAAGGCGTTTATCAAAGCGTGTGGTCAGGTGTTCCGATTGGTCTTCTGGCTTACGCCGATGGATGTCCGATCGCATGGTGCTCCATCGCCCCCAGAGAGACACATCAAAGACTGGGCGGCGACGACGATATAGAAAACGTCTGGTCCATTACTTGCTTCTATATCGTGAGGGAATTTCGGGGTAAAGGGCTTGTACATCTTCTGATTGATTACGCTAGGACATACGCCAAAAACAATGGCGCGAAGTATCTGGAAGCTTATCCCGTCGATCCAGAATCCCCAAGCTATCGGTTTATGGGCTTCGTATCGACGTTTGAAAAAGAAGGTTTCCGTTATATCAAAGATGCGGGCACAAGACGCCATGTAATGATCTGCCGCTGTGACCCTGAAGATTTCGGTTTGGAAGGCAGAGGCAATTAGACCATGGATAGCGCGGAGGCTGTAAACCGCTCTTTGCGGAATATTCCGCCTCTCCACTTTCAAGATCCTGTTTGGCGGCAGCAAGCTGCGCCTCACCTTTTGCTATTTGCGCGGCATTGGCATTGTATCCTGCCCACCCCTGTGCAAGGCTATTTTTAGCCGCTACAAGCCCGGCCAGCTGGTCGTACTGCGCCTCTATCATTTTCAGTTTGTTGATATCATCTGAAGCGGAAGTATCGGCTGCAGCCAAACCGTTGATGCGAAAGGTATAATCTTTATCCTCGACTGATCCCGCCGCATCTACCGTATAGCTTGCCATAACTCCGGAAACGCCATCGGTATTCCTTATTGCTTCCCTAGATATTGTCAATGTTATACATCTTTATTGCTTAATATCGTTGTCGGTATGAAATGGTCTGCGTTTCATAAAAGAATCTCTTATCTACTTTGTGTTTTTTCGGAAATCAAATACCACCTGTCCTTTTTCAATTTTCAAAGCAGTATCAAATACTTTTCCGGCTTTTGATTTAAAGCCTTTTAAAACGGCAGTTTTACCTTCTCTAAGTAGTTTTTTAGCCTGATTCTCGCTGATTTTCATTCCGGCGATAAGCTTCCAGATCACAAATTGGCAGCCATCCCTCCAACCGGAACAACCATAGCCTTTCTGGCCTTCAAGCACTGGCCTACCGCAGACTGGACAGGGCCCTATATAATTAACGGCATCATTCCCGCCCGGACTTGGAGCGGAATCTTTAGCTATTAAGTTGGAAATAATCTGACCGGTAAATTCCTTTATCTCCTGCATAAAAACATCTCTTTCATACTGCCCTTTTTCGATATCAGCCAGCTTCTTCTCCCATTCCGCCGTCAGCTCCGGGTCCTTCAGTTCCGATGTAACAATATCTATAAGATGCTTTCCTTTATCGGTAGGAATCAGGGTCTTCTTTTGACGCTCTATGTATCCAACCGAAATTAACTTTTCAATGATCGCCGCCCTGGTGGCCGGCGTGCCCAATCCTTTCCCGGCCATGGCTTCCCGCAACTCCTCATCGTCAATTCTGCGACCGGCGTTTTCCATGGCGCTCAGTAAATCTGCTTCAGTATATCTTTTGGGCGGCTTGGTCTCCTTATCAAAGATCTCCGCTTTCTCTAATTGGAGAGCCTGGTTTAGGACTACGGCGGGCAGGGTTGGCTCCTGGTTCTCTTCGTCATCAGTCGGTACATTGCCATACAATACCTTCCAGCCAGGTTCTGCTATCACTCGGCCCCGGCTGACAAATGTCTCGCCACAACAGGTAGTTATTACAGTGGTTCGTCTAATTTTGGCCGGCGGCAGGAATATCGCAACCATGCGTTTGGCGATCAGCATATATATCTGCTCTTCTTGGGGGCTCATCTTAACCGGCACGCAATCAGTTACCACTATGGCGGTATGATCGGTGACTTTTTTGTCATTAACGTATCTCTTATCTTTTATCATCCTCGTCTTTATTTCATTAATTACCGTTCCCAAAGCGGTATTCATCAAGGCATTCAATCTTTCCGGCAATGTAGCTGCCATATCCGCTGTCAAATACCTGCTGTCGGTCCTGGGATAGGTAATCAAATGATTTTCATACAGTTTTTGCGCAATATTAAGCGTCTGTTCAGCCGTAAAGCCGTATTTTTTATTGGCCTCTTTCTGGAGGTCATTGAGGTTGAACAATTGGGGCGGCTTCTCCTGAACTTCTTTTTGCTTTACATCAGTTATTGTTGCCAGGGAGCCAGGAACCAAAAGTTCAAGGATCTCTTCCGCCTGGGCCCGGTGGCTAAAACGGTCTTTCTTGCCTTTGAACCATTTACCCTTGAAGTTTAACTCGCTGTTTATAACGAAAAGTCCTTCAATTTCAAAATACGGGGAAGGGGTAAAGTTCTCAATTTCTCTTTCCCGATTGACGATAATGGCCAGGGTGGGGGTTTGAACACGTCCAACCGTCAACTTGTCGCCAAACTGAACCGTAAAACCTCGGGTGGCGTTAATTCCGACTATCCAATCTGCTTGACTGCGTGATATTGCAGCCTGGGCCAGGTTTTGCATCTCTGAATCCGGCCTTAGATTATCAAAAGCACTTCGAATGGCTGCCGGAGTGGTTTCGGACAACCAGAGACGAGAGTGAGGTTTGCTGCATTTAAGAAATTGAATTATATATCTAAATATCAGTTCTCCTTCCCGCGCCGCATCGCAGCCATTGATAAGCCTATCAACATCCTGCCTTTTGATTAGATCGCGCAGAATTTTCAACTGTTTCAGGGAAGCTTGCTTGGGACGTAATTGAAAAGGCTCAGGAATAACCGGAAGCATACTAATGCTCCATCGCTGAAGCTTTTCATCATAATCCTGAGGCATAGCCAGCTCTAAGAGATGTCCCACCGCCCATGAGATGATCAGGTTGCCCCCCTCAAGAAAGCCGTCGTGTTTATTGAATCTTTCAGGGAGGGATTTGGCTATATCCTGGGCTACCGAAGGTTTTTCGGTGATAAGTAAAGTTTTCATATATATCTCCTGTTTATACAACAAGCCGGTACTGTGGAGTAAGACTTTTGCTTTTACAAAAAAAATAATTAAGGCTGCAGTTGCCATCCGGCAATATTATAGTTGATGAGTGCATTCCTGCCAACAAAATATTCCAGGTCTCCTAATTCAAAATGCCAACTGAGCTCCCATACCTTGTTTCACATAGCAGCTATGCATGCCACCCGGTATAAAGTCTGATAGCATAATTAGGGCTTTTCACTTTTCTCCAATATGCAAAATATTCTCATTATTTCCTGAAGAATTAAACAAAAATACATTCCTTCTTGTAAGCCATAAGCTCCCCCAAACAACACCTCATTTCGCAAAGACAGGCCGCTCGATATCGCCCCATATATAAAGACAGTCAGGTCTATTACTGATGGCACGCCTCTTGCATAACTATCGGAGAAACTTAACAGGAAATGAGGCTAAGATTCAGTATGGAAAGATGGAAAATCATCGAACGCGTTCCTGCGCCAGCTTTTGCCTCCGTATATGGACCGCTGACCGGCATGAGAGTATTGTGCAACGGGACGATAAACGCGGCACCCTTTGCAGCTACCATGCTCAGTGACTTTGGAGCGGAGGTTATACAAATTGAGCGACCCAACATAGGCGATCCAGGCCGCGGGCAGGCTCCCCAGGTAGTTAACGAAGGTAAAGCGATAAGCGCGGTATTCATTCAGAATGGAAGAAACCGGTTAAGCTTTACCCTGAATACGAATTTGAATTATCCGGAATCCAAAGAGATTTTTCTATCTCTTATCAAAAATGTGGACGTATGGATAGAGAACATGGTTTGGATTGGTAAACTGGGCATTACTGATGAGATGTTGCTGGAAGTCAATCCCAAGTTAATAATCTGTCATGTAAGCGGTTTTGGAAGGCCGCAATTTGGTGGAGATCCGGAAATTTGCAATAAACCTTCCTATGACCCTATCGGCCAGGCGGAAAGCGGTTCAATGTTTCTTAACGGTTTTCCCGAGCCACAACCGGTGTTGAGGTCAGGCGCGTTTATAAACGATTATATTACGGCAATTTTCGCAGCCTTTGGGATTGTGGCCGCTTATGTAAACGTCCAAAATACTGGCCAGGGTCAAGTAATTGACGTATCTCAGGCTGAGTCAGGAGCACGGATACTGGACGATGCTTTTTCCGCCTGGATAAATGCTGGATGGCTCAAAAAAAGGAATGGCAACAAGGTCCCGGTTTTCCAGCCCGGTAACACCTACAAGACAAAGGACGGAAAATATGGGTTGGTAGGCGCTTATGGCCGCGATGTTTATGAACGCTGTTTGAAGTCAATGAATATAGATGTCGAAAAATTCCCCTACCTGGAAGCAGGATGCTCTCAAGAGGCAGTAAATTCACCGCTCGGCCGGGAGTTGGAACGCCGGGTAGAAGAATTTGTGACCAGTCACGATTCCCATTACCTGTATGAAAACTTTAAAAATTTTAATGTTCCATTTGCTACGGCCAGGAATGCCCAGGAAATATATGAAGATCCGCACTGGCACGGCAGGAATAATTTCGTCAAATATGTGGATGAGACTCTTGGCAAAGAAGTAGAAGCTTTTGGCATTGCCCCCAAGATGAGCAAGACCCCTGGACAGGTATGGCGGGGAGCTCCCACCCTTGGTCAGGACACGGCGGCAATCCTTAGCAGGCTATTGGGCTACAGCGACGATGAAATCGCTGCATTAAAAGGCAAAGGCATTATTGATTGAGTTTAAGAAATGGGTGGGTTCGCT
>JBDKVA010000091.1:0-44218 GCA_039679375.1 Clostridiaceae bacterium
CGGTGCAAACAGCGAAAATAGAGTGATCATGATCAGAGCGGTGAAGGTGTCATAGAATTCAAACACGGGATAGATGGACTCTCCTCCGAGTGCGTATGCTACAGCGCCTTTCCCGATATAGATGCCATGATTATTTAGAATTGCAATTAGTCCAATATTTATAAAAAATGCAGCAGCAAAGAAAAACAGCGACATAATAAATATTTCCAAAAAAATCACGAGGAAGGCTTGAAAACGCTTAAACCCTATTGCGCGAAGCGTTCCGAACTCTTTCATTCTTTCAAACAGGTTCATACGCACGACGGATCGGATGCCTATAGCTATAATGAGCAGAATAAATAGAACGAACATCGTGAAAAGGTCTTTTATCAGTATTGCTATCTTGTTATAGAATTCCGATGAGTAGCTTATCGACTCGGCTCTGAGAACGTCGCTGCTTTCAGTCAGATAAGCGTCAAGCCTGTCGGCAAACTGTCCGGCTTGATCCGGGTCATTCAAAAAAATCCGTACGCTTTGAAAATAGTCAGGGCTCTGGTCAAATAATTCCAATGCATCCTCCCTGGTCATATAAACATATATGCTGTCAAAATCGGAGCTGCTCCTGTAAAGCCCGACTACCTGGTGTTCCTGTGTATTTACAAAACCGGTGGATGTACTGCTGTCAAGAGTGACCCAGTCTCCTATGCTTATATTGTTGCTTTTGGCTGCATCATCGCTTATAACTATGGCATATTTACCTGTAAAGGGCAGCTTGCCGTCTGCGAGTTGAAAGGCCCGTTTCTCCTGAAGGTATGCCAGCTCGGCTTCGTCAACGCCTAATATGATGCTGTAGGAGGCAAATGTCCCCGTATCCAGCATTCCGCTGCCCCTGACGCATTTTATAGAGTTTTTGATCTCTTCCGGATTATTATTGATAAATTTATCCAATCGTTTTATTGCAGCTCTGTTTTCCTTGTCCTTCTTGAAGTCATACGTCGAAAAGAACAACCTGCTGGGATCGCTGGTATCAATTTTTTTTACATTGCTCCAAACCACAGATACATCACCCGATTGAGTATCCCGGTACTTATCCAGTATCTGCCGGCGTATCCCGTTCCCGATGGAAAAGCTGAAAAGCAGTACGGTACAGGTAATAACAAGAGTCAGACCGATCAATAGTGTCCTTTTGCTGTTTTTTAATATATTGCGGAATGCTATTTTAAAAAGAATGATCATTTATAAAAAACCGCCTTTCTGCCGGTATGAGGGCTTATACTGTTCTCAGAGCGTCTGCCGGATCGATCGAGCATGCCTTGTATGCGGGATAGAAGGATGCGGCAAATGAGAAGCATATAATCAGCGCTACGTTTGTCAGGATACTTTTTACGTCTATTTCAAGGTTCAGTGTTTTACCCATGATAAAATCCAGTGCGGGTATAGGGGAAGCTACGCCTGCCATGCCCAGCGTGAAGATGATACCGCTGCTGAGCAGCACTCCAGCCAGACAGGACAGTACCGAAACAGCGAGGATCTCACCCATAAAAATACGTATGACTTGAGATTTAGTAAAGCCTATAGCCCTCAGCGTCCCAATTTCACGGTACCGCTCCAACCCGGCCATGTATACCAGATTGATAATAAGTATGCTGACTATTATGATAAGGAAAATGATCAGGATATTGAGCATGGTGAACATGGTATCGCTAACTCCCTTGAAGGTCTGCCCCATTTCATCGCAGCCTGAAAGCTGCACTCCGTTTTCTTCATCACTGCTGTCGCCGAAATCAATGTCGGATATCTTGAGGTCGTCGCTTTCCAATATTTGACCTTTTGTAACGGAACAAGGAATACCAAGCTTTTTAATATCCTCAGCCAGGTTATTAATAACGGGTCCGTTTTCTGACCTGCCCTCTAAAAACAATATCATATCGGTAGCTTCACCGGGCTCCATACCGGTAATCTGACGTACTGCGTCGCTGCTTGTATAGCATGCCTTGTAGCTGAACAGCGACAGCATGATGAAATTGCCTATCCCTGTTACCTCAAGCTCAATTCTGGCATTCATACCGTACATGTTCTTGGAGGTGATTGTTATTTTATCTCCGGCTTTTACCCTGAAAGCATTTGCCAGTTCTTCAGTAAGAAGTATCTGATCATTCCTCGCAGTATCAAGGTAGCTTCCCTGTGTCAGCAAAAAAGCGTCCTTGTAGCTTATAAAATCAGGATCTATACCGATGAGCATGGTTTCCTCCCGCTTACCCTCCATTGTCAGGAAAGCACTCTGTCTGGCAAGCAGGTGCGTTTCCACACCGGCATAATTTTTATCCAGCAGACCCTGTATGCTTTCAATATGCTGTGAGCTGATGGGCGTTAGCGCATCCCAGCCCTGGCTGTACTGAGCCACCATATCCCCTTCGGTAGACCGGTCGGAGCGGATTTCCATGTGACCCGCGACACCGTTTGACACCACCTTTTCAACCTTGTTTTTTGCAGCTATAATAAAGGAGCTTGACAGGATCATCACCATGCTTACCGAAAGGATGAAAAAGCCCAGTGTAAGGGAGCGCCACCATTTTACCGTTGCGTTTTTAAAGGACAGGTTTGCAAGCTTCATTGCGGCAGCTCCTTTCGAAGGCCATCCTCCAGGTACAGGACGCGGCTGGCCTTGCTGATTACCCTGGGGTCGTGGGAGGAAAGGACAAACGTTGCAGACTCCTCACGGTTTATCTCATGCATCAGCTCGATGATTTCGGAGCCGGTACCTGAATCGAGGTTGGCCGTGGGTTCGTCAGCAAGAACGATTTTCGGCTTTGGCACGAGTGCCCTTGCAATTGCAACTCTTTGCTGCTGCCCGCCTGAAAGTTCAAAGGGCTTTTGTTTTATCTGCCCTGAGAGGCCGACCCTTTCTATCATGGCCTCCACTCTTTTGCCGCGCTCTTTTGCTGTAATGTCATGCCGTATCAGGAGAGGCAGCTCGATATTTTCATAAACGTTAAGCACGGAGATGAGGTTGAAAGATTGAAATATGAAGCCGATATGATGCAGTCTGATTTTGTCAAGCTGTGCTTCGGTATACTGGTTGACCGGAATATCCTCCAGCCATACCTCTCCTTCGGTCGGATAATCAAGACAGCCTATTATGTTGAGCAGTGTGGATTTTCCGCTTCCTGAAGGGCCTGCCAGTACGATGAACTCTCCCCTCTCTATGGTAATATCAATGCCTCTTAACGCATTTACCTCTGTTTTCCCAAGGCTGTATGCCTTTTTGACATTCTTGACGACTACTGAATTCATGTACACCCACTCCTTAAAATAACGCATTAACCAATATTACATGTGTAAGTATATTATACATTGAATAGTATTATACGTCAACAGCTATTTTGTATTTTTTTGGGACAAAACAACCGCCGCAAACAGTGCCGTCGATCCTTGATGATTTAAGTAGGCTATGGGTTTTTGAAATAACTGATAGACAATTTCCTGTCGCAGAGACAATTGAAAAATTCTTCATATACCCATATAACTCCAAAGCTTGTTTTTAGGTGGTAAAATGTGTATAATCCATACAATGGACAAGTTAATAGAGCAGGTAAGGAGCGCAATAATGAGTAAAATCAAATATTTTGATAGTATTACTCCATGCGGAGAATGTTGTGATGATTGTCAACATAAATTAAGCGGCGATTGTAAGGGCTGCAGAGAAACGGATGGAAAATGTATAAAAATGTGGTCCAATGGATGCGAAATATATAAATGTTGTCTTAACCATAAAGTTCATTTTTGCGGGTTGTGTGAGGAATTTCCTTGTCAGTGGCTGACTGCAAAAATATGTAGTTGGAATCCGAAAGGAATTGATAACTTAAGAAACCTTGCCGAACAATATTGTGTAATAGAATAAGCGTAATCTTATATTCGAAACATTTATACAATAAAGTGCCCTAAATATTAAAATACTTGAGCAGAGGTTCGAAATGGAGCAATTTGACATTCTTAATAAAAATGGAGAGCCAACCGGCATAACCGCTAATAAGGGAACAAAGCTTAAAGATAGACAGTATTACCTTGGCGTTCATGCTTATATATATAATTCGTCAAATGAATTTCTCCTGCAACAACGCGCTTTTAGTAAGGCTTTTCTCCCCGGTAGTTGGGATATTCATATGGGACATGTCGTTGCCGGAGAAACATCCAGGGAAGGAATAATAAGAGAAATCCAAGAGGAAATCGGTCTTTCTTTTCCCCAAAATGATGTTCATTTTGTCGGAAGAGTGTTTTGGGAAAGCTATCACCATATAATTGATATTTATTTCCTAAAGATTGATTTCAATATAAGTGAGTTATCACTTCAAAGCGAAGAAGTTATTGGTACGAAGGTTATTTCAATAACTGATATGTTGACATTAGTTTCAAATATGCACTATCGACCTAATGAATATCGTGAAATCGTAATGAATGAGATTAATAAGCTTAACATAGCAGATAAGAATATGAAGTTAAGCAAGTTGTAATGTTTATTTAGTTTGTTTCAGTTTGATTGTGTGAAATAATAGTTATTAGCTTAATAGCTGCTAATTTGTCAAATATGTAAAAAGAAATTTGTTGGTATTCTTGACATTTTTGCAGTTAAGTGTGCAAAATATGAAGTAATGTTCAAGGTATAGTAAATATATCCCAAGAAGTCTGTGCATTAACTAGAAATTTGCACAGATTTTAGCCAAGATATTTGTTTTACCCAGAATATCCGCACACTACTTGAAATTTTGTACACATAACCGTATAATTCTTATATGAAAGAGTATTTGAGTTATTTTTCGGCCGCTGCCTTTTGGAATATCCCATATATTGAAGCCGTGCTCGGTTCTGAAAGCGTTGAAACAGATCATGTCGATTTTACAGTTACCGAACGCAGTGTGAGATCTCAAAAAAAAGGACAAATGATCCATTTGTGCGAACTTGCTCTGCCTGCCGGTGCAGTGGTATCAAGAAACGGCAAAATGATAGCGTCGCCGGAATTGACGTTTCTCGATCTTGCGCGCAAATTGAATATACACAGGCTTATATTGCTTGGTTTGCAGCTTTGTTCGCATCCACCGGGAAACCCTTCCAGAGCAACCACAACAAAGCAAAAGCTCAAGACTTTTCTCGCGAAAACCTCGGGTCACCGTGGACACTCCAAAGCCTTACGTGCGGTAAAATACATAGAAAATGGTTCCGCATCCGTCATGGAATCGTTGGCCTATATGATTCTGACTCTGCCGCATGCCCTGGGAGGTTACGGACTTGACGGCGCCGTTTTCAACCATGAGATCAAGCTCAAAAACGAAGCCGGCAAACGTCTTGGTCAGAAACGCTGCTTTACGGATTTGTATTATAAGCCGGCAAAGCTGGCCGTCGAATATGAAAGCTTCGCTTTTCACAACGGTCCGTCGGAGTATGGCAAAGATGTGATGCGAGCTGCAATCCTTGACAGACAGGGAGTTGAAGTAATGCATTTGAGTACCATTCAATTGTACGATAAGGACGCTTGCATGGATTTTGCTTTCAATCTCGCGTCCCGTCTTGGAAGACGTATACAAGTACGCGCAAAAAAGTTCAACGAGATGCATACGCTTCTCCGGACATTGTTGCCAGTCGGAAAACCTGTCACTGAACCCGATGGCGGGGAACTATAGCAAGAAAACTACATGTGCCAGGGACGTAACCCTGCATTTGGAGTTTCGTCTACAGCTTGAATAAATTCCAATTTATTGTTAAGTCACTTCGCAATGCTTATATTTAGTAACTTATTGCCGCGAAACTACAATAAAAAACAAGAAAATGATTTCACATTCGCGGCAATAAGTACATTCGTTGGGTTGTGGGCGGTAGCCCACATTGGAGGTTATATATGGAAGTGACATCCTCTGGTTTTCAGGTGGTAAGCATATCTCCCGCCTGGGATGCATAGGCGAACAGTTGGCAAAGCCAATTACCAGCTTCGTTGAAACGCGCAGAGGGCCTTGCTTTCGATAACGTTTTCGAGAAATATTATCGTTTATACCGCCTGGCCTGCTCTTTGTATAAACATGCGTACTTGCCATCACAGGCGGTCAATAACAGAATGCCCAACAGTTCGCTCAAATCCGCAGGGTTTCGCGCTCCATTTTTGCCCTATCATTGCATAGTGCAAATCACAGAAACATATGATGGGCTTCTTGCCAAAAGCGGGAATACTCCTTATATTCAAAATGCCATCAATCATTTTCGTAATCACCAACCCCCGGATATTCCATTTAAGCCGTTGTCATTTCTGATTGCAGCCTATCCCGGCGAGCCGGCGCAAATCATCCTGCAAGACAATGGAAAGCGCGTGGCGGTCCCCATTCCGCCCACCTATCTTGATGACACCGAACAACGCCAAAAATTGAACAGTACGCTGGAATCGGCGGCGCAAGGTTATCACACTGCTCATGCAAAAGGGATGTCGCAAAAGCTGTTGGCCGTTTACAGCGGTCTTGGGCGTTTTGGACGGAACAATATCTGCTACATAGACGGGCTGGGCAGCTTTTTCAGCCTGAAAGCCTTTTATACAGATATTCCCTGCGAGGACGTTTCGTATCCGATTGCATTTTTGGAAAGTTGTGACTATTGCGATTTATGCAGACAAGACTGTCCGACGGGAGCAATCGGTCAGAACTCGGTTATCAACGCCGAAAAGTGCCTGACGATGTACAACGAAAACAATCAGCCCATGCCGGAATGGATACCGCAGAGCGCGCACCACACGCTGATAGGCTGTCTTCGGTGCCAGGAAATTTGCCCGCAGAACAAACCGCTGAAAGTGAATGTAAAACGCACATTGGAATTAAGTGAATGCGAGACACGAGCTCTGTTTACATCTGGTTTAGAAGCGTTTCCGCCGGAACTTACGCAAAAGCTCAGGCAGTTTGGATTAAATGATTTTGTATTACAGGTTGTCGGGCGAAATGCACGGTTGGCGATGCAAAATATCTGTATGGATGACTGATAGGTGTGACCGCCAGTATTTTACAGAGGTGAGAAAGAATGCTTGAAAAATCCATAACTTTTCTGCTTGAAAACGCCAATCCGTCCATAAAACGCCGTGTTAAGAGTGAGATACTGCATGACCTCGCGCAGGAAGAAGCTGCGAAGATGACTAAGGATTTAAAAGAAGTTATCGATTATTTTTTGGCGGACGCATCTGACCCATTTCCGCGATATATATTACGTAAAGAAATACTGCGGGAAACGCCGTCCGGCTCTGAATACAAAGCAATAAAAACATCGAAATGGTATCAGCAGCTTGCCGTGGAGCAATGGGAAAACGGCTCTTGGGGCAGATTCCATACACAGGACACAAAAATGGCAATCAAACAGAAATTTGTTACCACCGAACACGCGCTCAGACGCGCCCGCGAATTATCATTGGGTAAAGATGATGCTGTCATCCAAAGAGCGATTGGGCTTATGGAGCGGTATATTCGCGGAGAAGAGGTATGGCCGGATACAATGGAAAAACATTACGGCTTCGAGATTGCGTTCAAAACGCTGGTCGCTGCTAATCTATCTCTGTTTGACCCCCAAAATCCATTACTGCGGACAAAAAGGGAGATATGCGCCCATAACCTTTCAAAGGCGTTTGCCGGTGGTATGCTTGATGAGGATGTTTGGGAAAGTGAGAACCGCAAAAGCAACGATATTCTGCTGAGGGCTTGGATGGTATATCCCATTTGGCTTTTACAAAACAACGAGTTTTTGAGCGAGGATTTGCAAAGACAATTTCTTTCATGGATATGGGATAGAAAGGGAGGGATTTATTATATCAACAATCTCCCGCCATCGGATAAGCGTTCGCTTGAAGATAAAGACTTTATACTTTGGCTTGCGGGATTGGAAAACCTGTGCAAGTTTTCATTGTTCCCCGAATTTATGAACCAGAGTATTTCTGGCCATCTACTCAACGAAATAAAACGGCTTATGACTGATGATGTAAAGCTGCCGCCCGCACACCCTATATCGGGGCATTATTCCGAAAAGTGGGCAAACGGCAGCGCCCGCAAAAACGATATGATTCTTCGGATGTCACGAGTGCTTGTAAAATGTTGAAAACTCTTGCTTGACTTTGACACACGGTCAAGTGATAGACTTATAATGTGATCGAAAGGAGGTTATGCCGTTATGGACAAAGCTAATGATGCTGCTCTAATCAAATGACCTTCTGAATGCCATCCAGACTCTATTCAGTTCATCACGGGATCATTCTGGAACACCCTTGTGCAGTTCCGGCCGGACTTCTTTGCCATATAAAGAGCCAGATCTGAAGTTTTGATCAGGGAATTCTTGCTGTCACAGTGGATCGGATAAGTGGAAATCCCGACACTGCAGTGTATGGAGGATATCACTACATCGTCTATTGGCGGTATGTAGGCTTCGGAAACATCCTCACGTATTCTCTCCGCGACTGATTTGGCAGTTTCCGTATCGGTATTCGGCAGGACAACTATGAACTCGTCCCCTCCGTAGCGTGCGATGATATCTGTTTTTCTGATGCATTTTAAAACAACCTGGGCGAAGATCGTCAAAACGTGATCGCCAACGATGTGCCCATAGGTATCGTTTATTTCCTTGAAATGGTCCATATCTACCATAATAACGCTGATTTGCTGATTATCTTTTTTAGCGGCGTCTATTTCGCTTTCAAGAAAAGGATCAAGATAACTTCTGTTATAAAGTTCGGTAAGCTTGTCCATGGAAGACTGTTCTTTCAATTTAATGATTGATTCGTGTGAATCCCTGTAAAGGGAATAAAATAATATGCTTGATGATGATGTGATGGCCAGCGTCCCTGCTAATAATGCAAGAGCCGCACATAATACAATATTGTTGCCTTTTGATATCGAAACGAAAATAAGGAAGGTAATCAAGCCAATACAGCCGCCGATAGCTGTTATCATTATCAACCTGCCGGATGGAATCGCACTATTTGACTTCACCATATTGCAAAACCTTCTTTCTATAACCGGGCATAATGAAATACCGGACATATTAATTTGAAACGACAAGTTGTAAACCTCGTTGGATGCAAATAAGATAGTTAAGCTTTACATTATGGTAGTATATCATAACATGTAATTAATGGAAACGATTATTGATATAATTTCACAAAAAATGTTGCGACATATTTCGACATAAGCCTGAGAATCGGCGGAAAGAGCCCGATTAGCCCCTGGAACATTAAATAAGTGCAGCTTCAAGTCCTCCTACTTCCGAGAATATTTCATACATGGATTTCCCGGATTTCTTTAGCGGCTGGAGCACATCCTTTTCCAGATCAGGTATGTAGGCTTTGAGTGCTGAGAAATTCCCGCTCAGGGAATATTTCCCTATTGAAGCCGGAATGAGTATGGATTCGCCCATAGCAACGGTCATTTCTCCGGCATCCCAGAGAATGCCGCCCTTTCCGGAAATAAACGTATAAATGACAAATTTACTTCCATCAGCATTATCGTCGAATTTACCGTTTACATGATAAATCTCGGTGCAAAAGTATTGATTCGCAATTACTATTTTTTTCGTGCAGCCATTACAAAGACAGATTTCCAGTCCGGCATATTTTTCCCTACGGCCTGCCGAGCCGAAATCAATTACTTCTAGAGCTTTTTCTATATGCAGCTGCCTTCCGACGCGTCCATAATCATATACACGGTATGTTGTATCGGAGTTCTGCTGGACTTCGGCTAAAAGGATACCCTTGCCGATGGCGTGTACAAGGCCTGCCGGTATATTTATGGCGTCGCCCGGGAATACCTCGACTGATTTCAGGCAGCTTTCCACTCTATTTTCTAAGACTGCTGCAGCAAACATTTCACGCGTAATGCCGGGTACAATATCGTAAACGATTTTAGCGCCCGGTTTTGCGCTGATGATGTACCACATCTCGTTTTTACCATATTCTCCGTTCTCTCTGCTTTTTGCATAAGCATCGTCAGGATGTACCTGTACGGACAGGTTATTTTCCGCATCAATAAATTTAATGAGCAAAGGGAATTTGTCTATATCCCCATGCGGCAGGGAATTTCCCATTAATTCCCTCCCAAAGCGTTCTACCAGGTCGGGCAGGGATAAGCCTTCAAATTCGCCGTTTGCTATAATACTGGAACCATTTTTATGGCAGGATACTTCCCAGCTTTCTGCCACAATGCCGCTATCCGGCAGGGTTTTCCCCAATGTTTCCAGGTTTCTTCCCCCCCAGATATAATCCTTATATAATGGTTTGAATTTTAACGGATATAGCATAAAATCCTCCTGGTTCTGACTGCAAAGTATTTACCATTCCCATAAATTGCTTATAAATATAAAATTCTTCTTATTGTCATTTTTGCGCCACATATAGTATATATTATTGTACTTCATGATTCAACAGCAGAATCAGGGTTTGCCGAACGGAATAAAAATAAGCATGCCCTAATTATTTGCAGGCGATTTTTACTGTGATAAAATAAGATAAGGGCAGAGACTGCGGTTGTTTCAGCCGGGAGGCTGTTTCTTCCGGAAATGGACTGCATATCCAATGTGGGCTGCCGCCCACAACACAACGAATGTACTTATTGCCGCGAATTGATACTATTTTCTTGTTTTTTATTGCAATTTCGCGGCAATAAGTTACTATGGGAGTCAGGCAAATGGGTGGTGAAGCAGTGATAAAAGCGAGAGGGCTTGTTAAAAAATACGGCAGGTGCATTGTGCTGGACCATCTTGATCTTGATATTGTCAAAGGTGAAATATTCGGCCTTTTCGGGCCTAATGGGGCGGGAAAGTCAACGCTTGTATCCATTCTTGCGACGGTATGCAAGCCGACAGCAGGCATATTAATGATCAATGGCTCGGATGCAGTCCATCAGCCGGATAAAGCAAGGGCGGTCATAGGCCTGGTGCCGCAGGAAATTGCACTTTATCCGATGCTTTCGGGACTGGATAACCTGGATTTCTGGGCAGGGATATACGGATTGCGCGGCAGCCAGAAGAAGCAAAGGATCGATGAGGCGGTATCTGTTGCAAGGCTGGAGGACCGGATTAAAGACAGGGTTTCGAAATATTCGGGAGGGATGAAACGCAGGCTGAATATTGCGGTTTCCTTGCTGCACCATCCGGAAGTTCTGCTGATGGATGAGCCGACGGTCGGTGTGGATATCCAATCCCGCAGGTATATTCTTGACGCGCTTGCCGGCCTTAAAAAGGAAGGCAGGACGATCGTATTCACAAGCCATTACATAGACGAACTTGAAACGCTTTGTGACAGGATAGCGGTTATGGGCAACGGTAAAATTCTTGCAATGGGAAGATCAGCCGATTTGGTAAAGGAGCATGGCGCAAATAACCTGGAAGAGGTACTGATCCGTCTTACCGACTGGACTGCTTGAGCGAGTCTGTATCCGGCCGGGCAGCGGCCTGACAAATATGGCTGAACCCGTAAAATCGGGAGAGCATGAGATGGTATTTTTATTAATATGGAAGATATAAAAAATATCAGGAGTGGGGCAAATGGGAAAATCCAATGGTAGAAAAAAGTTATTTGTAATCGCAGCAGTAATGCTTGCCGCAGTCGGGATCCTGACGGCAGCCAGGCTACTGCGCGGTGTGGATGCAAGGGAATTTTACCTTAGGGCTGAAAGCAGAAATTTTGAAAGATATTCGCAGTGGATCAATGATCGCTACGCCTCCTTCCTGAAAAAACAGGAACCTTACATGAACAGCACCCATAAAAGGCGCATGGAGGTTACCGCAGATGTGAAATCCGGTGGAAACCCCTTTGGCCTGAATAATACAGGCGGTTTATTTGAATTAATGAAAATATGCAAGCTGGTGGTGGATTCATGGCAGCAGCCTGATAACGGCACGACGCTGTCAAATGTATCACTGCTTGTGGAAAAGGTGCCCTTTCTGGATGCGGAGCTGTTTACAAAGGACAGAACGCTCTATTTTTCCGTGCCTGTAATGTTGCCGGGAAAATACTTCAGTTTGAAGCTTGATCAAATAAATGAGGTATATGACAAATTCTCCATACCTGTAAAACCCAGGAGACTTATTACAGCGACGGATATTGCAAAAACAATCAAATTTGACAAGGAGGCTCTGGATAAATCGGTGAAGGGCCTCGGAGGCGTTTTTTCAAGCCGGATCGGTAAGAATAATGTTCGGTTCGGCAGGGAAAGGCAGTTAAATCTTTCAGGCCGGGTGGTAAAAGGACGGGAGGTATCGGTGTCGTTGGGGTCGCAGGAGGCCACGGCACTTCTTCGCGATCTTGCCGCATTTATCGGCACAGATGAAACGCTCCTTCAATATACATATGGCAATTTTGCAGATTTTGCGTCGATGCTCGATGACGCAGGGTTATTCCGTCTGTTTGGGTATCTGGACGAAACGGGTGTTGTTGGGCTTAACAAGTATGAAAAAGATCTGATGGATACGATCAATGCAAAGAAGGATTTGGACGGCTTCAGGAAGTTAGTGATAAAGGCATTGAATAGCTACAGCATGAAGGACACCCTTAATATGACAATGGTCATAGACAATAGCGGGAATATCCTGGACAGAAAGCTTGCCTTTGAACTGACAGCACCGGAAGGCGGCAAATCATATGGGATCGATATCCATACAGGCAGCAGCAGTACGGAATATGAAGACTGCAGGAACCGGTTCATGAAAGTAGCCGTTTCACAGCCCGATGCCAGCGGTGCAGCTGCGGCAGGCAATAGCAGTGCTTCCTCCGGCGGTGTTAAATCGGTTGAGTTGCATGTTACACCAGTTTTTTCAAAGGCGGATGGGACCGATGCAAAGGGAAATGTCGCTATAAGCTATGCCGTCACGCCGCAGAGCGGTGTGAGGTCGGGGATGGATCTAAATCTGGATATCTCATTCCTGATGGATAATGCAACGTTAAAGAGGAATCACGTTGTCAAATACCAGGCTGATATATTTGGTGAAAGCGGGGATGGAAGTGTCAGCGGGGAAATAAACCGTGTAACGTGGGAAAATAAAAAGCTCAATACGTTGAACAGTACGGCAAGTATCCGTGTACAGGCCGATTTGCCCAGCTTTGGGATAAAGGACCTGTCTGCTGAAATCAAACTGGCTGGAGAAGATAAATTCGATATCGAACCCTTTACCCTGCCCGAATTGCAGCAAAGTAACGTTACAGACCTGAATACGGCTGCCGAAAAGGATCTGGAAAAGGTCAGGATGGAGATGCTGGCTTCCTTCGGTACCTTTTACCTGGAGAACAAGCCGATATTTGATGTGATTCTGAGACAGTGAAGGGAACATAATCGATGATTTCATTCATTGCTTTATTAAAAAATGACATTAGACTTTTCTTGCGTGACTGGAAGGCATGCGTCCTGCTTTTGGCTGCGCCTTTGCTTTTTATCTCCCTTTTCACGTGCGCATTATCCTCTTATCTTAACAAGAGCAGCTTTATCGAACCATTTCCGGTCGCCCTTGTCGATATGGAGGATACGACCCAGACCAGAATGCTGGCGAAGCAGCTTGAAGAAATCAGCATATTCAGCGAAGTGCAGATGATTGATGAAGATGAAGCCATTCAAAAGCTTTCGGAGAAGAGTGTGGGCGGAATCGTCATATTGCCTCCCGACTTCACAGCCAGCGTCGCGGCAGGTGAAAACGAGCCTGTGACAGTGATCGGGAGCAGCGCCATGCCTCTTGAGGCTTACATAGTCAAAAATGTCATACAGAGTGCGGCGAACCTGGTATCTGCAGCTCAAAGCGCGATTATCACAATATATCATTATGACAAACTGGCGGGTATTTCGGGGAAAGAGCTGGATATCCGTTATAATAATGCCATTTCAGAGTATCTTATGGAGGCGCTCGCCAGAAATAATGTATTTTCTTATAATGATTCCGTCCCGCAATACGGTGTGACGCCGGTGGAATATTTCACTGCGGCGCTGATCGTTATATTTATGATGTTTACCGGAATGCCCGGAATGAAAATGCTGGTAACGGAGAAAAGCATGGGCGTGGCAAGAAGGCTTTCCGCAACGGCGGTTGCGGTGTGGAAGGTGATTCTTTCGAAGCTCATGATATCTGCGCTGCTGTTGATATTGCAATTCGGCGTGATCATCGTATTCACATCGGTACTGTTTCATAACTATTGGGGAGCACCGGTAAAAAACATACTTCTTTTATTTGGCGGGCTAATTTTTGCGGTAAGCGCCTGGTCCGTATTTGTGGCGTCTGTTTCATCAACCCCTGCAGCTGCCGATATGATAGGGAGCCTGGGTATATTATTGACGGCGGTTGCCGGAGGAAACATTTATCCTCTCACATCCATGCCTGAATGGATCAGGTCGTTGAGCAAACTTACCATGAGCAGATGGGCAATGGATGGCTTCATTGTGCTCTTTTCCGGCAATGACGCTGCAAGTACGGGTATATATGCACTTATGCTTACAGTGATCGGGGTTGTACTGTTTTGCATATCGATTGGTATGATGAATATCGTAAGAAGGGGGTAGACCTATAAAACTTCTTTCCGTAACTTATTATAAAATGAAAATGATGATGGGGGACAGGATGTTCTTCCTGGCAATGATCCTCATACCTTTGCTGATCATGGTCATGTCGGGTTATGCACTAAGATATGGGAAGCTCGGCGTCATACCGGTGGCAGCTGTGGATGAGGATTGCTCGGAATATTCCGGGCTGCTGCTTGACAGGCTCTCAAAAAAGGAGGGCCTAATGATGTATATCGTAAGCAGGGAAAATGGCATGAAAATGCTTGAAGACAGCGGAGTCGAGCAGGTCTTTGCCATCCGGGAAGGTTTCGGTGAGGCTGTGCTAAAAGGGGAAAGCGAAGGCCTCATCGATTTGATCAGTTCATCGTATTCCTATTCATCCGGTTACATACGGGAGGTTGTTGCCGGTGAAGTTATCCGGCTGGTGATGGCAAATTCTGCTGCAAACAATGTCGCGGAGCAGTACAGGATACTTGGTATTGATAAGGGAAGCGGCATCAGGGATGAGGCAGCCCGCTATGCGGATAGCCTCTGGGAGCCGGAACCGCTTATGACAATAGAGTATAAGGAATGGAAGGCCGGGAGCGTAACGACTGAATTGCATCCAGCTGTGTCAGGGTCTGCTGCATCGTCGGCGGGCCTGATCACGGCATTCATTATGTTTTTTATGCTGTTCGGCAGCGGATGGCTTGTGGAGGAAAGGGCGAACGGTACGGTCAAAAGGCTTGGCGCAGGTAAAGGCGCCGTTGCAGCATCCTTTGCAGGGAGCGTGCTGGCGATGACAGCCGCGGGCCTGTTGCAGATACTGTTGTTTTATGTGGTTGAAAAAGTGTTTTTTGGCATTACTCTCTTTGCAGGAGCAATGGACTTCCTTGTGTTATTTGCCTATTTGCTTGCTGTCATTGCAATCAGCCTATTCCTCTCAACAGTTTTAAAAACGCCGGCACAGCTGCAGGCCGGCGCACCGGTACTTGCTTTGTTCACAGGGTTCGCAGGAGGGTGTTTCTGGAATTTTATCGGCATGCCCCGGAGCATTGTCCGTATTTCCCTTCTTACACCGCAGGGCTGGGCTTTAAGAGGCGTCAATGCTTTGCTTCAAAATCCTTCGGATTACGGTGCCGCACTGCCGCCTCTGTTTGTATTGTTATCCATAGCATTGATTTTAATGTTTGTAAGTTATATGATATTGAATATGCAGTTAAGGAGAGGATAAGCATTTTTAAGAATAAACATGGAAAGATTACTGTGTACGGCACAAGTGTACAGGATTTAAAAGGTGCAGGCATACAGTGGCGGAATGGCGGTAATAATGAAAAAATTTATGGACAGGCTTCTTGATATTTTACTCTATCCGGTAAGCCTTTACGAAAAACTGAATGATGAAAAAGGCACATTGATTGCCGGCATTGTACTGGTTGGAGCGATCGACCTGTTTCTTCCCGATGTTTCCGGCTTTATAAAGCTGCATTTTACAGGTAAACCTGCTAATACCGTATTCATAAATGCCATCCTTGCAGTTTTCATAGCTGTGGTGCTTGGCATTGTCGATGTCGCATTTATCAGTATACCGCTCTTTGATTTTTTCAAGTTTCTAAAGAAAAAAGAAGTGAAGCTATATGCGAATATTTACCAGAATGCTCAAAATGGCGGGCAGGGAAGCATCCCGTTTGAATTGCCGCAGATAAAAATGGAAGATCCCGAACATAAAGCCTCAAGTATAAAAGTCATGAAGGCTTATATTATGTCCCACTTTCTATTCGTGCCGGTTTCACTCATAATAAATTATGCCTTTTTGCGGGACATCACGACAGAGAGTCCGGACGCGATGCAATATCTGGTTTTGGTCGTCTTCATGCTGATATTCATCTGGTCGGCGGCAATATTGACACGCGGCATCAACGCCCTGTTCAGGTTCAATCCGATGTTCAGAATGCTCACATTTATTATTGTATTCTCCTGGAGCTATCTGTTCGGGATGGTATTCGACCTGCAGATCATGAACTGGCTGGTGAAGCTCTTAAGATAGGCTGATCTTTTGAATACTCTTGTCGGCTGTCCCGGATTTCGAGATATAAAAGGAAACTGAATACGGAGCCGGCATATTAAGCTAAATTATGGGCATATATTTTATAGGTGCATATTTATACCGCTAACGGATGCGGCGGAATGGAGGCCTGTTTGAAAAATATAAATGAGAAAAATACGAAAGTTATAGCTTTTATCGGAACGGTCCTGATATGGATTCCTATTCTGTTTACTTTAATTACGGCTGTCGTCGGAAGCATTGCATCCGGAACCTTGCGCATTGACTACCTGATGCCAGCCGAGTTATTTCCGCTGGCGTTTTCCGGCGCTTTACTGCTGCTATGGGCGTCCGGACGTTCAGGGAAATATAAAAGGCCCATAGGCTGGAGTCTGGCTATAATGGCAGGTTCACTTGTTGCCAGCCAGGGCGCTGCAGTCCTGACCGGGCTGGCCTCGGGAGAGACTGAAGCTGCAGGCTGGCCGCTGTTTTTGGTTGTTTCATTGTTGATACTTTATATTGCTGCGGTTATTACGCAATGCATCTTTGGAGTTCTACTGCTTCGAAGATTGAATCAGAAAGTATAATGCCGCATAATGTCGCACAATGCCGGATACCGCAATTAATGGAATACCGCATACGGTGTGAATTGAAAAGTATTGGTCTTGCAGATTGGCCGCGATGTGCTATAATAGAGAAAGTGACGCGGTTATTGCATATCATGTTCATATGCCCCGGTGGCCTAATGGATAAGGTAGTGGATTCCGGTTCCACTGATGCGGGTTCGATTCCTGTCCGGGGCGCCAAGAGAATAGAGGCTTCCATTGTTTGTCACTCTGGAAACCTCTTTTTTTACACCATTTTTACACCAACCCAATTATTTGTGTTTTATTGTTTTGTGATATAAACTAAAAATAGAATGAACAATACCAATAACATAATTAAACGATGTAGTATATGCCTATAAAAGAACCTTCGAGCCTCTTCTTTTCTACCCTTTTTAGCTTGAATTATTCTCTTTCTTTCTTGCCTAAGAGATATTTCCTCAATTTTGGGGTTAATTTGCTTACGCTTTTTATATTCTGATAATGCTATTTCCAAAGCTTCAGGTGTGTAGTAGGAGAAATTTTTATTTACAACCTGGCATAAATCATAATCATCCATTTCATTAAAAATTTCTTCTAAAGTCTTTGATTTTATATAGTTCATTGTTTATCTCCGAACAAATATTATTATATATTCTATCATTATTTACCATATGCATCAAAGCAATTGTTATAATATGCCTTAAGTTAAAAGGTGGTTGTATGAACCTTTCGAATATTGTTGCTGGACAGCTCGTTATGATACGCCGCCAGGAACAAGTTGAAAACGGAGAAATAGCCCTCGTCCTGGTCGACGGAGAAGACGCTACCATAAAGAAGTTTTACAGGACTGATACAGTAGTAACCCTAATGCCGCACAGTTCCAATCCAGATTATCAGCAGAGAGTCATTAATCTTAGGCAGGATACTGTAAAGGTTATAGGGAAGGTAGTTGGGACGTTTATTAGTTTTTAGATTTTATTATTCATGAATAATATCATCAATATTTATATAAAATTTTAACTCTTTATTTACTCTTAAGTAATTTCGTATACCATACTAAGTTAGGTTTTGATTTTTCATACCTTTTTAATTCATCAACTACATCTTTAGGAATTCTATGATTCTCGTTTTCCCATGTTTTTTTTGCTTCCCAAGATTCACCCATACCATCACCAACATAATATGCTACACTATCAAAAGATTCTGCTAACATACTGAAAAATGATGGAGGTACTTTTTTTATATCAATATATTCAAAAATATCTATTAGTACATTAAGCTTTTGATCATATGCTGAGAATGCACCATTTGGTTTAGCCCGTTCATTTAATTCCTCAATGATTTTTTGTAAAAATATTATATAGTTTGGGTAAATATAACTATATTCCATGCCTAAATTCGCAATATACTCAATTATTTCTTTTCTTATAACACTGTTATCAATAAAATCCATAATATCATCTTCTTTTGGTGATACAAACATTTTTATATATCCATTTATTTTATCCAATTTTTCATTATAGCTTTTTGAATATTTTCTAAAATAGTCATTAAGCTCTTGGAAAAAATTTATTAAATTATTAATTTCGATAATAAGAACTCCAGATGAATCTCTATATGGTTTATCTTTTGGGTTATCCGTATATAATAATTGAATAATTTCCGTATCGTAATTTTCGCTTACATTAGTATAAACATTTTTACTCCAATCTAAAGCTGTTATTACGTTTATATCTCCCAATCCATAACCAATCATAAGTACAAAGGATTCTTTCATCAAAAAAGGTAATCGTGATTGCCTGTAATCGTTTGGTCTAAATAAAGAAACATAGTCTTCATTTGTAATTACAATACTATTAGGTACAGTTCGTATACCGTGTATATGATAAATTGGGATGAGATTATTTACCTTTACGAAACATTCATTTGGTCCTAAAGGTAGACATCTACCGGTAAATATATTTTCTAAAATCATATCATAATTAGTTGTTGCTATCCAATCTACTTCAATATTGGATAATAATTTCCGGTATTTTGTAATAGATTCACTTGTTGGATAAACATTTGTAAGCTCTGCTATTAAATTTTTTAGCACATTAATGCTTTCTTCATAAGTAACCTTTTTATTGGTTGCATACTGTTTACAAATATATGAAGCAATTTCTGATAAAGATCCTTTTTGTTTTAGAATTTTCAAGTCAATATTCATTTTATCACAACATTTTTCTAACAATTCATACCATGAATATGCACGATATTCAAAACTATCCTCGAGCATAGCTTTTGAAAAACCAGCACCTATAAATAGCCCTAGATTTCCTAATGTTGAAGCATTACATATTAAATTTAAAACATCCTCTTTTATATTATATTTCTTCAACTTAAACCCCCCATTGTTTACCTGACTACATAATATCACATTTTTTACAAAAATATAGTAATAAAAAATAGACAACATTAGTTTATGGTATTTCTAACAATTTTCTAACATAATAAATATTTTTGTGCATTATTTATTAAGACTACATATCATCAAGAAATACAATTTTGCGTCGTTTTGATTGTTAGGCAGCTCCCTTACTAATTTTCTCATATTTCTTCTATATAATTCAAAGGATTCGCCATCATTTTGCCTGATTTTTAGTACATCTTCTATTTCAGCACCACATATTAATGGCAGCTGATGCGTTATACAGTCATAAATTTTAGAATTAATTTCACTCGAATTATTGCCATTTACTAAATTAATTAACTTAGTATCAAGTATTCTATTTGTAAGATAACTATAATCGAAATTCTTAGTATACCAGTCTTGTAATGCGAAATCTTTAACAATGGCACCTACTAAACCATCAATAATTCCAGAGCTTTTAATTGTTTTTTCATCTAATTTATACTTTTTTTCTCTATCTGTAAACTCTTTAAGTATATTAGGAGTATAAGTAGAAAAGTTAATATACATCTTTCCATGTTCAATCAAATAATCAGGTCCCCCTATCTCTAAGAAGCCATATTTATCATCATTCTCAAAGTACACATTTACATTTTCCATGAAAGCTTTTACTAAAAAATCATTTATGCCATTCACTTTTTCTTCGTAATTATAATATTTATTACTTGAAAACCTTTTATAACACTCGTTACAAAAATGATGGTTTGTTTTTGCAAAACGTATTATGCCTTTATTTATTATAGGTTTTAAATACCATAAAATTTGTATATCTGAATAAATATATTCTCTAACAGATTCATTATATAAGTTGTATTTTAAATATTCTTCAAATGGGTTATATATTAATACTGTATCAGAATAAAGACATGCAAAGTTAATTAATTCAGAAATCTTTTTTAGTCTACACGGCAAATTAGCACAATACTCTGGACCACCACTCAAATCTTTACAAGCATAAAAATTATATAAAGAATTCCCGTTAATGAGATCATCGCTTTCCGTAAGGATTACAGTATTTAACATATTTACGATATTATATAGCTTATCATTTTTTAATTTTCTTACCCAATATTTTACTTTAAGTGGTGTGAATTCTATCAATTCAAGAGTTTCATATAATTCCTCAAACATTTTTTCTCCATTCACATTTCATTCACAATATACATATTGTACCATATAATTTTATTATATCAAGATTCTTCTTTTTTATTTGATATGATTTCAACAAACATTCGTCATAATATGGATCATATTGTTTTGAAGCTGAAATTATTGTATGTTCTAATACTAAATCTCACTACTATGAGAACATTTAACAGTGTGATTTTATAATATCAATTAGATGCATAGCATGGTTATAGCTTTGAATATAAAGCCTTAGATTTTTTCATAATGTTTTATAAAATGACCCTGATTTTCCTCGTAACTCATAGAGAAATTTTAGATTTTATAATACACCAATACGCACACCAATGTGAAAAATATAAACTAATAATTGATAATTTTTGATGAATACACTTTCATATTTTATGCTACTTATTAGTGCTTTTTGTGGTTTTATAATCTCTTTTAGTATACATATCCCTTATTTCCGGTTCCACTGATGCGGGTTCGATTCCTGTCCGGGGCGCCAAGAGAAAAAGACTACGACAAATTCGTAGTCTTTTTATATGTCATTTATGTAATATCTTTCCCTCTCAAAAACGGTATGATCCTTTCCGTTTGATCAACTAGGCCATGACCGGCGCCTGACAGCAAGATAATCTGCGCTTGTGGAAGCGCTTTTTTTACCCTCTCGGCTGTCTTTTTGGAGTCAAGCAGTACATCCTTTTCTCCGACTATCAGCATGATCGGGCTTGTCAGCCGTTTCAGTTCCTCATCACTAAAGACAGGGACCAAGCCCGTAAACGGAGAGAAGTTTTTTGAAATCAGTCTGCAGTACTCAATCGTTTCTTCAGATAGCTCCTTTGTACCCATTATCTTCTTAACAGCTTTGATATCTCCCCATTTTCCCAGAAGCTTCAGCGGCAGCATATACAGCATAACCGAAGCTTTCTGGGGGCCGATTCCTGATGGACAAAGGAGTACAAGCCTGTCAATTTTATCCGGATATACTGTCGCGAATTTCAAGGTAAGCCATCCGCCCAGTGAAATGCCGACAAAGGACGCTTTTTCAATTTTCAGCTCTTCAAGCACGTCCTTCATCCAGTCCGAATAAGCCAACGTTGTCAAGTCAGGCCGGATGTCCGCGCTTTTTCCCGGCTCCCCGGGTAGATCCACGGCGTAGACCCGATAATATTTTGTGTATTCAGATATATCTCCTATCCACATGGCAGAGTTGGAACTAGAGCCATGCAGCAGAATGAGGGGCGGCAAAGACTTATCTCCGCCGGCGATCACAAATGTGTCGCCATGCCGTGTTTTTAAGCTTATTTTCTCAAACGGTACAGGCCATTTTTCAAGGAGCGAGTCATAAACAGCCAATATAGCGTTCTTTCCATCAACAGATTTAAATACGGAATTTGCATTCATCACTTCATACCCCTTTCAGAAACCACTTTTCTGCCTCCATACCGCTCACAAAGACACGGTATTGATTGCCCTTGTTTGCCTCAGATATCAATTCCCTGAACTTTGAGCCTAACCCGGATTGATCCGGTATTATTATTGCGGCTTTTACGGAGTAATTAGTAAACTTCTGCAAAACCGTGCCGGCAGCACCGGTTTTCAGCTTAAAGAAATCTCCCGACAAAGCCTCGCAATGTATCATCAATAGATTTGTATCATTTTCACCGCATAGCGCAACCAGCTCCAGCGCGCCCTGTTCTGTCCCAACCGGTGTCTCACAGGAAAAGACCTCGATATATTTTACATTTTGATTTTCAACTAACTTATAGTTCATTTTTTCTTTTACCTCACTTGATCCAGACTCAGATAGCTGTCTTCGGACATTCTGTATCCACTCCAGCTCATTTTGACAGGATGATAATATGTTTTCATCTATCATTTTCCATAGAAAAGCTTCCCGCTCGGTTCTGGAAGCAAAACCGTTTCCGCGTCTGATTTTTTCCCGGTTCATAACCAGCTGAAGCCTTATTTCATTTTCATATTTTGCCAACATTTCTAGCAACTCGTCATTGCCGAGCAGATCCGCCCAGGCCAGCTGTATCAAAAACGATTTCTTGAATTCCGCAGGCTCAGGTGTTGACGCTATACACTCCTTCAGCTCATCCAGGCCTTCCTGAGTTATCGTGTATATCTTCTTGGACGGCGAGTTCTCCTGATACTTAACCTCGCCGGTTACAAACCCATCTTCAAAAAGCTCGACCAGCGCCTTATATATTTGATTGTTGTTCCCCGACCAGTGCATAAAAGTTGAGTCCTGCATAATTTTCTTCAAGTCGTAGCCTGTCATCGGCTGATAGCTTAGCATTCCCAAAATCGCGTGATTGATTGTCATAATGTTTTCACCTCATACATGTATCATATGTTGATAATAACATATGA
The DNA here is from genome assembly GCA_039679375.1 of Clostridiaceae bacterium. Classification (GTDB taxonomy): domain Bacteria; phylum Bacillota; class Clostridia; order Acetivibrionales; family DTU013; genus JBDKVA01. The sequence continues at coordinate 23,089 of JBDKVA010000091.1, forward strand.
TAACGTAGTTGTAAAGGAAAAAAATAATATCATCAAATAAAGAAAATATTGTTTGCTATTTACATTGAAAAAAAGAATTGGGATCACAAGTTTTTTTCATATGTGTTACCTTGATTTAATGTTGAACAAATTTTATTCGTTCATTAGTACAAATCATTTGTTCAACTTATATAATATGTCGGTTGCAGATAAATTTAACCCCTATGCTATATAGGAAAGGTTTCAAATTAAAAGGGTATAATGGATAAACTATTGGCAGTCAATATGTTATAATTAGGGCATGCTGAACGGATAAAGCTTTATTTGTTCAATGAAAGCGAAGCTATCATACATGCTCAAAAGCCAAGGAGGATGAACGATGCTTGACAGTGAACTAATGGAAATTGCAATTAAAAGCAGGCAGTTTGCCTACATCCCGTATTCAGGATTTAAGGTGGGCGCAGCCCTGCTGGCGTCCAACGGAAAAGTTTATACCGGATGCAACATTGAAAATTCATCGTATACGCCTTCGGTATGCGCGGAGCGGACCGCATTTTTTAAAGCGGTCAGCGAAGGCGTGAAGGATTTTGAGAAAATAGCGGTAGTGGGAGGCAAGGATGAGTTGAAGGAATATTGTCCTCCTTGCGGTGTATGCAGGCAGGTAATGGTTGAGTTCTGCGATCCAGCCCGTTTTCAGATACTGCTTGGGAATTCGCCGGAGAATTACCGTATTTATACCCTGGCAGAGCTCATGCCATTATCGTTCAAATTGTGATTGCTGGGAGTCCGCTCGGAAAGTCCTGCACGCATACATTCGTTTCCGAGCGGACTCCTGGGAAAAACCTGTACGTTTTCAGCTGGTGATGAATCAAGAACATAAGTGTCGGGAAAATCACCAGGGAAATTACCGGGGAAATTAAATAGGGGGCTGTAATAGAATAAAATTCTGCCACAGCCCCTCTGCAATTACATTGCTGTCATGAGTTCATGAGCAATTCGACGACATACATCTCAAGTGCTTCATAATTCCTCTCTTCAACGCACTTTTTCTGAAAAGCATAGTCGAACTTTCTTGCTTTTTCCTCCAGCATTTTTACGATCTTCATGCTGTTTTCAAGGTGCTTGTAACATGCATCGTCCCTCTGTGTTCTCATTGCTTTCACATCCAGACCGATATATTCTCCATGACTGCCGTAATTGTTTTCAACGAGAGCTTTGATCTGGTTGAATGCCTGGCGGAGGTTCTCGACGCCGAATGCCTTATCCTGATCATATTTCATTCCGTTCTGATCATTCAGGTGAACTCCCCAGAGTTTGCCGAATGCAAGGCCGAAAGCAATTTCATTTGCCGGATCCAGTCCCGCCAGGATTGCATGGGCGGATTCCAGAAGACCTCCGACTCTTGAAGGATCGGCTGTTGCAGCGGATATGCCCATTACATGGCCTATAGTCGGGCAAAAGCTCCTGTCTATCGGTTCATTTGGCTTCGGCTCAATCAAAACCTTGATTTTTTTATCATATTCCAGCATTTTGTTAATTGCTTCGATTAACCGCTTTACACCTTCAATTGCGCTTTTGCTTTCCGCGCACAGAGTTCCTTCCCTTGCAAGCCAGAGCACGATCTTATCACAGCCCAGCTCGTTTGCGATATCTATGGAGCGGTATGCCCTCCACATCGCAAATTCGCGATCCTCCCTGCTATTGGACGTAAAGCCACCATCCGCCGTTCTATAATCCTCCCAGAGCCTTGGCGCTACAAATTCTGCAGCCATACCCTGGTTGCCCAGAATTTTCCTGACGCCTTTTGCCTTCTCCCTTATCTGCGTATCGGTAAGACCGTTCATATCGGGCACCGCATCGTCATCATGGAATTGCACTGCGTCAAAGCCCATCCTTTTGAAGGTTTCCACCTTCTTTTCAAAAGGGATTTTTTTTCTGACTGCCGGCCCAAACGCATCCGCACCTTCGTGGACGTTCCAGGGCCCCGCTGAAAATTTGAATTGTGACATACGATTACCTCCTTATAATGTTAGGGGACACACCTCAACAGGCAGCAAGCCTCTGGTGTCTGAGGAATGTCCCCTTTGGATTAAATTTTTACCCACTGCTTTGTTTCATTGCTCTTGAGTATTGCTTCGGTAATCCTGATCATGTAGTGGCCGTCCTCAAATGTTGCAAAATCACACAGATCTGTGCCCGGAACCTTTCTGTCCCTTATAAAGCCGTAGTAGCTGCCGATATTGTTTTTCAGCGCGTCATTCCAGCCTTCGGGATGACCTGCCGCCAGGTAGGTATATTGCCTGGCTTCGGGAGTCATCAGGTTCGGATTGCGCATGACAATGCTGTTGTCCCTGTCCCGGAAACCCATCCACATCCGGTCGGCTGTTTCCTGGTTCCAATGCAGGGATGCCTTTGTCCCGTCAATCTCAATATCGAGGAAGCACTTTCTACCGGCGCTTACCTCCGAGGCATAAAATACGCCGTGCGCTCCGTTGTCCATCTTGATCAGCACCGCGCCCCAATCTTCCGTCCTGACTACCTTATCCTCATACTCTGCATTGGCGTTCACCGAGAAGGTCTCCACCTGGCCTTTGGCTTTTTTCCGCACGGGAATGGTGGTTACCAGGTCGGAGCATACCTCAGTGATTTTGGCGCCTGTGATCGCCTGTACCGCATCCATCCAGTGGGAGCCAATATCGGCAACACATCTGGATGGCCCGCAGAACTCAGGCTCGATCCTCCAATTGTAGTCGGTTTCATACAATAGCCAATCCTGAAGATATGAACCATGAACAAGCTTCGGCGTACCGATTTCCCCATTTTTAATTTTGTTTTTCATTTCCTGCACCAGTGGATTCATACGGTAGTTGAAGTTCACTCCATGGACGATATTTCTATTTTCATTAAGAAGCTTCAGCATATGGGCTGATTCTCCGCTGTTTCTCGCCAGAGGCTTTTCGGAAAATATATGCTTGCCTGCACGGATGATTTTTTCGTTGACTTCCCTGTGGAGATTGTTAGGAGTGCAGTTGTGTACAACATTAATTTCAGGGTCGGCAAGAAGCTCATCCACTGTTTTGAAGCATTTCGGGATAAAATAATCCCCGGCCTTTCTTTTGGCTAACTCGTAGTTTACATCCGCTACTGCAGTGAGTTCGGCAAACCCTATCCTGCGGACTGCTTCAATATGACTGACGCCAATAAAACCCATTCCAACGATTCCTGCCTTTATTTTTTCCACTTCATCCACCCCGTTCCTTTATGCTTTCAAATATTTCAATACATCGGCGAGAGACTGTTTATGGTCGTAGACCGGCCAATACTCAAGTCCGAAGAACCGGTCATATCCTGTGGCGTCGATTGCCTTGAGAATATTGCCGTAATGGCTTTCACCGCTGAAATGCTCATGCCTTCCGGGAACTCCTGCGGAATGGAAATGTCCGATGAAACGAATGTTTTTTGTAACGCTTTCGATGATGTTTCCCTCCATGATCTGCATGTGGTAAATATCATACAGAAGCCTCACATTGCTGCAGCCGACACTTTTCATGATCTCGAACCCCACATAGGATGAATCCAGGTAATATCCCTTATGGTCGACAAGGGAATTCAGGGCCTCGACATTTATGGTCACATTTTCCTTTACTGCGATATCTGCAACTCTTTTGAGGTTTTCAATCAGTATATTTTTCTGCGAATCTGTCTTTCCTTCAACATCTCCGGATAGCGCAATCAACGAATTGCAGCCCATTTCTTTTGCTAGAGCGATAGACTCTGCTACGTTTTTTACAACATCGTTCGCAGGACGGTTCATCCTTATGTCCCATGCATTCTTTACGCAGCATACGGCTACCTTGATATTGTTTTCAGCCGCAAGCCGCCCTATCTTTGCCGTATCACGCCCTGCAGGCTCCCAAAATTCGATTGCGTCAAATCCGAGCTCCGCTGCCGCCTTGATCCTGTCATAAAAATCCATACCGGTTAGTACCGGCTCAATACATAATGAAAAATTCGCCATAGAGAATCGCCTCCTAACGTCATGCCAATACTTCCGCTACCTTGTTGATTGCCTTTGCAATCATGTCACAATCTTCATCTGTTAGCTGTGCAGGGATATCAAGGTGGATCACCCTGCTCAGGTACTCAATTGTTCTGGGATTCATGTCGGGAGAATACTCCACCGGTTTGCCCTTGTGATAGGGGCAGGTCCATGGACATCCTTCGGTTGACGGGGTTTTCTTTTCAAGGACATGCTTCCAGTGCGGATACATATGCCAGTCCGGGATCCCTGAATTAAATACGCCTGCTGCGTTGACGCCCTCTGCCTTGAGTGCTTCGGCAAAGGGTTGGACCTTATCTCTGCTGTCAAGGTAAAACATGATGCAAACGCCGACATCTCCTTCCGGGTCGTATACCGGCCTTACCTTGATTCCGTCTGTGTTTTTGATCAGGCTGATGATTTTCTTCTGATTCTTTCTCATCGCGGCAAGCAGCTTGTCAAGCCTGCCGAACTGTGCCAGCATAACTGCGCCAGTGAGCTCGCTCATCCTGTAGTTGACGCCGCAGAAAAGTTCGCCTTCATATCTCTGCTCTGCAAAACGGTCAGGTCTCCAGCAGGCTGCCGTATCGTGGTAACCCATACACCTGTCATAAAGTTTTTCATCATTGGTAACCACCATGCCGCCTTCGCCGGCGGTGATGATTTTGTGGTATTGGAAGGAGTAACAGCCGCAGTCGCCGAAGGTTCCAAGGTATTTACCCTTGTATGTGCCGCCCATAGCCTGTGCACAGTCTTCGATAACCTTAAGGCGGTGTTTTTCTGCGATTGCCATGATCCGGTCCATATCGCATGGCACGCCTCTCATATGGACTACTACCATCGCCTTGGTCGCAGGGGTGATCTTCTTTTCGATATCGTCCGGGTCCATCGTTAGTGTTTCATCTATTTCACAGATGACGGGAATTGCTTTCGCTGAAACAATGGAGGCACAGGATGCAAAAAAAGTATAACCGGTAACGATGACTTCGTCGCCCGGGCCGATACCGCAGGCAACCAGGGATGTTATTAATGCGGATGTACAGGAATTGACTGCCAGGGCATATTTCGCCCCAACCTTTCGGGCAAATTTCAATTCGAACTCTCTTACCTTTGAAGGATACTGCTCCGGCCCGTAATATCTGAAGAGATATTTACGGTCAAGCACTTCGAGAACTTGTTTTTTCTCTTCTTCACCGATTTCGAGCCCTCCCGGATACATCGGCATATTTGGTGTGGTCTTTGCCTTGGGACCGCCATAAATTGCAAGTTTCTCACTCATGTGAACGACCTCCTCGAATTATTTAATCCTTTTTATACATTTGGATAACGCCATAGACCTTTACTCCCGATAGATCAATATTCGCCTTTACACAGGTGCCGGATATTCTTTCAAGCTTGACTGCCCGCTTCTCATCGCCTAATTCAGGGCTCATGAATACAGCCTTTTCCCATGGTTTTCCGATTCCGCTGAATTTTATGATATACTCAAGGCAATTTGAAGAACTTGAAGACTCTATATCCATGAGGACAGGAACCTTTGTTTCGCTGTCCTTTACTTCAGGATGCGGAACAGCTTTTAGCGCCCTATTCATGATGTGCAGTACAATATTATCCCCGTAGGTTCTTAACCTGGCAGCCCACCTTTTATCTCCGGCTGTCTGCCCTATTCTGGGGACAATCCTTCCTGACTCGATTAGATTGTTAAGGGCTTTTGTTCTGCTCTTAGCATCAATTATCACAAGGCCCGGATAATTTCCGGCCAGTAATTTACCGGAAAGAGGTATGCTTCGTTTGAAGCCCTTATCGTCATGTGTGCCGAACGGAAGTATGAGCCAGGCAGCGCCGCCTTGCTCGAGATACTCAAGTATGGCATTGTACTGTGCGTCGGATACGCAGCCCACACCGTCCAATATAATAGGGATAGTTTCACGCTTGAGCGTATCAGGGTCGGCGAGCTCATCCTTCCTGACCATACGGTAGCCCAGATTATGGTCCAGTAAAGTACCGGCCCATTCAGATACTTTATCCCAGTGTTCCATGCCGTTATTATCTCTCCAGCCGTTTTCCCTGCAGAACAGATTGCTTGCAAGGCGTACGTCGGTTATGTCACGACTGTTCATATAGTCCAGATCACTATGCCTTAACTCCCAGTTGTTAAAGGAGCAGATAATCTCATGAGTTTCCATGGCATCCTGCGGTTCATCCTCAAGTCTTCCGGTAAGTGTGCTGATCCAGTTGCAGACACCCCAGAAACGGCTGATACACCAGCCTAGATACCCGCCTGCTTTATAAATCGTATAGCTTAATGTTATAGCCGGAACATGACCCATCTTTTCTGCAATATCCTTCTGTTGCAGCGCCTCGGCGTCCGTTCTCCCCCAGTTTACCGAATCCACGGTAAAGCCGCAATTCTCAAGCACCACCATATCAAGATTGTCGGTCAGCCTTTCAAGGTTAAGCCCGATTGAATTAAGAAATATAGGGCCGGTATTTGAACAGTCTGTCATAAGAGGTTTATTGCCTACTACCCTTTTAACCATTTTTACATGATCGGCTATTGAATCCACTTTCATCCTCAGCCAGTCTCTGAAGACGGGATTTTCATAATTACCCCAGTAAAGCGGGTGACCGGACGTATCTCCCCAAAAACCTGCATCCCCGAAAGGAGGCAACTCATGCCCATAGTCCCTTAAGAACCGATCCCGGCAATATTTGCAGCAGCAGGTAGCCAGCCCCCCGTAATCGCACATATCATCGACCTGTATACCGTCATAAGGAACTTCTGCGGTAAGCCTTTTGAGATATTTTTCATGCATATCGAGAAAACCCGGATTATTATGACAAAACATCTCCGCCTGGTATGATGGTGTATACCCTCTGCTGCCATCGCGGACATCGGTCTCGCAAATATCATTGAACAGGTGGCCTTCATATTGGGCATATCGGGCGGAAACAGGGTCGTGATGCAATAATACATGGTGTCTGTTTTCGGAATGCAGTTTTTTAAGGTCATTTATATCGCGGGGGCGCTGCACAAGATTGCAGGTGTAGTGATCAATAAATTTTATGCCGTATTTGTGCAGCTCTTCGCACACATTTGCATAATACCCGTGTAACGAACCGAAATAGTTCGAGAAATCAAATCTGGGATGAAAGCCAAAGTTGATGGCAGTATCGATATTTGCCTTCGCGAAGCCCTCGGCACGTCTCTTTATTTTGTCGATGATCTTCTTTTCCGGCCAGAGAATATCCTCAATTGTGCACCACCAGCTGGCGGCTCTCCTTGGAATAAAATATCCGTATTCCTTGTTTTGCCGAATTTCCTTTACAGATTCAGTAGCTATCATTTTGAACACCTCCGATTATTTAATGCAATGTGCTGATGTTGGCTTCAAATTCCCTGATAATTCGGGCCATCTTTTCAATGACCTTACTGTCACACTTTTTTTGATTTCCTGTCTTGATGTATTCCTTCACTTTATCAGCGGCATTCCGGATTACATCAGGTGCTCCCGCCTCCCGCCAGCTGTCATAGTTTTTCACATTGGATACCTTGACTTCCCTGAATTCACCGCTTCTTAAATATTCGAACGTATGATCCTCCATCATGAAGCTGCCTCTTGGTCCTACGGCATTGATGACTTCGGCCGCTATGGTGTTTTCATTGACTTCGATTCCTCTGTGAAGCCTTCTGATGATACCGTTTATTTCGTCGTCAAGGACAAGCTGCTCCAGACTTATGGTGAGCCCTGTTGCGAACATACCCGAATTCATTATGACATCGTTGCCGGCGCAGATTGCGCACATGTTGCTGATGGTCCTTTCCCACGAATTCTGCTCGTCATGGGCATTTGCATCCGAATTGGGAGCGGTTGTATGGCTGGGCATATTGTAATACCTTGCCATCTGGCATCCTGCAATCCTCAGCATGCTTGTTTCCGGACCGCCTATGATGGCATTCGTATATTTCATATCGTATGTAGTCCATGAACTTCCATAAATTACCGGCGCCCGGGGCCTCACCAGCTGGGATATCACGATCCCGGAAAGGACTTCGGTATTGTGCATGGTCAACAGCCCTGCAACGGCGTAAGGAGCGCTGATGCCGGACATAGGCTCCGGCAGCAGGTTCAGAGGGATACCCTCTTTTGAAACGTCAACCAGTGCGTCAACCGCTCCTTCCTCCCATAAAAGCGGGCTGGTGGGCGACAGCTGGCTGATGGCGGTCGGGCACTCCGATATATCGTCCCTGCCTGCGATCGCCTTCATAATCTCCATGATAGCTCTGTTTACAGTGCTGCTCTCGGTTGAAAAGAACAGCGGCTTTGTCGTATTTTCATATAAGGCTTTGACGGCATAGATCAGCGAGGCTTTGGGTGTAACGTCCTGAGGCATTACAGGAACGCCCACGATATCGATATCCTGAAGCTTGTCGGAGATCAGCGCGAAATTCTCAACATCTTTTAAAGCAGAGGGTCTTCTTTCATTTGTTTCTGCATCAATGATGAATATGGCATTATGTCCGGATGCGCATTTCGGTATACCGTCGCCGATGGTAAATGCCTTATTGCCATTCCGGTCATATAGCTCAAAGGTTGCAGGAACTTTTGAAAGACATGCTTCGACGAGTTTTCGCGGCAGCCTCGCCACCTTTTTGTTGTAGTCTACCATAGCGCCGGAGCTGTTTAGCAAGTCTAAAACCTTTTTGCTTAAAATTTTTACGCCTGTGTTTTCAAGAATATTAATTGAAGCTTCATGTACCTGAATGATTTCATTGTCGGAAAGTACCTTGAAATTTTGCAGAAGCATATCATTACCTCCCAAAGATCCTTTTAAGAGGATTTTATCTCTTTCCGCAGGGATATTCTTGATACGGATTCACGGGAAATGTGTACAAAAATCAGATAATCAGATTTCATTCAATTGTTATGGCAGCGATACCTGACGATCGTACACATAGTACGTGAATCCAATACAAGAAAAATAAGAGTACGGATGATAAAATACTGCATGATATAATAGCAGTATAATATGACGATATTTCATGCCGGACATAGCGGCGGAACGGCGGTAAGAATGACGAATAACTTGTATAAAGCCTTTACAGGCGATGATAAGAACGGCGCCTCTGCAATCTTCTGCAGTTCGGACAAGGGTATTTATATCAGGCAGCTGTTTGGAATGAACTGCCTGACGGATGACGATAATGAAGCATCCGGCCCTGTACAGGAATTATTTTTAATGAGTGTCGGCAATGAATGCTTTTCAGCTTTAAATTGCAAGTTATCCGGCGCTTCTTCAGGAAAAGACAGTATGGAAATAAGCTGGAAGGTCTCCGGGAGCGATATATCTCTAAAAAGCATATGGAAATTTTGTAAAGAGTCCGGAGTATTGAGCCGCAGGGATATCCTCATCAATGAGGGACTGCATGAAGCCACGGTATCCCGCTGCCTTATGCGGTTTACCTTTGAACCCGGCTTCTATGAGGTATACAGCCAGAGCAGCAGCTGGTGCGGAGAAAACAGCGGTTCCTGGCAGGACCTCCGCCGTGAAGGATATGTGTTCAGATGTAGGGAAGGGCGGACAACTCAGGGATTTACGCCTTATTTATGTATTAAAAAAAGGAATGAAAATGCAGGGGCCATATTTCACATTATTCCAAAAGGAAACTGGATAATAAAGGTGCGTGAAGAGAAATCCTCGAAGAATTCACTTTTCCATGCCGTATTGGAACTCGGCTTATCGGACGAAAAACTGAAAATGTGCATAAAGCCAGGGCAACAGGTGGAGTTGCCGGAAATACTCATTCTCAATCTGCCTGAAGGCGGAATCACGCAGTCAGCGCCGGGATTGCACAAATATCTTCTGAATCATGCTTTAAACCCTACGGACCGCCACATTCCGGTCGTATACAACACATGGTTTGACGTTTTTGAACTTCTCAATGCAGAAAGGCTTGAGAAACAGCTTGAGGCAGCCCGGTTGCTTGGCTGTGAAGTGTTTGTAGTCGACGCTGGTTGGTACGGAGCCGGAAACGGCGATTGGTATGCTCAAGTAGGAGACTGGAGAGAAAAGCCGGATGGAGCCTTTTGCGGGCATATGCGGGAATTCACAGATACGGTCCGGCAGAAAGGACTCGGATTCGGTCTGTGGATGGAGCCGGAGCGGATAGGTCCGCATACGCCGATTGCCATGGAGCATCCTGAGTGGTTTATTCAGGCGGGAAATGGCTATTTGTACCCTGACATTGTGAAAAAAGAAGTTTATGAATATATCCGGAATCAAATATCCGGGCTGATAGTGAAATATGATCTGGTATGGATGAAGCTTGATTTTAACTTTGAGCTGGGCTTTGATCCGTATGGTTCAGAATTCCTCCTGTATTATGAATCATGGTACAGCATAATTGAGGAAATCCGCAATGAGTATCCAGGAGTTTTCATTGAAGGCTGCGCAAGCGGTGGGATGCGCCTGGAAATGAATTCGATCAGCCATTGTGATGCACATTTTTTAAGTGATAACGTATTCCCGCAGGATGTATTGCGGATATATGAGGGAGCAATGCTGCGGCTGCCGCCCGGACGGATTGCCAAATGGGCAGTGCTGCGGTCCGTAGGAAATACGGTACCAAGATACGGCACTCCCCTGGAGGATTCTCCGTATACGATGATTACTCCTAAAGGGGCAACATGGGATGTTTCAGTGACAAATCATGTCGATTTCACCGTATTGGCTGCGATGTCGGGAGTATTCGGATTGAGCGGGGACATAGACGGACTTCCTCCTGTTATTCAGGAAAGGCTCCGCAGGCATATTGAAATTTTCAAGAAGTATAGGAAAATGATATACAACAGCGTTGGCTACCTTCTCACACCCATGCATGAAAGCAAGGATGACAGCGGCTGGATGGCTCATCAGCTGCAGGCATATGATGACGCGGGAAGTATTATATTCGTCTATAGATTGGATGACGAGCAAAGGACCAAAATAATCAAACCATGTGCTTTAGATGATGGGAAGCTTTATAAAGCGGAGTATTGGGGCAGCCGGGAAGATGCGAAGCGCCGGTCCGGTAAAAACCTCATGGATGAAGGGATAACGGTTGAAATACCGGATAAGTTTGAAGCGGCTGCAATAATACTTACTCCGATATTTATTGAAAAGTCATAAAGCCATAGCTGTATTTGATTTGAGGAAAAAATTCATAATTACTGCCGTATGATTAAAACAGATAAGGTGAGTATAAAAGCCTTTGAAAGCTACATAGGAGGATACAATGAAAATATCTATAATTATACCTTTTGCAGGTGCTGAAAAGAATACTGAGATATGGGCCAGGGAGGAAAACAGTATTAACTTCAGGAATGAACCAGAAAGAGCGGCAAGGTGCACAGCTGCCTTCGCTGCGGTGGAACTGAGAAACTACCTTGATAGAACTCTTTATGAAGTGAATATAGCATACTCATCGGAGAGTATAAAAGATTTTTTCGAAATCAATCTGAAAATTAATAGTCTTACCTCCCAAAGCCAGGCTTTTTTAATGTGCCCGGCCTGCAATGGAGTGATAATTGAGGCGGAAGGCAGGACGGGGCTTCTCTATGGGGTATATGAATTTTTGAGGATGCAGGGATGGAGATGGTTGTCACCGGGAAAAGTCGGCGAAATCATGCCAGGGATGGCGGATAAGCTTACCCTGCCCGGCAAAAGACTGGAATTTAACTCTTCCATGAATAACAGCCGAGGTTTTGATTTCGAGTATGTTTCCATGGAATCGGAAGAGCTTTTCTTGTGGATGGCCAGAAACAGGCTGAATCTTGCATCGTTCAGGCCGGCTACAGGTGCTTTTTGCAGAAAGCTGGGCATGAGCTTTAAAATGGGTGGCCATATCTTTGAGGAGATACTGGACCCCGACCGGATCATGCCTTCGGGCAGGACACTTTGGGAGGAGCATAAAGAGTGGTATGGAATTCCTTCCGGCGGCGTCAGGGTAAAGGAGAAGGCACTTTTTACACAGTTCTGCGTCTGCCGGGAAGACCTGATGGATTATCTGGGGGAAGAGCTGCTGGCCTGCCTGAAAGGAAAATGGAAAGAAGCTGACCGGGTTGATATATGGGGGTTTGATACCTGGGGCAGTACTTGTACGTGTGAAAGGTGTGTGCAGCTTGGAAACGACACTGACCGTACGATATTTTTGATTTCAAGAATGAGGAGCATATTGGACAAGGCCATTGAAGATGGAAGGCTGGACCACGGCGTAAAGATTGTAATGTGCGCATATGAAGGTACTTCCTCTCTTTGCCCGCCGAGAAATCCCATACCGGAAAATCTTGTAAAGTCCGGGGATATGGTCGTTTATTATCCAATTAACCGGTGTTATGCCCATGAGCTTTCGGATAACGACTGCAGTATTAATAAGCATTACAATGATGCATTAAAGGGCTGGCTTTCAAAGGCTCCCGGCATGCCTGTCATTTTGGGTGAATACTATAATGTTTCAAAATTTGAGGATCTGCCTCTTGTTTTCACAGGTACGATGATAAAGGATATTCCAGGCTATTATAAATCAGGAGTAAGAGGTATGACCTATATGCATATTCCCATGGTAAACTGGGGAATAAGAACCCTCACACAGGTTTTGTATGCGCAGCTTTGCTGGGATGTAAATACCGATACAGATTCTTTTATCGATGAATACTTTGCATTATGGTATGGACCATATGGGGATGGTATGAAGGAAGTATACAGGCTTACTGAAGAGGCATGGAAGTATATCAGCAGTTGGAGGGCATGGGAGCATAAGAGTGTCTTAAGCCGGCTCATAACATGGAATGGGAAAAAGCCCGATAAGGATTTGGAATTGGATGATCATTTCATGACGGCAGATAATGCAATTATTGTGGGTGAAAAGTCGGTGCAGCTTATGAAAAAGGCTTTAAGCAATCTGAATGAATTATGCCGGAAGGCGGGAAGCGCAAAAGATTTTGTAAAGTGGGACGATCATCCGGCGGTAATCAATCCGATTCAAGCCCGGGAAATGGAAATAAGAGGTAAATATGAGCTGCGAATCGGAGAGGACAGGCGTCTTCATATCTACGGTTTGGATACAATCACCCTGATGACAGAATTTCTTAAATATTATAATGCTATGAATGTGGAGGATGCATCCGAAGCAGAAAAGACCTGGAACAAGATTGAAGAAGTTTCCGGTAAAATGGATTCATACTTTTTGCCCATAGGCTATGAATGGCCGGGCGCAGGCATTGATAGCAAGGATGCGCTGACAAGAAGCCAGCTCAGAGACCTTGTGAAAAGATGCAGAATACTAAGAAATATGGTTTGAAACCAAATATATAAGATTCAATCAATGCTGCATATGCTTCGTTGTAATTAATATTCAGAAAAGCATTTTGATGATATAATGTATCTGCCAATAAGCTGAAATGCAGATACATTATATGCCTCCGGCGGAATTAGCCCGCCGCGCAAAATTTTCGGCCAAAGAGCCATGAAGCCGAAATGCGCATGGCTAATTATATCATGAATTCTTCCGAATTCATGATATAATAAACATAGAACAATTTCAATAAATAAAGGTGAAAGGGAGATGCCAGATTCAAATATTGGATTTGCTTTCCGGAATCATTGACGAGCATTGGAATAATCTCACAGTTACATATGCTGAACCGTGGACAGTCCCATGGACGGTTCCGGCGGGGGAACGGGATGATTATGAAATCCATCTGGTAGAAAAAGGTGACGGCACATTTTTCATCGGAGACAGGAGCTATACTGTCAAACCGGGAGATATCATTATATTGCATTCCATGGAAGGCAACTCGTTCAAGCCTGATAAACCGGATTTCAGGCATGTTTTTGTCACATTCAAATTCAAAGATTCAATGTACAGTGAAAAAATTTTTAGTTTCAACAAGAGATTAATACAGGAAGTCATGCCGATTCAATCACAAAATACGGCAGAAATACAGCAATTGCTATACTCACTTCACAAAACTGTTCTGGTACGTTCAGATGGGTATATGTTCAGGCTGAAGATATTGCTTGGCAGACTGGTTTTTATAATTATGGAAGGCTGCATGACAAAATCGGAGGACAGCGCTAAAAGCTCGCAAAGCGTAAGAAAGTCTATCAGCAAGGGCACACGGGAGCTAGTAGACAGGGTTATTATGTTTCTTCATAAAAACTATAATAAACAGTTGAGCCTCAAAGACATTGGGCATATTGCCAGCCTGCATCCGCGGTATCTGTGTACGGTATTTAAGCAGGTAACAGGATGTACGATTAACGAATATCTTCGGAAAATCAGGATAGAACAGGCTAAAAGGCTTCTGCTCTATACGACCCTTAGCGTAACGGAAGTAGCACTTGAAACGGGTTTTGGCAGCAGCCAGTATTTCAGCCGCATTTTCAAAAATATGAATGGGGTGGATCCGAGAACGTTTCGAAAGACCAGGCTTGGCAGCAAATCAGATATGATTTGAGGACTTACAGGTACTACATGCAAATCCGATAAAAAGCGGGGAAATTGTGATGGCCTTTAAAAGTTTTAAAAACAAGCTTTTTGTTTTCTGCATTTTGGTTCTGGTAATACAGACAACAGTAACAGGGTTTCTTTATTATAATCTTTCCATTCGGTCACTGAAGGAAAAAGTGTATAATTCTTATGCCAGCATTGCGGAAAGTATGGGAAAGAGTCTGGATTCAAGGCTGGAGAGGATAGAGTGGTACATGATGTCGGTTCTTACCAATTCAAGTCTGCAAACCCTCATTAAAGAAACGGATTTTAACAATACCGGAGCCGGTCTCTTTGAGTTTTCGAGAACGATAAATCTATATATGAACAGTATAGTTTATAATGAAATGAATCTTGTCTCCTCATTTTTAGTGCCTCTTAAGACTACAATAGTATATCCCATAAAAAACAATAAGTTTATTAGCATAAACGATGCTTCAGATGAGCGAGGGCTGCTGCAGTTCAGTAAAACGGTCCAGCTTAACGGCAAAAATAATTGGATAGGTTTTATAACTCAGAACGGACAGAGATATTTCGGAATATCCCGTTTAATTAGAGATGTAACGACCAGAAACTCGACTCAAAACCCGTTAGCTGTAATCTATTTGTTTTTTTCCGAAAAAATGATTTCGGAACCGTTAACTACAATGAAAATTGAAGAAGAGAGCAGTCTGGTAATTATAGATGAGAATTCAGATTCGATACTATCGGTTGGAACAGAAGTTGAAATGCAGAGCCTGAATGAAATATTGGCAGAACGGACAGAAGCCGATCCAAATGTATTTGAACATACGATAAATAATAAAAATATGCTGGTTTCCTATTATACATTACAAAACAGGCCATGGAAGGCTGTCTATCTGGTACCGTATTCCAATGCCTTTATTCAGACCCGGTATATCATATTTTCAACTATTATTCTGACCTTACTGATTTTTATTACCTTTGCGGCTGCTTCGTACATTTTTACCGGCAGCGTTACCAGGCCGCTCAAGAGACTTGATAAGGGTTTTCAACAGCTGGAATCCGGTAATTTTGATGTAAAGGTAAAGAAGAGCTCGGAAGATGAACTTGGGAGAATAATCGACAGCTTTCATCGAATGACGGGCAAAATTAAAGAAATGTTTGAAAAGACAGTAGCGGACGAAAAACTGAAAAGAGAGTATGAGATCCGTTCACTGCAATACCAGATCAATCCTCATTTTCTTTATAATACTTTAAATTCAATACGTCTGATGGCGTTGCTAAGTAAAAACTCCAGTATAGCTAACGCTCTGGATGCTTTAATTAAATTCCTTCGGAATGTAGTAGGAAGGAAAGAGCCCTTAATTACTCTGGAAGAAGAAATAGAGAATATCAGGCTTTATATAGCAATACAAAATATCCGGTATAATGACTCTATTGAAGTGCAATATAATATTGAAGAGGATTTAAATAAGTGCAAAATACCGTGTTTTATTCTCCAGCCAATAGTTGAGAATGCCATTTTTCATGGAATTGAGCCCAAGAGAAGTGGTATTTTAAAGATTGAAATTTCAAGTAATGACGGTACATTATATATAAATGTAGTAGATAATGGCGTAGGAATGACTGAGCAGCAAATTGTAAAGATATTTGACCCTAATTATGATGAAGACACTTTAAACCACATAGGGTTAAATAATGTGGATAAACGTATAAAACTCCATTTTGGAGAACAATATGGGCTTACTATTGAAAGTGAATACGGTCACGAAACATCGGTAATGGTGAAGATACCACAGCAATAGATAATTACGTTCGGGAGATGGCTGAATGAGAGTGTTGATTGTCGATGATGAACTGCTTGTCAGGGTTGCCTTCAAATCACTTGTTGACTGGGTCAGCTATGGCTTTGAGATATGCGGTGAGGCTTCAAATGGTGAAGAAGCCATGAAAATATTTAATGAACGTCCGGCTGAAATAGTGGTTACGGATATTAAAATGCCGATCATGGATGGGTTATCACTGATTAAGGGAATTAAAGAAAGGCGTCCTGAAACGGTCGTAGTCATGTTGAGCTGTTACGATGATTTTGATTTGGTACAAAAGGCTTTTACCCTTGGGGCTTTTGACTATGTTCTGAAAACTGAGATGAATTCTGAGATGCTCCTGGAATTGCTGATAAGGGCAGAAAAGTACTTTCAGGAGCATATAAGCAAGGAAAGGGAACATTTAGAAAACAAAAGACTTTTAAGCAGGAACATGGATAAAATCAAAGAAGCTTTTTTTAAGCAGCTGATCTGGAACAGTAGATATCAGGGACAGCCTCTGGACATGGAAATAGAGAAATTCGGTCTTCGGCTGAACGATAAAAGAAACTGCATCGGTATTTTCAAGGTCGATAATATAGGTGAATCAATCCGTATATATGGTGATGACGGCCTACAGCTCTTTACCTTCTCCGTAATCAATATTTTCGAAGAGATACTTGGAGAGTATGGAATCGGGGATGTTTTTTCAAATAATAATGAAGAATACGTGGTTGTATTTTCATTCAGGCAAAATATCGGAATACGGGATGAGAGGAGTAAGCTGTATGAATTGTCTACTCGTATTATCAATTCCATCAGTAAATATATTGGCGTAACCATATCATGCGGTATTAGCGGATTTTCATGTGAAGGGTACAAATCATTGCTACAGCTCTACAGGCAGGCGCAGTTTGCTTATGAATACCGGTTTAGCCTGGGAAAGTCAAAGGTCATATTCTATGGGGATGTTTCAGGACTGAATGAAAGATTGGATGTTGAATGGAACAAAAATATATCCTGTCTTAAAAAATTCTTATTCATGCCTGAAAATAGTAAAATGAATGGAGTTTTAAATAACATTCTGATAAAAGGCGATGCTTTGATCAAAGAGGATTTTAACAGGGTAAGGCAGCTATATGATGAATATTTTAACATATTGCTGGATCATATACGGAATGCGGGATATGAAAAAGATATCGAATATAGGATACAGGAATTTTATGATCATATAAGAATTTCAGGAACATTGAGTGATTATTGCAACTGGTTCGAAGTTGTACTAAATGAAATATGTACACATAACAGCAGTGAAGGATATTTGGTGCAAAGAGTAAAACGCTATGTAATTGAGAATTATCATGAGAACATTACGCTTATCAAAGTAGCCGGGCATATGAATGTCAGTATGGAGCATTTGAGCAGGGAGTTTTCAAAAAATGCCGGGTGCAGCTTCATTAAATACCTGACAGGCATACGTATTGAAAGGGTAAAGGAATACCTTAAAAACACCCATTTGAATGCAGTGGAAATAGCGGACAAAGTGGGCTACACAAGTGCCGATTATTTATCAAAGGCCTTCAAAAAAGAAACAGGATACACATTGAGCGAATATCGTGACCAAAATAAAATATAAATCAAGAATAGTCGTATAACATCAAATTAGAACATTGTATAAACATAAGTCAAGTTCTATTATAATAGTGTATTCTTTATACAATCCATCAAACAAGCTCATTTGCGGAGGTCTTCAAATGAATAATATCCTGTTGCGCAAGCAGGGCGTTGCCTTGAATGCTAATTTAAGCGATAACTTTTTTAAAAGAGTATGGAAAAGCAGAATGCTATACCTGATGTTTATGCCATGTGTTATTCTTCTGGGTGTATTTTGCTATTATCCCATGTATGGAATTGTTATTGCCTTTAAAGACTTTTATATACTGCAGGGTATTATGGGCAGTCCCTGGGTCGGGTTAAAGCACTTTCATGAACTTGTTACCAGTTTGGATTTTTCGAGGGTCCTTTTGAATACAATTATTATCAGTTTGTACAGAATTGCTGCAGGCCTTCCGGTTCCCATCCTCCTGGCGCTTATGATCAATGAGATGAAAGATGGCGTTTATAAGCGCTTTACCCAGACTGTGAGCTACCTGCCGCATTTTATTTCATGGATAGTCGTAACCAGTCTGTTTACGCAAGTTTTATCTCCCAGCTCAGGAATTGTAAACGCTATCATAAAGGCATTCGGATTCAAAGCTATCTATTTTATGGCTGAACCCTCATTATTCAGGCATGTACTTGTTTTTTCGGGTATATGGAAGGAAGCAGGCTGGGCAAGTATTTTATATTTAGCTGTGCTGTCCCAGGCAGATCAGGAAGTAACTGAAGCAGCAATTATAGACGGCGCGACCCGGATGCAGAGGATATGGCATATCAATCTGCCATATCTGCTGCCTATCGTAAGCATAAATATGATTCTATCCATGGGAAGCCTTTTAAATGGCGGGTTTGACCAAATTTTCAACATGGTTAATCCCAGGGTATTGGATGTGTCAGAAATAATTGATACATATGTTTACAGAAAAGGTATGGTAGATTTCAACTACAGCTTCTCAACTGCTGTGGGCGTATTTAAAAATGTAGTTGGAGTTATATTTGTGATCATCAGCCAGGTGTTTATATCATGGATAAACAAACGTGGAGGCGACAGAGAGATTTACGGGTTGTACTAGACTTTTATTGCAGATATCCGGCTAAAATTTCATTCGATTAATATAGTATTGGGAGGACAGATTATGATTCGCGATTCACATTCAAGTGACCGTGTTTTAATGATAGTTACATATGTGTGCGTTACCTTTATGGCAGTAGCTTGTTTCTACCCCTTCTGGGATCTGTTCGTATTATCAATTAAGGACCCAGTTTTAGCCTATAAGGGTGGTTTTAACCTCATACCTACAAGCTTTAACCTGATTGCATACAGACGTATACTCTCTTCTCCGGAAGTATGGAATGCGGCTTATAATTCTGTTTGGAGGGTGGTAGTAGGTACCGGTCTGACAGTTTTACTGACAACCCTCGTATCATACCCGCTTTCTAAAAGAAATGAATTTCCGGGTTATAAGTTCTGGATGACATTTATTATTATCACAATGTATTTTGGCGGCGGACTAATTCCGACGTACATAACATACAGAAGTTTGAACCTTATTGATAACAGGCTTGTGCTGGTGCTTCCCGGAGCTATTTCCGCATACAACGTAATAATGGTCAGAAACTTTTTAAGATCCATACCGAAATCTCTTGAAGAATCCGCGAGAATGGACGGCGCTTCGGAATTTAGAGTATGGCTGAATATAGTAATGCCCCTTTCCCTTCCCATAATGGCTACAATAGCTTTATGGACGGCAGTTGCACACTGGAACGCATATTTTGACGTCCTGATGTACATAACCAGCAGAAGCAAATATGTACTTCAGATTGTATTTCGCAGGATGCTTAGAGATAATGAAATAAATATGTTTATTACTTCAGATGTAAGCCAAAAAATCAAAGGTTTAGATACAACTACCGTCAGCCCACCGGGTGAACAGGTTAAAGCTGCCTTTACCATAGTATGCACAGTGCCTATACTGGCTGTTTATCCATTTGCTCAGAAATACTTTATCAAGGGTATTATCGTAGGAGCTGTAAAGGGGTAACTGCAAAGCCGCAATGTTTTCAGGTTTTTAAGGCTGAATGCCTTTTAAATAATGAAAGGTTCAACTATGAACCCAAATATTAAAGGAGGAGTGTTATGAATAAGAAGTACCGTATCTTAAGTCTGATTCTCATAATTGGTATGTTGGTTTCCGTAATGGTTGGATGCAGTACAGAGAAGAAAGGGAATGAAAATGCAACTACTACAGCTGCTTCGAGTGTTACAACCGCAGCAGCTACAACCCAAAGTGCTGAAGATGCAGCAGCAGTTGAAGCCGCGAAGAAGTACAAGGTCACATATGCTACATACGTTGAAGGTCCCGTTAACAAGGACAATTATGTTGAAAAGTATCTGGAAAATAAATTCAATATTGACCTTGATGTGCTTACATTTGAACGTTCTTCATGGGAAACCCAGATGAATGTTAAGCTGGCTTCCGGTGAGATACCTGATTTCTGGCTTCCGACCGATTATAGCGGCAAATCTCACTATGAACAGAAAATCATTGCTCCGTTCACATTGGACTTCATTAAGAAAAACATGCCCGAATGGTTTGATACTACGCTCAAGTTTAACGAGACATATGATTGCCAGCTATGGGCAGCTGGAAGATTTGACGGCAAAAACAACTATGTATTGCCTGCAATGCAATTCTTCTGGATCGACCCATGGGCAATGACAATAAGACAGGACTGGATGGATAATGTAGGGATAACAAAAGTACCGGAAACACTTGATGAATTTGAAGTATTGCTTGATAAGTTTACAAATGCAGATCCTGATAAAAATGGTAAGAAAGACACCTATGGTATTACGATTGAAGGTAAGGATGACCTTGTAGGTTCAATGCAATTTGTATTTACTGCATATGGCACTTCAAATTATGGCAGTAAAATCAATGTTGATGGCAAATGGGTAGATGGATATCTGCACCCTGGATACCAGCTTGCATTAAAGAAACTGAATTCATGGTATGAAAAG
Organism: Clostridiaceae bacterium; assembly: GCA_039679375.1. Taxonomy (GTDB): domain Bacteria; phylum Bacillota; class Clostridia; order Acetivibrionales; family DTU013; genus JBDKVA01. Next base: position 44,088 of record JBDKVA010000091.1, read on the forward strand.
GGTTATATAGATCCGGAGTTTATTACTGTTGACTGGACAAAGAAGATGAACGACTATGCATCGAACAAGATAGGTGTGCATGAAGTGACATGGTATCGTGTCCTTGGCTTCCCGGATGATTATATAACTGC
>JBDKVA010000092.1:0-4074 GCA_039679375.1 Clostridiaceae bacterium
ACCGCACCAATGGCATTAGTGCCCAGCCTCAACCGGTCGGTCACATCATAGGTCTGATATTGCAGCCTTTTCCTGTAATTTGTCCAGCCGGGCGTAAAAAGCTGGTCACCCACCTTAGCTCCGTTCATGTATAGCTCATAAAGACCTAGAGCCGTCGCATAGATTCTGGCACGCCTTACCTTCCCTTTCACCACGAATGCTTTTCGGAGCATGGGACACTCTTCTTTCATGGGTTTGCCGGCCGTTGCAGGCTTGATCCAGCGGGCCGTCCAGGCAGCTGTTTCAAGCAGGCCTGTCTCCCAAAACGACATATCGCTCCAACCGGAATCGTTGCCTCCGTTATCCTGAACCCTCACCCTGAAATAGTAGCGCGTTCGGGGCTGCAATTGAGGTCCGTCATATGGCACATGGATCGATTGCGTTGATTTTATAATGCCTGTATCCCATATAGTATGCAAAAAGTCCGGTTCATTTGATACCTGGATCTGATAGGCCGTCTGTAATATGCATCTATTCTCCGATTCCAGCTGCCAGCTTATCCTGGGGTGCGGCTCATCTATTCCGACCGGGTTTTCCCTGTATTCGCATTTCAGTCCTGTGAGCTTCAGCATTTCCATCATCCCTTCCGAATTAGCACATTGTGCAAAAAAAAAGACTCCGTTAAAATTCCATATTGTTATTTTAACAGAGTCCCATTTATTTTTCACAGGTGTATAATACGATAAATACGGGGTCATTACGCCACACCGATCAGGCTTTCCTTTAATGTATGCCTTGCCCTGAATATCCTGTTCTTGATTATGGACATCGGCTTGCCTAGCTTTTCGGCAATCTCCTTGTAGGACATGCCCTTCTGGTGGTACAGCACGATCGGCACCCTGTATATCTCCGGCAGGCTTTCTATCGCATTCTTAAGCGCCTGCGATTTCTCCTTTCGAAGATAGTATTCTTCGGGTGAGTTATTATTCCCTGTGAAATTTTCTATTTCCTCAAGTGGAACAGAATTAAACTTTTTGCGTCTGACATGATCCAGGCAGATATTCGTTGCCACCTTTACGCTCCAGGTAGAGAATTTGTACTGGCTGTCATACTTCGAGAGCGATTTGTAGATCTTGATAAAAGCTTCCTGTGCCAGATCATTTACTTCGTCGCTATCCTTGGAGAACTTGTAAGCTACCGAGTAAATGAGCCTTTTATATCTGGACACAAGCTCTGCAAAAGCCTCCCCGCTGCCCCCGATGCATTCTGTCACCAGTTCATAATCTGTTCTTTCCATACTGACAACCCTCCAATTATTCAATCATTTTTTGCAGCTCTTGTATTGTATTATAGAGTTTATTTTTCACTCATACATCAGCCAGCAGATTAGATTTTGAGCCGGCCACAAGTTTAGTTATTTACCTAGCCTGATGGCCAGTAGATATGTTCGTTGTCTCATTGCCGGCCCTATTTGCAGGAAAGGCAATTCCGGTAAGCAATCGAGGTTTTATTCGAGCAGAGCATGGATGTACTCAAGCAGCCTGTCTGAATTTTCCCCCTTGCTGAAAAATGCATCCACACCTGCGTCTGCAGCTGATTTTGCCGCTTCCGGCCGCACGCTCATTGCAACGATCCTGAGCCCGGGTATTTTCCTCCTTAAAACAGGGATGACGCCTTCCATCTGTGCACCGGATAGCTCCCAATCCAAAAGGACCATATCCGGGCTTTCCGATTCAGTTTTCATGAGTAGGCTTCCGACATCTTCTGCTTCATCCGTTGTCCCATTTATATTTTCATGTTCAAGCAATACCTTCAAAGCAGACCGCACTTCAGCCTGGTCATCGGCAATCACTATGTTCATGGTCCCACCTCATTTTAATTTTTTTCATTCACATTATTATGGCATTCCATGATCTTATTTTAATAAAAAATCCCCCTTCATGCTTCAATCACATGGGGAGATTATTCCTGGCCGGGTGGCCGGTTTATCACCTGGCCATATGGCCAGGTAAGATTTATTTAACAGCTCATTCTGTCATGAAAGCGGCATACTCCCTACTAATTTCATATGCCAGTCTTTCACCCTTGTTATATTGCTTAATATCTCTAATAAGTCCAAGAGTGACATATTTTCTTCTGTCTATGGTAGGGCCTGCCATATGAGGTATCAGGATAACGTTCTGCAGATTTCTTAGCTTGCTTTCCGGAGGCAGGGGCTCAGTCTCAAACACATCCAGTGCAGCCTTGAACCTGCCTTTTTGAAGTTCATCCTCCATGGCCGCTTCATCTATCACACTGCCTCTGGCGGTATTCACCAGCAGAGAGCCTTCGGATATCATTTCAAGCAATCGTTTATCTATCATATGATATGTATCCGGCTTTTTAGGAACATGCAGAGAAATGATCCTGCAGGAAGAGAAAATTTCCTCCAGGCTTGCCTTTTCTACTCCATATTCATACATAGCCGCTTCGTCAGCAGGCTTTCCATATGCCTTTATTTTTACTCTGAATGGCCTAAGCAATTCTACAAGGAATTTCGCCACCATGCCGAATCCTACCAATCCGACGCTCTGATCAAGCAATCCCTCATTGTGGTATTTTTCTGCTTTCCATCTGCCGTTTTGCACTTCACTGTTGAAATAGGGAATATCCCTTAGTGAACTGAGCATGTATGCCAATACACCTTCAGCAACCGACTCTGCATAAATTTGATTGCCGCTGATGACTTTGATTCCTTTATTATACAGATAATCGCTTACAATAGGCGCCACTGTGCCTCCGGTGTGAGCTACAAGCTTCAGATCCGAGGCATTCTCAAGGATAGATTCATCCAGCCTGGGACAACCCCAGCCTGTGATGCATACTTCAGTATTCACCAGTTTGTCGCGCAACTCCTTCGGGCTGAATTGCACACAGGTCTCGTTCCAGGTCGCTTCTCCCATATCCCTTATGCTTTCAGCTACCTGCGGCGGTATAAATGTTTCCTTGACCGGGCCTTCCGGTATGGTAACCAATATTCTCATTTTGCCTCCAAAAGTTCAAACCAGTTTTTTCTGCAGGGCTATGGCAACAGCCTCTGTCCTGCTTGATGCATCCAGTTTTGATAAAATGCTGCTGACATGGAATTTGACTGTTGACCTGCTGACAATCATCTTTTGAGCAATTTCCGGATTGCTGAGCCCATCGGTCATCATCTTGAGGACTTCCTTCTCTCTTTGTGTCAGTTCGGAGTCCCTGGTCTGCCTGCGGCCGGATGCCTTGATAAGTACTTGTGTAGCCTCAGGCGCAAGAGTAGGCCGTCCGGCATGAGCGGACCGGATCGCCCCGGCCAGTTCATCGGCAGATATATCTTTCAGCAGGTAACCGATTGCTCCGGCCTGCAGTGCATTTTCAACAAGATTATCCTCCTTGAAGCTGGTAAGCACGATGACCTGTATATCGGGGTATTTTTCACGTATTGCCTGTGTCGCCTGCGCCCCGTCCATCTCCGGCATTACCAGATCCATCAGGACCACGTCGGGCCGCTTTAAAGCACATCGTTCTACAGCCTCCCTGCCGTTTGACGCTTCGCCAACCAGCTCAAAATCGTCAAAAATCTGCAGAAATGCACCCAGGCCGCTTCTTACGACACTATGATCATCTGCGATCAATATTTTTATCTTCTCCTGTTGGGACATAACTTCGACCGTCCTTCCTCCGTTTTCGCCGGTACAATTTCAATCAATACTGCCCTTACTGGATTTGTTTATTTCCTACCCATTCGAGCAATATCGTCGTACCGCCGTCTTCCTTTGTCTCTACTTTCAGTTTTGCACCTGCTGCCTCGGCTCGTTCACGCATGATACCAAGCCCGAAGTGCTCCGATGTGACCTTCCCGGGATCAAACCCGCATCCGTCGTCTGTAATGCTCAATTCCGCCACGATTACTCCTAGTTGGCAATCTTCATTTACATTCATTTCCACAGCAGCCTTTCTGGCTCCTGAATGCTTTGCAATGTTATTCAAAGCTTCCTGCGCAATGCGGTAAAAAGCTATTTTTACTTCCGTAGGAAGGCTGGCCTTGCCATTTGCCGCAAGTGTCACCGGAATTCTGGC
>JBDKVA010000093.1:0-26551 GCA_039679375.1 Clostridiaceae bacterium
ATCATACTTGAACTCATTAATCTGATGAAGAACGATGCAAGTACCATTGAGCAGGGTATAGACTTCATGTTCATTGCCAAATACCTTGAACGCATGGCGGATCATGCTACAAACATCGGGGAATGGGTGGTATTTAACGTAACCGGGGAGCATGATCATCTCGCAAGGCTCTTCCACAGGGAAAACGGGCATGTTCCGCCCTACGGCGCCGGGGATTATACTGACAGTACGCCTAATACTACAGCGAAAACTACCGGATCATCCTTGCAGAAATAACGATGTATATAGGAGGAAAAATGTCAAAGGAATCGATATTTGCGGTAGATGATGAAGTGCATATCCAGCAGCTGGTAAAGTACAACCTCGAAACAAACGGTTACAGAGTAACCACATTTGATAACGGGGATAGCATGCTGGAAGAGATCAAAAGCTCCCTCCCCGATCTCATCATACTGGACCTGATGCTGCCCGGCATAGACGGACTTGAGGTATGCAGGCAGCTTAAGGCAGCACCGCGTACGAAAAATATTCCTGTTATCATGCTTACAGCAAAAAGTGAGGAGTTTGACAAAGTGCTCGGGTTAGAGCTTGGGGCTGATGATTACCTTACAAAACCCTTCAGTATAAGGGAACTGGTCGCCAGGGTCAAAGCACTATTGAGGAGAGTGGCAGCAGCAGCTTCCGCAGAAGATGATGTTGATACGATAAAGCAGGGAGAGATCGCAATAAATCTGGCAAGGCATGAGGTTTATAAGAACGGAAAGCTGATTGAAATGCCCCTCAAGGAGTTTGAGCTTTTGAAAATGCTCCTTTTAAACAAGGGAAAGGTATTATCCCGAGAGCTATTGCTCGATAAAATCTGGGGTTTTGACTATTATGGAGAAACCAGGACGGTGGATGTACATATCCGGTATTTGCGCCAGAAAATCGAGTATGATGACAGCAGTCCTGTATATATTGAAACGATAAGAGGCTTAGGCTACCGATTCAATGACAGGAGCCCGACAGATTGACATAAAAGGCGGTAAGGAAAATGAGAAAAAGAATATTGCTTTATTATATTGTCTTAATTGTTGTCGGTATGACCATAACCGGATTTTTTGTAACGCAGCTCACACAAAGCTTGTACAAGGATGAGGTAAAACACCGCCTGCTTACCGTTGCCACTTTGTTTGACCATGAGCTTTCCCAGGCGTCAAAAGGCGGCTCTCCCATTGATTACAATGCGCTTGCAAAAGATTATGCCGGCAGTCTGGACAGATTTTACAATTTGAATGGCGCCGCTGAGCCGGCAGATGTCTCCGGGAACGCAATCGAATCCAGAATCACCGTCATTGACTATAAAGGCAATGTTCTTGGTGAATCTCAAACGGACTACAACAGCATGGAAAACCACCTGGACCGGAAGGAAGTGCAGCAGGCCATCCAGGGTAAAACCGGGGAGGATATACGGTTCAGCTCCACACTGAAGATGGATTTTTTGTACATAGCCGTTCCGTCAACATACGCAGGCTCGGTTATCCGGGTATCTGTCCCGCTTGTCCAATTGAAGAAAATCAATTCGCTGATCTGGCAGTACTGTCTGCTTGGAATCCTTGCCGGGCTGCTCCTTACGATGCTTCTCGCCTTCAGGTTTGCATCCAACATCAGCAGGCCTGTGAAAGCGCTAACCTATGCCTCAAAGGAAATCGCAGACGGCAATTATTCCAAAAGAGCAGATGTACGCTCAAAGGATGAGCTTGGCCAATTGGCGGCTACATTTAACGAAATGGCTGAAAAGCTGGATAAAACGGTCACTGATTTAAAAGATAAGAATATGAAGTTTGATGCAATATTGAACAGCATGACAAATTGCCTCGTATCAGTCGATCATAAAATGAGGATCATACTCATCAACTCGATTGCCGCTCGTTTCTTCGGTATTGAAAATCAACCTGCGGATGACAGCATACTTGGCAGACCATTTATTGAAATCATCCGTAATCATCAACTCAACGAGATCATGCAGCAAACGGTCTCAGGTAATTCTTCTTCCGAAAATGAGATCACCATAAGTATGCGGGATGAAGGCATATACAGGGTTTATGCAAGCCCCGTCAGGTCATCTGACGGATCCGCCGGAAATTCGGGCGCCATCATGACCATACATGATGTCACCACTATAAAAAAACTGGAACGGATCCGGTCTGAATTTGTTTCCAATGTAACGCATGAACTGAAAACACCGCTTACATCCATCAGAGGATTCATCGAAACACTGAAAAGCGGTGCAGTCAAAGATCCCGAAGTGGCAGCCCGTTTCCTCGATATCATCGATATCGAAGCCGAAAGGCTTACCATGCTCATCAATGATATTCTGCAGTTATCCGAGATCGAGAATAAGAAAAGTGATATCAATATAAGCACGCACAACCTGAATGATGTGATCGATGAGGTTATCTCAATCCTAAAAGGTTCGGCCGGACAAAAAAATGTCAGACTGATCGTGGATGCCGAGCCAAATATCATCATACAGGCCAACCGGGACAGAATCAAGCAAATGCTCATCAATCTGATTGATAATGCCATTAATTATAATGTTGAGAATGGAAGCGTCTGCATCAAGGCTGCGAAGACGGAAGGCAGGCTTGTCATCACTGTTGCCGATACCGGGATCGGCATTGATACAGAGCATCTGCCCAGGATCTTTGAAAGATTCTACCGCGTGGACAAAGGCCGCTCCAGGAACATGGGCGGCACCGGCCTCGGCCTGTCTATCGTCAAACACATTGTAAATCTGTATGACGGCGATATCACGGTAGAGAGCGAACCGGGAAAGGGAACTGAATTTATTGTGCAGCTACCGGTTTGATTATCTTCCAAATAAAATTTTCAAAGGAACGATCGACGCGCCGAGCGTGGATGATCTCTCCCCTATTTCGGACACAATCAATTCCACGTTCGCCGCCGGCCTTCTGAGAGCCTTTCTGTCAACTACGCCTCTTATCAGATCCATTACCAGATCGCCATATTTTGTAAAATCCTTGCCGAGCACAATCTTTGATGGATTGAGCGTATTCACAATACCGGACAGAGCTGTACCCAGGTATCCCGCCGCATCGTCCAACAATCCCATCATTTCTGCATTGCCTGCCCTTGCTGCCTCAACGATGTATGTAAGGCTTATATTTGAAATAATATTCTGTCCAGCCGTCTTCCTGGCTTTTTCAACAATCCTGCCTGTAGAGGCAATGGTCTCCAGACAGCCGGAATTGCCGCAGCCGCACTTCATTCCATTCCCCTCTACGACGATATGGCCTACCTCACCGGCACTGCCGCCTGCTCCTTTGTATGGCCTGCCGCCGGTAAAGATACCTGCGCCGATTCCGGACCGGATATTGATGCAAACAAAGTTGCTGACCTCCTGACATGCACCGATCCAGTTTTCACAAATAGCAGAGGCCATTGCCTCGTTTTCAATATATACAGGCAAGTCCAGCCGGGCTTTCAACATGGCGCACAGATCCACATTCTCCCACCCCAGATTCGGAGCCAGCACGACTTTTTGAGTTGCTGCATCCACCATACCAGGTACAGAAATACCTATGCCCAGCAGCTTGTCCATACCAATGGAGAAGCTTTCTGTAATTTCCTCCATGCATGATAATAGTGCCGATATGGCAGCGTCCGGCGCAGGTAACCTAAGTACTCTTGAGTTCTCATATATCACCCTTCCGGTGGTATCCATCATGATGTAATAAATACTGTCGACATCGATGTCAAATCCTATGGAATAATAAGAATCCGGCTTTAATTCCAACAGTACGGGCTTCCTTCCGCCCTTTGACTCTCCGCTGCCGATCTCATGCAGATAGCCCTTTTCGATTAATGCGGAAACTATTACTCCGGCCGCTGTAGGCGAAAGGCCGGTGGCCTTTGAAAGATCCGCCCTGGTAAGGGCCTTCCCTGTGCGGATCAGATCCAGTATACCCGCTTCATTATAGGCTTTAAGGAACTTACTGTTACCTGTTTCGCTATTTAACATATACTAGACCTCATAAATTTCCTTCATCATATCGGCCAGATCTTTATAATCCTTTTTTAATGAACAGTAAAGCTGCCCGTACAGGCTGTAAAATTTCGAATACTTCCCATAAAGCTCCATGTCAGGCGGCTGCACACTCTTAACCTTTATAACCGCATCACATGCCTCCGCAATATTTTTATAAACTCCCGTACCGACCCCGGCCAACAAAGCTACACCAAGAGCAGGGCCTTCACTGGATTGGATAGTCGTGATACCGGTTCCGAATACATCTGCCTGCATCTGCCTCCACAACCCGCTTTTTCCGCCGCCGCCAGACGCCCTGATTTCACTGACATTGACGCCCATACCTTTGATAATCTCAAGGCAATCTCTCAGACTATATACAACGCCTTCCATGATAGCCCGGATCATATCTCTCTTATCATGCTTAGCCGAGAGTCCGAAGAAAACGCCTCTTGCATACGGATCCAGATGCGGCGTCCTTTCACCCATCAGATATGGCAGGTACAAAAGTCCGTTGCTGCCCGGCCGGACCTGCTCCGCTTCCTTGTCCATCAGCACATATGGGTCAATATTCATCTGCTCCGCTATGCTTTTTTCCTCCTTGCAGAAATTGTCCCTGAACCATTTAAGCGAAAGTCCGGCTCCCTGCGTTACGCCCATCACATGCCAGGTATCCGGCACTGCGTGGCAAAAAGTATGAACCCGTCCTTTCGGGTCTATGCTGATCCTGTCAAGGAATGCAAATACTACTCCGGAGGTACCAATAGCAGAAGATATGACACCCGGCTTGACGATACCGTTCCCAACCGCACCGGCTGCCTGGTCGCCTGCTCCGCCGACTACCGCGGTACCCTCCTTAAGGCCTGTTTCCAAAGCCGCAGACCGGCTGACTTTTCCGCTTACTTCCTGGGACTCATATAGATCGGCAAGCTGACTTTTCTCAATCCCAAGCTTTGAAAGCACTTCATTGCTCCAGCACCTGCCTGCAATATCCATAAGCTGCATGCCGCTTGCGTCCGATACCTCGGTGGCGAATTCCCCCGTAAGCCTGAACCTTACATAGTCCTTGGGCAACAGGATTTTTTTTATTTTCTCAAAAGTGCCTGGTTCATTATTTCTTACCCACATCAGCTTTGAAGCGGTAAAGCCTGTAAGGGCGGGATTTGCAGTAATTTCAATCAGCCGGTCCGCGCCGATGAGAGAGGTGATCTGTTCGCACTCGGCCGTACTTCTCTGATCGCACCATATGATAGAACGCCTTAATACCCTGTTATCGCCGTCAAGCAAAACCAACCCGTGCATCTGGCCTGATAGCCCTATACCACGGATATCCGACGCCTTCACGCCGCTTTTTGCAATCACTTCCCGGGTGCTGTCTGCCGCAGCCTGCCACCAATCTTCGGGATCCTGTTCCGCCCATCCCATTTCAGGCTGATAAAGGGGATATTCTTTCAGTGTGCTTGCTACCGTATTCCCAAATTCATCAAATAAAACCGTTTTTGTCCCGGACGTACCGATATCGATTCCTAATAAATAGGCCATATGTTCCTCCTATGTGCGCTTTGTAATATTATATTATAAAGTATATCTGGTTTAATGAAATTATACAATATCAATTATTTATCATTGATTCGGTAGCCATTTGAGCCATATAAATGCAATTTTGTTAATTTGTATTGATGAAAATCAGCTTTAAAGTTATAATGGTAATACAATGCGGATCGGAGGGTGCATATGCCGGGTCAAAGGGTAGTTCTTCTTACAGGGGCAGGCTTTTCAGTGCCTGCAGGATATGATACTTTAAGGCTGATTGTGGATTCCATCCGTGGAGTGCACATACCTCTCAACAATCAAAGTCCCGAGGTGCAGACCGTTAAAGCCACATGGGACATCGTTCAGAGCGACAAGGGCGATAATGCCACACTTGAGCATCTTTTGGCACGGATCAAGCATTATTCCGAAACAGCGGATATGATCCGAAACAACAGCATTTTTGCACAAAATTTACAGGCGAACCTGGCCCACATTTATAATGGTCAATTCAAATCGCTTTGGGAAAATGCGTTGAGCTATTGCTTCAACCTTGTGCTTGAAAATTACGGTCCGCATAAGGTAAATATAGAAAGCGACGGGTACAAATTGATTGTCAAGGCGTTAAAAAGGCTTGCAGAGTTGAACGACAACTGTCTGCATATTTTCACTACTAATTATGACTGCCTGCTTCATGTGATCGCATCCAATACCAGAGATATCAATTTTTATTCGCATATCAGCAATCAAAGGGATCAGAACGGACAATTCCAGAATGATTGGTTTGTTACAAATCCGGATATGTATAACGCCTCCAATCCCAATATTTATGTGCACAGGCTGCATGGATGCGTCGCATGGTTTTTCGACCTGCGTGCCGAGTCCAGGGTGCATGAGGTATTCGGTGCGGGAAAGAAGCTCACGATAAGGGATCCTCAAAAACTTAACCAGATGGCGATAAAATTGATATCCAATGATAATATCGGAAGCATTCCTGCATTTTCCCGCACTTTCACAGAATTGTACCATGTTCTGGGCGATTGCGGCAATCTCCTTGTATGGGGGCACAGTTTCAGGGATCTGGAGCTGCTCAGGTGCATGATAAGCGTGCTTGAGAACAGAAAAGAGCATCCCTATAAAACATATTTTATCGACCCTTATGAAAATGAAGATACTATTTGTGAAAACATTACAAATACGGTAATGGGTGTTCCCGGGATACCGTGCCATATACTTTCACCGAAGGAGTTTGGCTGGCTGCCGGATGAAGGCTTAAACTCATTTAACAGGTCAATCAAAAGGATTATATAATTAAAGAATGAAGGGGTTGCTGTATGAAAGAACAGAATAATAGCAAAGTAAAAAATCCCGGCGGATTAACAGATGCAGCCGGGCAGAGGAATGAGACAGCCGAAATGACCACCTCCGGCGATGGAGCTGAAAACGCCGATCACTGCCCCTATATAAAAGGAAGCCTGGACAGCTGTCCTTATGTAAAGGGTATTTTGGAAAGAGGTCCGTATATTAATTTCAAGAAGAAACAGGAGAAGGCTATTAAGGAAAAAATAGCCGAATATATCGCCTCAAATCTTGTAAAGGATTTTGACGCCGTGCTTCTTGATGCGGGCTCTACCGCTGAGGCAGTAGCTCAGCAGCTTTTTACAAAAAGAAAATTCCTCATGGTGATGACGAATAATATGGGAGCTTATGCCTCCTATTCACAGTCAGTCGTATCAAGAAATGACCCGCAGCCTGTTGGCGGGCTGATCAATGGAAACGAGCTCGTATTGACCGGCGGAAGGTTTGACGTTACATATGAGGCTTTGCTTGGGGATGCTACCATCAAGGCGATCGAAGGTTTCTCCCCCAATGTTACCATTATTGCCGTCAGCGGCTTGATGTTCAACGGCGGAGTATTTTGCCACGGTTCCGAAGAAGTAAGATTAAAGAAGATGCTCTGGGAAATACGTACCGATACAAGAGTCATCGCATGCGATTGGACTAAGATCGGCAAGCGTGATGCATTTGCTTTTGGCCCAAGAGTGTCCGACTTGAAAATAGGAGCGTCAAAAGCGGTGATCGTGACCAGTAAGCCTCCCCGGGCGGTCGATGAAAAACAAAGAAGGCAATTTGACGAACAAATCAGCCAGATCAAAAAAATGGGCATTGATATCGTAGAAATTGGCGATTAATGAAGTAGAACATAAAGTTATAAATAAAAAACATCAATCATGCCAATAATATATTTGAAGTAAAAAAATACAAGGGAGGCATGAAAGATGAGAGTTAATAAAATGTCACAGCCAAATACCGGCATTAAATGCACAGTGGATACCTGCTATTACTATATGAAGGGCGACAACTGCACTGCTGAGAAGATACAGGTGGAACCGAAAAATGCCAAGAGTTCGGAAGAAACCGACTGCACAACCTTTACACCTCAGAGCTATACCTAAGACCCGAATCAAAATCGAAGGTGCATCGAGCTCCTTCGATTTTGGAGCAAGACTCCGCTATGCTCCGGTAAAAAAAGGGGATTTTACAAAGGGACGGTTTCTCTGTTTATAAGGGAGGCCGTCCCTTTTGAACCCAATGTGGGCTGCCGCCCACAACCCAACGAATGTACCTATTGCCTGTTATATTTATATTTATTCTACATTAAATCATTATTGTATCGATTAAAAACATAGTAATTTATGATTAGAATGCATAGGGGAAATCATATATAATTATAACGAGGCAACAAAATGTCTTCTGCCTGGTTGAAACGCACAGAGGTAAGGAAATCTTTCTACAAACGACAATTTTTCTTCTGAACCGATGCGTTATAATAAAATTATGAGAAATGGGTGATGGAATTTATGCAGGGTGGCAAGCTTGGATTTGGTATTATTGGCTGTGGTATGATCGCAAATTCTCATGCAAATGCCGTCAGAAGTTTGGACAAAGCTGAACTGATTGGTGTTACCGATGTAAATGAAAATGCACGGAAGGCTTTCGCAGAAAAATATAAAACCCAGAGTTTCGCATCTCCGGAAGAATTGTTAGCAACCCCGCAGATAGACGTCGTATGCATTTGCACCCCCAGCGGGCTTCATGCGCCGCTTGCATTGATGGCTGCAAACGCAGGCAAGAATATTGTCGTTGAAAAGCCGATGGCAATTACTCTAAAAGATTGTGATGATATCATTAAAGCCTGTGAAGCAAATAAAATAAAAATGGCTGTTATTTCACAGCTGCGGTTTACAGACGCCATGAACAAAATTAAGGATGCCATAGGAAGAAACCTGCTCGGCAGACTTGTCATGGGCGACGTATATATGAAGTATTACCGTTCCCCTGAATATTACGGCAACGGCGGATGGAGAGGCACATTGAAAATGGATGGCGGCGGCGCCCTGATGAACCAGGGTATACACGGCATTGATCTGCTGCTGTATATAATGGGTCCTGTAAAAACTGTCTTCGGACGCGCAAAAACGCTTGTAAGAAACATTGAAGTGGAAGATACCGCGTCCGCCCTTCTGGAATTCGAAAACGGAGCTTTGGGCGTTATCCAGGGCACTACCTCGATCTACCCCGGCACACCGAGAAGGATTGAAATCAATGGCGACAAGGGAAGTATCATACTGGAAGAAGATACGATCTTCAAATGGGATATCGAAGGGCAGGTGTGCCCAAGCGATATCATTATTGGCCACACGAGCGCAGGTTCATCAAACAACCCCGCTGCCATAAGGCCGGAAGGTCATATTAAACAGATCGGTGATCTGATTGATGCAATAATTCACGACAGGAAGCCACTTGTCGACCAATATGAGGGAAGAAAACCGGTTGAATTGATACTGGCAATATATGAGTCCTCCAAAACAGATAAAATAATTACGCTAAAATAAGTAAAATTTTTATATAAAAAGACGGTAACAAAATTGATCCTGTTACCGTCCTTTTATGTTTTCAGATATAATAACGGTGGGATTATTACCTGTCATACCTTACACATTCCATAAGCCTTTCGAGGTTTCCGGACGCGATCATACGTTTTTCTTCTTCACCGATCCTTGCATAATTTATCATCGTAACACCGGATGCTCCTGATTGCAGCGGCATTCCGCTTCCGAATATGAGCCTGTTTGCGCCGAATCTTGAGCAGATTTCCTCTATGCCGTGGTGCTGCTTGTATCCGAAGGTTTCCACATAGATGTTGCCGAACTTTTTCAAAAGAGGATACAGATTCCTATCCTCCCTGTAGTTCATATCTGTCAGGATAACATGAAGATCCGGATGGCTGCTGCATAGTCCGTACAATTCATCCCATTTGAACTGATCATATCCAATCAGCAGAGGAATACTGCAACGCTCAAGCATGCTGAATAGCTCACCGCAATTCCATTCGGAAATGCAGTAATTATGATCGGTAATAAGCGGGAACATCCGGACTGCCCTGACTCCGTTCAATTTCAGCTGTTCTCTCAATGTCCCGGGGTCGGGAAATTCACCGGTATGATGCGGCATGACTACCCATACAGGAATTAATGAAGGATAATTTTTAATATCATTCATCAGCATTTCGTTTCCCGTAACAGGAGCACTCTCGCGTGCCATAGAATGATAAACAAGCGCCTTTCCTATGCCATAGTACTCCATTTTGGTTATCAGATCTTCAACCCTGTAGAACGAACCCGGGTTTACAACAGTCCTTTTCCCAAAATAGCAGCTACAGTCAAAGTACTCTAAAGTCTGCATTAATCTTCACCTCTTTTATATTTTTGCACATCTTGCATATATTTGCAAATCTTATTAAGTAAAAATCTCAGGATACGCCTCTCTTTTGTTCTCTGTTACTACTGCATAATCTTTGAATAACCGGTATGGTGTTTTTATTGATACTTCTTTCATGTACATAAAAATATTGATATTAAATACATTATAGTATTTTATGTTTTGAATTATAGTTAGTTACTTTAATAATATGAACATTAATTTAGTATTTTGTATATTAATTCTTTTTCAATGATAAACCAGTTTTCTTTAAGATTGACTATTATCACTTCGTATGATATCATTTACTACATAAATGTAATTAATATGGAGTTAAGATATGTTTGATTTAACGAAAAAAGAGTATAATACCTTTCTGTTGCTTAATATTATAAACAAATATGGTGCCAAAAGCAGGACACAGCTTTGTGAAATAACCGGTCTGAGGCCTGCTACCATATCTAATATTACCAAGGAACTCCTGGATTCCGGAATTATACTTGAAAAAGGCTCAACCAACAGCGGCCGCGGCAGAAATCAAATCCTTCTCAGTATGAATTACGACTATCTTTGCGCAATCGGAATTAATATTGAAGCAGATGAAATTACTTTTATACTCGCTACTCTACATGGAAATATACTTAAAAAGGTAAATAAAGATATCACATCTCTTACCAGTGTAAAACAAATCACTAATTTAATCATAGAAGTACTTGAAAGTATTATTGAGGAATTAAAAGATAAAAAAATCCTGGGAGTAGGCGTCGGTGATCCCGGGTTGGTTGACATAAAGGGTGAATACTCCATATTTTCCTCCCAGCTGAAGGTATGGGGCAATATTCCGTTGAAATCCATGCTGGAAAGAGAACTGAACCTTCCGGTAAGGCTTGAGGTAAATGATCGTCTTAAAGCTTTAGGCCAGAGAAAATATGGCCTGGCTGCTAACTGTGAGGATTTTATCTGCGTACAGCTGGGTGAAGGAATTGGAATCAGCATTATTTCCGGCAACACATTGATTAGAGGTTTTAACGGAGCTGCCGGAGAAATGGGGCATATACGTGTAAACAATGGCAACAGCAATGTATGTATCTGCGGAAGCAGCGACTGCCTTGAAACATATGCCTCTCTCGGTACTATACTGTCGCAGGCCAAGGATGCAGTCGGAAGGGGCGTTATGTCCGTACTGAAAAAATCCGGCAGCGATAACAGCACTGTGACCTTTCAAGACTTTAAAAAGGCAGTTGAGCAAAAGGACAAGCTTTGTCTGAATATCCTGGAAAACGCTGCAAACTATATCGGTATTGCATTATCCAATGTAGTTAATATCCTCGATCCGAAAATGATAATATTTGAAGGGATCATGTGCGAGCTTGGCAATGAGCTGTTCAATCCTATAATATCTTCTGTATACAGGAATTCCTTAAGCAATATCTCGCAGAATCTTGAATTCAAGATTTCAGAACTCAAAGACCTGTCTGCGCCGCTGGGTGCGATCACGATGGTCATTGATGAATTCCTGATGTCCGGTTATTTTGAAAAAATAATAACAGGGCAGTACTTCCAGCACCAGAGAAATCTGTTAATCTGAGGATCAGACTGGGAAAAAGACCGATTTAATTCTTTTTGACATATTCAATATAAAAAAGTCATGTTCCTTCTACAGCAGATCCAATACAAATGCTACTAACCTTCATCCAATTCTTTAACCTGCTCCATGCTTACAAAAGCTCTGCAAGGAACGCAGCTTGTGCCTATGATGTTCATCGGCAGCGCAGTTAAGCGGATCCTGGCATTGCCTATCTTCTCTAGGTTTATACACGGAGCGAGCATAAGTATGTTCCCGCTATAGAATTCCGGGAAAAAGCCCTGCCTATTATCCAGGTTCTCCCACCTTGGAAAATCGGTTGCCAACAGGTACGGTTTTTTGCCAATAAGCCATTTCATAGCATCATAAGTAAAGTATGGAGACGAGTCGAGGTAGAATCCATCCATCCAGTATTTCCCCCAGCCGGTACCTACCAGAACCGCATCACCCTCTTCTATTTGCACATTCTCAAAAGCCCTGACAATATCCTCAAGGGTAATCGGTACCCTTTCCTTTCTTCCAAAATCCTTTTTTACCTGAACCGCAACACCTTTCATATTCACTAATTTCTCCAGAGGCACATCATTAATCAAATAGCATTTGTCATTACCATAGAAATGTGCCGGTGTTTCCAGATAAGTCCCGGTTTGTGAATGGATTCCGTCAAATATTTCGCAGAATATGTCATTGTCTAGCCATTCGATTTTCGGAAGCTTTTTCAAGGTAAATTCGGGGAAAGGATACTCATAATTCCACATACCATTCTGAATCAAACCTGTAATATCAATGATAGCCATACAATTTATCACTTCCGGTAAATTTATAATAATTACTGCAAAAATTTAATAAAAACAGCTGCCCCCTATAAACTCTCGGATAATAGAGTTGGCAGGCACATCTTTGCTGTCGGCCGGGAGGAAATAGCTGAGGAATTCCATGAGGCGCCTTGCCTCCGAATATTCCCCGGTGCTGTTGTCTATGCCGTTTAGCAAAGGTTCGGCAAAGGTCTTGAGTATGCTGAGTTCTACCATGAGAGATGAATTAAACATCACATCCGCGCTTTCCTGGTACGGGAAAATATTCTTTTCCTCTCCGCGTCGGACGGAAGGCCATATTTTTATCGTTTTCAGAGCATTATATCCCCTGAAATGGTGATCCCTTACGATCCGTCTGATGATCCTGTTATCCGTTGTCGGGATCCTGTTGTGATCATCGATGTTCATGGACGTCAACGCGCTTACATATATTTTAAATTTACTGTCTCTCGGGATTTCGGGAGTCAGCTTCTCATTCAGGCCGTGGATCCCTTCTACGACAATTATGTTATCATCATTTATACGCAGCTTTTTTCCTATAGGCTCCCTGGACCCAGACTGGAAATTAAAAATCGGCAGCTCCACCTCAAGGCCCCGGATCAATTCCTTCAGCTGTTTGTTGAAAAATTTGATGTCGATCGCTTCAAGCGCCTCAAAGTCATACTCGCCATATTCATCCTTAGGCGTATCTTCGCGGTTTACAAAGTAATCATCGAGCGAAATAGTGACGGGCTTTAACCCATTCACCCGCAGCTGGATGGAAAGCCTTTGCGCAAACGTGGTTTTTCCTGACGATGAAGGCCCTGAAATCAGAACGATCCGCTTTTTGCTTTTACTGTTTGCAACCATATCGGCAATACTGGCCAGCTTCTTTTCGTGCAGCGCCTCGGATACCCTGATCAGCTCGGTCGATCTGCCTGCCTTGATCAGGTCGTTCAGAGCCCCGACATTCTCCACCTCTAATATGCGGCCCCACTTCTTAAACTCAAGATATATGTTGAAAAGCTTCTCCTGCTCTGCAAATTCCAGAAGCGTATCAGGAGACGTTCTTTCAGGGAACCGGACAATCAGTCCTCCTGAATAGTATTTGAGCCCGAAAACTTTGATGTACCCTGTATCCGGCGCCATATAACCATAAAAGTAATCATCCATGCCACCGCAGTTGTAGATCGTCACAAGCTTTTTGTTCCTGTGTTCAATGGCATGATACCTGTCCATCCTGCCGGTCGATTCAAACAAGGCTTCCGCTTCCTCAAGCGGTATTTCCCTTTTTTCAAATGGTATGGCCTGGTCAACAATTTCATGCATCCTCGCTTCTATTTGCTCAACTTCCTGCGGCTTAAGCTCTGTTTTGCCTCTCAGTTCGCAGTACAGTCCTCTGCTCACGGCATGGCTTATGACGACCCTCCTGTCCGGGAAAAGATCGCAGGCGGCTTTCATCAATATAAAGTAAAGGCTCCTTCTGTATATCCTCATGCCATCCTCTTCAGTCAGATCAATGAAGTGGACTCTGCAATCATTCTCAAGTACATATCCAAGCTCTCTGATATCATTATCCACCTTCGCCGCAATGATCGGAAAGCTGTGAAGGTGGCTGTATTCACGGGATAACTGC
Organism: Clostridiaceae bacterium; assembly: GCA_039679375.1. Taxonomy (GTDB): domain Bacteria; phylum Bacillota; class Clostridia; order Acetivibrionales; family DTU013; genus JBDKVA01. The sequence continues at coordinate 14,337 of JBDKVA010000093.1, forward strand.
AGCAACGACATTCCCGATTCTAAAACCAGTTCCACTCCGGGATCTATCATTACTTTCATACTCTTTCTATTTTCCAAATGACCACCCCTTACGATCGCATTATTACATATATGATGCATATATCATTTACTATTATATCAGAGGCGGCAAGGATCGGCAACAAACCACAGAAAGCATCGCCTGGATTTAAAGCGCCAGGAATTTCCGAGCAGACTCCCGTATTTTTTACACAGTTATTTGACAGAAGCATGCGCAATAAGTTAATATGAGTAAGAACTGCTCATCGCGGCCTTATCATAACATTTAAAAGGATTGGTATTATAGATGCAGGACAAAAAAGAACTGATAAAAAATGAAACTTTAAAAAGAAGGACTTTTGCTATCATCTCCCATCCGGATGCCGGTAAAACAACATTGACGGAAAAGCTGCTTCTGTATGGAGGCGCCATAAGGCTGGCAGGCACGGTAAAAGCAAGAACAGCCAACAATTACGCTGTCTCGGACTGGATGGAAATCGAAAAGCAGAGAGGCATATCCGTTACATCAAGCGTCATGCAATTCCAGTATGGCGACCATTTCATCAATATACTCGACACACCGGGCCACCAGGACTTCAGTGAAGACACCTACAGAACGCTTATGGCGGCGGACAGCGCCGTCATGCTGATTGACGGTGCAAAGGGCGTAGAAGCGCAAACCATCAAGCTATTTCATGTATGTAAAATGAGAGGCATACCTATCTTTACATTTGTAAACAAAATGGACAGAGCCAGTAAAGATCCATTTGAACTCATGGAGGAAATTGAACATGTGTTGGGCATCCGCTCCTACCCGATGAATTGGCCGATCGGTACGGATGGCGATTTCAAAGGAGTTTATAACAGAAAGCTGAAGCAGATTGAGCTTTTCGAAGGCGGCCGGCATGGGCAGACTGCTGTGAATTCCATCAAGGGAAGCGTGGAAGACAAAATGTTCAATGAGCTGTTGGGCAGCCATTACCATGACAAGCTTTGCCAGGACATTGAACTGTTGGATCTTGCTGGTGATGAATTCTCGCGTGAGAAAGTAAAAAATGGAGAATTGACGCCAATGTTCTTTGGCAGCGCCATGACCAACTTTGGAGTACAGCCTTTTCTTGAGGAATTTCTCAGTCTGGCTCCGGCTCCCGGCATAAGAAATTCCACTTCCGGAGAGATTGATCCGGAGTGTGAAAATTTTTCCGGCTTTGTTTTTAAGATCCAGGCAAACATGAATCCGACACACAGAGACAGAATAGCGTTCATCCGGATATGTTCCGGACAATTTACAAGAGGAATGACTGTATTCCACATCCAGGCAGGAAAGGAAATCAAACTGGCCCAACCTCAGCAGTTCATGGCTCAGGAGCGGGCGATCGTGGAAGAAGCATACCCGGGGGACATTATCGGAGTATTTGATCCAGGTATTTTCAAAATCGGCGATACATTATGTGAAGGCAACAATCGCTTCAGATTTGAAGGGATACCCATATTCCCTGCGGAACATTTCGCACGCGTGATACCTGCGGACTCTATGAAAAGGAAACAGTTTGTAAAGGGTATCACACAACTATCCGAGGAAGGAGCCATCCAGGTTTTCAAGCAGCCGGATTCGGGTATGGAGGCTTTTATCATCGGTGCTGTCGGCGCACTCCAGTTTGAAGTGCTCGAGCACAGGTTAAAGCATGAATATGGTGTGGATCTGCGGCTTCAGCAATTGTCTTTCCGATATGCAAGATGGCTGCTTTCAGAGGTAGAAGATCCCAGGAAGTTTAATCTGACCAGTTCCACCATGATCGTGGAAGACGATGAGAGCCGGATCGTACTGCTGTTCGAAAACGACTGGTCCATCCGATGGGCGGAAGAACGTAACAAAGGCCTCTCCCTTACAGAAATTGCATCGGCTGATACTCAAACTGATCATTAAAATTGTAGAACTTCCCCTATTATCATTCTACGATCAGGGATTTTGCTGCTGCATAAGACTATTAGTTTCCGTGCGGACTCCTAGTACTAAATACCCGTTTTCTGGCAGAAAAAAATCGTATATAATAGTTTATGTTATGCAGAAAAACATATAGGTGGTTTACTTTATGAATCCGATTGCGCAAAAAAACGGCAGCTATACTGCAAATAAAAACGAAATGATTATGCTGGAGGGTAAGAAAGCAGTTTCATTAAACCTGCTCCTGCAAGGAAAGCTTGACGTTTTTATCACACCTTCACATAATAAATATCCAGCATCATATAATGATCTGACATACAAAAGCTATAGGCTATTTGAGCTGGAACAGAACATATTCATCGGTGCAGATGATATCCTCCTTGGGGGCAGGAACAATCTGACCGTTTCAGCTGCTTCCGAGTGCAGCCTCTTCTCCTATGACGCAGATGATCCGCAAACCGCATGGTCGATCATTTATGCACAGAAAGATTACGGTGCTTATATCATCAATTCAATCTGCAATCTGATAAATAATTCGCACCAGTGCCTGCAAAAAATATCCGCGTACTGTCATTTCATAGATACACTATGCCAAAACCTATGTACATTTTATGCAGTGCTTACAGACGAGTACAGTCTGGAAACGGTTTCAAGGAAGCTTTATGAATCAGGCTTGTCACATGTTTCGTTGCTGAAAAAAAACAACACTGTAATACCGCTTCATTTCAGCAGGCAATTTATCGAGGATGAATCCATGAAGGAAGCATCCGAAGCGGCATCCTGTTCACATGAGCTTCAGGACGACGTCACGTATTATGATCATATGTACAACCTTCCGGTCGAACTTAAAAAAGCATTTTTTGCTGCAGACCAATATATAACCGGAAATCATATCATGTCTGCCTCAAAATGTCTTGAGCAGGTACTTCAGAAGCTTCGTCAGGCTTTCTCCCGCTTGGAAAAGGCAATCGAACAGCTATATGGCGATCATGAAGAAAACATATACAAAGCCTTTCAAAATACTGCCAAAGAAATGCATGCAAAGCAATTGGACTACAATCCGGCACTTGATGCTGCTTCGTACATATTCAAGAAGCTAAGCGAAATTTCATCATTTATTGAACTCGAGTACAGGCATAAGACCGGTATTGATTTTAAATACCTGGAACATGACCATATAAGCTTCGCATCCTCTTTCAAAGCTGCAAATGGCAGTAATGACGCCTCATCCGCCGCAGAAATCATTGATGCGGCACAGAGTCTGCCCGAAGAGCTGGCCAACAGCGCATTAAAGATACTTGAATACTCCGGATTGCCGGATGAGAAGACGACCCGTTTCATGATGAACCTTGTTGCCTTCAGGAATTTAAAGGACAAGCTATCTGCCGATGACGCGTCCAGACAAATACGGAACTCAATTGCCGGCAATTTCTTCGAAATTTACGATGCAGTATTCAGGAAAGCATACCACCTGAAGGAAAAATCGCGTTTGATCAGAATGTTCCTCTCCTATGGATACATGGATGAAAATCTGCTGGATAATGGACAGACACTGGAGATCTACAAGATCGCCGGTATGGAAAGTACGTTCAGCGACCCGAATGTATCCGATATTACAAGCTGGCTGACAAAGATATATGAAATGGAAAAGGATCCGTCAATAAACCATTTCGGGCAGGATTATTTTGATGTATTCCGCGAAATGAAAAAGCATGGACAGGCTGATGAAAAAGACAAAGCGGCTTACAATAACGATACGGATGCAAGGCTGGCATTTGAAACAAACAATATGTTCCGTACTAATCATAGGCTATGCCAGGGGCAATTACAGCTTTACTTCCCTATCCTCCACAGGGATATGGCGCCCGCAAGCCCTGTCCGTTCCCTTGTCACGCCGGCTCTAGTTAAGGAAAAACTGTCCAGGATACTGGAAATCGACTACTCCGCCTTCCATAGGGAAATTAACTATAGAGACCCGTCTAAAGGCATTGAGAAGGAAATTGTCATGATGTCGGTAGTCCCTGATTTCATACTTATGCCTGTTTATGGTTCAAGAGCGGTTATGTGGCAGGAAATCACCGGAAGAGTAAGAAGCACTCCCGGCAGGATACTTCTGCCCGTATTTACCGATGAAAACCTTGATGATCTGCTCGTCAAAATGATAGGTAATTTCAGGTGGGAGCTTTGCAGAACAATGATGGGCGCCGCGTGGAATGATGTTACACAGAGTTCGCTCACCTCCGAGTACACAGATTATACGCAGTTCTACCGCAAAAATCACGACCTGACGGACGAAGCAAAGGAGAAGGTTAAATCTCTGATTACAAAGTATCAAAACCGGATGCGTGATATTTTTACTTCGGATTACGAATTGTGGATGAATTATGAATCCAAAGGTAATCCCCGCCTGAATAAGGTTGCCAGAGCAATATTCTTCAAGCACTGCCCCTTCTCGAAAGAAATCAGAGAGAGTCTGGAGAGGCAGCCGATGTATGCTGACATGGTCGCTCAGATGAAGCATCAGAGGTCAAAGCAGGCGAAGGATCTGGAAAACCGCTACAAACATTACCTGAAAGCCAATAACGGTGAATTGGACTCTGCACTGGAGAGCAACCTGGTATTCTATCGCGATCTGTAGCTCGTCAAAGGCTGTTTGCGATTGCAAACAGCTTATCTGGCTTTCAAAATCATTTTCAAGTACTCTGTCTTCTGGTTTTCAAGATAAACTTCAAAGGCCTGTTTGGTGGCCACATCAAAATGGGTGAGTTGAATACCGTACTCAAAACAATTTTCAAGCACATTTTTCCATACGATTTTACCGCTGAAATAGAACATGCTTTTTTCCGTTATCAGATCCATATCCAGAAGCTCCTCTTCATCCAGATCGGCCTTGGATATGGCGCCCATTCCAAACATACTGAGATTCTTAACAATGAAGTGCAACCTTTTATTTGAGTATTTTTTACGCGCACTCACGACAAGTGACACCGGATATCTCTCAAAAATCCTCCGGTCGTCCTGAACCTCCATGATCGGGCGGTTGAATTCAACCTGTCCGTTTTTGTTATCGATATTGGCAACATCGGCAGGGAATATCTGGATTTGCTTTTCTTCATAAGTGACGGCAACAATCGGATCATAGATTTGAAACATGTCGACCTTGCCGGATAGCGGGGATAATTTGAGTTTTCTCTCAGTAACCTCATCGATTTTGCATTTTAACAGGTAATCTATACTGTAGATTTTTAGTAATAATTCACTTTTTTCAGATAAAATCATAGCCCCTCCAATAAAATTAAGGAAGTAGCATTAGCCGCAGAAAAAATAACATAAAAGTCAACAAAATCTACTGCAAAATTCTCTATATAAATTATGCTTAGCAGTCCATCTCCATTTGTTCAATTATGGTAAAATATCAACAAATTCATCAAATGCTAATATTCTACAAATATTTTCTTAATCCTGCCTATTTCAAAAAAATATATGGTTTGAATCAACCGGCAAATATATCCTTTTTATTAATGATACATTATATAACAACTTGCAAATAAACATTAATAGAGCCGAATGCAGAACGTTTTTATGCAATATATTACAAATTTATTATAAAAACATAGCCTATATTTATATTAAATGCCTGTCCGAATTTTATTATTGACATTTTTACTTATAACCACTAATATAATGTTATATAAGTAGTTATGATATCTCATATACATGCAGGAGGTGATTTCATGCTTAAGGTCATTGGCATTGGAGACAATGTATGTGATAAATATATACATATCGGAAAAATGTTCCCCGGAGGTCAAGCTCTGAATTTCGCTGTTTATAGTAAGCAGCTAGGCTGCGAAGCCGCTTATCTTGGTGTTTTAGGTGATGATGCCGTTGCGCTGCATATTCAAAACACATTGGATTTGCTTGGTATAGACTCTTCTCATACAAGGCACTGTTCCGGCGAAAACGGTTACGCGGCAGTTGATCTGATAAACGGCGACCGCATTTTTATAACAAGCAATAAAGGCGGCGTCCTCAGACTGAACCCTATTAAGCTTGATGAAGAAGATATCGCGTATATCAGTAAATTTGACATTATACACACAAGTAATAACAGCTACATGGACCATGAGCTTGATAAGCTCAGATTTGAAAATTCTATTTTGTCATATGATTTTTCCACATCATGGAAGGATAGCGAAAGAACTGAAAAAAACTGCCGTTACATTGATTTTGGATTTATATCCTGCTCAGGGCTTTCCGAAGAAGAAATCAGGCAGCAGCTCCTTAGAATGCACATGTGGGGATGCGGTGCAGCAGTTGCCACAAGAGGGAGCCGCGGCGCTATCGTATATGACGGCGCCGGCTTTTACTCTGTTCAGCCGAGACTTGTTGAAGCCGTTGATACTTTAGGAGCGGGAGATTCATTTACAGCAGGTTTTCTAGCGAGCTATGCCGGAAACATCATTAAAAAGCATCTGGACAGGAACACCCCCGCATACCGCGAAGCTCTCGGCCAGGCTCTTAAAGCAGCGGCCGACCTTTCCGCAAAAACCTGTCTGATAATTGGAGCCTTCGGTTATGGATGTGATATCAAATAACAGTGCCGTCTGATTATTAAGCAACTAATGTGGGCTACCGCCCACAACCCGACGAATGTACTTATTGCCGCGAATGTGAAACTATTTTCTTGTTTTTTGTTGCAATTTCGCGGCAATAAGTTACTAAAGATTTATACACTTAACACGAAGGAGATATATACATGCTGGAGAGGTTTTTACCAAGAACGGATTTTAGTTCATATGAGGATTTTAAGACTAATTACAGGGCCAATCTACCGGATCATTTCAATTTCGCATACGATGTGATGGATGTCTGGGCTTCGGAAGCACCGGACAAAACTGCAATGGTCTGGTGCAATGATCACGGTGAGGAAAAAATATTCAGCTTCAGGGATATGAAGTATTTAAGTGATAAAGCCGCAAATTTCTTTAAAGACCAGGGCATACAAAAGAGCGACGTAGTTATGCTGCTGCTAAAAAGGCGCTGGCACTACTGGGTTTGTACACTGGCACTTGAAAAACTGGGAGCCATATCGATTCCCGCTACGATACAGCTTACCAAAAAAGATATCATATACAGAAATAATGCCGCATCCGTAAAAATGATCGTATCCGTAATGGATCATGAGATCCTTTCATATATTGAAGAAGCTACGGTGGAGTCACCAACTGTCAAATGCAAGGCACTGGTGGGCGGAAGCAAAGAGGGCTGGCTGGATTTTGATACCGGACTTGCGGATGCCTCCCCCGATTGGAAAAGACCGTCAGGTGAACAGGCGGCAGGCGGTTTTGATAATATGCTTATGTATTTCACATCCGGTACCACCGGTATGCCCAAAATCGTCTTACACGATTTCTACCACCCCATCGGTCATATTGTAACAGCCCATTACTGGCAGCGCCTGAGTGAAGAAGGCTTGCACCTTACCGTATCGGAATCGGGCTGGGCAAAGTGCGGCTGGGGTAAACTATATGGCCAGTGGATCTGCGGTGTTGCCCTATTTGTATACGACATGGAAAAATTTGTACCCGAACAGCTGCTAAAAGTCATGGAAAAATATAATATCACTTCGTTTTGCGCACCTCCTACAATCTACAGGTTTCTGATCCAGGAGGATCTGACGAAATACGACCTGTCAAGCATCAAAAAGGCATGTACTGCCGGTGAGCCTTTGAATCCCGAGGTGTATTACCAGTTCAAAAAGGCTACCGGTCTGGATATCATCGAAGGCTTCGGACAATCTGAAACAACCGTGCTCTGCGCCAATTTTGAATGGATCACTCCGAAACCGGGCTCGATGGGCAAGCCTTCACCTCTTTATGATATCGATATTGTTGATGAAAACGGCCGTCCCTGCCCCGCCGGTACCGAAGGAAATATTGTCATCAAAAACCTGGATAAAGGTTTGCCGCCCGGCCTTTTTAAAGGTTACTACCGGGATGAGGAAGCAACTTCCAGGGTATGGAACAACGGTGTCTACAACACAGGAGATATGGCATGGCGTGATGAAGACGGTTATTACTGGTTTGTAGGCAGATCGGACGACGTCATCAAATGTTCCGGATACAGGATAGGCCCTTTCGAAGTCGAAAGCGCCCTTATGGAGCATCCCTCCGTGCTCGAATGCGCTGTTACGGCTGTGCCTGACCCCGTCAGAGGTCAGGTCGTTAAAGCTACGATCGTGCTTGCAAAAGGCTGGACTGGAAATGACGCGCTGATAAAAGAGCTGCAGCTTTATGTAAAAAAAGCTACAGCACCATATAAATATCCAAGAATCATTGAATTTGTTGATGAGTTGCCTAAAACTATCAGCGGCAAGATCAAAAGAAAGGAAATCCGACAGGGCGATTTAAAATAAGCTTAATGGGACAAGATATTACATTTCTTGTCCCGCTTTTTTCAATCCTTTACTCCGTCTTGATAGCTTCCAGTGCGCTTAGCTTCATGGCACGCCTTGCAGGCATGAAGCCTGATATCAGCCCGACCAGCGTAGCAAAGCCCAAAGCAGCCACAGCAAGCCATACCGGTATCAGCGATATGATTCTTTCTTCTCCGCCGTATCCTCCTCCAAGAATACCTCCTGCAGCAAATTTATTCAGCACATAGGACGCTCCATAGCTGAATAATATACCGAAAAGGCCGCCGGCAAACCCGATCAGTCCGGCTTCAAAAAGAAACATGCTGCGTATGTCGCCGAGCAGGCATCCCAATACCTTCATCACACCAATTTCCCTAGTTCTTTCATAGATAGACATAATCATTGTATTTGTTATGCCGAGAGCCGCAACCAACAGGGATATAGCGCCGATGCCGCCGAGAACGGCCTGCATTGTAGCCGATTGCTCCTGCATGCTCTTCAGTATATCCGTAAGGCTGTATGTTCCGAATCCCAAATTATTTATCTGTTCCTGGATTTTTTGCACATCATTGATATTTTCAACTTTGACCTTGATCTGCTCATACCTGTCCGTAGTCTGGCCGCTGCTATACCGTACGCCGGAACTGCTCTGGCTTTTGGCATTCTCCTTGATAAGTTTTTTCAAATAGTTTATATTCATATATATGGAATAGGACTTTTCATCCTGCGATTCTTCCAGAATTCCTACGCCCTTTACCTTATACAGCTTATAAGGCTTTTTATTTTCCTGCTGGCCTATACTTCCGGCAGACTTGCGCTCGCCGTAGCTCATATCAAAAGTCATAACCAGCTTATCATTCAGTACGTCTACATCCGGTTCAGGCCTTTCGCTTCCATTTCTTCCGCCTCCGAACATAACCACCCTGCCATACCTACCGCTTGACGCCTTTGGGTTGTAAAAATTATAAGGAGTCTGGCTGCCAAAAAGCAAGGACGTTGTATCTTCCTCATTGAGAAGCCTCCCGGAGGATACTTTAAAATCAAACTCTTCCAGAATATTGGGGTCTATGCCCTGAATATTTGCATAAGTTGTATATTTCCCGGACACAAGCTTCAAGGACGTCCGGAAAATTGGCATGACAGCTTTAACGCCTTCAATGGCGGAAATCTTAGCGACAGCCTTATCATCAAGCACAGTCTCCATAGACTGTCCCCCTCCATTTCCGTCTTCCTTGAAATACCATGAGTTGACTTCAATAATATTCAGGCTGCCCATTTTGCTCAATTGCCTTCTGTAGCTTTCATTCATGCCGATGCCCAGCGAAATCATGACAACAATGGACGCAGTGCCTATTATGACCCCGAGTATGGTCAGAATGGATCTCGTTTTTCTTCTCATGAAATTTTTTAAAGCAAGTTTGATTAAATCCGCTTTATTCATCCAGGCTCATTTCCTTCCTTCTGGCGCGCCTTTTCCTGAAAACAATGAAGAATACTATCAAAGCTGCTAAAAAGACTGCCGGTATTATATATAACAGGATGCTGGTTTTTTTGCCTTTCATTCCTTCCGGCATCTGTCCGTTGATTGCGGCCTTATCGATCGGTATTCCGTTTTCGTCAAGCATAGCCCCCTGCTGCTGCATTTCCATTACATTGACGGTAAATTCCTTGGGTATCTCGGTAACCTTGCCGTTGGCGTCCTCGAAGGAGAATATGACATTCCCCGTCAATTTTCCGGGTTTCGACGGTATAACGGAGACGTCAAAGCTGTCGGTCCTACCGGATTCGAAATTACCAACATAATAACTGAGATTCTGTCCGTCGAAATCGCCTACTGCCTTGACCAGCATGTTGTATAACGTCGATTTGCCCATATTGTAAAAGTCGATATACAACGAAAGAGGCTGCCCCACATAGGTTTCCGGCGGCAGGCTCAATTCCCCTGTGACCAGCCTTGGGTTCTGCAGCACGCGGACGCTGACTATTTCCTTTGTAGTAAATGGATTGCCCTTTTCATCTTCATACTCAAAATTAACAGTCAGTGCATAAGATTTTTGCTCTGCATCCGGTTTTACATGCAGCATCAATTCTCTCTCAACACTTTCCTGTGCAGGTATACCTTCCAGGTAAAAGGTGTTTCCCGTATCTGTGGGAGTAAAAGTACCATCGTCTGACGCAACAGTGACTTTAATGTTTGAAACGTTCACTGCTTTGCTTGTATTAAGGAAAGACAGCTTCAGCTTGAAATCCTCCGCCGCTCTTACGGATGACGGCTCGATGGAATACTTGTCAACTATAATCCTTGGAACGGTTTTCCCGGAGCTATTCTCAATGAATACCCCCACATACTGTGATGCATTATACTTCGTCCCGTAAATATCTTCATATTCAATGTTGATTGCCACCGGATAATTCTTCGTCACTGCTTCATCTGCCGAAAACAGCTTGAATACGACGTTTTGCACAGCCTTGGAATCCAGCTTGTCAATATAGACAGGATTCATGGATTTAGTAATTATTTCTCCGCCTGTTGTCAATGATACCTTAATATTTCTGGCAGCTGCGCCGCCATTTTTCAAATCCAGCTTGATTTCAAAATTTTCTCCTGCTGCTAAAGCGCTCTGGGGCGAAACAATTTTATCAAAAGAGATTGATGGTTTTGCATCACCGTTTTCACCTGCAGGTACAAATATCTGGTTGTCCATTGTATATTCGGAGCCGGCATCATCCTTGTATTCCATTTTGACAGTAAGTTCATTGCCGCCGGCCATCGAACCGGAGGGCATAAGGAGCTGATAGCTTGCTACGCCGCTGCTGTTGCCGGCCATCCTGCTAATGTACTGTATATTTGAAGAATTGTGTGTGGTAAAGCCTCCGCTTTTCAACCCTCCAAGTGTTACTTTTATATCCTTTGCCGCCAGGGTGCCTATGTTTTTGATTGTCAGTTCCAGCTTGACGGCCCCTGTTGATACATTTGACGCATCCGGCTTTACAGCGATATTGTCCACCGCAAGCGTTGGTTTGGTATTCGTGTTCTGTATCCTTATGTAAACTGTTTCAGAAATCTCGGTATTATCACCGTAACGATCGCCATATGCATTTTCGAACTGATATTTCAGCTTCATTTCGTAAAGGCCGTCCGGTGCGCTTCTTAGTGTTTTGATTATAAACCCGACATCCTTTGCTTCATTTCCGTTTATCTGATCTATAGTTTTTTTCATTTCAAGGCTCTCGAGAATTAACGGAGCTTTTGAGCTATCTACCATTTTTAACGACATGGTTATATTTTTTGCCTGATATATGCTGCTGTTCTTTATGGAGAAGTTGACGGACTTCGCTACCCCCGCAACTATTGGTATAATATTATTATCGTCCGCAACGCCGGGCTTCGGCATATATTTGGAGGTGTCCACCGGTGTTGATGAAGAGGAACCAGTGCTGGTCGGATGAGCCTTTGATATATAGATTATTTTTTCTTCGATATAATCATTCCCGCCGGCAGAATATGTTAATGTAATCTTTAGTTCATTGCCTGTTCCTGTATAAATAAGTTTAATTTTTATAGATGGCATATTAGTTGCATTACCAGCTATGTCATCATATAGTTTGAAGCTGTTTGATGGGTTTCCATGGAAAGATGATGTGGAATCAATGTTTGCATAGACGGCACCCGTGGCCGTAGCAAGTGTATTTGAGCACATTAATGTTAGCTCAAATGCGTCGCCTTCATATATATCAGATTTATCAGATATATAATTCTCTATTACAATGTTGTTCGCCGATACTGCCCCATACGCCGCTGTACCGCTAAACACCTGCAGGCACAACATCAGAA
>JBDKVA010000094.1:0-4938 GCA_039679375.1 Clostridiaceae bacterium
AATCCAGGCATGACGCAAAATGTAACCGAACAGGCAAAAGATACACTTGAGGCAGAGGTAAAAGCTTTAATTGAATTTATTTTGATGTAACATATAGGGCGGTTTCATAAAGCGGTTTCCAAATTACGGACTGATAGAAGTCATAATCTATCAGTCCGTATAAATATAGGCTATCAAGCATAGCAGAAGAAAGGAAAATTTATATATGTCTGATCAACAAAATACCAACAATGCAAAGTGGCACAAAAGGTTTTGTGACAGGATACCCTGGGGATCAAGTACCGGTTCCAAGGCTCCGGTTTTCATGCCGGAAGAACCGGCGGCAATTGTAAAGGGAAAGGGCTGCCGTGTATGGGATGTGGACGGAAGGGAATTCATTGATTTCCGGAATGGATTGGGTCCTATAACTCTGGGTTATCAGTTTCCTGCCGTAGACGCTGCCATCAGGGAACAGCTTGAAAATGGAATAGTGTACGGACATCCTCATTTTCTTGAATGTGAAGTGGCTGAAATGATATGTGATGTGATTCCATGCGCCGAACAGGTAAGATTTCTAAAAACCGGCGGGGAAGCGATTGCTGCATGCATACGGATCGCCAGAGCCTATACCGGAAAGGATCACATCATCCAAATAGGATACAACGGATGGTTGAACAGCCTGGCGCCCGGCGGGCAGCAGCTGCCCGGACAGTTAGCTGGAAACAGGATTCACGGAGTTCCTGATTGTCTCAGCTCGCTCCATCACACGGCAGAATGGAACGATATGGAACGTATCAAAGAAATTTTCTCCGAATGCCATAATAATGTAGCGGCAGTCGTCATTGCTGCCAACTATGAAAAGATGGAACAGGGGAAGACCTTTTATCCGGAAATCCGCGATTTTACAAGTAAAAACGGAAGTCTCCTTATATTTGATGAAATTGTCACAGGATTCAGGATTGCAATCGGCGGCGCCCAGGAATATTTCAATGTAACTCCCGATCTGGCGGTCTTCAGCAAAGGAATTGCGAATGGAATGCCGCTTTCGGTATATACTGGGAAAAAGGAAGTCATGTCGGTATGTGAAAAAGGAAGCAAAATTTCAATTTCATCGACTTTTGCGGGCGAAACACTTTCTCTCGCAGCAGCTAAAGCCGCATTAACGACCTATATGACAAAGGATGTCATTGGTCATTTGTGGAAACAGGGTGAAAAAATGTGGAGCGGGACAAACAAGCTGCTGGAGTCGTGCGGAATTCCACTAAAATATGTTGGGTTCTGGCCTTGTCCGACTATTGTTCCATTAAAAAATGGCGGATCGGAAACAAAAAATAAGTTTTTAAGAGCTGCATATAAACATGGCGTCTCGCTTTATAATGTATCTTATGTGAATTTCAGCCATTCGGACAGCGACATAGAAGAAGCGCTGAGCAAGCTGGAAGCCGCCTGCAAGGAGGTATAAGGAATAACCGGATTGGAGGTGATTATTGTAATACCATATTGTATTGCTCCGTCAAATTTTGTACAATACTTACATCATCCTGTATGTCGGCATGGAAATTTAACGCATTAAAAAACCTCGCGGAAAGATTATGCCGCGGCGGATAGATTATCCCATTTGATTATTCATTTATGATACGGGAGGGGCGCACCATGCAAAGCGTAATGCAAAACTGCATGATAGAGTGGTCCTATACTTCGGAAACAGTATATTCCGATCCTTTCAACGATATAGAGCTTTCGGCTGTCATTACCGAACCGGACGGGCGCCAGATAACGGTCCCTGCATTCTGGGCCGGCGGGAATACCTGGCGCGTGCGTTATGCATCGCCCAAAATGGGGATCCATCATGTGTCAAGTTTCTGCTTGGATAGGACAAATACATCGCTGCATGGCAGGGAGCAGGATATACAGGTAGGCCGGTATGATGGCGGCAATCCCCTTATGAAACATGGACCGCTTAAGGCTAGTGCAAACGGAAAACATCTGGAACATGCGGATGGAACACCCTTCTTCTGGCTGGCGGACACCTGGTGGATGGGGTTATCAAAACGTCTTTCCTGGCCGGACGATTTTAAGACGCTTGCAGCAGATCGGGCGTCAAAAGGCTTTTCAGTCATAAAGATCGTTGCAGGGCTTTATTCGGACATGGTTCCAATGGATGAGAGGGGCGCCAATGAAGCGGGATTTCCCTGGAATGACGATTTCAGCAGCATCAATCCCGGATATTTTGAGATGGCCGACCGCAGGATCGACTGGCTGGTTCAGTCCGGTCTGATTCCATGCATCGTGGGCTGCTGGGGTTATTATATCGATTTTGCGGGGGTTGGGGCGCTGAAAAAGCACTGGCGTTATCTTTGCGCGCGGTATGGCGCCTATCCCGCAGTATGGTGCATGGCGGGCGAGGCTCTCATGCCTTTTTACGGTTCCGTGGACTGGGAAGGCGAAAAAAAGGAAAAATATAAAAAACTGTGGAGCGATACTGCTGCAAGGCTTAAATACCAGGAGCAGGCCAGAAAAGGCTGGACGGAAATAACGCAATACTTAAAAGGCATTGATCCCTGGAACCATCCTGTTACCATACATCCTACGGATTTTGGGCATAAAATGGTGGAGGACCGGTCTATTCTGGATTTCGAACTTCTGCAGACCGGTCACGGAAGCTGGAACAGCCTTCCGAGGACGGCGGACATGATGGAGGAAGCTTTGAAACTGCAGCCTGCCATGCCTGTAATTAATGGGGAGGTCTGCTATGAGGGCATTGGCGGATCAAACTATGCGGATGTACAGCGTTTTGCCTTCTGGTCCTGCATACTGAGCGGGGCAGCCGGGCATACCTACGGAGCCGACGGCATATGGCAGGTGAATTGTGAAGAAAAGCCATTCGGAGCATCCCCTCAAGGCGTGACATGGGGTAATACGCCATGGAAAACTGCCTGCAGACTTCCTGGCTCAGAACAGCTCGGAAGATCCAAAAGGTTTCTGGAACGCTATCCTTGGTGGGATTTTGCGCCTCATGCCGAATGGTGTGAGCCCCATGCGCAAAAGGATAGCCGTATCGCTCCCTATGCTGCAGGAATTGAAGGAAAGGTCCGGTTAATCTTCATCCCATTTTGCTGTGAAAAACCTGTCGTGAAAAACATAGAAAAGGATATAACCTATCAGGCTTTTTATTTCAATCCCGTAAATGGCGAAGAATATAAGCTTGGTGCTGTACTGCCCGATCAGGACGGCCGGTGGAGCCCGGAGCATACTCCTGTTTTTTCAGATCTTGTGCTTGTTCTGGAGAAAAGGTGAGGTAGACAAGATTGATGGGTAAATCTTAATCCTAAGAGCAATATTATTCAAGAAAACAATTCTGCATTTCATTATAATCAATATATGTAGGCCGGGTTTGATTTTTATGGCACTCGGCCTATTGCAGCTGTTACAGGATGGGGCAAAACGGAAGAGGCTGGATGAAAAGGCTTGCCGCATCCTATAGGGACACATTGAGTTAATCTTGCAGGTCAAATCAACGGTAATTTTCATCGGCTTTTGCAAATCTGTGTTAGACTAACTGAATACGGAACGGAAACCAAGAATTGAAGAGGAGGTTTTAGGTATGCGGATTTCCAAAAGGCTTCTAGTTATGTTGCTGACATTATCCATGATAGCTTCCTTTACGGTTGCCATGCCGGCATTGGCAGCAACAGCAGAAACAAAAACAGACGCAGAAATTATTACAGAACTTGGTATGTTTGGCGCGGAACATGGTGAAATCGGGGAGGAACTCCTGAACTCACAGCCAACACGGCTGGAAGCGGCTTATATGCTTCTCAGGCTGCTTGGCAGGGAAGATGAAGCGAAATCATTTGTACCGCCCGAGGGATTTCAGAATTATAACGATGCAGCGGATTTGCAGACTAAGGATGCCGCAGTTCTTGCCTATCTCAAATCCCATCCGGAAATAGGTTTTGCAGGGGTAAAGGATAATCTGTTTGCACCCTATCAGAAGCTCACGGAAGAACAGTATAAAAGAGCCATGCTGGTTGCATTGGGGTGCGCCAACGGTGAAACCGGAGACTTTACAGAGGAAGCACTCAATGCTTACGCGAATTGCGAGGAATTACTCATCGCTGCGGATACAAGCGCGGAAGAATGGAAGAGCAAAGCCGATTTTATCTGCCCGAACGGTGAAATATCCCGGGCTCTTCGAATGGCCATGACGCTGGGTAACGGCATATTCTGCTTTGCACCAGGTGAATATTGGATCGAAGGGACGACGCGTTCGCTTCTTTTGGGCAGCAACACAAGAATCATCGGAGCAACACCGGTGACGCAGCCCGGCAATCCGGAGGAAATGCTGTATCCGGATCCGGCAGCACATGCGGTTTTTGTCACAAGAACCGGACTGGATTCACGCCAGCCATCGAACGAAAGCCAGACCGGCTTTATCCGTACAGCGCCGGGGGCGGAAAATATCGTCATATCCGATATCGCATTAAGCGGGCATACTGTTCTGAAGCTGGACAGCGCATCCAACTGCCGGATATGCAATGTGCTGATACACAATTACAGGGGCGTTTATCCGAACGGCCAGTGGTGCAACATGGGCTATGGCCTGGCAACAGCAAGCCTGTGGCTGTACGGCAACTGCTCCGATATCACGATATTGAACTGTCAGATCCAATGCTCCTCGCACCATGGTCTGGCATTGCACAGCGGCTCAAACACCTATCTGAGCAAAAACATTTATATAGCGGGATGCCGCGCACTGTACTGCGGCTGTGGGCAATTACGCGGTGAAACTGCGGCGCAGCAGGCGGATGCAGAGATTCGGGTGCCGGAGACGAGCGGATACGGATACCGGGATTGGTCGGTAGCATTTGACCTGTGTGAAAACCAGTCGGTGCAGAATGTCACACTGGAAGACTGCTATGCGCTGGAAGGCTGGAAAGCGGGCTTCTATACAGAGCC
>JBDKVA010000095.1:0-40265 GCA_039679375.1 Clostridiaceae bacterium
ATATTGTTCTCAGGATAAAAGCCGATCTTCGTCAGCCGCAGCCTTCCATTCTCTTTTACCGACCTTACCATAGCTCCAAGGGTGTCAATATGCGCCGCCAGAACAAGTCCGTTCCCTTCACCTCCGAGATCAACAATCACAGAGCCTTTTTTTGAGTGTACAGTTTTATATCCCAGATTTTCAAATTCTTTTATCAGGTATTCTTCCGCGTGCTTCGTAAAACCTGCCGGACTAGGAATGCTGCATAAATCAATAATCTGTTTTATAGCATAATCCAGATATTCTCTATCAATATTCATTTTTTTCCTCCTCATGCGGTGCTATACTTTGCGTTCTTATTACAGACTAAAAAGTGCAAGTATGGATTTGTCAATGTAAAGCTATGAGACTATTTTAGTGACTGCCTAGATAATTCGCTAACCAACTCTTCTAAAATCTCTTTCTCCATTTCACTGATTTCATTGATTTTTGTAATGATTCGCTTAATAATTTCTTCATCGTGCAATAAATTATATTTTAGAAACATATCACCAAGTATATTAGTAGTTTTAAGAACAATCTCATAATTTTTATAATATGAACTTGATATATTTAAATATCCGTTATCTTGCATAAATTTGATTCTGGATAACATGATTTTTTTATGTTCACTTAAAAGACATAAGGTCTTATGGTAATGCTTATTATTTATAGGTACTGTGTTAAGATAATTTTTGATGCAATCATATATAGAAAATCCAAATTTAACACCTATATAAGGATTAAAAGATTCTCTACAGCTTTCTGTTACATCTCTGGAAGATAAATAATCACTAATCTGTTTTATAACGCTTTTCACATCAAATTCGTATTGTTTGTTTGAATCCAATTTCATTAGGTATATATTTTTAAACCAAGGCTCGCCTTCTAAACCGTAAAAAGATAATTTAAAATCATCATAGCTTACCAGACAAGTCTTTAAGCGACCACCACTTTTTTCACTATAGGTATTAAAAACATTAGAAGTATCATCATAGCCATAAATCAGTGTTCTTTGCCAAAAATGAAGACTCCCCTGTGATAAGCCATTTGGAACAAAATACTCATCCCAATATAATGAAACGTATTGCTCGCTATCGATAGAGTATTTAACAAGTTGTATTATATCTATATTTAAATTTTTTATAATATCTCTGTCTAACACCTGATAATCCAACCAAGGTAAAAACCCATTGTTAAAGCGTCCCTTATAATCAGGACAATAGAACCTCAAAGGATCTATCTCTTGATTCTCAATATAAAAAAGGTGAATATAGTTGCAATAAAACCATTCTAATGTATTTTCATTACTCAAAATAATTGCCAATGGGTATGCATAGCAATGGTAAAGTCTAAACGGTGGAACAACAATTGATAATACTTTTTTCATATATTCATCCTCACCTTCTGTTTAATATAAAATCTTAATAAAAAATCTTTAAAATAATACAATTTAAATTTCAAACCTTTCTCAATATATCAAGAGCCAGCGCGATACTTATTTGTATTGTTATTTCCATTTATTAACTGATTATAAATTATTTTTATGTTTATGTCAATATTTTCTTTAATTTCCATTATTATTATTACATTGTTCAACATATATCGATTGATAGCATTTTCATGATATGGATAGGTAAAATAGACCAGGAATTCACTTATAGCCTCTTTCACAAGAAACAGTGTTATATAACAAATGCCAAATGCAATAAAATTACCAATATGTTGTATCGATTTCTATTATCTGTATAATTATTTAATATGGATTTTAAGCAGCCGTGCAACTAAGAAAGAGCCGCAAAGTACAATGCTGTACCTTACGGCTCTTTAACAAAATGTTGTTTATGTTTAGAAGACTAATAATAGAACTTGCACGCGCGTGCCGCACGCGCCAAGAAAAAGCGGCACATTATGCCATATGCACCGCTTTCTCCTGTGTGAGGGCCCATTTCAAAGGCTCTCCCTTTAGATATCTATTCAGTTCCCGCAGCATATATTCTCCCATCCGCTGGCATTCGTTACCCATTGAACCCGCGATGTGCGGCGTCAGCGTAACATTTTCCATAGTGTAAAGAGGTGATCCCTTTTCCGGAGGCTCCGGATACGTAACATCCAGCACCGCCTGCAAATCCGGCCTCTCCCTGAGGACCTCTATCATCTCCGATTCGAATACTACGGCGCCTCTTGCCGTATTGATAAAGGCCGCTCCTGTTTTCATCAGCCTGAAATGACTGCCGCGGATCATATTTTCAGTTTCCTTGTTCCATGGCGTATGAAGTGAAACGACATCCGACCTCATAAATAAATCATCCAGTGTACAGAGCTCCACATCCAGTTCCGATGCTGTTTTAACAGGTATATAGGGATCATAGGCAATGACCTTCACATCAATAGACTTGAGTAATTTGCATACCAATTGCCCGATCATCCCCAGCGATATGATCCCGACCGTACTGCCATAAGTTCCGGGGACGGGCCCATGCTCCGGGTAACTGCCATTGCGCCTGATACAGGAAGAATAATACCAGCCCCGCTTCAGGCTGTATAATATCTGTGACAATGTAAATTCCGATACCGGGATCGCATTTGCCGCATAACTGCTTGTAACAACAATATTCCTTTTCCAGAAGGCGTCCGTCACAAAATGTTTTATCGATCCTGCTCCATAGAATACAGCTTTGAGATTCGGAGCCGCTTCAAGAAATTTTTCGTTCATAAGCGGAACGCCCCACCCTGAAAAGATCACCTCTGCATCATGCAGGACTTCAGGCTTTGCGAGTACCGAAGCTGCCGTCTGTGCAGGTGCATAAATATCAATTAGTCCGCCGATTTCACAGCGCACCTTATCGCTATAAATTTTATCAAATGCGCTTTCATTCAATATATACAGACCCTTCTTCATCGCTGAACCTCCGCATCTTTTACTTCAAACAATACTTTCTATATATGGGCGCATACACTCCGGCATCCCTGATTGCACAGCCGGGCGTCCCTCCTGCCCTCATTATTTCCGTACACTTTCCGCAGGCAATGCAACACTTCCCTTTTTCCATGGCCGATCTAAAAAGGATATCTTTTGCGAAATCCGGGTACGCAAATGCCTCCCTGCCGAATCCAATCATCCCGGCCAGCCCCTTCTCCAGGGTTCCAGCCGCCAGATAAGGCGCAAACTGCCTCATCCAGCTGAAACCGGTGCCGACCACTACCATTCCGGGCACTGCCTGCTGCACCTCTCCGATCCCGTTCACCAGCCTCGCCACACCGGTCAGCGGATGTTCGTCCGGCACATAACCGCCCTTGTCATAAGGCCTGTTTACATGCGGATTGTAATAGGGCGTCCCCATAGTGAAGTTGACAATATCGACGCCCTTATCATGCAGAATAGCCGCAAGCTTCTTTGGCTCATCCGGATCATACCTGCGGTAATCCGCATGGTCAGTGCCCCACCCGAAAGGATAAGGAATCCCGTCATAGATGTTCATCCTCGTCGTTACAATAAAGCTTTTACCAAGCCTTGACCTGATCCTGTCAACGATATTGAGAAGGAATCTTGTACGCCCTTCGAAAGTTTCACCATATCTGCCCTTCCTGGTAAAACCGGCAAGCAGCTCGGAATTGAGATACCTGTGGCAGCATTTGATATCGACGCCGTCAAACCCGGACTTTTGGGCAAGTATGGCAGCAGCCTCGAATTTCTCCTCAAGCTGTTCCAGCTCACTGTCGGTAATGACCGGTGTATCTTCAGCCACCTTCATTGCCATATCCAGATACGGATTATGATAGGCAATGATCGGCGCAGGCTTCCCCTGCGGTCTGCTGAACCTTCCCGAATGAGTGAGCTGCATGATGCGGACCGGGCGGTATCCCTTACCGAACTCCTCAGCTGCGTTTTTGGATATATCTTCGGACAGGTTTTGAAAATCCGACAGGTTGTCATTATGGATCCAAAGCTGCCTGGGATTCGCCCTTCCCTCAGGCACGGCCGCGACCGCTTCAAACCAGATCAATCCGGCGCCTCCCCTGGCAAAACGTGCATACCTTCTTTTGGTCAGTTCGTCCGGCCGCCCGTCGGCTGTTCCGTCACAACCTTCCATGGGATGGACCGCAAGTGAATTGGGTATCGTGATCCCGTTTACCTCTATTTTTTTTGCAAAAATTGCGAAATTGCTTGAAAAATTGAGCTTAATGCCCTGAACTTCGGCATCCTTGATTATCTCTTCCAATGTATTATAATGAAAATCCTGAAAGCTCATGAACCACACATCCCATCTATCATGCAAGTATAGAAAAAATCGCCTCTGCTTGTTATAATATTACTGCATGGTATTTTATACTATAGTTTTTTTGTTAAAAAATTAGCGCTAATTGTTATATTGTGCTTACAGCTGCACACTGGAAGGGAGGAATGGCATTGGTATTTCAGCAGGATCCTGTTTTGAACAGACCACCCGTCAACCCGATAGACGTAGAATATGTAGAAACCCTAAATAATATGGAAATCCGGCTACATGTACATAATTCATACCAGATCATTTACATCCGCGAGGGAAGCGTTGAATTTACCATTAACAGGAGGGTCTATCATACCGGAGCGGATAGTCTTCTGTTCATCAGCAATTTAGAGTCGCACAGGTTAAAGGTATTGAAGTTCCCATACAAGCGGTACCTGATCCAGATCAGGCCTGATTGCCTGTCATCTTTTATCAGCGAGCCGCGGCTCGTGTCGGTGCTCAAAAACAGGCCGGATAATTTCAAACATATGCTCGGACTTGAGCGCGAAGAATCTGCCCATATTGCTGCCCTCATAAGGAATATGCTTTGCGAAACAACAGAAAAACTGGACTTTTCAATAAACGCTGCCGGGACCTATCTGCAGCAGCTATTGATAACGCTTTTCAGAAATCATAAGCAAAGCTTCCCGCTTACCGAGTTTAACCATTCGGTCAATTTGGTGATGCAGGTGCAGAAATACCTGGAGGAGCATATACTCGACCAGGTATCGCTTAAGGATGTTTCAAAGGAATTCTATACGGATATGTACTACCTTTCTCATTTGTTCAAAAAAATAAGCGGCTATACGTTCAGAGAATACTTGATTTTGCAGAGGATCTCCAGAGCAAAGGATCTCCTTGTGTATGGCGACGACAATATGACTCAGGTAGCCATGAATTCCGGGTTTGGCAATGTCAACCACTTTATCAGGATCTTTAAGAAGCTGGAGGGTGTTACTCCACTGCAGTATAGAAAAGGAGCAAGGCCCTAATAACCTCCGCTGCTTCCGCCGCCGCCGCTTCGGCCGCCACCGCCGGATGAACCTCCGAAACCTCCGCCTCCGAAACCTCCGCCGCCGAAGCCGCCACGGCCTCCACCGCCCCAACCTCCGCGTCCACCGCCGCCCCAGCCTCCACGGCCGCCTCGGCCGCCGAAGAAACCGGCATAAAATACCATTTTCAATATGACCGAGGTTATCCTGAACCTGAAAAATATACCGTCAACTGCCAGAAACAGAATTATCAGAATTGCATAAAACATATTTTTTCCCGTCCTGCCGGACATATCCGAAGAAGGTGAGGAATCACCTGGATAAGACCGCGGCTGTGTTCCGGTATCAACCGTCACGCCGTACTCTTTCGACACAGTATTCACCACGGAAATGTAGCCGTTTAAAAGCCCATTGTCATAATCATCGTTTTTCAGGTAGGGATTCATATCCTCTGTTCTGATTTTTGCGGTCGTAATGTCCGGCAAAATACCCTCCAGTCCATATCCCACTTCGATTCTCAGTTGCCTCTCCTGGACGGCATTCAGAATGAGTACACCATTATCCTTATCTTTCTGCCCAATACCCCATTTTTCAAAAAGCTCAACGGCATAGCTGTCAATATCCTGATCACCCAGGGTCTTGATAGTCACAAGTACTACCTGGGCAGTTGTTTGTTCTTCAAGCTTCTTTCCGATGCTCTGTATCCTTTCCTCAGTACTTTGATCCAGCACATCCGCAAAGTCGTTGACAAAAAAACCCGATGTAGGTGAAGGGTAATTCCCCTCCGCATGAGCGGCGGTAGAAAACATGCTGACAGCTATAATAATAAATACGATTGTCTGTAAATACCTTTTCACCTTGTACCATCACTTTCCCGGATATTTCGGTTATATCCGCAGCATTCCAGCTCATGCCAGTTACGCATGTATCCCGCTATACCGTCGGCAGCATACCGGCGCCGTTATATGAAACCGGACCCTTTTATGATTCCCGTATGAAACGGATTATTCATTCTCCGGAGCCTCAGTTGCGCCTAGAACTTTACCTTCGGAGCCTCCTGCGCCCCCGGGCTGGCCTCGAAATAATCCTTTGCAGAATATCCCAATAAACGGGCAAAAATATTACCCGGGAAGCGCGTTACTTTTGTGTTATACTTCTGCACTTCCTCTATAAACCTTTTTCTTTCAACCGACACCCTGTTTTCAGAACCTTCGATCTGTTCCTGCAGGTTCGTAAACTGCTCACTGGCTTTAAGATCAGGATAATTTTCTACTAAAACCAGCATGCTTTTTGCAGCAGCAGCCAATTGCTCATCCGCAGCCAGCTTGCTGCTTACATCCGAATTTCCGTTATACAATACGGACCTTGCCGCTGCTATATCACCAAACACTTTTTCCTCATGCTTGACATATCCTTTTACCACTTCGACCTCATTATTGATTACATCAGCTCTTCTCTGCATCACATTCTGAACCTGCGCCCACTGGCCGTTAACATCCTGCTCCGCCTTAGCCAGGCCATTATATGTGGAGACAAAACTGACGATTAAGATGATTGCTGCCAGCGCAATAATGCCCCACTTGATATACTTCCCCATGAAATATTCGTTGTAGCTGTAACTCATATCTATCTTCCTTTCTTCTGCTTAAATCCCTGATTCATTTTTACCCATTTATAATATACGCAAAAAATATTTGTATAGTAGGATTCATTTTTTTATTTAACCTATTAAACGTTAAAACAGCTTGTTATGTCTGATGGCTCAGGTAACAAAGGCTTTTCTTTTTAATGCGGGCAGATTTATATCGGATTAATTTCCATATCAATATCTTTATCTTACGCATAAAAGGTTGTATAATGCTAAACATGATATCCTTTATTCGCAATACATGCAGCGGCATGAACAGAAAAAACCAGCTGCTTTTCCTGCTGGATGCAGTCCTGATCAATGGAGCCTACATCATCACAACGGGCACATTGCTCTCAGGTTATGCCATTTATCTGGGTACCAGTGATTTCCTTACTTCGCTGCTGAATAACTCAGCCAATTATACCACGACCCTTTCCATAATATCATTTATAATTTTTGAAAGAATGTCAAAACGCAAAAATACGTTACTGACGTTAAATGTTATATCAAGATTGCTGATCTGCATGGTTGCTCTGCTGCCTCTGGTTTTTCACACAAAGCCGGTCATCTTTGCCCTTCTGGCCTTTATGGTAATTACTTCAGACGTCATATGGGGCATTTACCGCGTAGGATGGATTGTCTGGATGATGGATGCAGTTCCCAGGGAAAACAGGACACAATATGTATATCTGAGGACATTCCTCGTAAGGGTATTCTGTTCGGTCGTAAGTATTGCAGCCGGTTTTATACTGGATATGTACAATAAGGAATATATCGGCTTTCTCATCATATTTTTGTTAAGCTTCATACTGTCGGTTCTTGATGTTGTTGTGCTGTGGAAAGTTGACGATCCCGGGTATAAGGTGCCGGACAGTAAAAAATTAGATTACAGAATGTTTTTGCAGCCGGTCAGACATGGTGAATACCGTAATTATCTGCTTTTTATTTTTGCATTTTACCTTTTCCTGACCATGGCTTCCTCCTTTACTCCCGTTTATCAGATCCGCTACCTGAAGTTCGATTATAAGTTTATTTCAACGATCAGCGTGATTTCTCAAATCGTGATGATCGTTTCCGGTTTGTTCTGGTCGAGGGTCGAAAGTAAAAAGGGGTTCAAATTCGCCATGGCGGTGACAGCTTTTTTTGTGGCCGGGGAGCTTCTTGTGCTTTCTTTCCTCCGGTCGGACACATTTTTCCTGCTGTATCTCTCAACCATCCTGGCAGGCGTCGGCATGGGAGGCTTTGGAACTTCCATATTCACCTACCGGTACGCAATTATGCCGGAGGACGGAAAAACCGTGTACGAAGGCTGGTTTTACTTCGTATCGGGGCTGGGTATGCTGATCGCTCCGTTTGCCGGAGAGCTTCTTAGAAATAACTTGCCTGAATTTACGAATACCATCTTCCAGTACAGCAAAATACAGCTGCTTTATCTGATTTCATTCAGTCTGATCTGCCTGCTGCTGTTTATGACAATAGCGAGAAACTCCGGTCTTTGGTCCCGCTTCTTTCCACGCAGGAATAAAGCTGCAATGAAGTTATAATTTGCCGCCTTCCCTTTCAGAGCTTATTGTGCTCGTAAGAGGGGCTGCTGTTATTACTATTGATTAACCATAACTCCATCATTTTATTCAATTCCTTATGAAGTTCTTCCCTCTTACAAAAAAGCTTATTTAGTTCATCATAATTTATTCCCGGTATAGACATGCTTTTATCGATCTCTCTTACTTCATCCTCCAAAGCTCCAATAATGCTTTCCAGCTTGGATAACTCCATCCCGGTTTTTTTATCTTCAACAACAGCTGTATCCTTAATAGCCTTATTCTTCTTGATGATCCGGGATTGCTCCATTGCTGAACGCAATTCATTCTTTTTGCTTTTATAGTAATCATAGTTGCCAGAATAGCTTACAAGCCTATTTTCTTCAACAGCAACAACCCGGCTGCACACTTTGTTTATAAAGTATCTATCGTGGGATATGAATAGCAATGTGCCTTTAAAATCTTCCAGCGCGTCCTCCAGAGTTTCGATTGATTCAATATCAAGATGATTGGTAGGCTCATCCAGTATTAATACGTTTATTTCATCGTATAACAGCATGCTTAATTTAAGCCTTACCCTTTCGCCGCCGGATAATTGTTTTACCTTTTTAAACGGTGCTTTAGCGAAAAACATAAATTTCGCCAGGTATTCCCGAGCTTTACCCTCCAGAATATACCTGCCTTCTCTGAAGCATTCGATAACTGTATCCTCCTCATTATTAAATGCTATGGTCTGCGGTAAATATGCAATTTTCATATTAGCCCCAAGTGCTGCACTGCCGCTGTCTGCATTCATTTCCCCCAGCAGCATCTTTATAAAGGTGGTTTTGCCGCTGCCGTTTGGACCTATCAGGGCTATTCTTTCACCTAAAGTAACATACAAGTCCGCATTTTTGAAAATGATTCTGCTGTTAAAGCTTTTCGACAATCCAATGACCTTTATTACATCATTCCCTGAACGTTCCGTTGCTTTGAAATTAATTTTTATATTTTGCTTTTCAAAGACCGGTTTATCAATTTTCTCCATTTTGTCAAGCCTTCTTTGCATGCTTACAGCTCTTCTGAAGAATTTGCTATTACCAGCTCTTTGAGCCCAATCTCTTAAATCCTTGATAGCCTTTTCCATTGAATCGATTTTCTTGTTTTGTTCCTTGTAATTCTCATATTGCAGAAGCATGTTCTCTTCTTTTTGCTTCACATAATCAGAATAATTCCCCAAATATGTTTCACATTGTTTATCCTCCACCTCTATAATTTTGGTAATCACATTATCGAGAAAGTATCTGTCATGGGAGACGATAATGACAATACCCCTGTAATTTTTTAGATGGCTTTCAAGCCATTCTGCAGATTCCATGTCAAGATGATTTGTAGGCTCATCAAGAAGCAGGATATCAGGATTCTCAAGAAGAATCTTTCCCAGCATTACAGACGTTTTCTCTCCGCCGCTTATTATGTTGAAGTCTTTTTGCAAAAAATCATCATCAAACTTCAAGCCTGTACACACTCTATTTAATTTCTCATCCTTATCATATCCGCCTTTTACGTCATAGCTTTGCTGTAAATGGCTATATTGTTTTAATACTGCCTCCAGAGGCTCTCCATGCAAATGCTCCATAGCATTTTCCAGGACCTTAAGCTGTTCTTCCAGGCGATAAAGCTCCTGGAATGCCAGTTTCAGAATATCAATCACCTTGAAGTTGCCTGGATATGTTGGCAATTGATCAAGATAGGCTATAGTTGTTCCGGCAGGGTATGAAATCCTGCTCTTGCCTTCGCATATTTTTCTGTAGTCCAAATCCATTGGTTCAATACCGGCCAATAATTTCAGAATAGTACTCTTTCCGCTTCCATTAACCCCTACCATGCCAACCTTTTCTCCTTCAAAAACCTGAAAACCGGCGTCATTAAGGATCAAGCTGCCACCAAAATATTTCCGTATATTATACATTGTTAATTCAATCACTAAAATCCCTCATTTCAATAGTGTAATAACATTCAAAAACAAATTATTTCTTACGATGCAAAAGCAAAAAGGCCGTAAGAAGATGAGTTCTTCTTACAGCCTAAAATATCAATAATTAACGGGGAAACAATATAGATATTATTATCCCAATTACAAATGAATTGCCTGAACTTGGGACTAAAAAATCCATATAAAATCTGTTACCTGTTTAATATACTTTAGCAAAGCAAGTTATCTTCCTAATTGCCAATTCCATTGAAGAGCAAACAAATAAGCTTATATCAAATAAGACAAACCAAACTCTTCAGAAATTAATTTATTTAATTCATAAATTGATATTAGCAATTAGCTGGTGTCATAACTTACTTCCTCTCACATATCAAAACTAAGCTATATTTTACACCTATTTCTATTTATTGTGAAGATACTTTTTGTAAAAACTTTGGCTTAAAGGATATTCTCGAAGGATATAAAAGATGTTTCAATATTTATCAAAAAATGGTATAGTTAAGGCGAATGGATTTCATACTAATGGAGGAATGGGGGACTTATATGGGACGTATTTCCGGATACATGAAAAAAATGATGAACGACATCAGGGCAACCTTTTCGCGTTTTGCATCCGTGCCCGTATTTCTGGCCGCAATAACGGTACTGGTGTCACTTCAAATAGAAGAGGTATTCACGGATGACAGGCAGCAAATCGTAGAGCGGATCATTTTCTCACTGGTCGCCGGAGCATTCTTTGGGGCAACATTAGAGTTTGTATGTGAACGTTTTGGCAGGCTGAAAAAATATAGGATTTATCTTCAGGGGATCACTCTGATCTTTTCATTGATGTACTATATATTTATGTCCACTGAGGGAAAAATTGAATTCATCGCAACAATACGCCTTATCGTTATTTGTTTTTCGCTGTTTGCTTTTTATATCTGGATCCCTTCATATAAAAACAGGACCATTTTTTCAAATAACGCGCTTGCACATTTTAAAGCTTGCTTTATTTCACTGCTGTACAGCCTGGTACTGTCGTTAGGTTTGATAGCCATCTATTTTGCAATCGACCTGCTGCTGGTCAAGCTGGATAATGACATTCCCGCACATATCGCGAACGTTATGGGAATATTCTTCTTTCCTCTTTACTACCTCGCTTTACTCCCCGATTTTAATTCCAGCGATGAACAGATGCTCGAAAAAAGCAAAGCTTCCTCCGTTTACCCAAAATTCCTGGAAATACTCGTTTCCTACATTGCTTTACCTTTAATCACTCTGTTTACGGCGGTACTGGCAATTTACCTGGTAAAAATCGTTGTAACCTTAAAATGGCCCGTTGGCCAGCTTGGTCCGATGCTTTTATGGTACTCGGCAGTCGGCCTGTTTTTATATGTGCTGTGTGGAAAGCTCGAAAACCGCTTTACACAAGCATATCGAAAATTTTTCCCCATTGCTCTGATTCCTCTGGTTTTAATGCAGCTGTACTCGGTATTTATCCGCGTAAATGCGTATGGCATAACAGAATCCCGTTATTATCTCATTCTTTTCGGCATCTACTCCATTGTATGCGCAGTAGCGCTTATCCTGTCAAAAGGCAATAAGCCCGGCGTCATAACCGTATTTGCAGCTGCTTTCGCCATCGTATCGCTGATTCCTCCGGTCGATGCTTTTTCCATTTCACGTGCAAGCCAGACGAATCGGCTCGAAAATATCATGAAGCGGAATAATATGTTTTCATCCGGCAAACCGACTCCAAAAGTGGATATCCCATTGGAAGACAAGGCAGAGATCACAAATATCATGAACTATATGTACCGGATGGGGCACACCTCCAAGGTCAGCTGGCTCCCTTCAGGCTATAACCATTATAAGGATTTTCAAAAGGTATTCGGTTTTGAAGAACAATACGGTACGGTATTCCCTGAGCCAACCGGAGTCACCTGGTATAACGGGATGATAGAACAAAACCTGCCTATTGATATCGCAGGCTACGCAACAGCTCTGAAATCCACATTTTATGAAAGTATCCCATCCACTGAGATTGCCTTCGATCTTGGAGGAAAAGCTTACAAGCTGAATATCAGGTATCTCACCGATGATGTTGAATTTTCCATAGTGGATTCCTTCAACAAAAAACAAGCCGTGATAACGTTAAAACCACGGCTTGAAAAGCTGTTAACAGAACAAAAGATCAACCAGGGCTCAACGATATCACCCGCAGATCTGACAATCGATGCAAGCGGCAGTGATTTAAAAATGCGCGTAATACTGCAGAGCATCAATTTCCGTAAGGAAATCGGCAAAGCTGCGGATCAAATAAATGGAGAAGCGTTGATACTGATCGGCGAAAAGTGAGCTGACCTATTCACGCCAGCTTTACGGCCCTGCCCTCGGCAAGAGACTTCTTTGCGGCTATCCCTATCATGACCGGCTTCAGGCCGTCAATACCGGATACCGGCGTTTCCCTGCCATTCAAAACGGCGTCAAAGAATTCTTTCAGCTCCTGACGGAAGGATTCCATATACCTTTCCAGAAAGAAATATTTGGGCTTTTCTGCGGTCACTCCGTCCGTATTGCTAAGTACAACAGTAGAATCCGTATCATTTGATACGGAAATGCAGCCTTCCGATCCGAATACTTCAACTCTTTGATCATAACCGTAAACCGCTTTCCGGCTGTTGTCTATGACTCCCAAAGCGCCATTTTCAAACTTTAGGGTTATAATAGCCGTGTCAATATCCCCCGCTTCCTTGATTGCAGGATCGATCAGAACCGTACCCTGTGCATACACCTCTGAAACATCGCTTCCAGCCAGGTATCTTGCCATGTCGAAGTCATGAATGGTCATATCCATGAAGAGGCCCCCGGATACTTTAACATAATCGATTGGCGGCGGTGTCGGATCTCTGGAAGTTATTTTTACTATATGCACATCCCCGATCCTGCCTTCTCCGATCAAACGGCGGACCTGCCTGAAATTGTGGTCAAACCGGCGGTTAAAGCCGATTTGCAATTTGACTCCAGCTTTGCCGACCTCATCCAGTGCTTTTTGTATCCTGTCAAGATCATAATCGATAGGTTTTTCACAAAATATATGCTTCCCTGCCTTTGCAGCCTCAACAATCAATTGCGAATGCGTGTCCGTAGAAGAGCAAATGAGGACGGCGTCAATATCCGCATCATCCAATACCTCTCTGTAATCATTGGTTACTCTTGGAATATTCAGCTTATTGGCCCAATCTCTTATATTTTCAGGGAATTTATCTGCGACGGCCCTGATTTCCACTTCCGGAATACTATTTATAATATTCCGGATATGAATCTTACCTATTCTGCCTGCTCCGATCACGCCCGCTTTTATTCTCTTTTCCATACCCTTTCCCCTCTCTTTGCAGCCTGTTGCTGCGCTTTTCATAAGCAGCTTTACACTATCTTGAATTCCCGCCGGCCCATACGGACTGATACTGTATTTCTACAAACCTGTTTTATCCTTAATATATTTTCTTGCTTTCAAAGCATATTCAAATGGATTTGCAACAGCAGGGTCCTGCTCTGCTTCTACAACCATCCAGCCCTTATATGAATACCTTGACAGTATGTCAAATATGCCGTCAAAATCTATACAACCGTCTCCGGGCACTGTAAAAACGCCTTCCTTTACAGCTACCAAAAAGCTCATTCCTTCCGGCTTTACTCTGGCAAGTATATTTTTGCGTATGTCTTTCAAATGGACATGCCTTACCCTGGCGATATGCTTTTTAAGTACTTCGGAAGGGTCATCCCCCGAAAAGGCAAGATGTCCTGAATCAAACAGCAGATGTACCCTGCCTTTATCGGTCAACGTCATCAGCCTGTCTATTTCATCAGCCGTTTGTACTCCTGTCCCCATATGATGATGGTATGAGACCTGCATGCCTTTTTCCCCCGCAAGCTCCCCAAGTTTCTCAAGGCCACGAGCCAGCCTATCCCATTCAGCATCCGTGAATACCGGCTTTTTATCGAAAACCGGAGCGTCAAGCCTTCCCTGGATGCTGTGTCCCTGCTCGGCAACACCGATCATCTTCGCTCCTAATGCAAACAGGAAATCCCTGTGCTTTATAAAGGCTTCAATCGTTTCTTCCATCGGACACGTAGTGAAATATGCGCTGAACCAGGCATTGCAGATCTGCAAATTCCTGAGTGTCAGTGCTTTTCGGAGCACCGCGGTATCCTTCGGATACTTGTTGCCCACCTCCGAGCCTGCAAATCCCGCAAGCGCCATTTCACTTATGCACTGTTCGAATGTATTCCCACCGCCCAGTTCGGGAATATCGTCATTCGTCCATCCGATAGGCGCAATGCCAAGCCTGACCTGGTTCCTGTCGAACATATTTTGATCCCCCCATTAATATTTTTTTGCTTTCTTCAGTTCATTTCCGGCTTTAATGCCCGCTTCCATCACACTGCTTTTATCTGCGACCTTCGCATTACCGACCCTCCACCACGATCCATAGTCATGGGTCATTGTTTTGGGCAGCACTTTAATATCCAGCAGTGTTGACACACTTTGCCTGCGGGCGTCCAAAACCGCCTCTCTAAGCTCTTTTTCCGTCCTTACGGTGTACGTTTTGCAGCCATATGCCCCGGCGTTTTTCGCAAAATCTATCGGAATCAATTCACCGTCAAGTTCACCGGTATCCGGATTCCGATATCTGAATTCCGTGCCGAAGCTTCCCATGCCATTACCCATCTGAAGGTTATTTATGCACCCAAAAGAGATGTTGTCAAACAGGAGTATGTTGATCTTGCACCTTTCCTGCATGGATGTCGGCAATTCCGAATGAAGCATCATGTAAGAACCGTCGCCGACCATGGAATACACCTCCCTGTCCGGTTTTGCCAGTTTTACGCCAAGAGCGGCATTGACCTCGTATCCCATGCAGGAAAATCCGTATTCCATATGGTATGTATCAGGCTTCTTCGCTTTCCAAAGCCTCTGCATATCTCCGGGCAAGCTGCCTGATGCTCCGACAACAATTGCATCCTCAGGCAGTATTTCAGCAAGGACTCCCAGCACTCCTGTCTGTGTCAGATAGGATCCTGTCCGCTCGCCGAACTCAGGCAGCACATGGTCAATTTGTCCGGCTATCTCGGGTTTGAACGGACCGGCATGATACTGCACGCTGAAAAGTCTTCCGCATTCCGCTTCCCATTGTTTTTTTGCCGTTTGGATTTCTGATGTATAGGAGGATCTATAGCCAATTCCTTCAAGCGCTTCCGACAGTTCATCAAGGACAGCTCTTGCATCTGCCGTGACCCTTACGGCATCAAGCTTGTACGTATCAAATGGAGCAATGTTGATATTGACAAAAGCTACCTTGGGATTTTGAAAAAGCCATTTTGAAGATGTGGTAAAATCCGTATACCGCGTTCCGGCTCCTATTACCAGGTCGGCCTGCTTTGCGATTGTATTAGCTGCAAGATTGCCCGTTGCCCCGATCCCTCCAAGGTTCAGCGGATGCTCCCAGGTAATTGCACTTTTTCCCGCCTGTGTCTCGCAAAACGGAATGTTGAATTTTTCCGCAAATCCCCGAAAGGCGTCTGCAGCCTCAGAATAACGGACTCCGCCGCCGCAGATCATGAGAGGCCTCTTTTTACGCCGTATCAGCTGAACGGCGTCTTTGACCATATCAGCCGTAGGCGGTCTTCTCTCGATCCTATGTATTCTTTTATGAAAAAACTCATCGGGGTAATCATACGCTTCTCCCTGCACATCCTGCGGTAAAGCAATCGTAACCGCTCCCGTATCCGCCGGATCCGTCAGGACCCTCATGGCATTGATCATGGCCGACATGAGCTGTTCCGGCCTGTTGATCCTGTCCCAGTATTTGCTCACGGACCGGAAGGCATCATTCACGGTAATATTCAGGTCATAGAACTGCTCTATTTGCTGCAGCACAGGATCCGGCTGGCGCGATGCGTAGGTATCCCCGGGCAGGAATAATACCGGTATCCGGTTTGCTGTGGCGGTTGCGGCAGCAGTGATCATATTTGCAGCACCAGGTCCTACTGAAGAGGTACAGGCATAGACCGCCCTCCTGTGCATTTGCTTTGCATACCCTATGGCAGCATGCGCCATGCCCTGCTCATTCCTGCCCTGGTGAACAAGAAGGCTTCCCCTGTTCTGCTCGAGCGCCTGTCCGAGGCCGAGGACATTTCCGTGTCCGAAGACGGCAAATATCCCTTTGACAAATTTACTTTCGGCACCGTCAAACTCTATGTACTGGTTATCAAGGAATCGGACAAGCGCCTGCGCAGTGGTCAAACGTGTAGTTTTCATCTTTCCCCACCCTCTTCCGGCCAAATCCTGACATCCTTTTCAAATAGCCATTTATGTTCATCGGAATAGATTCTATTATCAAATGGATTACCATCAAGATGCCTGATCGCCCAGACATAGAACATGGCATATCCGGGAGCCGCCACCTGCGGGTGGTCGCCGCCGTTTGCAATAACGCAGGCATCGTTGTTCCCGACCTTATATACCTCGTCTCCCACCTGTGAGAAGCCAAACCCCTGCAAAGGCAGGAATTTATAATAATACACCTCCGGCTGGGGATGGTGATGCGGCGGATAGCTTGACCAACGCCCGGGCATATGCACAACTTCCCCCAGCACCAGGTTTGAGTCGGGAGCATTGGACTGGTCGAATATGGTCCGTATATTTCTCAAGGACGCCTCTCCATATTTCCCCTTATCAGCTTCTACTGTTACGCAATCCTCCTTGCCGTAAAAATGCGGAGTGAAATATTTGCTGTTATATGTCCGAAATACGGCGATTTCAGTATATTCACTTAGCGATTCGACCTGAATATCAACTTCTGCCGGCACATGAAGGCAGCATGGGTTTTCATCAAGGAACGACCTTCTTGATACTTTTCTTGTTTCGCCATTCCACTTGAAAACAGCATCGCCTTTCAGAAGCAGATAGGCTTTTTCCTTTTTTTCACGATCCGCATAACTCCGGTCCTTATCCGGCAATAAAACGCCAAAATCCATTTGCGTGTCATTACTGTCTTCACCGGTATTTAATATTGCATTATACCCGCATATAAAAGGTTTATCATATTTGATTAACATATTAACCGCCATTTCCGCCGCTGTGCGCCGGCAATATAATTTTCCAATTATATTAATTAGCTTCTTTTGTTAGTGTCGCTTTCTGATTATGGCCTTCCTTACCTTTTCCGCAATATCTCCGGAGGTCAGTTCAAACCTCTTTGCCAGATAATCAACCGGCCCGACTTCTCCAAAGAGGTCCTTTATGCCAACTCTCTCGAGAGGTACAGGCATATTTTCCGACAGCACCTCTGCTACGGCTGAGCCAAGTCCATTGATGATACTGTGATTTTCGGCTGTTACAACTGCGCCGGTTTCTTTGGCGCACTGAATGATCATATCCCTGTCAATAGGCTTTAGAGTAAAAATATTGGCTACTCTGACCGAAATGCCTTCGCTTTCCAGTATTTTAGCTGCTTTAAGTGCTTCATCGACCATGATCCCCGTGGCAAAAACCGCAGCATCCCATCCGTCCCTTAATAGTATTCCCTTGCCTATTTCAAAGGTAGAGCCGCCATCGTATATTTTTATGGCATTTTTTCTAAGCAGCCTGATATAGAATACTCCATACAGGTTAGCGGTCTGTTCTATCAGGTCTTTCAGCATTACGGCGTCTACCGGTTCCAGTATGGTAATCCCGGGTACATTCCTCATCAGACCCATATCCTCAAAAGGCATGTGCGTTCCCCCATTAAATGCCGCTGTTATTCCGGGGTCGCTGCCCACGATCCTTACGTTAAGTCTTGCATATCCGCAGGATAAAAACACCTGATCAAAGCATCGCCTGGTTGCAAAGGGCGCAAAGCTGTGTGCAAAGGGTACCATACCGGCAGCGGAGAGCCCTGCCGCTACCCCTATCATATTCGCTTCCTGTACGCCGACGTCAAACGCCCTGTCCGGGTATGCTTTAAGAAAAGGGACCATCCCCATTGACCTCATCAGATCGGCATCCAGCACCACGATCCTTTTATCCTTTGCGGCAAGATCCATCAAGGTCTTGCAGTAAGCATCCCTCATTGCACACTCATCCTTTATTCTGTATGCAGCAATAACAGCACTCAATTTACCACCGCCTTTTATATCAGGTAATTAATGCAGCTTTTGCTGTAAAGTAAGTTCCAGCAAAGCCTGATCCATCTGCTCCCTGCTTATGGTTATATGATGATTATCTGTTTTCCCCTCTACAAAGCTGCAACCCTTTCCCTTCACCGTATCAAGAACGATCACTGAGGGCTGCCCTTTGGACGCCTTTGCTTTTATAACAGCCTCATGGATGGCTTTTACGTCGGCTCCGTTTACACTCTGTGCATTCCATCCGAATGATCCGAATTTAGCGGCAATGTCGCCAAGCCCGCATATATCATCAATAAAACCGTCAAGCTGTTGTTTGTTATAATCGATAAAGGCTATGAGATGATCAAGCTTCCTGTGTGCAGCGAAAAGAACCGCTTCCCACACCTGACCTTCCTGTAATTCTCCATCGCCGAGTATCAGGTATGTATAGTTATCCCTGCCGTTCATCCGGTTTCCGAGAGCAACTCCAGCCGCCAGCGAAGAACCCTGCCCGAGCGATCCTGTAGTCATATCAATACCTGTAGTCCTATTTCTGTCACAATGGCTTGGGAGGTTTGTCCCCGGCTTGTTGAGAGTCATAAGCTCCTCCATGGGGAAGTAACCTTTCAGGGCAAGGGCTGCATAAACGGCAGGTCCTGCATGCCCTTTAGAGCAAACCAGCCAGTCCCTTTCCTCCCACTTTGGGTTCCGGGGGTCGATTCTCATTATTCCGTTATACAGGACGGAAAGAACCTCCGCCACTGACAAAGCTCCGCCCAAATGGCCGAATCCGAGGTTCCCCATTTCCTTTACAGTCTCGATCCTGATACTATTGGCAAACGCCTCCAATTCTTTAATCCGAGAACCGCTAAGCATATCGGCATCCTTTCTCAGCAGGGCATTCTGCCGCTTTTTTCATGGCTTCAATCAAAGGAAGCTTTTTGCCTGACAGGAATCTTACCATAGCGCCGCCTGCCGTACACACATAATTGATATCCTTTAGATCAATGAACCTTGAAGCAGCGCTTACCGTATCGCCGCCGCCGATGACCGAATAACCTCCTGCGTCTGCAATGGCTTTCCATACCTCCCTGGTCCCCTTTTCAAAAAGACTGTTTTCATATACCCCCGCAGGCCCGTTTACAAATATGGTACCGGCGTCTTTTATGATTTTTTTAAACATGTCAATGGTTTTTGCACCAATATCCATGAATAATTCTTCCTGAGGCAGTTCAGTAATATCTATTTCAAATCTCTGTCCGTTTTTTTCATACGCAAGATCGAGGGGAACAGCGATTTTATCCGGGTAATCCTTTAAATACTCCTTTGCGGGAGATATGAAGACATCCAGAGACCTGTCCTTCAGGAACTGTTCTTTTATATTGCCAAGAGACTTACCCTGAGCCATCAGCATAATCTCTCCGGTAATCCCGCAAGCGAGTATTTTATCAGCCGAGCCGTTTTCCAGAACCTGCTTCATCATACCGAAGGCATCAGAAATTTTAGCGCCGCCAAGCACAAATACCGAAGGTTTTTCTGGTTTTTCCATCACTCTGGTCAGCGCTTCGACTTCTTCCATTAAGAGTACTCCGCCGGCAGTCGGCTTCATTTCCTGAAAAGCCGTCATGGACGGGCAGTTTCTGTGCGCGGCCGCAAAAGCATCATTGACATAAATGTCAATAAGCGGTTCAAGGCTTCTTACAAGGTACGTTTCAAGCATTTCCTCCGGTTTCAGCTTAACAGCGTCTTCAAAAGTCGACACCTCTTCGCACAAATACCTGAGATTTCCCAGCAATACAGCCTCTCCCGGTTTGAGGCACCGGATGCTTTCCTGCGCAGCCGGCCCGCATACATCGTCTATGTACTTCACTTCAGTGCCCAATAGTTTGGAAAGCTTTTCAGCATGTTCCTTCATCGGGATAAGGTTCATGTAGTCCAGAGTATCTCCCTGATGCGCAATGATGGCCAGCCTGGCATGATGTTCAAGCAGATATTTTATCGTTGGTATGCTTTTTTTGATCCTGTTTTCATTGACGATCTTCTTTGTCTTATTATCAATGGGTGAATTGATGTCCACCCGCAGCAGAACGGTTCTGCTGCAATAATCAAGCGAATCCAGAGGCCTGATTCCCGACATCGTGCCTATTTCCATTTTCCCATCTCCAGATACTTATTGGTCATGCCGACCGCTTCAAGCCTCTCCGTCTGCATCTCCATTGCAGCTCTTACGGCGTCTATTGATTCCGGAATGGTGACAGCTTCCTGTGGAATGTTTAGGGCAAACATGATATCCGCGCCGGAATTGACAATGGATTCTTCCCAAATCGCAATCTCATACATATCACCCCTCGGATTGCCGAGATCACGCGCATACCGGAAAAGGGAGGCATTACCTAAAAAACCGTCGGCAATCCTCACAACTCTTATTCTTTGATGCTCACCAAAATACTTTAGCGCATCCACTCTGCCAATTTTCTTTTTTGTCTTTGCAACGACGGTGATAATGTGCCCGTGTGTTACAGGCGTATGTACAAGGATTCCTGTTGCGTCGATATGGGGCATGATCGTCATGAGATCCAGCGCCTGGTGGCTTGGCGCCTTATCAATCTGGAGTGCATTTGTAAGGCCTCTGTGATAATCGCCCGGATCAGCAACACGGCGTATTATCGTAATGGCAACCTTCTCAACGCCTACCGCCCTGTCAAGGCAGTCAACCGCCCTGATAAGCCCCGTTGTATTACAGGAAGTCAGCTTAAGGAACTGCTTACCCAGGCCTTTTTCATAATTGGCATAGCCATGGAAGAACACATCCGCGACGCTGTCTTTTTCTCCACCCTGAAAAACCGCCTTTTTGCCATGTTTCAGGTACAGTTCGCGGTTCCTGGCTCCCACGCCTGCACTTGTTGCGTCCATTATGACGTCGCATTCACGGATCATATCTTCAAATGTACCTGTTGCCGGAATTCCCGCATCACTGAACAACGCTTGGTTTTCAGCAGCGGTAAAAAGCTTGTAGGGCATCCCTTTCTCTTTCAACGCTCTGACCGCAAGAGTGGGCGCAATATCGGCCACACCGATCAGTTTCATATCCTTTTGCAGGGCAACGCCATCAGCAAGTCTCTGGCCGATCACGCCATACCCCGCAACTCCTACTTTTACCATCTTCCATTCCCCCATATTAAAATTCCCTAATCAACGAATTCAGAGTGGAAATACATCCACTCTGAATTTCCTGCAACCGGATTATTTAGTACAATAATTATTGTGTCTGCTGGCTCGACCAATTTTCAGCCTCGGTCTGAGCCTTTTTCAAAGCTGCCTCCGGCGCGGTCTTTCCTAGCATTGCCTCTTCAACACAGGCAGAGAAAATATAGCGCGGCTGAGCTGCCCTGTAAATATATCTTGGCGTCCATAGTTTTGTTACTGAATTGAGTATGATGGGCAATTCCGGTTCCGCTTTGACGCTGTCCCAGTTCAGAGCTGCTTTGATTACCGGCAGCGACTGTGATCTCTGGTTTTCCCACATGTATTTCTGGAAAACCTCAGAGGAGCTGAACTTCAGGAATTTCCACGCCTCTTCCTTATGGCTGCTGCTTCTTCCGATGCAGAACGGACTTCCTGCGAACATTCCGCCCTTACCCGTCTTAGCATTGATGAACAGGTAGCTTGCAGCATAACGATCAGTCAATTTAAGGCTGGCGATACTCTGTGCGTTTCCGGGTGTACTCCTTAAGTTGATAGCAATATTATTATCGGCTGTACCCCACAATTCGCCGCCCTGTCCCGAGATGGAGCCCTGGGGGGCATATTTATTTAGCTCGACCATAAAATTAAGAGCCTTCAGCATTTCAGAAGAATTGAAATTATATTTGAGCTCCTTCCACTTGACTCCGCTTCCCCATGAGCCGCCAAATGCTTCGCAAAGATTCATGACCGTGTCCGCAACATCTCCGCCCTTATAATACACACCGTAATTGTCTTTCCCTGTGACAGGGTTTTTACCGGTCATTTTCTTCGCCGCGTCCAAAATTTCTTCCGTTGTGGGCGAATCCTTCAGATATGGCACTTTCCATTCATCAAATATTTTCTTATCATATTCGATAAAACGAGTGTCGCCGATAAAAGGCAGCCCATATATTTGAAGCTCTTTGTCTTCAGGCCCCATAGCCATCCAACCGTCCATCTGCCCGTCAAAATAGACGCTTGTGTCAAATTTATCTTTTTCCATGTATTTTGCCAAAGGCTCTAATAATCCTTGCGCCGCGAGATTTGCAATAGCAGGGACCTGATATACATCACATTCGTTTGCAGTTATCATAGCCTGGGTTTTTTGTGTATAGTCATCCCAGCTCATAGGAACAAACTCAACTTTTATACCGGGATTTTGCTTCTCGAACTCTTCTTTCAACACGTGTACGCCCTTGATTGTCGCACCGGATACTTTATCGGTTGTATCTTCTACCATAAAGTCACCAATCAATTGTACTTTAATTGTTGTTTTACCAGTCTGGTCAGAATTGCCGGATGTACATCCGGTTATTGTGAATAACATAGCCAGCAAAACCATAGCCAGACAAAGAGCACAGTACCTCCTGAAATTGATACGCTTCATTAAAAAACCCTCCTTTAATCTAATTGAATACAATTTGGCCGGTTACTACTTTTGTGTTTGATACTTACACTATAGCGAAATATTCCGAATGATCCTCGCAGAAATAGCGCGCTGAAGCTTTCGCGATATTTCTGTGAGGCGCATGTATGCCGTTTAATCAAAGTTTATTTCGCTGTAGTATCAATAGATAATTACACATCACTCCCCTTTTAAGCCGCTAAGCGCGATACTTCGGATAATATATTTCTGAAGAAAGAGAAAAACGATGATGACCGGTATAACGCCAAGAAAAGCCACGCACATCGTCAGACCCGCCCAACGGGTCCCACCTTCGCCGGTGAACGAGTAATAGGCCATCAGAATCGGTATCGTCCTTGATTTCTGACCGGTTAATACGATCAGAGGCCAAAGGAAAGAATTCCAGCTGGACATAAATGTAAGAATGCACATGGTTGCAGAAATTGGCCCTGTTAGGGGTAAAAATATATTGAAAAAGGTTCTGAATTCACCTGAACCGTCAATATACGCTGCTTCTCTAAGACTATCGGGAAGCTGGTCAAAAAATTGCTTCGAGAGCATGATATGAAACCCGTCGATCATATAAGGCAGGACTAAAGGTACAATGGTGTTATTAAGACTGACTTTGTTGAACATCATATACATTGGGATCAAACGGGTCTCCAGGGGGATCATCATTGTTGCCAGAACAACATAGAACAACAGCTTTTTACCTTTGAATCGACCCTTTGAGAATGCGTAACCTGCCAGGGTCGCCGAGACCAGACTCACTGCAACAGTGCAAATAGCTACGACTGCAGAATTACGGTATGCCAACAATATGTATCCGTTTTCAAATGCAAGCTTGAAATTGAAAAGAGATGGATTCTTTAAAATGAAGCTCGGAGGAAACGGAGGCTGAATGTTCGCATATCTCTCAAATGACACTACCGTCATCCAGACAAACGGTATGATCATGATGGTGCCTAAAACCAGAAGAATGGCAAAAAGTACAATATCAGAGGTCATTATTTTCTTTTTGGCTTTTTTTATTCCGGACATTTCCTGACAACCCTCCTATATCTTCATCTTTGTTAACTTTACATTTATGAACGTAAACATGAGAACCAGGAAGAAAAGTATATATGAGGCAGCTGAAGCAACGCCGAATTCGTATCCTCCAAAGCCCCTTTCAAATATAAAGCCCACCATTGTATGTAAGGAACGTGCCGGGCTGCCCTGCAGTCCGCCCAGGATATAAACATCGGTAAATCGCTGAAGCCCGTTTATCCAGCCCATTACTGTCAAAAATGCAAATGTGCCTTTCATCAATGGGATCGTTATATGTTTGAAGGATTGTAATCCGGTGGAACCGTCGATCGTAGCCGCCTCGTAATAGTCAATCGGGATTGCCTGCAGATTGGCCAGAGAAATAATAATGATGAAGCCCAGCGACTGCCAGGAACCAAGTATAATGGCCGCCCATCTTGCACTGGTCGGATTGGACAGCCAGGCGATCGGTGGGATTCCGAAGATACCAAGGAAATTATTTAAAAGGCCTATCGGGTGAAGTACAAACATGAATACCATGGCAGCGGCTACGACAGATGTGATGTTTGGGATATAGAAAAGCACCTTGAACAGGTTTTGTCCCCATTTTGTATTATTAATTACCACAGCTATAGTGAATCCAATTGGAATCGTAATCAGCAATTGAAAAAATGCAATATAAAACGTATTATAGACCGCTTTCCAGAACACATCCAGCGAAAGGATAAATTTATAATTTTTCAGGCCTATGAACTTTTCAATTGTCCCGTTGGATGAAAAAAAGCTCAAACGAAAGGAATCGATAACAGGATACAACATGAATAACAATATGCCCAGTATGGCCGGAAGCAGGAATAAATACCAGACTGCCTGTGAATTTCTGTTTCTAGTAACCATATGTACTCCCCCTGTACTATCCTAATCAATATTTTTTACGGTAGACATAATGAAGCAAATTATGGCTTTGTTACATTTATTATGTTAAACAACTTGACTTTAGTATATGATACCGATTACAACATGTCAAGTAAATAATAAATACAATATAGCCAAATGGCAGGCGTACCAGCATAATGCACATATACTATCTATCCGTTAAATCTATACATAAATTCGCAAATACTATCATTTTGCCTTATTGGGATCGATATCTCATTTTATGAATCCAAGTCATGATTTAGGCTAAAGCAGTATGAAAATTATTGCGTTTTAAATCTGACAACATTTGTACTCTATTTGTCGTAATGGAATATACCCCCATATAGGCGTATTTTCTCATCAGGTCCGGTTGATCCACCGTATACACGCAAACCGGAAGGCAGCGCACATTCATATAGTCCGCTAATTCGTCAAAACAGGCCTCATACGAAATGTTTATTCCGCAGCATGCTGAACCGACAGCGTCCCTGTAAGACTTCTCAATAAAACCCGGATAGTTTTGATATCCGCATTTCAGAAGCATCTCTTCCTCGGTATTTAAAAGCACTCTGAGCCCTTTACGCTGTTCTGCGATAAAAAAAGCTTTCTTCCATTCGCATCCTGAGAAAATAACATAATCACTTAAAGCATTGGATCCGATCGCCTTTAATACGGGTATTGTTACGGCATCCTCCTTTAAGTCGAGATTTGCTATCCTATTGCTGCTCCGGATAATCTCCAGTGATTCATCAAGCCTGATTAACGG
This sequence comes from Clostridiaceae bacterium, assembly GCA_039679375.1. Taxonomy (GTDB): domain Bacteria; phylum Bacillota; class Clostridia; order Acetivibrionales; family DTU013; genus JBDKVA01. The sequence continues at coordinate 25,907 of JBDKVA010000095.1, forward strand.
AGGATTAAGACGCCCCAGCTCACTATATGCCAATTCACATAAGAGCCTTTTACCATATCGGGGATGGTCAACCGATTCATCATGTGCCAAAATCGCAATATTGTCCTTCGTTGCCCGCACGTCTATTTCTACTATATCCGCTCCTGAACGTATGGCAGCCATGATCGATTCAATTGTATTGGGGCATGTGCCCTCGCAGCCGCTGTGCGCAGTGATCAGCGGAAATCCCGACATAAATATACACCCCTTCTTTACCGGGCCTCGCCCAGGTAGATCGCATTGGTAAAGGCAATCATTGTATTTCTGCTTTCAATCTCTCCAAACATTTCAGCACGTATCCATTTTAAGTCGGCAGTCTCAAAAACACCCGAAATACTTGCGGATCCGCATGGAGCAGTCCATCTCCCGATAATGCCGATATTACTTGCGATATGGATCATCAAATGATCCGGATCAAGCCTCCATTGTCTTTCACGTACTGAAAAGTCCAGATTCACATGCACCTCGAAATTGCTTTCCGCTGAGGCCGTATCCATCTCATTCCCTGAAAGATATTCACGGCCATTCGTACAGGACCGGGCGGAAATAGTAAGCAAAGGTCCTAAAGAAACACTGGAGCGGCCGGATTTGACAGCATGGATGAAATCCTTCTCACAAATGACATTGTTATCGTTTTCCAATCCAAGGTACGTAACCGCATAGCATCCATTTTTGTATTCATTACCATGCCAGTCACTACCGCAGACTGCCGTGATCCTGCATCCCCTGTTCAACAGGCAGGTCCATAAATCATAAGCCCTTTTGTTTGCGGGATTCAGAGGAGGAAAGGTTTCAGACCAAACCTCAAGGTAATCCACATTGCTCCAGTCCGTTTCAAACTGCCAGTAGCAGCCTGTGCAGACAGGGCTCCCAAGCCTGTACGGATGTGCCACACCGGCAAGGCCACCGGCTTCATGAATCTGATCTATGCCTCTTTGTATATCAAAAGTCGATTTATCGCGCCAATCAACATACTCGTGGATGCCAAGCGCGATCATATGACCATGGAATGTCGTCCACTCCATTCCACGAAGGATTTGAATACCTGCCTTTTTCATCGCATCAGGTATCTCAAGCCACCCCGAGGCCGTATTGTGATCCGTTAGCGCAATGCACTCAAGACCTGCCTGCGCCGCCTTCACGGATAATGACCCGACGTCCAGGCATCCATCGCTATTGTCTGTATGTGTATGAAGCTCACAGGGTATCCATTTCATCATCCTTACGATCTCCTTCCCACACACATAACTTGTAATGACAGTTTTCTGTCACGACTGCATGGACACTTACCGTTACTTTCCATAATCCCCTGGTTATTTCGCCCGGGATAAATCCGGGAGAAGCTGAATCGTCCCCGATAAAAAGGTGCTGTTTTTGAGGATGCCTGTGCGCACATCCTCTAAAACCCATACTGTCATCCGCGGAAATCGTCAACAGGTTGCATACAGGCCGGTACCTTTCCCAGTTTTCAGCCATCTTTTCCCCATCTTCCGGTGCGAACTCCATTAAGCACTTGGTGATCAGTTCCCTGGATTTTTCACGGTCCTCAAGAGTTTTGGGCTGGTAGAAGAAATCAATATTCAGGCGTCTGCTTTGCTTCACCATATCGAAGGTATATGTAATTTGTGTACGTGAACAGAAAGGCGTCAGATTGCCTTCCGTCAAAATCAATATGCTCATTGCAGCCCCCCCGTGTATACTTCCATCTTTGTATTCTGGTCAATTAAAATTTGTATTAATTATGAGTGAGCATTTGCCAGTATCGGCAAAATCCATAGCTGTGATTCCGTACCTTCCGCTGGTATTAGATGTAAAGTAGGTAACAAGCTTGGGATTCATAAAATTGGAGACTGTTGTTATGCTCGGCAATATTCCATACAGCATTTTATACCCGCTTGAAAAATTTATGTACAACCGGTCAAAATTCTGGGACTTCGCTTCTGTATATAAGTTCTGAATCAATGTCCATTTTGCGTTATTGTCCGGAACAACATACTTATCCTGTATTTTGAGCTTGGCAAAGCCATTGTCAATAGTGAACACAGTATTGTCCGCCCAACTTGTAGCATCAATACCCTTAGGAACTGTTACGGCATTAAACCTTCGGAGTAAAACTATTTTACCCCTTGCCTGCCCCAAGGTAGGTATCGTAGCCGTCAGGCACCATTTATCAGGATTTTGCGCTACATAGGAATCAAATGTTTGTTCAAAGGAACGTGTGTTATTTGAAGGTGTGTGCTCTTCTTTAATGCACATTATGATACATTCGGAAGGATTACTGTTTAAAAATCCTATACAGTCATCCAGAACGTCATCAAAATATATGTGCTGAAACACTAAACCATGATGTATAGCAAAGGTGTCATCAATATGCCGGCATCTGATATCCAGATAGCGAACTCCTGCAGCCAGTTGTTCTGCAATCGTCAGATCCTGGCACTTGGCTGTGCCTGAAACAGGCTCGTAACGCGCACCTGAATCATGTGTCCCTGGAATGGACAGCTGCGTGAGACTTTTGCTGCCATCAATTGTCCCCATCCAGTTGGAACCCGTATAAGCGCCGATATCAAATGTTGTCAAAGAAAGCATGACCACCATGGTCGTTAACATAACCAGTACTTTCTTAAACATAGTCTACATCCTCCTTAAAATTACTGTGTATTTACGATAATTATATATAAGGATTGTTAATACAATATTATGAATAAGTAAAACCTGATATCGATTACGGTATGCCAATAACTATCCACATATCTTCCGCAGATTGAATTTGTTCTGCATCACCTCCCTTATCTTCTTTTTAATATACAAAATCATCTACATGCTGTCTCTTTTTTGGATCAAGTCATAAAAATGCTCAACATTTTCATGAGTATAACTGTCATCCATTCCTCCATAGAATGTTACGGCTAGATTGCCCGAGGCGGTGGCAAACTTGGCGCAGCGTTCCAGATCCCATTTTTTGATGAAGCCATAAATAAAGCCTGCTCCATAAAGATCCCCTGCCCCTGTAGAGTCTACAGCCTCTACTCCGTTGATTGCAGGAATGTTCAGCACCAAGCTTCCCTGTTTTATCAGGCTGCCGTTTCTGCCCAATTTTACTACTGCGATATCGGCATATTCTCCGATCCTCATGAGCGCTTCTTCCGCAGTACTGGCCCCGGTAATGCTCATCGATTCGATTTCATTTGTCATAAAAACATTACAGCTTTCTACGATATGTTTGATATCGGCAAGCTTGATCTTCTCATCCCAGGCCGTATCGACTGATAGAGTTTTATTATACTTTCTGGCAATATCTATAATTGGCAGATGCATGCAGTCGTCCATATACGCATGGATATGCGAACACTGCTGCGCATATTCTTCAAGCCTGCTCACGATTTGATTGTAATCAAATGGTGCAAAATACGTGGCAAAGCCCCGTTCATCTCTCATTGATAGAACTGCCGAAACCGATGTCCTGTATGCATCATTCCTTATTACAGCCGACATATCCAATCCTGTTTTTAGCATGTAATCATGAACAATCTCCCCCAGAGGATCATTTCCCAGAGTGGTACAAAATAATGTTTTCACCCCAAGCCGTGTCAACGCCGCAGGTGTATTCACCGCTCCTCCGGCTTTGATCAGGAAGTCTCTGCTCTTTGATTCCCTGCCCAATACAGGAAATGAATCCATATCTGTAAAAATGAGATCACAAAACGATTGCCCGATACACAAAACATCATACATTAGGATGTCCTCCATTTTTCCGGTCTCTTAGGCTATTTCCATTCCCCGATGTATTCCCTGTGTGCTTCGATATACCTATCTGCAAGATTTTTCGCCAAAGTATAGGAGTTTACAAGAGGATGCACCATAAGAGCTTCCCTTGCAAGTTCTATGCTCTTTAAACGTATGGATTTTACTGCAAGCCTTTCAAACAATTTGACCTGCCTTATCAGATTCATCTGGATCTCCGGCACTTCACCTATCCTTGCCGGCTTAACGCCATCCAATCCGGCGCGGCAGGTTATCTCCACGATATCATCATCCCGCAATCCGTCAATTGACCCTGAATTAGGCACTAACAGCACCATCTCTTTTTCTTTGCCGTTTTGGCAGCTTTCTATAAAATCCAGTGCTACTCCGGCATAACCGCCGTTAAATTCGCATTTTGACAGCAAACCTTCAGGCGCCTTTTTTGTTTTATCATGAGCCGACCCGGACTCTATTGCCATATAGCTGTTTTCTCTCTCGCTATAATACTTGAGATAAACCTCCAAAGCTTTTTCGAAGTCCTCCCGGACTCTCAGCGCGGATAATTCGGCATTCATTCTGGTATTGATCTCAAAGATGGTTTCTCCTCTGGTTTTACCCGATTTTTTTATGTTCTGAACCGCTTTTTCCCTGTGATAAAAATAATAAAGGTATCCATTCAACAGCATCCCCTGGGATCTAACAAGGTCAGGGTCGAAAAGCCTCATCTCGGTTTTTTTATATAATTCCTGCGAATCGATCAGTTTATGTACTATTTCTTCCCCATTAAGCTTTATACTCCTGAACCATGACAGATGGTTCAATCCGAAACATTCTGCCGAAAGCTGCCCGTGACGAGCGCCGGTCAGCGCTTCAAGCTCCTTCATGAACTCACTGGGGCCGTCGCAGATGCCGTATACATTCTCAAAGCCCTCATCCCTGAGCGCTTGTGTTACAAGACCCGATGGATTTGTAAAATTGAATATCCGTACTGCCGGCTTTGCGTACCGCTTAGCCATATCGCAATAAAACTTCAATGCCGGAATTGATCGCATAGCCATTGCAAATCCTCCGGCGCCTGTGGTCTCCTGTCCGAGTATGTCATATTCCAGCGCTATTTTTTCATCAAGGATCCTGCCCCTGTCCTGCCCGACCCTCAGTGTAGTAATAACAAAATCGGCATCCTTTAAAGCTTCCGCCGGATCAGAAGTGAGAATGAATTTGATTTTTTCATTCGTTCTCAACGCTATTTCTCTGGCAAGGCCGCCGTATATCGTTAACTTTTTTATATCGTTGTCCATGAACACGATTTCATTCAGATTCAATTGTTCAGCTCTGCTTACAATGGTTCCTGCCAACAGAGGAGACCTTACTCCCCCTCCTCCTAAAACTGTCAATTTCATATCGCTTTACCCCCATATACCGAATTGTATTGGTATCGATTACAATCCGGATTAAAAAAATTAGGTATATTTATGATACCTTCGGCATTATAATTTTCTGCAGCTTTCACGCTCCACAAGCCTGTGCTTCAATACGATCTGATCAAGAAGCTCCGTGCCGTTGTTCAGATGATCCAGTAAAACCTTAATCGCCATCGCTCCCATTTCTTTAATGGGCTGCTGCATGGACGTCAGCTTGGGACGTACGAATTCTGTCATTCTGCTCCCGTCAAAGCCCATTACCGAGAAATCATCGGGCACCTTATAGCCGTGATCGATAATACATCCCAGCGCTCCTACGGCCATATCGTCACTGGCTGCAAAGACTGCGGTCGGCGCCGGTTTGCACTTTAAAATCTCTTCCATAAGAGTATAGCCGCTTTGTACCTTGTAATCTCCGAATCGTATATACTGCTGATCTACTTCAAGGCCATTGTCCTTCATGGATTTCTTATAGCCTTCATATCTGTTTTCCCCGCTTGTGACGTCGCGGAGGTCGCCGCCTATATATGCAATATTTTTGTGTCCCATGCCGATCAAATACTTCGTTGCATCATATGTAGCGCTGTAGTCGTTTATAATAATCGATAAAGCATTTACGTCAACCGCTTTGCAGCTGCAGAAAATAACCGGCATCTGAAGTCCGTCGATCAGGTTCTTAATGCGGTCATCTATCTTCTCATGCATTATGATGATTGCATCTGCTCTTATTTGCTTAAAAAGATTCAGATATTTCAATTCCTTGTCAAGGTTCTCTGCGATATTGCACACCATGATATTGTAGTTGTTTACACTGGCATTTTCTTCGATGCTGCTGAGAATCGTCGAAAAAAAGCTTGAAGTCAGGTCAGGGACGATCACTCCTATAATATTGGACTTTTTCGTAACAAGGCTTCTTGCTATATAGCTAGGTGAATAATTCAACTCCTCAATCGTATTCAGTACGGTTTTCATCAGCTCCTCGCTGACGTTCTTGCCGCCGTTCAATACTCTTGAAACCGTTGCAACGGATACCCCTGATTTCCTGGCTACATCTTTTATCCTAGCATTCATGGCCGCCATCCCAAAATTATTTTGTGCTGTATTAGCCTTAGTAAAATATGATTTTCAGTTTTCTTACTTATAAAAATGTAATGATTTTGTCATTTATAGTATAAGATATCGATTACAATCTGTCAATACTTCAGAAAATATCATTTTGGATAGTAAAAAGGGCGGTATTAAATTAACCGCCCAACTATCATAAAAACCAGATCTCAGGTCATTCGATTTTTGTCGCCTCGTAACCCGCATCTTCCACGGCTGCCTTGATTTTTGCATCCTCTACCGGCTTCGCCAGTTCAATGACGGCCACCTTCCCTTTCAGATCGACCTTAGCGGATTTTATGCCGCTTACTTCCTTTAATGCTTCTTCAACATGGCTGGCGCAGTGTCCGCAAGTCATGCCTTCGATAAAAACCTTCTTCGTCATGAAAATCATCCTCCCTATTATTAATCAAATGATATACATATCAATCACGGGATTCCCAAGTCGCCCGTACTCCTTCGGAATAACAGCGGTATTTCTATTATCGGTTTTAATGCAGCGGTTTAAACCTTTTAAGCCTCAGTGCATTCGTTAATACCGATACGGAGCTGAACGCCATCGCTCCCGCTGCAATCATCGGGCTCAGCAGCGGCCCCCCGAACAGATAGAGCAAGCCTGCCGCAACCGGTATGCCGGCCGTATTGTAGCCAAACGCCCAAAACAGGTTTTGCCTGATGTTCCGTATGGTGCGCCTGCTCAGCTGTATTGCTGTGGGAACATCCATCAGGTCGCTCCTCATGAGCACGATATCAGCCGATTCCATCGCCACATCCGTTCCGGAACCGATCGCTATGCCGATATCCGCCTGGGCCAGTGCAGGAGCATCATTGATCCCGTCTCCCACCATAGCCACTTTTTTACCTTCCACCTGGAGTTTCTTCACTTCGTTTGCCTTGTCCTGCGGCAAGACCTCCGCCAGCACTCGGTCTATCCCTGCCTGTCCGGCTATTGCCTCTGCCGTCCTCCGGTTGTCTCCCGTAATCATTGCCACCTCGATACCCATGCCGTGCAATATCTCGATTGCCCTCCTGCTGCTTGACTTCATCACATCGGCAACTGCAATGATTCCCGCAAGACTGTTATCAATGGCAACATACATGGGCGTCTTGCCTTCCTCAGCCAGATTGTCCGACTCCTTTTGCAGCGTTATTTCTATTTTTCTGTCGTCCATAAGCTTTTTATTTCCCAATAGCATTTTTTTATTCTGTATTACGACCTCGACGCCGTGACCGGGTATTGCTTGAAAGCTCTCTACTTTGGAAAGCTCCAGCTTCCTTTCCGCCGCCTTGTTTACAACCGCCTCGCCTAAAGGGTGCTCCGATCCCTTTTCAGCTGAAGCAGACAGCTGCAGCAGTACCGCTTCATCCATCCCGCCGGCTGTGATGATATCGGTCACTTCAGGCTTGCCTTCCGTAATCGTTCCCGTTTTGTCAAACACAATCGTTTTTATCTTATGCGTTGTTTCAAGTGCTTCCCCGCCTTTTATCAGCACGCCGTATTCCGCACCCTTCCCGGTGCCCACCATAATGGCAGTCGGCGTCGCCAGCCCAAGCGCGCAGGGACATGCGATTACAAGGACGGCAATGAAAATAGTCAGGGAAAATACCGCAGACATCCCCGAAATATACCAGGCGATACCGGCAATGACTGCAATGGCTATGACGACCGGTACAAAGTAGCCCGCTATGATATCCGCCATCTTCGCTATTGGTGCCTTAGAGCCTTGTGCATCCTCAACAAGCTTGATAATCTGTGCAAGTACCGTATCTTTTCCAACCTTTGTCGCACGGAACCGGATCATCCCGTTCTTATTCATACTTGCACCGACTACTTTGCTGCCTGCATATTTTTCAACAGGTATGCTTTCTCCGGTGAGCATGGATTCATCCACCGAAGTCCTGCCCTCTACCACTTCGCCATCTACGGGAATCTTCTCTCCGGGCTTTACGAGCAATATGTCACCTGCTTCTACCTCGTCTATAGGGATTATCATTTCCTTTCCGTCCTGTATGACCGTCGCGGTCTTTGGCGCAAGGCCCATCAGTTTTTTTATCGCTTCCGAGGTTTTCCCCTTCGTGACCGCTTCAAGGTATTTGCCAAGCGTTATGAGTGTGATAATAACTCCTGCCGACTCAAAGTACAGATCTTTGGCGTATTCGGTATTTCCATTCAAAATCCGGATGATTGCATAAATCCCATATAAAAATGCAGCTCCGGTCCCCATGGCGATTAGCGAATCCATATTGGGTTCACGTCTGGCTAGTCTGCCAAAGCCCACTGTGTAGAACCGGTAACCTGTCGCAATAACAGGCGTCACCAGCGCAAGCTGGATAAGCCCGAAGCGAAGCGGATGCATATGGGGGACGATGAATTCAGGCAGCGGCAACCCAAGCATATGCCCCATCGCAATGTACAGCAGCGGTATGGTAAATATCAGCGCAGCCACGAACCTTCTCCACAGAGAATTGATTTCTTGCTCCCTGCGGGCTTTTTCACGGTCGGCCTGCTCTCCTGTTTCAATCTCCAATGCTTTGTATCCCGCTTTCGATATGGCATTTTTTATCTCGGAAATCCTTGTAGCCGATGTATCATATACGACCTTTGCCTTTTCGGCAGCTAAATTTACGTTTACCTCTTTAATACCGGGCACTTTATTTACAGCCCGTTCAACAGCTTTGACACAGGATGCGCAGGTCATCCCTGAAATGGGCATGATCACTTCCCGAAAACTGTCAGCCTTCTCTTCCAAAACTCCGTAACCCGCTTTTTTTACGGCCTCCTTCACCTTCAAGATATCCGTCCTGTTTTCATCAAATTCAACATTCAGCTTGTCCGATGCCGGATTCACATTTGCAGATTGAATGCCATCTATTTTACCTACGCTTCTCTCTATCGCTTTTGCGCAGGAGGCGCACGTCATTCCTGTTACACTAAATGTTTCCTTTTTCATTGTATCACCGTCCAATATTTAAGACTTCCTCTCACAAATCAATTTATTTTACCCCATAATTGCAAATGCCAAACAAAATCTGAGGCTTTGGCTATCATTTGCAAATGAATTATGAACGCCAACAAAAAGACGTCTGAATCAGACGCCTGTAATGACCTAATTTGAGTCTTCTCAAATGCCTATCTCATGAACTTCTCCAGCCAAGAGCCGCTCCAAATACGGATTACTCCCTGCCGTTCCAGCAATAAGTACAAACCTTTTCTTCCGGCAGGCCTATTGCATCGAGCATGTCATGGAGCTCCTGATACTTCAGGCTTGTAAAGTTCAGCTTCTTCCGGATATACTCGATCATGCAGCCATACTTTTCTGTTTTGGGATCGCAATATTCATCAAACTGATCCGTTTCTCTGCCCTCCAGTTCATTGATCGCCTGGCGGGCAATCAACTCCATCTCCGTACGCGATCTGGAGAAATTCAGGTATTTGCACCCGAAAACCAGCGGCGGGCAGGCAGGCCTTATATGGACTTCCTTTGCCTTAAAGCTGTATAAAAGCTCAACCGTCTCACGCATCTGCGTTCCGCGAACGATGGAGTCGTCGCAAAACAACATTCTTTTGCCCTTTACCAGTTCCGGTATGGCAATCAGCTTCATCCTTGCCACCAGATTACGGATGTTCTGATCCTGCGGCATAAAGCTTCTTGACCAGGTTGGCGTATATTTCACAAACGGCCTTCCGTACGGAACTCTGGACTCATTTGAATATCCTAATGCATGAGCAACCCCGGAATCAGGTATACCGGCAACCATATCGATTTCAACATTGTCGTTGCGGGCCAGCGCCTGGCCGTTCCGATACCGCATGATCTCTACATTTCTGCCTTCATAGGCGGATGCCGGATAGCCGTAATAGACCCATAGGAAAGCGCAGATCTTCATTTTCTTTTGAGGCGGCGCTATTTTTTCAATCGTGACGTCCGGCGTCAAAAGGACGATTTCACCCGGTCCAAGCTCATATTTAAGCGTATATCCGAGATTTGGGAAAGCGCTGGACTCAAAGGATACGCAAAGTGCGCCATCCCGCTCGCCGACCAGCAATGGAGTCCTGCCCAGATGGTCTCTCGAAGCATAAATACCCTCAGGAGTCAGCACCAGCATGGTGCATGAACCGTCAATGGCTTCCTGTGCCTTTCGGATGCCGTCCTTGAAAGAGCCCTCCTGGTCGATCAGCGCTGCTGCCATTTCCGTCGGGTTTATCTCACCCCTGCTCATTTCAAGAAAATGAAGATAGTTGCTGTCAAAAGCCTTTTTAACAAGTTCATCGATATTGTTGATACGTCCGACGGTAGTAATGGCATAATGCCCATGATGCGAGCATACTGTCAATGGCTGGGCTTCCGTATCGCTGATACAGCCGATCCCCATATTTCCCGACATGTCGGCCAGGTCCCCTTCGAATTTAGCCCTGAACTGTACATTTTCTATGTTGTGGATATACCTTGAGAATCCGTTCCCGCTCCATACCGCCATACCGCCCCGGCTTGTCCCAAGGTGGGAATGATAATCGGTACCGAAATACAAATCCATTACGCAGTTTTCTCTTGACACTACACCAAATAATCCGCCCATAATTTATCCGTTTCCTTTTCGTTTAATATAATGCCTTTGTAAATGGCATGGTCACCATCTGCGCCTGCCATATGCATAACAATGTATAATTACTTACATTGTTATCTACAAAGCAGGCCGTGTCAATAGTATTTCTGAATTTTCTTTGCCCCGCCGGTTTATAAAAAACAAGGAAGCAAGAGAGTCTATCACTTGCTTCCTGTCATTTTGCCTAACCAGCAAACATTTCATTCTATTATCACCGGGTAATTGTTCCGGAGATTGCATAATTATTCTTTGGTAACTTATTGCCGCAAAATTGCATAAAAAACAAGAAAACAGTTTCACATTCGCGGCAATAAGTACATTCGTTGGGTTGTGGGCGGTAGCCCACATTGGTTTACGCTCTTATACAATATATGTCGAAGCAGCTGTGTTGCCGCCTTCACCGGTCCAGTTGGTGTGATGGAATTCGCCGCGTTTTCCGTCGACTCTTTCGTACGTATGCGCGCCGAAGTAGTCACGCTGTGCCTGCAGAAGGTTTGCAGGAAGCCTTTCACACCTATATCCGTCGTAATAGCAGAGTGCCGCCGTGAAGGTCGGAATCGGAATTCCATTTAGTAATGCCGTAGAAGCAACTTTTCTCCAGCTGGCCTGTGCTTTTTCCACCTTTTCCTTGAAGAACGGATCCAATAAGAGGTTGGTCAATTGAGGATTCTTAACAAATGCTTCCTTGATCTTCCCAAGGAATGCAGAACGGATAATACAGCCGCCGCGCCACATCAGAGCGATTCCGCCGTAATTGAGGTTCCATCCGTATGTCTTGGCAGCAGCGCGCATGAGGGTATAGCCCTGTGCATACGAAACGATTTTCGATGCATACAGCGCATTCCTGATATCCTCTATAAATGCTTTCTTGTCACCCTTAAATTCCGGTTTTGGACCCTTAAGGATCTTTGAAGCTGCAACGCGTTCTTCCTTTATAGCTGAAAGGCAGCGGGCATAAACGGCTTCGCTGATCAATGTCAATGGAATACCCTCGTCCAATGCCGCGATCGACGTCCATTTGCCGGTACCCTTTTGTCCGGCTGCATCAAGGATCTTCTCAACGATTGGCTGTCCGTCCGTATCCTTATAAGCGAGGATGTCTCTGGTAATTTCAATAAGGTAGCTGTCCAGCTCGCCCTTGTTCCATTCCGTGAAGACTTCATGCATTTCATCGTCCGACATGTCAAGATACTCTCTCATTAAATGATAAGCTTCGCATATCAGCTGCATGTCGCCGTATTCAATCCCGTTGTGAACCATCTTTACAAAATGGCCTGCGCCATTTTCGCCAACCCATTCACAGCAGGGAGAACCATCCTCAACCTTTGCACAAATAGCCTGGAAGATCGGTTTGACATAAGGCCATGCTGCAGGTGAACCGCCGGGCATCATGCTCGGGCCTTTCAGCGCGCCCTCTTCTCCGCCTGAAACACCAGTGCCCACATAGAGAAGGCCTTTGCTTTCAACATATGCAGTACGCCGAATCGTATCGGGGAAATGTGAATTTCCTCCATCAATGATGATATCGCCTTTCTCCAGCAGCGGGATAATGGAATCGATAAGATCGTCGACAGCTTTGCCTGCTTTAACCATCATCATTACTTTTCTCGGCTTTTTCAGGTTATCGATCAATTCCTGAATCGTCGTCGTCCCTATAATGTTCTTACCCTTTGCTCTTCCTTCCACAAAATTCGTTACTTTTTCCGTTGTGCGGTTATAAACAGCAACAGTAAACCCCTTGCTTTCCATGTTCATAACCAGGTTCTCACCCATAACCGCCAGCCCGATCAGGCCGATATCCGCTTTACCCATGATTTTTATACTCCTCTCAGTATTTTATTACTTTTACTGCTTTACACTACATTTATTTCTTCTTACATTCTTAAAATGCTCTCATGTAACCGCTTACATTTTTGCTTATACTTCACCCTTTGCCGCGCTTCCATACTTCTCTGTCAACGGTACTGTCTGTTCCGTATTGCCTTTACATTACCGTTTAACCCTTGCGTTACCCTGCCAAATTGACCAGATCTGATCTTCGTCAGCAGGCTGTGCATAATCTGTCAGGAATGTTGTCGCCAATGCGCCGCTCGCCCAGCCAAACTGAATCCATTTCTCAGGTTCCCAGCCCTTCAGAACAGCATAGAGCATACCGCCGACAAATCCATCTCCGCCGCCTATACGGTCAAGTACCGTAATCTCACGCGGTTCTACCACATGCCAATTATCGCCCTCAAGCATAATCGCTCCCCACAAGTGGCAGTTCGTGCTGACAACCTGACGCAGTGTGGTTGCAAATACGGATGTGTTTGGATAGGCTTCCTTCACACGGCCAATCATGCCCTTGAAGCTTTCGATCTTGTCTGCAATATTCTTTCCGCCTGCTTCCGGTCCTTCTATTCCGAGGCAAAGCTGGAAATCTTCTTCGTTCCCAACAAGAATGTCCGAAATACCGGCGATTTCCGTAAAGATGTTTCTAAGCTCGTTTTCACGGTTTTTCCAGAATGAAGCACGATAATTAAGATCGAAGGAAATGCGGGTCCCATATTTCTTTGCAGCCCTCGCAAGCTCAAGGCAGAAGATACTCGTTTCAGGCGACAATGCAGCAACCAGGCCTGACAGATGTACGATCTGTACTCCTTCCTTCCCAAATATCCTATCAAGGTCAAAATCCTTGACATTCAGTGTGCGTCCGACTTCTCCGGCACGGTCATTATGCACTCTCGGCCCACGTGAGCCGTAGCCGCTGTCGGCAATATTGAACTGATGGCGATAACCCCACGGACCGCCCTGCGGGACATCTTTTCCCTCATAAGACATATGACGGCTTGCGAGATTACTTTTGATGAAGCTGGCAATCGGGCTGTCTTTTACAAATGTTGTTAAAACCTTGACAGGAAGCCCAAGATAGGATGAAATACTCGCTACATTGGTCTCAGCGCTGGTAGCCTGCATTGTAAAAGTCTCACTGCTATGTACGGGCTGCCCATTTGCCGGTGTGATCCGAACCCCCATACTGGTAGGTACAATCAGAGAATAGGTAAAATCCTTGCGTAATGCGATTTTCATATGAATCTCCTGATATTATATTAGTAATTGTATTTATTGAATGCAATTCTCCGGTTGCATGCCCCGACAGGTACTTGCTACTGCTCCTGTCAAGCCGTTCAAAAGGAAAATAACTCACCCAACATATGCTATTATATTATTAACATGCCTTCAATGCAAGATACAACAAAAGCAAATAATGTGTAATTTCTCGACCAGACTTGCATAGACAATTTAAATTCTTCATTTACATGCAAATAACATATATTGCATCGAGTAGGAGGCGGCTAATCGCCGCCGACCTCTCACACCACCGTATGTGCGGTTCCGCGTACGGCGGTTCAATAGTTTAAATGCAGTGCCTCGTATTTCTCGGCTATGTCCACATAGCCGAGGGA
>JBDKVA010000096.1:0-32554 GCA_039679375.1 Clostridiaceae bacterium
GGTGTATAAGTATCTGCCTTATCAAATGCGATGAACACTTGCTTGCCGCTTTCACCGCTTTTCTGATACAAACCAAGTATCTGTTCAAAATCGGCATCCTCTATACGCTTAACGATGCTTGAATCATGAATCAGAACAGGGAGCGGAGTTAAAGCGAGCATACTCAGATCGTATACCACAAGACTCTTAAACGCTGTTCCTTCACTCTTATCATCGGGGGTTTCAAACTCAAAGGTCTTGTCCGGTTTTAGCGTCAATTCTGGTGCGGTTCTGTCACCGCCGGTAATAATATCATTAATTCGCTTCATTTCAGCGTTCACTTCATCCTGAGCAGCGGCGAGAGCTTCTTCTTGCCGCTTACGGAGATTCGCCAGCAGATGTTCGATCTCCTTGCGCTTTTCCATTTGCTCCATTTCGCCTTGCAGTGCTTCGTTTTCTTCCACCAGTTTTTCTATTTCCCGTGACACACGTGCGTACTGAGTAAGAATGGATTGCGAGAGAGATTTGGCGACTCCTGAACCCTCAATTTGCTTCTCATAGTTTGCAATATCAGCATCTATGTATTCAATTTGCGGCGTCAGCCGTGCAATTTCTTCCTCAATGTCAGCACGAAGAAAACCGTTGATCTTAGCATGGAAAGCTTCGACATCAGTAAAAGCATCAATTTTAGCATCAGGGAAAAAATGGAGCAGCGCCGAAAAGTCTTTTTTTAGCACTCCATCATTACCAGGCATGTTGTTGCGGACTGCATTAAGCTGGGATATCAAACGACTCTTCCGGCGGCTCAGTTTACCCAACTCACTCTTAATTTCAGCAAGCCGCTCCGCTTGCTGTGGATCAATACCCAAAGCGCGCAGGTTGGCCTCTTCATTTTGCCTGCACAGCCTCTCCCGGCGCTTTTCCAGACTTTCTATTTTATCCTTATTCTCGCCAATATCAGCCGTGATATCCGATATGGAACGTTCCGCCTGTTTGCTTGGCTTGATGCCATAGCTTTCTTCGGCGGTTTTCAGATTCTGGATGGCTTCAAACTTATCCAATAATTTCATAAGGTACTCGACAGCCGTTGCCATTGATTCGCGCTCGCTTTGCAGAGGCTTGTGTTCATTATGGCTTCCATGGCCGTAAATACGGAAGAATCTTTCTACAATTTCATCAAAAGTAATACCCCTCAGAAGTATTCTATACTCGTGGAACAGCCATTTGCGATAGTTCGGCACACTCATTTCCTCAATGACATGGAACTGGCTGTCGCAGCGATTCACCACGGACGGGCGGCTTGTGCTTCGAGAAAAAAAGTAGGGAAAACCATCAAATTCAAAGATGAAGTTTATCGTGTGGTGATCAAGATGAGTGATCACATCCTTTGCGGATTTTGGGTAGTTATCCCCTCCAAATACAAAATCCAGTATCAGCAGAAAAGTGGACTTGCCAATAGCGTTGCTGCCATCCGAACTGCCAAGGATGACGTTAAGCCCAGGCCGGAAATCCTCCGGCTGAGTTTTAAACTTCTCGCATGTTATCCGCTTTAACATAGTGGAGTACCTCCGTCCCATCAGGTATTTCTATTTGCCCAAGTTTATACAAACAATCAAGAGCATCAAGAAATATGCTTATTTCCGATACCTTTGTCCGTGTCGCTTCGAGCAGTTCATGCGGGGTCATATCCCGCTCCTCTAATTTCTCCAAGATAGGCGCAAAGAGAGCAATGACGCTATCGGAGAAAGAATTAACTTTGCTTGGTATTTTCATTGAACAAATCACACCTTTTCACTAAATATCCAACAATGATCTCACAGGCGTCTCTATGTCTCTGTCCAACTTGTGAAAATAGTTTTTCAACTAAGAGATCTGCTATGTATTCCTGTGGATCGATGATATCTGATTTTTGCTGTATTCCACTTTCGAGCAGCTTATAAGCGGATTTCATTAACTCCCCAAACATATTCGTGTCAAATCCAATTTCCTGTTCAAGACGGGAACAAGTGTTTTTTACAGTTTTATATAAGCGAGCCATACTCGCATTAATCTTGTCCTTCAGGAAAGGTTCGTGAATCTTACGATCAATCTCAACCAAATCTTTGATATCTGTTGGTTCCAGTCCTTGCGCATTCTTTGTTTTATGAACTTCCCGCAGAACAGTTTCAATTTCGTCCTGAAACCTAATGCCGGATATTCTGTCAAGAAATGTCTGGATATCAGCACAGCGATGTTTTCTTTCAAGCAACTCCGCTATTTCATCAGATGACATCACAGGGACAAGGGGAGCACATTCGTTTGTACATAACGCTACCGCATTTTCATAGCTGTCTGCTTCATCCAGTGACAGCTTTAAATAGGCGATTTCACAGTTTTTAACCGGAATCTTCCCTCGTTTGGGAATTCCCAGATAATCACCGCAATATAAACACTTTCCATTGGCTTCGGACAGCAGAGTCACGAGCAGGGAATCATCCTGTTTTGATGGCGGAGGCAATTGCTTGATTTTATCTATAACATACTCTGCAACACCTTCGGCGAATTCTGTATCGGTCTTACCGTTTCTGTAATCATAAATTAGGGTATGGTCTGGCACGTTATCCGCAAGGAGAGTTATTTCTCCAATCCGAGATGTGAAGGAAAGAACATACTCTTGTGTAACGGACCGGATTGTCTTTTTACCGCTTCGGTTTGTAGCGTTTGTGACAACATATAAAAAGACTCCCGCCAAAAACGAATGAAAACAGAATTCCGTTTGTGACGCCAATTCCTCTTTGGTTATGCCGCTGACCAGTTCAACTCTCGTATCATCGTAAATACCATGTATTTTCTTCCCGACTTCTTCAGGAGCATCATTACTAATAATGTCCTTGAGCGCCAGGATTATCTGCTTGGATAAATTACTGTCCAACAGCTTGAGGACATTGTTCTTGAAGTAGTTGGCTACTTCTTGTGGAACGACACTGCGAGCTGATCCGGTAATATCTTTCGAGAGGTTTTGTTCACATCGCAACAATTTTGATGAAGCGTCTTCTCTAACACGGTCTGCATTTTCCTGCCCGGAAAATGTGAACTCGTAATCGGGGGCAACAGAATGAAGCAGTGCTTCGCACAACTGCTTATTATCAACATTTACTGCCTTGCACGAAACAAGGACCGTCAAATATGAGCCAAAACACAACCTCATGCCGAACCCCTCCATTCAAACTGAGCATTAGCCTATTTGTTTTCTTCATCAATATAATCGACAATATCTCCGATATTGCATTTGAGTGCCTTACATATACGCGCCAGAACATCCATGCTGACAGGTAGTTCTTTGCCTAACTTTGCCATAGTAGTTGTAGTTAAACCTGTCATAGCCATCAAGTCTTTTTTCATCATTTTTCTATCTATCAGTAACTTCCATAGCTTGTTGTAGCTGAACGCCATAATATCTCCTCCAAAGAGCATTGCCCCGAAATAGCTTATTTGGAATATTTTATCACATACAAACACCAATATCAAGGTAAACTTTACAAATGCTGATATTGGCTTTATAAATTTAGACTTCATATATGGACTTCGAAAAATATTGAAAATTCGCTACTCACACGCTATTAGAAAGCTATTGCCGCTCCTCCAAGCCTGTCCCATAAATTAGTATGCTGTTATTGCGCAAGGCGATAACAGCTTTTGCTTTATATGGTCCAAACACTCAAAAATCAATCGAGGGGAGGAAAGCATTTCTATGAACGAAGTTAGAAACCTGAATAAAAAACGCATCGGCGATGTGAGCAGTGATCAACGTCTGTTTGAAGTTCAGATAAAAGACTGTGTTACTCGAATCACCGTAAATCCCGACGGCACATTGAACATAACGCATGAGCGTGTAAAACCTGTAGCATAACCGTACCCCAGTAACAACTAACTAAAAGAAATCCGCCAGAACGCAAGACGGCAGTGCGGAACTTCCTGACAAAGGAGGTTCTCCTGCCGTCTTGTTTCGTTTATGCGGATTCAACGGTTCCGGCGGATTTCAAAAATTTGAAATTCAAAGGAGCCGGGTTTATGAAAAATATTAAAAGAAGCACCCAGCATCAGACGGAAAATAAGAAAACATACCAAATCAAGGTGCAGGGGCAGCTTGTGCAGGTCAGCGAAGAAGTCTATTTTACCTATCACCGCATGAAACGTCGTGAAACTTATCTGGAAGAAAGAGATACGGTAAACGGCGTGTTTTACTACAGTGCCCTGGATACTGAGGAAACCAATGGCGAGGATATCATCCCCGACCTTGTATCCCCCCGCGTGGAGGATATGGTCATGGACAAGCTCATAGCGGACAAGCTCCACAGGTGCCTTGCCCAGCTTACCAATGCGGAACAGGAGCTCATTTTCACCCTGTTTTTTCAGGATAAAAGCGAACACCAGATGGCAGCAGAAACCGGTATTCCCCGCATGACAATCCATAACAGAAAGAAACGGATACTGGCCCGACTGAAAAAACTTATGGAAAATTAAAAATAATTTGGTCCAACCCCCACACGAAATCGGCTTAGTAGTGAGGGGGTTTTTCTATTCTCCCTCACTGCTCATTGAAAATTTCATAACCGACGACCTGAATACGTTAGCTGACGGACCCCGAAAGGGATAAGCGACTCCGAGGATGCGCCAAGACCACCTGTAGGACAGCAATGAGAACATGAAGCAACTGATGTTTCTGCTTCTGTTTATGGTTTCTCATTTACCAGCCTATCAAAGACGGCCAAATAAGGTGCATAGCGGTACCCATCCGACGGTCAAACAGGCTGTGGCAGCCTGTTTCGCAATGACCCCGTCAGCCTATATTGATACTTCTGTCCAGTCACAGCCCCCCTTGAACGGGGGAGCACGCAATGAGGGCAGCCAGCGGAGATCCCGGTGGAGGTGAAATTCCTATGATGCGGTGAAGCCAGCCGCAGTTCAGGCTGTCGCCCTGTGAGTCCGATACAATCCGGGCTCCATGTGCTTGGGGAGTAGTGTCGAATAAAGCACGGAAATAAAAAGTCTTAATGTCAGAAGCGATGGGGATCGCTCTGCCTGCGGATGCTCTCATAGCAAAACCGCTTTGCAGAGCGGTCCTTATTTTTGTGCCATTAAGAATTTCAAAGGAGGTTTTTATTTTGAAAGAATACAAAATAAACATAAAGCGCGGAGATGTTTTCTATGCCGATCTAAGTCCCGTGGTTGGATCCGAGCAAGGTGGCACCCGCCCGGTTCTCGTTTTGCAAAACAACATCGGAAACAGATACAGTCCCACTGTCATTGTCTGCGCCCTCACGGGAAGAACAGAGAAAAGCGAAATTCCTACCCATGTAAACATAGGCAATGCTTGTGGTCTTGTGAAAGAATCTTGTGCCCTTTTAGAACAGATACGCACCATCGACCGGACACGGCTTCAGGAATGGGTTGGCAGGCTGGGACAACAAGAGATGGAAGAAATCAATCAGGCACTTATTATCAGCGTCGGACTTAGTCCGGCGTTTTTTTGATGAAGGGGGAGTTTTTATGAGCAGCAAAACAACCATGTTTGAAAAATACCCTGATGTAGTCGAGGTAAATCAATTGCGAGAAATGCTTGGCGGCATTAGCCGGAAACTGGCTTATAAATTGCTTTCGGAAAAAGAGATACATAGCGTTCGCATTGGACGGACCTATAAGATTCCCAAGGCATGCGTCATTGAATATTTACTGAGTGAAGAAATGTGCCATATCAAGATCGGTTGATATGGCTTTTTGCTTATTATTGACCCCAAAACCGTAGAAAAATCCGTTGGGTTGCTTCCGCGCAAATCAGTAGCTATCCCATGCTTTCTGTGGTATTGTGATGTTGTCAATGGTAGGCAAATACGCTGTTATTTCAAAGGAGGATAACCATGATAACAGGCTGCCTACAAGAAAAAAACAATACTTACTATGCCGTCCTATATATCAAAGTGGACGGCAAAAGAAAAACCAAATGGGTTTCCACCGGACTTCCGGTAGCCGGAACCAGCGACAGGAAAGCGAAGAAAGCCTTTGACCAAATCCGGTTGGAATACGAACAGGAGCAGGAAGAAAAGGAGCGTCGGGAAGCCGAGGAACGAGCCAGAGAGCTGATTGAGGGCAAGCGGAATCCCCAAGCAGATGTATTATTTACCGCCTACCTTCAAAAATGGCTGATACAAGCAAAGCCCACGATAGCCAAAACAACATTCAAAGGCTATCAAACCATGCTGGATGGGCGAATCAGCCGGTACTTTACCGAACTGAACATCACCTTGGGAGAGGTTACCCCTCAGCATATTCAGGACTTCCATCAATCAATTTTTGATGAGGGTCACACACCGAATACGGTTATTCATTATCACGCGGTTCTCCGCAGAGCACTACAGAATGCGGTGAAAAAAGAGATCATCGGCAGCAACCCTGCTGACCGGGTAGACAGGCCAAAGAAGAATGTATATCAGGCTCAGTTTTATTCCGCGGAGGAAATGATGAAACTGTTTGATGCGGTATCGGATGATCCCTTGGAGATTTGCGTGAAGCTGGCAGCTTACTACGGATTACGCCGGAGTGAAGTCCTGGGATTAAAGTGGGATGCGATTAACCTTGAGCAAAAAACCATCTCCATCAAGCACAAGGTGATTGAGGACACGGTAGATGGCAAATCCATAGCAGTTGGGGAAGATGTACTGAAAACCAAATCCAGCTTCCGCACACTTCCGTTACTGCCATCGGTGGAAAAATTACTGCTTGCAGAAAAGGAAAAGCAGGAAATGTACCGAAAGCTATTCAAACGCTCTTACTGCCGAGATTATCTCGACTACATCTGCCTCGACCAAACAGGGAAGCTCATGCGCCCTAATTATGTGACGGATCACTTTAGCTGGGTGCTTGAAAAAGCCGACCTCAAAAAAATCCGCTTCCACGATTTAAGACATTCCTGCGCCAGCTTACTGCTTGCAAATGGGATATCAATGAAGCAAATCCAGATATGGCTGGGGCACAGCACCTTTTCGACCACAGCGGACATTTACTCTCATCTGGACTTCCACGCACAGATCGAATCCGGCTTGGTTATGGATGGGATGTTTGAAAGGAACCGAGTGACCGAACCTACTGGACTTGCAGCGGTCAACTGATTTTCTACGGACTGCTTTATGGGAATACGGAAAAGCCTTATAGGGCAAGGGCTCAGGCATATCCGTTTTCTACAAAAACAGAAAAAACGCCCTCAAAAGAGAGCGTAGAAAAGACCAAAAAATGGAGGGCCTGTTGCGGACATTGACCGCAAACAGGCCCCTGGCGGAGGCGGTGAGATTCGAACTCACGTGCCCGTGAGGACAACCTGATTTCGAGTCAGGCTCGTTATGACCACTTCGATACGCCTCCATATTATATTTTAATACACACAGCCCTGTGTAGAAGCCAAGGCAAAGTGTAGAAAAACCGTAGAAATCGGTAAAAAGCTAAATTTTCAAAGTCCTGCAAACCCACGGAAACTCAAGGGTTTCCGGCATTATCAAGACAACTGACCGAGTGGATTTCGAGTCAAGGCCGTTACAACCACTTCGATACTCCTCCGTGTATAAATATTCAGTTTTTATGCGCCCATCACCTGATTTCGAGTCAGCCCCGTTATGACCGCTTCGATACCTCTCCATATATGTTTAACCGCCGGAGCGGAAAAACGCTTTTTAGAAAACCGTATAAATATTGAATTATCCTTCATTCCTTCGGTTTCTCAGTTCTCCGAAAAACTCACTGAGAATCGAGGAACACTTCTCTTCCAGAAGCCCCCAGCTGACCTCAACTCTATGGTTGAAGGCCGGTACTCTGAAAACATCAATCACCGAACCGGCTGCACCGGCTTTCAGGTCTGATGTGCCGATGTAAAGGTTCCTGAGCCGGGCTTGTATGATTGCACCTGCGCACATGGTACAGGGTTCCAGTGTGACATACAGGTCGCAGTCTGTGAGCCGCCATGAGCCGAGCTTTTTGCCGGCTCTTCTGATGGCCGTCATTTCTGCATGGAGCGTTGGATCCTTTTTGGACTCCTTTTCATTATGGCCCCGGGCAATGATCCTACCGTCCCTTACCACAATCGCCCCTATGGGTGCTTCGCCTTTCTTCCCAGCTTTCTCCGCTTCCTTCAAAGCCTGCGCCATATACCATTCGTGCGTTGAAAAAGGGCGTCTGCCCGTTTCATGCATCAAGGTCAAACCCCCCTGAACAGCCGAAAGCAAAATGCGATAGTAAGCATTCACCTCAACTGTGATATGATTATACTATAAAGTATTAAAACAATCAATTGTCATGTGAAAACATTATGAAAACATTATCTGGATTATCTGGAAACCAATCTGTTTCCCAAATTGCATAAGACCCTGAATGGCAGGATTACCAGGTATATAATCCCCATCAGCAGCATTTCGATCAGCATACCGATATACTTGTTAAATCTCTCCATAAAACTCACCTACCCTAACAGAAACCGCTTACATATGCCTGTTTTACAGGAAATACACCTGATTTCTTATAACAACAAGCTTGTACGTAAAATATCATCGTCAATATTTTACTCTTTTATAACTCATATTATGTTAAAAGTTGATTAAAAGTTCATTACAAATCAGGCATATTTGTATAAGGTCTGAAGTGGGGGTATCTTCATGATCACTTGATGGCTTCATCCAATACCTTGCCTATGGAATCGTGGATTACCAGATCGGCTCTGTGGTCGAATGGAGTAACTGATTTGTTGATCAGAACAAGCTTGCCGCCCCTGTAATAATCAATAAGGCCGGCAGCAGGATATACGGCCAGGGAGGTTCCGCCGATGATGAGCACGTCGGCCTTCGCAATAAGGGATACTGCGGAATTTACAACATCCATGTCGAGCGATTCTTCGTACAATGTTACGGCTGGTCTTACGATACCGTTGCACCGGCTGCATCTGGGAACTGACTCCTTGCAGCTCAGGATATATACAAGATCATACTTCTCATGGCAAAGGGTACAGTAGTTACGGTGTATGGATCCGTGCAACTCCAGGACATTCCTGCTGCCGGCAGCCTGGTGCAGCCCATCGATATTCTGGGTAACGACAGCACTGAGTATGCCTCTGTTCTCCAGATCAACGAGTGCCAAATGTGCTTTGTTGGGCTTTGCAGCTTGATAGATCATATTATTTCGGTAGAAGTCAAAAAATCTTTCCGTATGGTTTGTAAAAAAAGAATAACTGAGTATTGTCTCAGGTGGGTAGCCATATGTACGGATCGTATTGTAAATGCCATTCTCGCTTCTGAAATCAGGGATATTGCTTTCCGTAGAAACACCGGCTCCACCGAAGAATACGGTATTACGGCTTTGCGATATGATTTTTTTCAAATCCTCTGCGCTCATATGAGCATCTTCTTTCGGTCCAAGAGATTTTCAATGTACATTAATATGCTAGCATGTATGAAAATAGATTACAAATAAAATATTTCAGTTTAATAAGCAATTAACATAACAAGTTCACAATAATGCAAGAGGATTTAAATTCAACAAAAAAATACAAATGCCACAAAATTAGCAAAAGAAATTTCTATTGTCTCCAATATTCGACAACATTTTTAATTTATTTGTATTATGATATAATTATCAACATAAAAAGGGGTGTTTGGCTTATGAAAAAACTGCCTGTAAGGTTCTTCCAGCTGTTGTCGACTGTATTATTTGCAGCTGCAGTAATTATTGCTCCGCAGTGGTCAATATTTTACACTTACCAGCCTGAATGCCCGGAGGAGATAGTAAGGTAAAAGAGGGAGAGTACCCTCTCCCTTTGCCTTTACCTTGCGGTTGTTGATATGAAATTTATATCTGCTTTAGAAATTGCTTTAATTGTAGTTGAATCCTTGATTTTCCTGGTATTCTATGTAACATTGGTATCCAAGAGGGATTTCGTCAGAACTAACAAATTGAAATGTGTGATATTCTGTGTATTTTATGTAACTTTGGCTTACTTTATATCATTGTATTTACCCATGGGGTATCACACGATTGTAATTCTATTGGCTACGATTCTCTTGTTGAGTTTCATCACCCGTACGAATGTTTATAATGCTGCAGTTATTGTTGTGATCGCAACATTATTTATTAGCGTTGTGGACATGATTAACTCAGCCATTTTTGTAGCTATATTTCAAATGGATCTTAATGAAATGCTGCTAAACACGGGAGATTATCAATATCAGCTGTTTGCATGGACGTCGAAGGCAATTCAGGCTGCACTAGCAATTTTGTTTTTCAAATTTAATAACGATAGGATAAGAATTGCTCTGTTCAAATCAAATCATAACCAGTATATGTTCGCAATTATGCAACTTCTGCTGATGGCGATATTTATTGCGAGTGTAAATTACAGTACAGGTGGAATAAAGGATAAGGCCTTATACAATTTCATGCTTGTTTCATTGTATGCTTTAAGCATTATCCTTTCCGTTTTTGATTTCCGTGAACGCGAGCAGATGCTGGAATTAATTAATAAAAAGAAAAACCTAGAGGAATATGTAAAGAATCTGGAAGATGTAATTAACGTAATACGCAGAGAAAAACATGATTTTATGAATCATATACAAACAATCTTTGCCATATGCAAGCTTGGAAAGCCCAATGCCGTCGAAAGCATCGACAATTATCTTAAAAGGCTGACATCGGATCTAAGTTCATCTTATACCTTCTATGAAACAGGTAATGATTATATTGACGGACTGCTTGCGATCAAGAGCAATATTTGCTTTGAAAATGAAATTAATCTTGTTGTTAAAATCGGTGCAAAGTTTACATCAGCAAAGGCAGATGACAGCGATATTGCAGGTATTGTAGGCAATATTGTCAATAACTCCATTGAATGCCTGAAGGACCTGCCTGCATCATATGAAAAGAAAATTGAATTTGTTACCGGCATAAGAAATAATATGTTTTATCTTATGATAGAAAACAATGGGCCGGAGATTCCGAAAAGTATTGTAAACCTCATTTTTGAAAAGGGCTATACAACAAAATCCGAAAGTGTGGATCACGGCTTCGGACTCTTTATTGCAAAGCAACTAGCCGCTAAAAATAACGGCTCGATCAATGTTGACAGTACACCGGAAAGTACGAAATTCATCATTTCTTTTAATGCGAAGGAGAGCGAAAATGCAGGTCTTGGTCGATACGCTGCTGTCTAAGATAAAAAAATACAATCCCGGAATGAATGAGGCACAGCTTAAAACACGCAAGTATGGGCTTGAGGTACTGCTTGGAGAACTATCCAAAACATTGATTTACTTATTGATATTTGCACTGTTTTCACTTGCGGGACACTTCCTGTTGTCGACGCTGATCTTTTGCACAATCAGGCTTGTAACCGGAGGATATCATGCAAAATCTTATCTGTCATGCCTTATAGTCACCTTTATCGTTTTTGCAGCAATCATTTTTCCAAGCCAATATATAGAATTGACCATTGTAGAACAATCCATTATTCTGGCGATATCACTGATTATTACCATACTGTTTGCGCCGGTGAAGCACAAAAATACGACACGGAAAAACATGGCCAGAGCTGGCCACTTCAAATTTATATCCATACTGTTAGTAGTGTTTTGGAGTGGCGTTACGTATTTCCTGCGCGGAGCGTGGAGTACTACTGCCGTGTTTACAATATTCGCCGAAGCTGTTATGCAGCCTTTGGGGAAGCTTTTTAATCCTATAGAAAAGTCATAAAACAGAGGATAAAAGGAAGGACTCACCGAATGAACGAAAGAAAGTCTTTCTTTGGTCGGTATGTTCTTATAGCGGGGTGTGTATGAAAAAACTTGTAATTGATTTACTGGAAAACGATGTTTTAAAGAAATCCGAATCTCAGGTTTTGTTTTCAGACAGAATTGAGGAGTTTCTAGAGGCGCTGGTGTTTATATGCAATAAACTCAATACAGACGTGCCTGTATGGACGTTCAGGGAAGAAAAGCTTCTTCTTAAAACGAATCTTGTAACGATCCCGATTAGTGAAAGCGGCGATACAATATTGAGAATTTCAACTATGTGTTCATTGGATTAATATCAGTGCATTAAATCATATGTTAAATCTTTTCTAAGGCTTTGTCGTTCTATGAACCACCAAGCCGTATTTTTATGACCTATTATAAGTATAATCATAATTTATCACTTTTTAGCAAAAATAAAAGTGTGGGATGTCCGGTGGTGCAAGCCTGAATTGTACTGCGTGGTTGAGTACATACAGACCATAGACCCCGGACATCTGCATGAAGCGGTATTCAAAGGCATTAAGACGGATTGACCTGCCTGGCCTGCCAGTGCCAAATCTTTCTTATTTTCGTGTATGGAGCGAAGCAATTTGCTTCGCTCATGGAGCCGGACGGAGGCATTTCAGTTTAAAGGTCTTAATCTCATACGGCTTGATATCAAAATTAAATGAATGACTACCATGTTCAAGCTCCTGCAGATTTTTCTCCATCATATCACATTCCCATACATGGGTGATTCCGCCGCCGAAGGTCAGGTGAACCGATGACCTTCTGTTGTAGCACTCATAGAGCCTGATGATGATTTCATCCGAATCCTCCGCCTTTTTGACCACCTCTATAATGACATTTTCCCTGTCTGTTTTTGCCAGGGAGAATTCTGCAGGCAGGCTTCCTATATGCGGATTTTCGACTTTAGCAAACATCGGGCAATTCAAGGCATAAGCCATGGCAACTGTCCCGGCGGACTTGAAATTACCCTTGTGCGGGTAGAGCGAGTATGTGAATTCATGGTATTCTCTGTCGGCATCCACATTCGGGTCTTTCGCGGATTTGAGAAGTGTCAGCCTCATGACGCCGTCTTTTATATCATAGCCATATTTACAGTCATTAAGAAGGCTTACGCCATAATCGTCCTCCGACAGATCCGCCCATTTGTGCGCACAGACTTCAAATTTCGCCTGATCCCAGCTTGTATTCCAATGCGTAGGCCTTTCCACGTTTCCGTACTGTATTTCATACGTTGCCTTTTCGGAATGGACGTCAACCGGGAATGCGGCTTTCAAAAGCACCTGTGTTTCCTTCCAGTCAATGGCCGTTTTAAAATCGATCCTCGGCACATTGTCAAATATGGATATTTCCTGAGATATCATCGAATCGCAGAATTTCCTTACAACCCTGACTGTTGATCTTACTTCGCCGGATTCAATGACCTCCGCGCTGTCAACGTCCGTTACCTCCCACATCTTTTCCTGATAATAGATATTAATATCCCATGCGTCAAAATTATGCGGCTTGTCTTCAAAGGCCTGCAGCATATTTGCCCTTTCACCGGGCTTCAATACCTCGCGGCAATTTATCTTGTCATACAGTGATGAGATGTTCATGTCGCCGTCAAAAAGTATTTTGAAGTATCTATTTTCCATTTGCCTGACGGATATGGTTTGTGAGCCGCTTTCAGTAAGATTCGCTTTCTCTGTACCCTGGATGGCCTTTTCGGAATGTTTTGAAGATCCGGCCGGGATCTTTTTCATTTCAAAAACCTTGTAGCCCTTCGAAGGTACTCCGTTTGAATGGAAAATGATTGTTCCCCTGCCGGTTGGCTGCGAGGGAAGAACGCTGCCGTCCTGGTTTGTAATTTCAACATCTTCATACCCTTCAGGCAGATCAAATTCCACCGTATCGTTCCTGTCGAAGCTTAACGGATTGAAGACGACGACGGAGGGTGACTGAATGGATATTCCTGCTGCGATACTCTCTGCGGAGTTATCCAATATCTCCTTACCGCTGCTTAGAACATCAAGGTACTGCTTCTTCGAATCCTCATATACTTCCTTTATTGAGGAACCGGGCAAAATGTCGTGGAATTGATTCAGAAGAATGGTTTCCCACCCTCTATTCAGTTTTTCCTGCGGATAGGCGAAGGAGCTGTTAAGTAGGCTGTTTGCTGCTGAGAAGACTTCGGCAGCCTGGTACAACAGCTCGCTTTTACGGTTGAATTTTTTATTTCTTGCCACTGATGTGTATGTGCCCCGATGGTATTCAAGGTAAAGCTCACCGACCCATTTCGGGAATTTTGCATAGTTGCCGGCTTTGATTTCAAGCTCTCTGAAGAAGTCGATCACCTTGCTTTGCTTTACTCTGGGGCAGCCGGGTATGCCTTTTTCCATTCTGCGGCCGTTTTCAAGCATCTCTTTCGTAGGCCCGCCGCCGCCGTCGCCAAATCCGTAAGAGATGAGAACCTCATCATTCATATCCTTCTGTTGATACCTCTTCCATGCGCCCATGACCTGCGTTGGTATCAGGTTGCCGTTATATGTCGTAAAAGTAGCATTTGAATCAAAATTTTGAGTTGGGATGAAATAGGTCATGATCTCTGTTCCGTCAAGTCCCTGCCACATAAAGGCGTCACAAGGCAATTTGTTATATTCGTTCCAGCTGATTTTGGTGGTCATGAAATAATCGATTCCCGATTTTTTCAATATCTGAGGGAGCGCCGCACTGTAGCCAAAGACATCCGGCAGCCAGAGGATCCTGCTTTTTATTCCAAATTCCTTTTCGAAAAACCTTGTGCCGAATAAGATCTGCCTGACCAATGATTCGCCTGACGCAAGATTGCAGTCTGCTTCAAGCCACATAGCCCCTTCCGGCTCCCATTTACCATCCGCGATCCGCTGCTTTATTGCCTCATACAGCTCGGGGAAGTCTTCTTTTACGAATTTATACAGCTGCGGTTGGCTTGACATGAAAATATACTCAGGGTATTCTTTCATGAGGCTCAAAACCGTTGAAAAGCTCCTGGCCGCCTTTTCCCTGGTTTGTGCCAAGGTCCAGAGCCAGGCGACATCAATATGCGTATGACCTACGCAATAAGCCGTTATATTTTCATGTCCGCAGAATCCTTTATAAAATTCCTCCTCAAGGAACCTTGAAGCTTCTGCAACAGATGTTCTGAACTCATCGGAGAAGGGCTTCCTGAAATCTATCCGATTGATGGAATCATTCAGATAACGCAATATATCGATCCTTCTTTTATCATCCTTGTCAAGAAGCTTTGCAACATTGTAGGGGACCTCTATGTCGTAATAAAGCTTTTCTACTTCCTTTTCAATAACCGATACGCAGCACTCGAGGTTTACCAGGCCTTCCTTCATACCTGACCAGGCATGGAGGTCGATCGAATAGACCTCGCCTTTAGCTGCGCTATGCGACAGAATGATTTCCCTGTGATTTACGTCCAGCCCATGCATGAGCTTTCCGTTGACGTATGCAAGGAACTGCGGATTTGTCGCGTCCCAGTCATGTTCTCTTCCGGTGGACAGCTCAAATGCGATTGCTTTGTTATCCAGCTCTTCGGGTACCTCGAAGGCGGCGGCAAACCAAAAATGAAGATCTTTGCCTCCCCACCTGTCGCCTTTTTGAAAAGTCTTCCAGCCTGATTCATCAAATTTTTGCCTGTCCTCGTATTTGAAATTACCTTCCCTCATTTTAAAGGAATCGATACGAATACTGCTGCTGCGTATATATTGCTTCAATTCCTTTAATATCCTTCCGATCCGTTCTGCTAACATATACACGTAAATCACCCCATATTTTTATTAATAGACATTTGTGCAAACAAATCCGGCTAAAATTGGTGGGGCTCGACGCCCCTCCAATATTTATTTGCGTAGCGCTCCGGGCATGCCATTTTTTGTTTTTATATGCACTGATTGCCTTTATAAAACATTATAAATTTCCATATTGCTGTTCAAAATATTAAAAAAAGACTACACCTTAATATTATCGGACATTCATTCTGAAAATTCTAGGAGGATTGCCTTTCATCCTTTTAAAGAACTGACTAAAGGCATATGTTACAGGTTTCTTTTATAGCATTGTACCTAAAACCCTTTCTTGTATTTTCTGAGAGCATCGAGAATGGCTGCCATGTTTTGCAGTGGAATATCGAAGTTGAATTCGGCATAAAGACCAAGCCCGCCTTCGGGTAGGTATAAGGTTTCAACGCATTCCCTCACATGATTATCCAGTTGGGACGGCGTCGCAAAAGGGAAGGACTGTCTGTCAAGATCCAGATTGATAGGGATTTTTCCTTTACATATCCTGGCCAGATTTTCAAGCCCGTTTGCTCTGACCTGAGGGTTTATCATGTTAACACCGCAATCCATCAGGTCGGGCATAATATCCAGTATTTTACCGTCCGTATGCATATAGACCAGCTTTCCACCGGCTCTTGCCATGGAATACATTTTCTTATAGCAGGGTTTTAAATATTTGCGCCATTTTTCAGCGCCGATCGTAATACCGGTCTGCATACCCAAATCGTCGCCAAAATACATGATTTCATCGGTCTTTTTCATTGCGACTTCAATTTGCCGGCAATTGTATTCAAGAACCTTGTCAATCAGTATCTGAAGCTCGTCACATTCCTCTGCAAAGTCGATCATTGCTTCTTCAAATCCGCGCAAATCCAGGAGCCTTAAATACATGAAGCCGTGGGGCAAATTTCCATCCAGGTTTTCCGGAATTTTTAAGGACAGTATGTCTTGCCTGCTTTTTACCGGATGTCCCGTAACCAGCGATTCCATACCTTCCCTGATGTTCTCCCAGACACAACCCCATTCGTCGGTATGACTTCCGTAATGGTAGCTTTCCTGCATTTCCTGTTCAATTATCCGGAGGTCCGGAACATCCGGGAAAATGTCAGAATAATCGCTTATCAGCAATTTCAGCTCGTTCCCGTATTTTAACCAGGCAGCCGGCAGTACACCGACTGACACGGGAATTTCCCCGGGGTATTGATACAGCATTGCTTTTTTCAGTAAATCCTTCATTTTCTTCACTTCCTTAACTTCCTTGTGTATTCATGCATGCTATTATATAATGAGCACATATTAAATACATTTAATTTTAGCTAAAGGATAAAATTAAGGATGAAGCTATGAGTGAGAAGAGAAAAAGAATGGTGTTTCATTCTTCCGAAATCGAAATACCCGGTTTGGTTGAATTTGGCTATAACAGGTCAAATTTAGTTACAATGCCAATGCCGGACCATTTTCATAACAACTGCATGGAATTTGTTATAGTTTTGAGAGGCTCCGAAAGCTACTTCACTGACGGGGAAAGCTTTAACGTTTCCGGCGGCGAAGTTTTCATATCTCAATTAAACCGACTTCACAGAAACTCCGGAAATTGCCAGGGAATAAGCGAGTTCATATGGTTTCAACTGGAAATGACAGACAGAAGTAATTTTCTAGGTTTGTCAAAAGCATATTCCGCAGCGCTTTTTGACCGCTTGTTAAGCATAAAAGCCCATAAAATAAAAACAGATAAGAAATGCATTTGCCTGATAAAGGAGGCATTCCGTGAAACACAAAAAAATAATAAGTATATTGCACAAGGACTTTTTCTAATCTTCCTTTACAGGTTGTTTTTTTTGGATGAAAGCTCGCAGAAAGTAGACAACATTATGGAAAAGGCAACTGAGTATATAAACAGGAATATTGAAAAGAATATAGGAATTGATGAGTTGAGCAGCTATTGCGCTCTTTCGGAGTCCGCCTTCAAGTACAAATTCAAAGACTATATGGGAGATACTCCCAGACAATATATAAACAAAATGAAAGTAAACAAAGCGAAGGAACTGCTCTTGAAAGGCTTGAGCATTACAGACACCGCAATGGAGCTGTCGTTCAATTCCTGTGATTATTTTTCCGTAGTTTTTAGAAAGCACACTCTAATGACCCCTTCGCAGTTCAAAGCCGGTCAAATCCCCGGGACAGTTGAAAAGAAATAAAAGACATGGAATGTTCTCAAAATATTAAAAAAAGACTACGCTTTAATATTATCGGACATTCGTTCTGAAAACTCCAGGAGGATAACCTTCCATCCTTTTAAAGAACTGATTAAAATAATATTCGCTTGAAAAGCCAAGCATCTCGGCAATTTGCCTGACAGCAAGCTGACGTTGTTCGATAAGCAGGCTTTTAGCCTTTTGAAATTTAAGCTGAGAGATAAGCTCTTTTGCAGTCATGCCGGTGGCTTCCTGTACAATGCGGGATATCTGCTTTTCTCCAAGGAACATATAATGGGAAATGTCTTTCGTAGTGATAGGCTGGGAAATGTTATCACTAATATAATCTCTTATCTTTATGAACCGGTATTCATCCTTTTTGCATTTTTTCGGAACGGTATACTGAACCGGCGACGTACCGCTTATGGCTCTTACGGCAGCAGTTATGAGCATAATGGTGAGAGCTCTGATATTGCTGTAAAATCCTGCGCTCTGGCAGTGCGCCTCCTCGAGGGCCTTATAAAATATCCCCAGGGCTCCTGTTGTATCCGCAATTGGTTTACATTCGGCATTCCTTAATACATCGACAATATATTTTGCTTCCGAATCCTGGCCCTCCAGTAAACTCAGCTCGCAGTTCAGGCTAAACTCCACATAGCCTTTGAAATTTTGCTGTTTGTGAAATACACCGGGTGCGGTCAGATAAAATTCACCCTGGCGTATGTTAAAGCTCCCTCTGTCGGTCTCAACCATGCTTGTTCCGGCGTAGACAAAATGAAATTCGAAGGCTGAATGAGTATGTCTTTCGATAACATTATCCTTACCGCAGGTCATGGCTCTGAACCACAGAACGTCTATACCCACGCTGCCTGAGGTGATTTTAAGATCCAGTTCTGATAGTCTGGAGGAGGCTTTCATTATATCAAAATCCATATGCATTCCTTCCATATGTACACTCATTCAATATAGTTTAATATTTTCAGACAAATATATCAAGACTATTTAAAATCAGGGCACATAGAACAGATTGGCTTTATTTTGCTTGTGAGAACATTTCAATAGCCTAAGGGGCAGCAATTACTCCTAGAGAACTGAAATAGGGTAGTACAGATCGCACTCGCAGTATTGTTTATTACATTTGGCGTAATCGATGCATTCAAAGCTGAATTTTTCCTGCAGGGTGAAATGCACTGTCGGCATCCATGCCTCCGAGACATATTTCCAGATCATACATAGCGTTTGCGAAGAAATTTCTTCAGGGCGGTGGGGCGCAATATATGTAAAAACTCCGTATTTATGCGGCTTCAACCGCTTAATTTTCATTCCGGGAGGAACTATACTGCTTTGATCAACCTTTGTTGACGGCTGATAAAAGGTATACCCCTCAAAATTGTGCGGAACTGTGGTAAACCCGATATATACGTTTTTTTCAACTGGATTGATGATCCTTGGACGCCAATTATAAAAGAAATCAACTCCATACTTGTTCGCAGTAAGGTTTTGTATATTGTCTTCGTCAAATATTTTATATTCCGGACCTGCAATCGAAAATGACGGCAATATAACAGTAGAACGATAAAACACCAGCCCTTCGCCGGCACAGTTCATAAAATCCGCGTTAAACCGGTCGAGTATGTTTAGCCGGCACGGATTCCTGCGCCATTTTGCAGGGGTGGTATTGTATTCGTCCCTAAACACCCTGTTATAGGTACGTTCACATCCAAATGAATACTTAGAAGAAATGAACTCAATGTTGTTTTGCTGACTGAGCAGATCGCTCAGAGACAGCGCAATCCTTCTCCGCCTGACATATTCCATCAGGCCGGTCGACGTAGCGCCCTTCCAGATCCTCAGCAAATGAAACTTGGAGATGTTCACATTTTCAGAAATGCTGTCCAGATTAAGCGGCTCCAGGATATTCTGCTCTATGTATTCAGTTGTATCCTTGATGATTTTAAGGATATAATTATCCAATTTAACCATCTCATCTCAGCAATTTCTGTCCTGTAATAGAAAATATAGCGTAGTATAATCTTACCACTGACGCAAGAATAGAACAAGTGTTTTGTAAAAAGACATAGTTCTGTTTGTATTTTCAAATACTTTACGGATGTTTGCCTGGCTGTTAAGTCTCCGGCGTATGAACTGCCGGAAATATAAATGGGAGGGATCTCGGGCATGGATGATAAAATGCAGGCTGATCTTAAGAAACGGTACATGGATGCTGTCGACAGTTTTGTCGGAAAGATCCGGGATGATCCGAACGTGATAGCAGTAATTATCTGCGGAAGTCTGGCTTATGACATGATATGGGAAAAAAGCGACATTGACATGACGCTGATCATCCGGGATCAACCGCTAAAAACGAATGACTACTGTATCGTTGAGGACGGCATCACCATTAATGTTTACCTAACGGAAAGAAGCAAATTCAAAAGGGGAATGGAAAGAAACATCGGCGGCTCCTTTAGCCAGTCCTATTTTTCCAAAGGAAAGATCATTTATTCAACCGATGACAGCCTATATGAGTACTTTGACGATATAAGAACAATCGGCAGTGATGATATGGCTTTGTCTGCGATGTATGCGGCATGCTTTCTTATAGCATTGTCCGACAAGTGCAGGAAATGGCTCACGGCCAGGAAGGATCCCCTCTACGCGCAGTTCTATCTGCTAAAAGCGGCGGAAGCCATGGCAAATATGGAAGTTTGCCTGAACATGGAGCCTGTCGGAAGGGATTCCATGCAGAAAGCGCTGAAATTGAATCCTGATATTATAAACCCGCTTTACTCGGAAGCCATGTCACATCACATGAGTGAAGAGGAAATTGCCAAGTGCATTGAGCTTATTGACAGGTACCTGGAAAAGCATATAGATGTATATAAAAAGCCTATACTCGAATTTATGGCGGATCAGGAGATCAAGACCATGACTCTTATTTCAAAGCATTTTCATGCGGAGGGTCATTTTATGGTAGAAATATTTGATTACCTCGTTGAAAAGGGAATTATCGAAAAGGTGTCGCAAACCATCAGGATCACGCCGAAAAGCAGGATGGCCGTAGAAGAAATCGGTTATTTGTATATTCCATGATATAATGTATCAGCAAAAAGCTGAAATGCTGATACATTATATAGCTCCGCAGGAATTAGCCGCCCGCGCGAAATTTTCGGCCAAAGTGCCGTGGCACCGAAACGCGCATGGGCAATTATATCATGATTTCTGTGGAAATCATAATATAATAATTTCTGCTGCGGCAACATAAAAAAAGGAGAAGTGAAATATGTCAGTCAGAACAACCATTGAGATATCCGGTGCAAAACAAAATAACCTCAAGAATATATCAGTAGAAATACCACGCGACAAGCTGACGGTCATTACCGGAGTTTCAGGCTCCGGTAAATCCTCGCTGGCATTTGATGTAATCTACGGCGAGGGCCAGCGGCGCTTTCTCGACTCCATTTCCAACTTTGCCAAGAGCCGTATCAGCCAGTTGAAAAAAGCCAAGGTCGACTATGTCCGAGGCCTGTCACCTGTTATCGCAATTGAGCAGAAGAAGGGGAATAACAACCCGCGTTCGACTGTGGGAACAGTAACCGATATCAATGATTACCTGAGGCTCCTTTACTCAACGGCAGGAACCGGGAAGTGCCCGGAATGCGGTTATCCGCTGAGGCAGCTGTCCGCTGCTCAGATGGCTGAACGCATTGCCTCGCTGCCTTCAGGTTCGGTAATAGAACTAAGAGCGCCCGTATACAAGATCTTCGGGGAAGATTACAATTACACCTTTGACAGGCTTCGTGAAAAAGGATATAAAAATCTGCTGGTTGACGGTGAGCCATTTTCACTGTCTGAAAAAAGGGATCTTGATGAAACAAAGGAATACAAAATTGAACTGGTCATAGACCGCTTTACATTGAAGAATGATACCTATATACAGCTTACAAAGACTATTGAAGCTGCTATGCTGGCCCTCGATGAAGATATTATGATCAAGGCCGAGGTTTTGGGCGGAGTCGGCAATTCATTCTATGAAGGGTTTGCTTGTCCGGAGCATCATTTCGCACTTTGCGAGATGCAGCCGTTCCATTTCTCCTCCAATACCCCCGCAAGCGCCTGTCATACCTGTATGGGAGTTGGCATGTCCTACGTGGTGGAACCCCGCTTCCTTATTGTCGCTCCTGAAAAAAGCATAAACAGGGGAGCGCTCAAAAGCACAGTATTCAACCCTTCGGGAAAGGACAGCTACAGGACGGTCATGATGTACAGCCTGTCGCAGAAATACAAATTCAGCCTGGACACGCCGTTCAACGAGCTTCCGAAGAATATCCACGAAATCCTGTTTTACGGTACGAAGGGTGAAGTAGTGCAAATGCTCCAGCCGCCGTTTTCACAGAAGAGGAATTGGATGATAGGACGCGACAGGCCGTTCTGGGGTTTTGTCAACGAGATGGAAAGCTGGTATAAGCATTATATAAGAAAGACTTCCACAACTGAAGCATTCGAACCCACGTTTATAAAGGATTGCATGATTGAAAAAATCTGCCCGGAGTGTAACGGAGCAAGGCTTAAAAAGCAGAGGCTCTCAGTCACCGTAGGAGGTATGAGTATCGACCAGCTCTGCAGAATGCAATTGCCGGATATTCTGGCCTTCCTGAAATCCCTGAGCTTTGACGAGGACATCAGGGACGTTGCCGAATCCGTTATCCGGGAGATTTGCAACAGACTCCAACTGCTCATCGACATCGGACTGCACTATATCAATCTGGGCAGGAGGAGCGACAGCATTTCGGGAGGTGAAATGCAGCGGATCAAGATGTCCACGCAGATCAGCAGCGAGCTGATGGGAATGCTGTATGTAATGGATGAACCGAGCATCGGCCTTCATCCGCGGGATTCCGGGAGAGTTATTGAAACGATGCGGAAGTTAAGGGACATCGGTAATACTGTTATTGTTGTCGAACACGATATCGATACTATCCGTAATGCCGACCATATCATTGAAGTCGGCCCCGGCCCCGGAGTACACGGCGGAAATATTGTAGCCTCCGGTACAATCGGGGATATAATGAATGAACCCAGCTCCGTGACCGGCCGGTATCTATCAGGTAAAGAACATATACCTGTTCCGAAGAATCGAAGAAACCTGGGCGATACTTTCCTGTCAATCCAGGGAGCCCGCGAAAACAACCTGAAAAATGTGGATATTGATATTCCTCTAGGCGTTTTTGTCTGTATCACCGGCGTTTCAGGCTCGGGTAAAAGCTCACTGATAAATGAAATTCTGTACAAGCAGTTAAAAGTTGATAAAACAAGTGCGCGTATTGTCGCGGGCGAGCACGACTTCCTGTTCGGAGCGGAGCTGCTTAACAATGTAATTAACATCGACCAGTCTCCGATCGGCAGGAATAGTAAGTCCAACCCGGCTACCTATATAGGGATATATGACAAAATCCGCGAACTTTTTGCCATGCAGCCTGAAGCCATAGCCCGCGGCTACAGGGAGATAGATTTCAGCCTTACGCATGCTAACGGTACGCGCTGCGAACACTGCGCAGGCGACGGTATCATTGTAACCAATCTGCAGTTCATGGCGGATATTGAAACGATTTGCCCTGTCTGCAAGGGTATGCGTTTTTCGGATGAAGGCCTCGAAATCAAATACAAGCAGAAAAGCATAGCAGAAGTGCTGGAAATGACAGTGGAAGAGGCGCTTGTGTTCTTTAAGGACAATGCTTACCTAAAGCATAAACTGGGCATTATGAATGAACTCGGGCTCGGATACATGTGCCTCGGTCAAAGCTCGACCACACTGTCCGGAGGGGAAGCACAGAGGGTAAAGCTGGCTTATGAACTGTCAAAGATCAAAAGGGGAGCCCACAATCTGTATATACTTGATGAACCTACAACCGGACTTCATTTATCAGATATCCAGAAGCTGCTGGACTGCCTGAACAAACTGGTCGACAAGGGCCATACTGTGCTTGTAATCGAACACCATCTGGATGTGATCAAGTCGGCTGACTATATTATAGATATGGGACCCGAGGGCGGCAACCAGGGCGGATTTGTGGTAGCGGAGGGCACGCCGGAGCAGGTGGCGAAGATAGAGAAATCTTATACCGGGCAGTTCCTGCGTACAGTATTATAATCGTGAAGGTAATGTCAAAGTTATAAGGAAATGGCTACCGAGAAAATTTTGCGAAAAAATTGCCGAGAAAATTTAGCCATATATGATAAGATTATCGTTGAAACGGTCTGCAAAAATGTTATAATTATTTGAAATATGGTCGCGAAGGAGGCAAGTAATAGATGCAAAACATTGAAAGACTTATTATACCTGGGGGATATAATCCGACCTTGAACATAAAGGATACTGAAATAGCGATTAAGTTCATAAAGGATCATTTTGAAAATATTCTGGCAAAGGAAATGAACCTTACGAGGGTATCCGCCCCGCTGTTTGTCAGGCCGGAATCAGGCCTCAACGACAACCTCAACGGTGTGGAAAGGCCTGTATCCTTTGATGTCCCTGACGCAGGCGGAAAAGGTGTGGAGATCGTACAATCGCTGGCCAAGTGGAAGAGAATGGCTCTCAAACGCTATAATTTCAAGCGGGGAGAAGGCCTTTATACCGATATGAATGCCATCAGGCGCGATGAAATTTTGGACAACCTACACTCCGTATATGTGGATCAGTGGGACTGGGAGAAAATATTGGACAGGAGCGAACGTACGGTAGAGAAGCTCAAAAGCATCGTGCAACAGCTCTATCTGGTTTTCAAAAGAACAGAGGATGAGGTATGCAAGGAATATCCGTCACTGAAGAGGTATCTCCCCGACGAGATCACCTTCATCACGACGCAGGAGCTTGAGGACAGGTATCCCCAGCTTGACCCGAAGGGCAGGGAAGACGCAATTTGTAAAGAAAAGAAGGCTGTCTTCATCATGAAGATCGGGGGTGTTCTCAAATCGGGCATCAAGCATGACGGAAGGGCTCCGGATTATGACGACTGGGAGCTGAACGGCGATATCGTATTCTGGTATCCGGTGCTGAACAAGGCTTTTGAGGTTTCCTCGATGGGTATCCGCGTAGATGAGGATTCCCTTGTAAGGCAGCTTAGGATCGCAGGCTGTGAGGACAGGCGGGAGCTTCCGTTCCACAGGGATTTGCTGGAAAAGAGACTCCCGTATACAGTTGGCGGGGGAATCGGGCAGTCCAGGATCTGCATGTTTTATCTGGGAAAAGCCCATGTAGGGGAAGTGCAGTCGTCGATCTGGCCGGATGATATGGCTGGGTCCTGCCTGGAAAGCGGTATACAGCTTCTTTGATTTTTAAGACGTTGTTTTCAGTATATAAAAAACCTCCTGATGAAGTTCAAATACACAGGAGGTTTTTTATCACTTTTTCCATTTAGCCAGGGCGTCGGCGAGTGCGGAATTGATTCCTTCGTCCTCTTGCCGGCTTAGAAATCTGCCCACTTCCCTTTTGTCGACCTGCTCGCCTTTTCTCTTATTAAAGGCTTCAAGCTTTTCACGGTATCCGCAGGAGCAGAAGAATCCCTTATTTTCACCTTCACCGCGAATCTCCATCTTTTTGTGGCACTCGGGACAGCGTGCATTTGAAACCATGGACAGACCTTTGCGGTATCCGCATTCCCTGTCCTGACAGACAAGCATTTTGCCTTTCTTCCCGTTTACCTCAAGCAGGTATTTACCGCACTCCGGACACTTTTCACGCGTCATATTGTCATGCTTGTAGACATCAGTGCTTGAGATCACATTGGATACGAGCTTTGTGGCGTAGCTCTTCATATCGCTTACAAACTCCGCAGGACTGGATTTCCCTTTGCTGATCAGCGTCAGCTTCTGTTCCCATTTGGCAGTCAATTCCGGTGATTTAAGCTCGGAAGGCACCATATCAACCAGTTGGATTCCTTTGGAGGTGGGGTGTATTTCCTTTCCCCTTCTTTCCATATAAAATGAATTGAACAGTTTTTCAATAATATCCGCCCTGGTTGCAGGAGTTCCAAGGCCGCTGGTCTTATCCATCATCTCGCGCAGCTCGTCGTTTTCAATGAACTTGCCGGGGTGCTCCATTGCCGTGAGAAGAGTTGCCTCCGTATAACGGGCAGGCGGCTTTGTTTTACCGTTTATCAGCTGCACAGACGAAATTTTCAGTTTATCACCCTTTTTTATATCAGGCAGGCTTTGATCCTGTTCTTCACTGCTGTCTTCCAAAAGATCGAAGGAAGTTTTTTCTTCATAAATGGTCTTCCAGCCCTTGGCCTTGATAATTTTCCCCTTTGCATGGAATTGCTCACCCTTTATATTGACTTTTACCGTAGTCTGTTCATATTCGAAAGAAGGGCTCAGAACAGCAATAAAACGCCTTGCGATCAGATCAAAGATGTTGCGCTCCTCGCGGTCGAGTTCGCTTAAGTTTACTGGCTGCTCTGTCGGTATGATCGCGTGGTGGTCCGTAACCTTGCTGTTATCCACGAGTCTTTTTGTCGTTTTTATTTTTCCCCTTAGAAGAGCCCGGACAGTCTCCGCATATGGGCCGGTTGAAATGCTTTTCAGGCGCTCAGGCAAGGTGGGTACGATATCGTCGGTAATATGCCTGGAATCGGTTCTCGGATAAGTTACGACCTTGTAGGTTTCATATAGCTTTTGCATGATGCCGAGCGTTTGCTTGGCGGAATAATTGTACTTGCGGTTCGCGTCACGCTGCAGCTCCGTAAGGTCGTATGCAAGAGGAGGCTGCTCCTCCTTTGCCTCTTTTTTCACTTCAACGACATTTCCGTCCTGACCTTTTATTACAGCGAGGATCCCTTCCGCCCGCTGCCTGTCGAACAGCCTTGCCTGCCCGCTGGCTTTATCCTGCCATTGCAGAGTGAACCCGTTCACGGAAGCCTGTATGGTCCAATAATCCTTCGGAATAAAACGCCTGATTTCGTTTTCCCGCTCAACGATCATGGCCAGCGTAGGCGTCTGCACGCGTCCGGCGGAGAGCTGCGCATTATGCTTGCAGGTCAGCGCCCTGGTCACGTTCAGGCCGACGAGCCAGTCCGCCTCCGCGCGGCATTCGGCTGACCTGAAAAGATTATCGTACTCCTTTCCGGGCTTTAGATTGTTGAAGCCGTCCCTGATAGACTTGTCTGTCTGGGATGAAATCCATAAGCGTTTGATTGGTTTGGCGAAGCCGGCTTTAATGATGATCCACCGTGCCACAAGCTCGCCCTCGCGCCCGGCATCCGTAGCTATAACCAGTTCGTCTACGTCAGGCCGTTTCAGGAGGCCTTTTACGATGCCAAACTGTTTCGAGGTTTCTTTGATAACTACAAGCTCCATTTTATTGGGGAGCATCGGCAGTGTCTCAAGACTCCAGGACTTGTATTGTTCCCCGTAAGCCTCAGGATCGGCCAATGTGACGAGATGCCCCAGCGCCCAGGTGACGATGTATTTATTTCCCATGAGGCAGCCATTGCCGCCTTGATTACAGTTCAAAACCTTTGCAAGATCCCTTCCGACAGAAGG
Organism: Clostridiaceae bacterium; assembly: GCA_039679375.1. GTDB lineage: Bacteria > Bacillota > Clostridia > Acetivibrionales > DTU013 > JBDKVA01. Next base: position 27,328 of record JBDKVA010000096.1, read on the forward strand.
CTTCTCGGCCAGAACCAGTATTTTTCCCAATTTATAAACCTCTTCTCCTACAATATGTACTAGTGGTCTGTAACAGACAATGTGGGCTGCCGCCCACAACCCAACGAATGTACTTATTGCCGCGAATGTGAAACTATTTTATTGTTTTTTTTTGCAATTTCGCGGCAATAAGTTACTAAAACATGGGTATGTAGACCACAACAATCAAGGAAGTGTCTTTGTATCAGTTTTTCTTTGACCTATACCTCATGTAAATCAAATAGGGTATAATTCCTAATATAAATATGAATTCTTTCGCCATATAGGATGTAGTTTGCCCGTTCAAATGAAATTGTCTTGGAATTCTATCTGGAAGAAATGGATATATTACCGCAATGATGATAAATGGGATAATAAGAACAAGTAGATCTTTTTTCTTTAATTTCATTTCAAATGTCTCCTATTTATATTATTTTCTTGATATTTACACTACTGATTATATAATGTTCATTATATAAATACAACTAATACTACAGCGTAAACTTCATAGTACGAAAAGCTCCCTCCAACTATTGCGAAGGGAGCTTTTATGAGCGCGAAAGCCAGAGGCCGATAAAAGACTGCCCGGGCAGACGAACATTTCAAACGCAAAGCTCTGGAACAGGCGTACCCCAGTCCAACGCCTGTTTCCGACACCACTCCATGGTAAAAAGACGACGATTTACTGGACTGGCTGAAAAATCCGGGGAAATGATTTGCTGTATTATGCAAAGTCATTTCCATGACTTTTGGCTTAGCTACCACATTTTAAGGAGGGGACTTAGCATAATGTTTTACTTTCCATATTCCTATTGCGTAACTTGAATATCAGAGAAAGAAATCGCCTTGACCGGGCATGAGTTGACTGCCTTCATAAGTTTCTCCTGATCAATTTCTCCACTAAATGTTTTAAGAAAAGCTTTTCTGTTTTGGATTTCAAATAATTCCGGGTAGTTTTTTGTACACAAAGAGCACCCCATGCAGGCAGATCTATTAATAGAAGGACCGCTCTGATTGACATTTAGCTTAGGCAAATCATTATCCTTGACAATCTTCGCTGTAATCCCCGAAAAAACAATGATGGCAATGACAGTCAAAACCCAGCGAACCGCCATAAACTCAAATCCCAGAAACTTTAGCTCATTCAGCAGCATTGGGACTTTTATCACTGCCCATGCGCTTAAAATTATCACCAGATTTCTGATTGAAGCACCCTTTTTATGCAACATCACACACAGCGGGAACGCCGCATAGATTGGGCCCGCCGATATGCTACCAAGCGCAAGAGAAAGGACAATGCCTTTTGCTTTTGCTTCCTTTCCAAGATATTTCATAATTTTTTCCTTGGGAACCCATAAATCCAGGAGAGCGGTCATAACAAATATGACTGGCATTATCATAATCATTTCTTTTATGTAATAGAAACTGTTACCAACGGAAGCAGCTCCCATACCCGGATTTATGATAGACATAGCAATGTAGGCGATTGCTGTAAATACGATAAACAGGTTTTCTTTAACTTTATTTATGATTTTCATATGATTACCCCCATAACAAGCGCAATTATAATCGCAAAAATGAAACTCAGCCCATTTCTCACTACGGCAAATTTCAAACCAAATTCCCGTCTTTCAAGCGGAAGAGTGACGATACCAACCATCGTAAGCGTTGTTAGAAAAGCAACAGCGGGAACGACACCTACGCCTGCGTGAACAAGTGTACCGACCAGCGGAAAAGCAATAAACGCCGGAATCAGGGTAATTGTTCCAAAAGCGGCAGAAATGACAGTGGCCAGAAGCAACGACTGTTTACCGACAAATTCAGCAATGCTTTCAGGCGGTAATATCGTCAGGACCAGCCCGATTAAAAAAATAATGGACAGAATGCTGATCAGCATTCCTTTGCCCATGCCAAAAGCCATTTTAAGCGCCTGCTTTGTTTTTTCCCGATCCTTAACAAAAGAAAATATCAGGAATATGGCGGTTCCGATCCACATTGCCAAAGTCAATACATCCATATGATACCTCCAATAATCTGTTTGATAAGATTATAGAGGGTATTATTAAGTTGAAATAGACTCCTATGTTTCTTTTTGATATAATATTAAAAAAGGATCGGTCTATATGATAATTGGGGAAATACGGCACATACTCTTGCTTTCGGAAATGGATACTGACGTTTTGGATAGATGTATTGCGGAAAATCAGCTATTTGTCAGGCATTACTCAAAGGGGACGACGGTGCATCATCAGCATGAAACCTGTTCTGTGCTTGACGTTATTTTGTCGGGAAAACTTGTTGCGTATTCTTTGTCGGAAAACGGCTCCGCAATTACAATGTTCGAGTTTCAAAAAAACAGTATCATCGGAGCCAATTTGCTGTTTGGAGAAAATGCCATATATCCATTGAACATTTACGGTGTAACAGCTTGCGATGTGCTTCATATATCGAGAGATGCGGTTATGGAATTTCTGCATGACTATCACTTTGTCATGCAGTATATAAAATCTTTGTCTCTGAATTCTCAAGGCATGAATCAAAAGATTACAATGCTCACCCAAAAAACGCTTCGTGAAAACATAATGGTCTATCTCAAGCAACAATCCATTATTCAAGGCTCTTCGAAAATCGTCCTCCCATTCAGCAAAAAAGAACTGGCAGACTACTTGGGCGTTCAACGGCCGTCGCTGTTCAGGGAACTGAAAAAATTGAAGGATGAGGGAATCATTGAAATTGACAACCGCACTATTCAACTATAACAGTTCAAATTGATTTTTATGAAACCTCAGAACGCCGTCGTCCCTGAGCTTCGAAAGCTCGGCCGACATGGCGCTGCGCTCGACGGAAAGGTAGTCCGCGAGTTCCTGCCGGTTGAACGGAATACAAAAGTGACTGCTTCCCGCTTTCTTCGCTTCGGCCGAGAGATAGGCAAGAAGCTTTTCACGGGTGGTACGTTTTGACGTAAATTCAATTTTCTGCGTCAGCGATATATTTTTCATTGATACGATATTCAACATATTCTGAATGAGCCTGCTGTGAAAATCGCATACCTTGGCGCACGGGACGGCAAGCCTGTGACAGTCGATAAAGAGGAGTTCACTTTCGGTCGTTGTGATCACACTGACTGGAAGCGTTTTTATTTCCGCGCAGGCAAAGGATTCCCCAAACAGATTCCCAGTGTCGATTTTGGCAAGGATGCTTCTATTTCCGTAATAGTCGTCCTGAACAACCTGAACCTGCCCCGATAGAACGATGCCGAATCGTTCGATGCTTTCGCCGCTGAAAAATACAGTTTGACCTTTTTCAAATCGAACCGATTTCGCGGACAGGCACGACAAAAGTGGCTGTAAATCAGCTTCTTCAATGCCCTTGAATAATTGTACTGTTTTCAGTATATCCAAATTATTTTTCATAAAACCCTCTTTTGTTGGAATTCCAACAGACTTATTAACTTAAGAATAGTAAACTCAAGACATAAAGTCAACAATAACCTGAAGAAACGCACTCGGAAAAAGAGGTGAACGGAACATGATCCGAAAAATTATCAAAATTGATGAAGAGAAATGCAACGGCTGCGGTCTGTGCACAAAAGCCTGCCATGAAGGGGCAATCAGCATGGTAAACGGGAAAGCAAAATTACTGCGCGATGATTACTGCGACGGACTCGGCGACTGCCTGCCTGCCTGCCCAACAGGAGCTATCAGCTTCGAGGAACGTGAAGCGAAGGAATATGACGAAGCCGCCGTAAAGAAAAGCAAGCTGAGCAGGCAGGAAGAAACGCTGGCCTGCGGATGCCCAGGCACGCAGTCTAAAACCATCCATCGGGAAAAAAAGTGTGAGATCGTCCATCCCAATATCAGCGAAAACAAAAGCCAGCTTTCACAGTGGCCCGTCCAAATCAAGCTTGCGCCGGTCAACGCGCCGTATTTCGCGGACGCAAACCTGCTGATCGCCGCCGACTGTACGGCCTATGCTTACGGCGATTTTCACAACAGGTTTATCAGGAACAAAGTGACCCTGATCGGCTGCCCCAAGCTTGACGAAGGGGATTACAGCGACAAACTGACGGAGATCATTAAAAACAACAACATTAAAAGTGTTACAGTCGTCAGAATGGAAGTTCCCTGCTGCGGCGGAATCGAGAACGCGGTAAAAAGGACGCTTCAAAATAGCAGCAAAATGATTCCCTGGCAGGTAGTGACGATTTCAACCGACGGAGAAATTCTTGATTGACAGGAGGTAATCATAATGATAGAAAAAGAGTATAAGCTGTCCAAAACAAATGAAAAAGCAATAGAAAAAGTCATATTTGACGAAAACCTTCATTACCTCCACATGGTGTTTAACAAAGGCGAGGGATTGCCGAAGCACTTTTCCAATTCGAACGTGTATATGACCGTCATTCGCGGAAAGCTTTCCATCGGCCTTGATGAACAGGAAATCCATGAGTACGAGGCCGGAACTCTGCTGCAAATCCCGTTTCAAACCAAAATGAACGTCAGAAATATGCATGACGAAACGCTGGAGCTGATCGTCGTAAAGGCGCCCGCTCCGAAAAGCTGAGAAAGCGAAGGAGGAAAAACAATGAGCATGTTTTGTTATCAGTGCCAGGAAACCGCCGGAGGAAAGGGCTGCGCGGTGCACGGCGTGTGCGGAAAAACCGAAGAAGTCGCAAAGCTTCAGGATCTTTTGATTTACACCCTCAAAGGTATTTCGCAGATTGTAGTCAAAGGGAAGGTCGATGTCAAAAGCCTTGGTGAGACGAACTATGAAGTGCTCAGCAGCCTGTTCATGACCATCACCAACGCGAATTTCGACGACGGTTCGATTGAAAAGCAGATCATAAAAATGATCGCCTTAAGAGACAAACTCAGAAATTCTGCTGCCTCTGTGGTTTTACACGACGCAGCAACCTTCACGGTAAGTTCCAGAGAGTCCATGCTGGAAAAGGCTGCCTTCGTCGGCGTGCTGTCAACCGCAAACGAGGACGTGCGTTCTCTCCGCGAGATGATAACATACGGCCTTAAGGGTATGGCGGCCTATGCCGGGCATGCGAAAAACATCGGAAAAGAAGATTTGGCAATCAACGCCTTTATCTATGAGGCGCTGGCGGCAACGCTGGACGATTCCCTTACCGCCGACGATCTGGCGGCGCTGACGCTGAAAACCGGCGAATATGGCGTCAAAGTCATGGCGCTTCTGGATGAGG
>JBDKVA010000097.1:0-12475 GCA_039679375.1 Clostridiaceae bacterium
CTAAAGATTCAACTGCCATTCTGACTTCCATGAAATCTGAAATTTGCACCTCATGCTTAACAAACCAATCAACAACGCCATTTGTTCCATCAACTTTTTTTTCTGCGACAAATGCCCCTCTCCCTGGCTTTATTTCAACAATTCCCATAGCCTGCAGCGTACGAAAGGCTTCTCTGACGGTTGATCTCCCAACTTGCAGCAATTCGCAAATTTCACGTTCCGTTGGCAGCTTATCCCCGGCTAAAAGGGAATTAGACACTATCAATTCTTTTATATTAGCAATGACCATCTCAATTAAAGGAACTTTCTCGATAGGTTTCATTTTATCCCCCGATGCAAAATGTTTTTGTATGACATCAGACAATCTTATTATAAATAAAAGCACTCTCTTTGTCAATACTCTTTTTACGATTTTTGTATGACATCAGACAATTTTTTATAATTTATTATCCACCACAATGACGGCTCTTTCTATCCATTCCTGTTGCTCCTTTATATCCCCCTATAATCCGTAGGTGTGAACCCGGTATAATTCTTGAACGCTTTAGAAAAATAATATATATCGCAGAATGCCGTTTTTGCCGCGATTTCACTTATTTGCAGTCCGGTAGTTCTAAGCAGATACTTGGCCTTCTCCAGCCTTGCTTTACTGATATATTGGATCGGAGGCATACCCATATATTTTTTAAACACCCTTGTAAAATAGTTCGGGTGAAAATGCAGCCGGCCTGCTAGCTGTTCCACACTGATGTTTTCATCAATATGCTCCTCAATATATTTCAGGATGCCATTCAGCTTTTCCATTACAGATAAACTCGAAAACCTCAGGCTGTCAACATTGGTGTTCTCTATAAAATATGAAATTAGCTCATTTAAAAGTGCCTTTTCTCTTAAACGTGCATAAAGCTTGTGATTATCCTGTTCTTTAATCAGTTCCGCAAAAAGGCCCTTTACTTTGCTGACATCCGGAACATCCAGATAATAAGGAGTTTTTACAATGTCAAAAAGGTTGACATCGCCTATTTTGGCTGTGAAGTGGCACCAGTATTTCAAAAAAGTATTGCCGTTTATAGTAGAATAAGACTGTCGAACCCCTGCCGGCATTAGAAATAACTGTCCGGGCTGTGGATAATATTCCGTATCGCCAATCTTCAGCCAGCCTTCCCCATCGATAATAAAATAGAATTTATTATAATCAGGCACATAGTCTGTTTCCCGCCATGTATTCCAGCAATGAGTGAAGGCCGATGTAATTATGTTCAGCTGCAGGTTTGCAAAAAAGTCTTTTTGAAACCTATAATGATTTTCATCCATAAGAGCCCCTTGAGGTCAGATTTACACAAAAAACAGTTTGACTAATCCATTTTATTATAACACTGAGCTGGTAAAATTAGAATGTGAAAATGAAAGGAGATGCTTTATATGGATGAAAATTTATTTATCAAAGCAAGAACAGAGCGCACGAAGTGGTTTTTGAACGACCGTTTCGGCATGTTTATACATTGGGGACTCTATTCAATCCCGGCAAGGGGTGAATGGGTCCGGTGTGTGGAAAAAATAAGCGATGAAGATTATAATAAATACTTCGAAGAGTTCAATCCCGAAAGCTATAACCCACGCGAATGGGCAAGCATGGCAAAAAATGCAGGCGTCAGGTATGCAGTCCTCACAGCCAAGCATCACGACGGCTTTTGTTTGTTTGACAGCAAGCTTACAGATTATAAATCGACAAATACCAGGGCAGGAAGAGACCTGATAAGAGAATATGTTGAAGCTTTCAGGGCTGAGGGCTTGAAGGTAGGCCTGTATTACTCTCTTATCGACTGGCATCATGAAGATTTCCCCGCATACGGGGATCCAATTCATCCAATGCGCGGCAACGGGGCTTATAAGGATAAGCAGCAGGATTTCAACAGATACCTGGAGTATATGCATGGACAGGTAAGAGAGCTCTGTACGAATTATGGCAAAATAGATATTATATGGTTTGATTACTCTTATGGCGAAATGACAGGGGAGAAATGGCGCGCAACCGAGCTTGTCGAAATGGTGCGTTCACTCCAGCCGGGAATAATTATAGACAACAGGCTGGAAGGAAGCGGAGAAGGTTATGGAAGTATAAAAACTTCGAATCCGAGTGTTTATTCGGGAGATTTTGCCTCGCCCGAGCAAATAATACCGGCGGAGGGTGTTACAGATGAAAATGGCAGGTCAATACCATGGGAAGCATGTGTTACCATGAACAACACATGGGGGTACTGTTCGGCGGATAAAACATATAAATCACCTAAACTGCTCATAAGAAAGCTTGTTGAATGTGTAAGCAAAAACGGAAACATGATCTTAAATGTAGGACCAAATGCAAAAGGAGATTTTCCGGACGAATCCAAGGCTATACTTGCCGGGATTGGTAAATGGCTAAAGCAAAACGGCTGCAGCATTTACGGCTGCGGCAAATCTCAGCTAAAAAAACCGGAATGGGGCTACTATACACAAAACGGCAGTGAACTGTACGCACATGTTTTTGATGGAAATATCGGAGCCTTGCCATTAGTAGGGTTAAATGGTAAAATTAAAAAAGCAAGACTTGTTTCCGATCTTTCCGAAGTCAAGTTTGTTAATGCATGGAATACCAAGCTGTACCCGGATGACATATTTATAAATTTCGGTCCGGTTGATACATTTACCTATCCTTTACCGGATGAAACCGACACCGTAGTAGAGCTGGAATTGGGGTAAAGGTATGTAGTGATCGTGAAAGGAATGATCATAGTATATGAACCAATCAGGCGAGAAAAGTCTTACCGATCTGTATGTGGAAAGACGGGAAAGAATTGCAAAAAGGAATAAGATTATCGGCATAACTGTCGTTTTTCTTGTTCTGTTTGCGGTAATCTTCCGTATCGGTTATAAGCTGTACCGCAGCATCGATTACAATAAAACCTATTATCAAAGCCAGGTTGAAAATACCGACTACATGCTGGCTGATGAGTTTGACCGGTTTCTAATAAGGGTTGACGACATAGCTGCTAACCTTATCTTTGATATCGAATTTGACAGGGAATATCAGAAAGGGCTGCTTACAGGGTCCAGAGAAAACATAGATAATCTTGAAAGAATAAGCGTTAAAAAAGAATATCATCTGGATGAATCAGGGGTCAGGGATTTCCCGTCACTGAGGGATTTTCTTTCGGAAAGCAGCTACTGCGTTTACCAGCTTATTGATGAAAAGGAGCTGTCGGAAGAACAAAAAGAATACCTCGCTAATATTCACAATACATACAAAAAGCTTCGGAACCTGCGGATCGAACTGCTTAAGGAGTATTGGGATTCAAACGGTCCGGAGAAGGACAAGATATATGAACGGTTGTTTTATGACGGTCAATATGTCTATAATTATGTAAACAAAGCCTATCAGATCATTGATGGAATCACGATATCCGTACCTACAGCAAAAAGCCGGGAGCAGGAGCAGCGCTCCAGGGAATACAGCCAGGAACAGGTCGAAAGGTTTAATAATGCCATGTCCAGGAGTGAGGCAAAAGAATATGCTTCGGATGTATATCGAATTCTTTTTGGCGAACCGGCTGAGCTTACAGAAAAAGGGGTGCGCTCGGAAAATTATGATATCGAATCGGGAACAGGCAGTGTATTTAACGATAACAGCGGCCAGTATCTTATTGGCGTCGATTATACAGCCAAGCACTTTGATCCTGAAAATCAATATATAAACATAGGCCTCCCGGATGGATATTTCAATTATGTCCATACGGGGCATAAGGCCGAAAAGGAGCTTTCCGGTGAAGAGCTTGAGAAAATGGCAAATGAAATAATCAGTAGTTTTAAATGCGGTTTTTTGAAAAAAATCAACGCCAATGAAAACGAGAGAAGCATTTCTTCTGGAGGGAATGCCCGTCTTGACAGGGCAATCACTTTTACTTACCGGGTCGAAGACGATACTTATATTGATGAAAGACAATATGTAACAATCGATCTATATATGGACGGCATCCTACGAAGCCTGAACTTTTCAAGTCCCGACCTTTTTTACGGAACCTACAATAAGTCCAAGCCGGCCATTGATATGGAAACGGCAAAAAAGTCCATCGATCCGGAGTTTCATAAAAATATTGAAGGATGGAAACTTATCTGCACTAATGAACTCTATTACCAATTTACAGTAAACAAATATGGCAGCAGGTTTTTTATAAATGTGGATGCCGGCACCGGAAAACTAAAAGGGGTTTCAGAGGCTTCATAATTTGTATGGCGCGAATATGCAACAAATTACCATATACATTGAAAAAAAGAATTGAGAGCACATGTTTTTTCATATGTGTTACCTTAATTTGATGTTTAACAAAAATTTCTTTCGTTCATTAGCCAAAATCATTTGTCAACTTATATATGGCAGAAGATAAAGGTGTTTACCGCCGGATTCCGGTCCGAATTATAAGTTCATGCCGCGATCCGGCGCAACCGTATCCGGCTGCGCCGCTAAATGGAATGGCTTGTTATTTCCCACACTCATCAGCATGCCGGTGCTCATGGCAAACAGAACCGGTTGATTTCAGATTTCCCTGTAAATAGCTGTTCACTACTGTCTCAGCATCACCTGATGCTCCGGTGATAACTTCAATTCCTTTTTCATTGAAAATATCAATTGCACCACCGCCCATACCTCCGGAGATTATGACATTGACTCCTTTTTCATACAGGAAAACCGGCAAAAATCCCGGCCTGTGTCCGGGATTCGGAACGAACTCTCTGCCTTTAATTTGATTGTTTTCAGCCTCAAAGATTGCAAAGCCCTCGCAATGGCCGAAATGCTCCGTTACTGATTTACCTTCACTTGCGACTGCGATTTTCATAATAATTTTCTCCTTTCAAATTTTTTAAATAACAGCCTTACTTAATATAGAATAAACATCCGGAACGGTTTTTATCGCATTAACAGGTTTTAATGCCTTGTCAGTCCATGCATGCAAAGTTTCACCGGTGGCTAAAAGCTCATGGTTTGCAGTATTCAGCACATCGTATGAAAAGCATAGACGAGCGGGGGAAATGTGTTTCAGTCTTGTGATAACCATGATTTCATCTTCATACCTTGCTATAAATACTGTTTCTGTCTGCATTATTCCGCGCCTCCTTGCAGATAGTTGTGATAAAGAATATCCCATATTGATGCAGCTGCCTTGCCGGCCGGACTGTCCGGATAGCAGGCAATGTTCCGGCACCGGTTCACTGCCTTTATGACCGTCTCATCAAATGGTATCCTGCCTATCACCGGAATCGCAAGGTCATTGCAATAATTTTCGATCACTTCTGCGTTGTCCGGATTTACATCAAATTTATTGATGCAGACAGCACAGCTTACGCCAAAATGTTTCGTGGTATCTATAATCCTCTTCATATCATGCATACCCGATATTGTCGGTTCTGCGACAATAAGCACCATGTCCGCTCCGCTGATTGACGCTATGACCGGGCAGCCTATTCCCGGCGATCCGTCTATAATAGCCCAATCCTCGCATTGTATTTCCATCACCAGCTGCTTTTTTACTGCTGCTACCAGCTTGCCCGACGCGCCGCTGCCCATTTTAAGCTGTGCAGTGGAAAACACTTTATCAGCGTGCTTATACAGGAATAGGCTTCCCAAGGAATAGTCGGACATGGCAATCGCCTGTGCAGGGCAAAGCTCAACGCAAACTCCGCATCCCTCGCATTCATAAATACCGACAACGCTGTCCTGAATGGCGCCAAAACGGCATTTTTCTTCACAAATCCCGCAATGGACACACTTTGAATTATCGATCACTGCTTTTCCAAACCCGTAATAATCCGTTTTTACCGGTTCGGACATTTGTGAAACAGTAAGATGAAGATTGGGGGCATCTACATCGCAGTCGGCATAAGCACGGCATTTGCTCAATTCAATAAACGCACCTGCTACCGTAGTCTTACCTGTTCCGCCTTTTCCGCTGAGTATGAGAAGCTGTTTCATACTACCGCCTCCTTCTCAATGACTTTCAGCATTTTCTGAAACAACTCCATATACTGCGTGTTTTCATATACGGCTATAAGTCCCCTGGAGTTGAGTCTGCCCAATTCCTCATCATACGGAATTCTGCCAATAATACTTATTTTATTATCCATGCAAAATTGTTCAGCCGGATTTCCGCCGGGCATGCATTTGTTCAGCACTACGCCAAATGGCCTATTGAACAGCTTCGCCAAATCATAAACCATGGACAGATTATGGACGCCGAAAATTGTCGGTTCGGCAACCAAAATGCAAAAATCTGCTTTGCGGATACTTTCCATTACAGTGCAGGCCCTGCCGGGAGGGCAGTCGATTACGACTGTGCCCTGCTCAGACATTTTTCCCATCAGCTCTTTGATGATCGGCACACCGGAGACCTCTCCTGTGTTCAGACATCCTGTGAAGACTGTTACATCACCTGATTTGCCTTCTTCGATCGTGCCGATTGTTCTTTCATTTTCAGCAAATGCTTTTTCAGGGCAAAAGAGCATGCAACCGCCGCAGGAATGGCATATCTCGCGGAAAATCATAAGCTTATCCTTGATTAAAGCCAGTGCATTGTACTTGCAGAAATCCACGCATTTCCTGCATCCTGTGCATTTGTCCGCATCCACTTCCGGTACCGCTACCTTAACCGGAAGCTTTCCAGTTATACAGGGCTTCAAAAAAAGATGACCGTTGGGTTCTTCCACATCACAATCTATATAGACCGCCTTTCCGGCTGCACAGGCAAGATTGACGGACACAAAGGTTTTACCCGTCCCGCCTTTTCCGCTGAGCGCGGCAATTCTCATTACTCTACACCCCCGTGATGATGAAAACCGGGATGAATATCAGTCAGCAGAGTAAGTCTTCCGTCTTTATATTTCGCAATGTTATCGGTCACAGAGCCATCCTGTGCCTTATACATTTTAATACCGGCCGCATCTAGCACCTTCGCGGCATTTTCACCGCAGCGATAGGTAATAAGGGCCGCAGCTCCGCTGTCCACCAACACCTGAGCTGCTTTAATTCCAGCCCCGCCCTGGCTGGAAGCAGCTGAGTTGTCTAAAAAATCATGGTCTCCGCTTTCTGTGTCAAATAGTACAAAAAGGGGCGTCCGTCCGAAGGAAGGACAGACAGGGGCATCCAATGTCTTATTTTCAACCGGTACAATCAATTTCATTTAGCATTTCTCCTTTTCAGTTTTATTTATCAAATCCTCTATAATTCCGGCGGCGCATCTTACCAATTCGGCGCATGGACGCTTATTATAATATTCGTCCGTACGCAGCTCAGGATCGGGAATGTCAGGTCCGGCGCCCAGCCCTAGAAGCTCCCTGCATATTATTGAATTGTTTTCCGCCCTGAATCGCGAGGCGAGGTCCTGTATCAGTCTGTAGTGTGCTGCTTTGGCCTTGCAGTCCTTTGGATCGGTGTATCCGTATTTCATTCCCGCCACTGCAAACATACCGCTGACCGCGCCGCAAACCTCACGAAGCCTTCCCATTCCGCCGCCAAAGGAGGAGGATAGTTTTAAAGCCGTCTCAAAATCAATGCCCAAGTCCTCACAAAAAGCTGCGAATACTGACTGCGCACAATTATATCCCTGCTTAAACAGTTCCATGGCACGCTGCGAATGATTAATCAAAATATCACTCCGTTTTTTTTAGAATTTTCTCAATTTTCTCCGCACCATTAACTAAATAATCGTTGTTGAACCTTTCAAATTCACCCTTATCAGCAAGCTGTGCCATGACCGGATCAACCGGTACCTTACCAAGGACATTAAGACCAAGGTCTTTTGCAGTTTCCGTCAGGCTGCTCTCACCAAACAGCCTGATTTCCTTTCCGCAGTCCGGGCATTTAACATAACTCATGTTTTCAACAACCCCTAAAACAGGAATGTTCATCTGTTTTGCCATGTTGTATGCCTTTTTTACGATCATGGAAACAAGCTCCTGGGGTGAAGTTACTATCACGATTCCATCCAGTGGGATTGATTGGAATACGGTAAGCGGTACATCCCCCGTTCCGGGCGGCATATCAATAAGCAGAAAATCCAGCTCCCCCCATATTACATCGGTCCAGAACTGCTTGACGGTGCCCGCAAGCAGAGGACCTCTCCAAATTACCGGCGCATCTGCCTGGTCAAGCAACAAATTGATAGACATAATACGGATATCGTTGTGCGTTTTTACAGGAAAAATCCCCAGATCGCTTCCCTGCGCTTTTCCGGTAATGCCAAACATTTTGGGGATAGAAGGGCCGGTAATATCGGCATCCAGAATGCCTACACTATACCCCTTTCTTTTCAATAAAATGGATAACATGGCAGTAACCAAAGATTTCCCTACTCCGCCTTTTCCACTTACAATACCGATAACTTTCTTTATGGAATTTAATTCATTCGTTTCTTCCAGAAAGCTTTTGGAATCCTTTTCACATCCTTCACAGGATTCCTTACTGCATCCGCTATCTGAACAGGTCTTATTTTTATCCGGCATCTTTCGTCAACTCCTAAACAAAATAATTTGGATTCTCTAACTCATTAGCCATTAAATAAGCAATTGTGGGCTTATGCCCACAACATTTATTTTAGTACAATTATGAGCATATGTCAATATTATAACCAAAACAATTTAAAATCTTAGGGCATCTTAGGGCATCGAGTCCCCGTGATTTTAGCCGGATTTGTCAGCAAATGGCCATTAATAAGAAAAAACAAGGCCAAAAAGATTTGATCGCTTTTTTGTCCTTGTTTCTCAGTTCAATGTGGGCTACCGCCCACAACAGTTACTAATATGTTTTTTCACTTTAATACAATTTGCTACTCAATGCTTTTGCCATGCCGCCAGCAGTATCTACGGCAAAACTTTCCTTTGCAGTTCTGCCCGCAGACAATCTTAGTTGATCCGCAGCCAGGACAAGAGTATTCTCCATTTTTTATGGATTCCAGATTCTCGTAACTTTCCATCCAATCCTTGCCGCAATCCAAACACCTTACAGGACAAATATTGCGGGTGAAATTTCCGCCCTCTATGTGAATAATCTTTCCGTTTACAAGGCTGTCGGCGATTTTTTCCCTTGCAGACAAAAGGATGCGCTGAAATGTCGGACGCGACACCTCCATCTTTTCGGCGCATTCTCCCTGTTCCAGGCCTTCCAAATCCTTAAGACGTATCGCCTCCAGCTCCTCTAGCTTCAATATGTTCTCCGGCACCTCTGCAATATCTTTTTCCGATGGTACGAAGTATGGGATTGTGGGAATATTCTCAATTTTTCTCCATTTTGTTGGTCTTGCCAATAAAATCAACCCCGCTTTATCTTACTCACTTTATTATATTTGAAAATATAAACTTTTAAACAGATGCTAAGCAGCTTGTTCCTTGTATAGTTTTATAATGAGCGGTTTATTAATGCTTTCCCTCAAATTTAAAAAACATTACATAGACAAGTATATAAATATTATTGGCATATGTCAACAATAAACAGGACAAAGATTCAGGACTGACCTATCGTCCTCACCCTCCTTAAAGGCGTGGCTCTCAGGCACTTCTATCACATATATAAACCTATTTCTTATTATTTTTGATATAAACATTTAACGCTTGTATTGCTTTTAATGATGCAATAATAACTGTAATATAAAGCATAAATTCTAAAATTGCTTTAATAATGTTTAACCAAAGAACTCCCCCTAAAACAATCCCTCCTGCACTTTGCATTGTAATAATTCCCCTTCAATTATTTCGCTTTAACCTACGTATACGCTAAGTATACCTTTTACAATGATGTATGTCGCACTCCCCAACCGCACGGCGGAGTCAAGGCCGAGACTATTGAAAGCCTATCTCGTCTCTGCCCGTTCCAGAGCTTTCCTATCTATATCTTTTATATATGTTATATATGAATTTTTGCCGTCAATATAACCGTTAATATTATATCAAAATTTTTCTGCAAGTTCCATTTCCAAAAGTCTATACACCGCGGCCCTATATATTCAACTGGTTAAGGTTCCTTATCACGCTGTGACTCCTGCATGTTAGTTTCCTGTATACATATAATCCAGGATTTCTACATAATAAAATTGTCTTAATTCCTAATCTACTTGCACCTTCACAATTTTTTATATTATCATCAATGAATACGGCTTCATTAGGAGTTACATTAAGCTCCTCCAATGCAGTTTTATACATTAACTCATTAGGTTTTGCCACTCCAATTTTGCTTGAAATAATAAATGATGTAAAATAGTCTCTAAGCCCTGCCCTTATAAATACATTTTCTAGTGAAGGCCATGCATCAGACACAATTGCCAATTTATACGTCTGGCTTAAAGTAGAGATTACACTCCCAGCATCTTTAAAAAACTCATATTTTTTATGATTATAAACCAAATCCTTTGTAATGCATTCTATCTTCTCTTCATCCAAACCTAATTCGGGTAAACACTCTGAAAAAATTTTGTAATACTCAAGAAAATATGAAAATTCCTCTTCTTCATTCTTAATCATATTCTGACCGGAAATATATCTTCCAGCTTTCTTGAATGCACTTTTCACTTTTTTTATCGGTATTGAATTGTATTTCTTTTTATCTACATAAATAAAGAAGTCCGGTGGAATAAACCAATGTCCTGTAGCCGGTTTATTTAAGACTCTTCCTGAATCAAATAAGATCGCTTTCGTAACCTCGTTCATGTTACCTCCCTGATAATGCTTTGTACTTCAGTGAAATTCTCTCACAATCGGCGCAAAACCGCAGATTATGTTCTTTTGGAATTATTGTTTTTCAATCTATGCCATTTAGTAAATCCCAATATTAAGAACAGGAATCCAAGCAATATAAAAATAGTATAGACAACAGGGATTATCGGATGCCCCCAAGGACCAATATATGAAGCGTCTCGCCCACTTTCTTCGAGCATTTGCCAAAATAAATACATAGATATACCGGAACACACTGATGTAGCAATTCCTAATATAGCACAAAACATAGGTTTATCTTTAAGAACGATAAAAGCAATACAAAAACACGCAAAAGCAAAAAAGGCAAATATAATAGCTTCCATAATACATCCTCCTACCTCAAGTAAAAATATTGATGGTATAACTCCCACTTACACCACTTAATATCATCCTATCAACCCTGCGGTATTCGCTCCAAGCTCAATAAGTATGTTACTATATCTACTTTGTTCATATTCTTTTACCGGAAAAGATGGATTGTACAAACAATGATGTAATACATCAGCATCTTTCAAAATTTCATCATATGGAAGATGTTTTTTGTCTTTATCACTATGTCTCGAAATGGCTGTTGTTATAATGTCAATCTCGCTATTTGTAAACAAATTAATGGATTCAAGAATCTTTTTTGCTTCAATTGAGCCGATAATAGCATGGTTATCATAGCTTCCCGAAATTACTGCATAGATATCATGTAACATGCCGCAAGCTGATGCAAGTTCAGGGTCAAGGCCTCTCCTAATGGCTAATATGGCTCCAAAATGAGAAACTCCGTATAGATGTACAAAAAAATATCTTTGTTTATCCCGTTGCACTAGATCTACCAACTCATCAACTTTCCGCCGTAAAATTTCTAATCTGTTTTCCATACTCTACCTCCGAAAATATAAGTAATCTCCAGTTCACATATGGGGCGATGGTTTTGCGAAACGTAAGGAGGCGAATGCCGCACTTATTTGCCCAAAGTTGAGATATATTTCTTTAGCGCATCTAAATCCATAGGATAAATCCTTTGCAAATTTTCATTCAACATCATTTCAATTTGACAAGTTGGAATCCACTTGTAATTTTTAGCTTCACCAGAATGCTCTAAAAGACATCCTTTTACATAACAAATAAATACAAACTCCATAATCGGATAATTGCCTTTGATATTTTGAGAGCAGCTAAATGGCATGAAACTAACAACTTGATAATTATCGTAATCATAGACAGAAGTTTTATTTTCGCCAAGAATTTTAATTACTTCAAGACCTGTTTCTTCTAATATTTCACGTTTTAATGCATCAAAAATATTTTTAAAAGCACGTATTTTTCCTCCAGGAATTTCAAGAAGCCCAATTTCATCAGGCGCTTCTGATTTACATCTTTCCTGTAGTAATATATATTCAACATTATCAATTGATTTTAAGATAATTCCTCCAACCGCTGGTATTGCGAACTGCTCCATAAATTCCTCCTGCATTTATATATAACCAATCCTATTTTCCTTTACCTTTCATAGTCTTATTATTATATTTTACCTCGTCTCACAGTCAATAAGTACCTGCACAAAATAAAACACTGTTGCATCAAATATAAAGATGGCGAAGTAACTAAATGCGTATTTCGGTAACATCCGGACACTAATTCCGGCAACATCCGGACAGCGTTTCGGAATTATCCGGACACCATTTCGGCACATCCGGACACCTTGTCGATA
>JBDKVA010000098.1:0-12842 GCA_039679375.1 Clostridiaceae bacterium
CGCACTTCCCGGCATTGCACCTTCAACCTGCACACATACTGTAGGATTGGTATATATCCTGCTCTCTTCAATGAATTCATCGCCGAGCTTTTCGAGCCAGGCGCCGGAGCACAGTTCTGTCTGCACCCTGAAGGTTTCGCCCGGGTGTATGGTCAGTGAAGGCTTGTTTTGCCCGCTGATACTATTATAAATGATGTCTCTTCCCACCTGTTTCATTTTTCATGACTCCTGTATATCAAAATCGGCAATCCCTTATCCGGTTTATTGTTCAGCATTGTT
Organism: Clostridiaceae bacterium; assembly: GCA_039679375.1. GTDB lineage: Bacteria > Bacillota > Clostridia > Acetivibrionales > DTU013 > JBDKVA01. The sequence continues at coordinate 280 of JBDKVA010000098.1, forward strand.
CATTCCGTCTTGCCGGCTATTTTGTTAATATGTGTTTTTTATAAATTGTTATGAGTATAGAAATAATATATGCTTGAATCACAATCATAAAAATTTCCTCTATCACACGGGGTACCCAAAACAGAATAAATCCCTTTTTCCCCAGTGCAGGAATGAAAATCCGTAAAATGAATGTGTTTAGAGTCGTTACAATAATGCCGCTTACACCAGTTGTTATCACAATTTTTAAAAAATCATCCTGACTGTTCGATTTGCTATGTACCTTTTTGATAATGATATCGGCTATGAAAAATATGAATCCTATGCCTGAAATGACCTCAAGACCGACTGAAGTAAAATCCTTATATTTACCCAGCTTATTAATTGCTTTTGCCCAATACGAATCCGGTATATAATTAATAAAAATGTGGTTTGCTATCCCGAACATACCAATAATCACGATAAACGCTAAAAAAAATCGCTTGAATTTAATTAAATCAATCTTGCTGGCAAGCTTCCACAATACACCGGTAATTACCCCGCCTAAAATGGCCGTAACGGTAAGCCACGGAATATATGCGCCTTCCGGCTTTATTAAACAACCCAGTATATCGACAATTCCGGAGGCTGTTCCGCCTAAAACCGGCCCGAATAAAATTGCAGTGATTTTTGTAAATACTCCCGAGAAACCTACGCGCATGCCCGGAGCCCCGCCAAAATACACCATATAGCTTAAATTCCTGATAACTAATGCAAGTGCGATTAACAGACTTACCTGAACGATTGATTTGATAGGTAATGACTTTTTCCCAGTATTCATCTTTTTATCCTCCCATTTACATAATGTATTACCTTCAACAGAAAGCAACTGCCACATTAAGAAATGGAAAGACTTCTTATGTGATACAGCGGATGCAATATTATACCGCAAACCACATGCTGCCGGGTGGCTTTTCGTTTAGAGACTCTACTCCCATTCTCTAACACTTAACGCATAATATCTGCTCTGTTTATGGTGTTTATTTTTACTTGATTCTATCATTTTCATTTGTATTTGTCTATGCTGATTACAAAAAAGTTACCTCACAGCTGATTAATCATTTGAAGCCTTTTCAGAACATTCGGCTTTTTGAAATTATCATCAGCTGACTCAGATACGGAAGTAATTGACATGCAATCTTCATTCCCGCATTTCGGACAGACGATAGCAGAACAATCAATGGCGGAATTGACATTGAGCGTATCCGAAAAACCGCAAGCAGCACAGCCTATAGTTACTTTCATTTTCATACCGTTACCTCCGATAAGAACATATGTTCTATGTCTTATTATAGACCCCGGTAAGCTAAATGTAAAGTAAATTATTGAGCAGGTATTCTTCAGCGGTTAAAATCATTTTTCCGGTCCTACATCTGAAACGTCAATCCTCCTGAAGCCTAATGCAAACGCCGGTGAATCCGGCCCAAGCTCAAAGCTGCAGCTTTCGGCATCAGCGAATTTCGGGTCGGCACAGATGGAATGTGCGTCATATCCCATGCCTTTCCATTCAGTTATACCAATAGTATTTTCGGAAGACCTGCAGCCGTCCCTGTCCAGACGGCCCCAGCCGCCGGCGGCAGCCATACTGCCCGATACGCTCCAGAAAAGGTTTAGATCGCTTATGAAGCTGCGTTTTTCAAAATTCTTAACAGAAGGGCATAAAAATATGGGAGGGCCATCGGTGACAAATATGTTGCGTTCAAGCGTAAACGAGAGATGCTTTTCCATTTTTGTCAGGGCAGCGTTTCCCTCCCTGCCGAAAGCAAAGATATTATTGCGCACGATGTTTTCCCTGCCGTAATGCTGATGGAAGCACTGGCTGCCGGTTCTGTAGCAGATATTGTCTTCTATGAGAATATGTGAGCTGCCTTCGTCAGTATATATGCCCCAGCCTCCATAGCAATATTTTTCAATGTCATGTACGAGATTCCCGCGTATCACGGTACCCGGCTGCACGCCAAGCGTATATATGCCGCCCATATCGCTCAGTAAGCCGTGCCCTATATCATGGATATGGTTTTTCTCAATACGGTTGTCTTTTGATACATTTTCATCATAGCCCCATACCCAGCCGCAGGATATTCCGCTGTAATACAGGTCATAGATGTGATTGTGCGAGATATCGTTTCCGAAGGAGTGAAGGGATAGTATCCCGCAGGCACTGTAAAAGACTCTGCCGGCTGAATAAATCCTGTTTCCGGCAATAGCGTTGTTTCCTGTCAGCCCTGACTTCGGCCCCTTTGCATCCGAACCTCCGAGCTTTATTCCTCCCGCGCCCATGTCATAAATCCTGTTTCCCGTAATTCTGTTGCCAAAACATCCCTCAGCCATCTCAATGCCGTAAAAACCCGAATGGCTTATTGTACAGTCTTCTATTGTGCAGAAGCGAGCGCCCTTCATGCTTATGACGCCCGGAACCATATGCGCGCCCTGTACGGACGGTCCATTGTCCTGATTCCAGTCGCCATGTTCAAAAGTCAAACCTTCAAAGCCCAGAAATTCAACATACTTTCCCTCGTCAGGACAGCCCAAAAGCTTTACAAGCTGAGCAGCAAACGGAGCATAAATTTCGGTATTTTCAGGCTCTTCACCCGGCAGCGGTATGTAGTACAGCTTCCCGTCATTGCGGTCAAGGTACCATTCTCCGGGCTCGCTTAATGCTTCGAAAACATTATCTATGTGATACCTCGGATATTTCCCTTCAAAATCATCGCTTAAAGCCATGGTGCTCTTCCTTGAAAGCGTTACAAGGCGGGATGCTTCATCATACGACTCGACCGGTAAACGCTGCTCTATCCACTTGGTAAACGCAACCACTTCAACATCATTAATATTTTTCCATTTATTAAAATCGCCCTGTGATGCAATAAAGGCATTCTGCCCGTCCAGGAACCAATTATCCTTTCTGAGCGAAGGGATGGCTTCCATTCTGTAAAACCCATTCTTGGGGAATTTAGCCCTCTGACGCCTCTGCCCGTTTGCAAAAAGCTGCCGGAAATACCACTTTCCATCTTTCACATCGGGAATATCGGCTATCCAGCACTTGAATGTACCGACTGTTCCGGTCCTCCACCCTGCAATACGCCTGCCTCCGTCAATTACAGGCTGCTCGCCCGGATAGGCCCTGTATGATACCGGCGCCGAATCCTCAGGCTTGAAGACCAGCGGTTTTTCAGCAAAATACCGTCCGCCGCGCAGCCATGCATTTACAGGACCGTCAAGCTTTCCTGAGTATTTTGCCTCGCGGATGATATCACGAGCCCTTTCTAAAGTAGCAACAGGCCCGTCCACGCCCGGCTTGTCCGGTTCGGGTAAAAAGCCCGACCAGCTGTCATTCCCTTTTGTTGACACATAAATATCCATTTGACGACCCCTTCCTTCATCTGTCCCACCCATATAATAATCTGTTAGGGCAGTTTCCGAGTAATTCATATATCATCCGGCTGTATCAATGCGGGCTACCGCTCACAAACCTGCAACTTCGCGGCAATAAGTTACCAAAATGGGCATTATCAGCACTTTATAACCTCTATCCCCAAAGCTCTGATTTTGTCTAATTGATTCTCGCTTATACAATCGTTTGTCACCCAGCTGCCGGCGCCGGATATGGCGCCGATGTTGAAAAAGCTTTCATGCCCGAGCTTTGTATAATCGGCAACAATAACAGTCTGCCGTGAACGCTCCATCATAAGCCTGTCGATTACCGCTTCCTCGGCATGGTAGGTAGTCAGCCCTACGTCGCTGTTAATACCGTCTATGGAAAGTATGGCTTTATCCGCCTTATAATTCTTTAACTGCAGCATAGCATCATTTCCGTATATGAAGGAATACTGCACATTGATCTCACCGCCAAGTAAAATTACGCGGAAAGTAGGATACGCTCCGAGTTCTACCGCAACAGAAATTGAATTTGTCACAATATTCAGATTCTTATGACGTTTGAGTTCCACTGCTGTTAAAAATGTAGTAGTACCCGAATTGATCATCAGAGTTTCGCCGTCGCTGACCATATTGGATGCAGCCACAGCAATCGCTTTCTTATATTGCATATTTTCCTGTTTCCGGCGTTGAAACTCCATATTGTAATAATTTTTTACTGTTTGTATCGCGCCGCCAGGCATCCTTTCCAGATAACCGCTGCGTTCCAATGCAGCCAGATCGCTGCGTATGGTTACTACCGTCGTACCTAGAATTTCGCTTAACTGTGCGACCCGGACCTGCCCGTCCCGGTCCAGCAATTCCAATATTTTTTTCCTTCGTACATCAATTTTTAATCCTTCACCAGCCATGGCCACTCTCCTTCACTGACTGTTGCTGCTTTTCAGTTTATCATATTGACAGGCCGGCTTTCAACCGAAAACTGTTCTCCAGTTACTTATTAATCCTCTCTCCTACTGCTCCGCCCGGATGGATCAAAGCAAATTGTTCATTTGTATACCCGGTTTCTTCAATCAAAGCTACCTGTATCGCATCAAATATAGCCGCCAGCGCCACAAAGCTTGACGTACCCTGGCTATTGTACTTATCGCTTTCCTTCTCGATTTTCATGGGAATAACAATATCCGATTGCCGTGCAAGAGGAGAATCTGTTTTTTCAGTTATGGCGATAACTTTCGCTTTCTTTTTTCTGCAGATCTGCAAAATCGGCATAAGCTCAGTTGTTTTCCCTCCGCGGGAAGCAAGCAGGACAACATCGCCCTCCTGCACAAAGCCCATAGCGCCGTGAACCGCCTCAGCCGGAGAGATAAATCTTGCCGGACGTTCGATACAGCACAGGGAATGTGCAAAGTGCATGCAGGCAATACCGGAGTGTCCGCATCCGCTTGCGGCTATCCTGCTGCATTTGCCAATCAAATCTACGGCTTTGCCGAAAGCTTCAAAATCCATGTTTTTCAAAGTATCCGAGACAGCTTTTGATTCTATCAGAAAGGATTCCCTGGCTCGATCCAACGCTTCCTTTTTCATTTTAACCTCTCCTGTGTTTTTGATTTTCCTTCTATATTGAATAAACCAATTTTCTTTACGAATTATCAGTTATCTTTTTATATAGTATCAGTTTTTTATTTCGAAAGCAATACGCAAATTTTTAGTAAATGTAATTGACTATTTTATTTGCTGATTATATACTTGTATTATGTATTACGAAAATGCCAAATGGAGGAGAAATCATGTACAGAGGTCTGGAATTCAAACCGCCTTTCTTTGAAATAGGCCCCAAATCGTATATCTACGGCAAGCATGTTCTAAATCTTGCCAGGGCGGCAGACGCGGCAGCAAGGAAATACAATGTTAACATCATTTTTACGACGCCTTTCGCAGATATCCGGATGGTAGCCGAAGAAACAGAGAATATATTCGTCTTTGCTCCTCATATGGACCCGCTGCCGATCGGCCGCGGCCTGGCCGATATATTGCCCGAATCGGTCAAAGCTGCCGGCGCGGTCGGAGTAATGCTTAATCATTGCGAAAAACCTCTTGGCTTTTCGGTATTGCGTCAGACGATTAAAAGGGCAGACGAAACAGGTCTCATGTCTATCGTATGCGCCGACTCCATAACAGAGGCAAAAGCTATCGCACTGCTGGAACCCAATATAATTGTCGCCGAACCCTCAGACTTGATCGGGACCGGTAAAACCAGCAGTTTGGACTATGTCCGCTCTTCCATGGAAGCAATCAAATCCGTCAATCCCGACATTTTAGTGCTGCAGGCCGCGGGTATCAGCTCCGGTAAGGATGTTTACAGAGTAATCTATGCCGGCGCGGAGGCTACAGGCTCTTCCAGCGGTATTGTTAAAGCACCCGACAGCGCGGCAATGGTGGACGAAATGGTCCATGCGGTGCGGGAAGCCTGGGATGCCAGAAATATATAGCTGAAATTTGCTCATTGAGCATTAATAATAGGAGGTCAAGATGAAGATTTATCGCGAAAGTATTGAAGTACAATCTGAGGGCTTACACCCTACATTTCACAATGTAACCGCCCAGGTAAAGGAGATCGTTGCAAAATCCGGCGTGAAGAACGGCATCTGCGTAATCTATTCGCACCACACTACCTGCTCCGTCATGATACAGGAGTGCTCTCACGACAAGACATATTTCGGTCTGGAATACCTGCAGCAGGACCTCTGCAACATAATGGAAAAATTAATTCCAACCTGCCGCGTTGAGAATCAGTACATGCACCCCGGGCCCAAGCATATCGAGTTCGCCGATAGCGTCGGTGAAGCCGGGCCGTGGACCAGCCTGAATACAGAAGCACATTTACGTTCCTGCTTCTTCGGCCGTTCGGAAAGCATTGTAATTGAAGACGGCAAGCCGGATCTTGGCGAATTCGGTTACACTTACTTCATCGATTGGGATCAGGTACGCGCAAGGAAACGTACCGTTCAGGTTCAGATAATCGGCGAATAGGTTATATTCATGATATAATTACAGCTGTACACAGCCGGTTGCATTAGGGAGGTGATTGAAACGTACTTGTTGGGAGTAGATCTCGGTACCACAAGCTGCAAAAGCATGATTTTTTCATATGACGGCAATATTCTAGGCGGCAGCTATACAGAATACGGCCTGATTATCGGAAAAGAAGGCCATATAGAGCAAAGTACCGACATTTGGTGGCAAAACGTTAAAAACTCAATAAAGAATTCAATTACTGAAGCCGGCATTGATGGAAGAAAAATAAAAGCGCTCTCTATCAGTTCCCAGGGTATTTCCATAGTACCGGTTGATAAGAGCGGAAACGCATTAATGAATGCAATAAGCTGGCTCGACGGAAGAGCAATAGAAGAAGCTGAAGCCATAACCTGTGCTTATGGAGCACAAAGTATTTTTCACACCATGGGAAAACCCGTCCTGCCGGCATACGTTTTACCAAAACTTATGTGGATTAAAAAAAACGCCCCTGAAATTTACAAAAATACATGGAAGTTTATGATGGGCATGGACTTTCTGCTATATCGCCTCTGCGGTTTGGTCATTACCGACTATTCCATGGCTTCAGGTACATTATGCTACAGTATAGCCGAAAAGGCCTGGTTTAATGACATTTTTTCAAGGTTTGATATTGACCGGAGGAAGCTTCCTGATATTGGTTGTCTTGGCGATATTGCAGGCAGGGTGCTGCCTGCCGTGGCAGAAGAGCTTGGCCTTTCCGCAGACTGTCTTGCCGTAATTGGGGCTCAGGATCAAAGATGCGCATCATTGGGGGCCGGTATAGATAGGGGGATGGCAACCGTATCGCTCGGTACGGCTACAGCCATATGCTCCATTTGTTCCGAACCCGTATTCGACAGGCAGATGAAAGTAACCTGCTGCGGATTTGACAAAAACCGCTGGATGCTGGAATCAGTCATCGGCACTTCGGGCGTTGCGTTAAAATGGGTAAAAGATACTTTCTTCAAGGATCTCCCGTACAGTAAGCTGGATGACATGGCATCATCTTCTCCCGCGGGCTCGGAAGGCGTTATGTTTTATCCTTATCTTGAAAATAACGGCAAAGGGGCAAAAGGCGCTTTTACAGGCCTTGGCCTTCATATCACGGAGGGAGACATCGTCAGGGCTGTACTTGAAGGTATTGCTTATCAGATTAAAATACATATACATTCGCATGAGGCCATTAATGGAGCCATGCGGCAAATCCGCCTCTTTGGAGGCGGAGCAAAGAGCGATATCTGGGCTCGGATCATCGCAGACGTCACAGGAAAAACCATAATAATCCCTGGAACTCATGAAACAGCCAATTTAGGCGCCGCTATAATCGCCGGAATCGGAGCAAAAATTTATTCAAACTGCGGGGACGCATTTAAAACAGTCGGCGCTGCTGCAAAGACCTTCATCACAGACCCTGAAAAACACAAGATATACAATGAGTACTATAAGGCTTATTGCAGCTCCAATGAAAAAATAATGTTAAATTCATAAATATATTGGAGGAATCGGTATGTCATTCTATTTCGGTGAAAAAACCTGGCTTGAATTAGCGGAAGAGATAAAAAAGGATAGTCTGATTATTATTCCCATTGGCACAACTGAAGAACACGGGCGCCATCTTCCTGTAGAAACGGACGCCATGATCGCCAGATTATTCGGCGACGAGTTTGCCAGGGCTTTGCAGGGCAAAATTCCTGTGCTTGTAACACAAACAATTAATTTTGGCTACTCCATGAACATTGTAAGTAACTGGCCAGGCACCATCAAGATCAGAACCAGAGTCTTTATGGATTATATGTTTGATATGATTGATTCATTAATGAATATGGGGTTTTCAAAAATAGCGCTGCTCGATTGCCATGGAAACCACGATGGATTACTCAGAACCGTCATGAGGGAAATTGCGGATAAGCATGGTAAATTTATATGTACGCTTTCCCCATCCAGGCTTTCCGAAAAGGTATATAACCAGATAAAAAAGGATCCTGCCGGCGATATTCACGGCGGCGAGTGGGAAACATCCATGATTTTGGTTGCAAGACCGGAACTGGTCAACAAAGCGGAATATACGAATGTTGACGCAGTCCGGTGCAACAATAGCCTGAGGGGGCCCGTTTCCACCTGGGGGCTGCAGGTGACAAAGACAGGATTATTCGGAGACCCTACAAACTCAAGCGTCGAAGTCGGGCAAAAGTGCCTGGAGGCTGCTGTGGAGGAAGGTACAAAGATATTGATCGATTTCTACAATTACAAAGCCGATTGAACAGGAGGTATTGCTGTGAATAATAATAGCTTTCAATTTATGCCCGCTCCATGGATTCCTTTTAAGGATAAAGAAGTTTTGGAACGTGTTCGCAGGATTAAAAGGAAGGACATGGAGAAACACTCCAACCCCGATTTCAAGATCAAAATCGTTTCGGATGTTAACGCTATATGGGTAGGAGATATGTTAATGAGAATCCGGGAATCCGATGTCCGGGACAAAAAGCTCGTTATGATTATGCCAAACCCCTGCCCTGCCGCGTATGCCGCAGTAGCTGAACTGATTAACCGGTTTCGGATCAATTGCCGTAATGTTTTTACCTTTAATATGGATGAGTGGGCAAGCGAGGATGGCTGCATAGCTCCTGAAAGTTATTCCGCCGGCTTTAACCACTCTTTTATAAAATATTTTTATGGGAAGATTGACCCTGAATTAAGAATGAAAAGAGCGAATTGCAATGCTCCAACCACCGCCAACATTAAGGATTACAGCAAAATGATCGCCGAGTGCGGCAATGGCGGCGCCGATATTTGCTACAGCGGCCCCGGCTGGGCCGGACATATTGCGTTCATTGATCCTGATACCCCGGAATTCGCCTGCAGCAGCATTGATGAATTCCTGAAAATGGAGTCAAGGGTTGTAACGCTCCATCCGCTGACAATAGCTCAGAACTCGCTGCATGGCGTATTCGGCTGCAGCGGCGATATAGCGAATGTACCTCCCAGAGCCGCTACAATAGGCCCTATAGATGTTGCAAGAAGCCGGAACCGTTTTGAAATGCATGCCATCTCCACGATGGGAACTGTTTCGGCATGGCAGAGATTAACTTCAAGACTGGTCCTTTACGGACCGGTAACACCAAAAGTTCCTTCTTCCATACTTCAATTGATGCCTACCAGCGTGTATGTAAGCGAGGAAATCGCAAAGGAATTTGACTGCTGGGAGCTTGTCGGATATTAACGGATCAAAAGGGGTAATCCTATGAAAGCTATTGTAAATGCCCGGGTAGTTACGCCTGATGAAATAATCGATAACGGATATATTCTCATTGAGGGAGAACGAATCGTAAAAGCAGGCTCTCTGAAAAATGATAAAGTACCCGAAAATGCTGTTATTATTAATGCAGAAGGTCTTTATGCCGGTCCGGGATTCGTGGATATTCATTGCCACGGAGGCAGCCGGTATTGGTGTCATACGCATCCTGCAGAAATGGCTGCGCATCATCTCAATCACGGCACGACTTCTCTGGTTTGCTCAATTTATAAGACCGTAGGCTTTGACGGAACAATAAAAGGTATTGAACGGATAAAAAAATGCTGCTATGATAAAAAACCCGGCAACATTATAGGAATCCATCTGGAAGGCCCATATCTGAGTCCCGGATATGGAGCCGCATCCATGGGAGTAACCAGGCTTGTTCCCGCCGAGTATAATGCCTATATTGAACACTCTGAAGGCTTATTAAGGAATTGGACTTTCTCGCCTGAAATGGATGGTCTTGACGATTTTGTCGAAACAGCTGTGAAGCATGGAATACCGCTTTCAATCGGGCATTCAGGCGCAGGTCCGGAGGAAGTTGATAAATATGTTAAAAAGGGTGTCTCCATAGTTACCCATTTAATGGATGCAACCGGCTGCTCCATTACGCCGGCCCGATTTGCAGGAACCCGTGAGCCTTCCTTTGACGAATGCGTAATGATACATGATCTGTTTACCGAAGTAATACCCGATTCAAAGGGCGTGCATGTCCGTCCTGTCATGCTGAAGCTGATTGCAAAAACAATGGGATACGACCGTGTAATAATTATTACCGATGCCTGTGTAGGTGACGACGTCGCCATGGGCAATGATGCCTGTGTGAGCGACAATGTCGCTATAGGCGACGTTGTCGCCTTGGGCGATAATATCGCCCTGGATGATTACTCTCCGGAAGATATGTTGAGCGCGCGAGATATTAATTTTGTAAACGGCGAGCTTTACGGCAGCAAGCTGACGATGAATGAAGCCTGCCGAAATATGAAAAAGCATATTGGCTGCGGAATGGCTGAAATCTTTAAAATGGCCGCAAAAAATCCCGCTCAGGCAATTAAACTGGATGAAGCCGGCACGATAGAAGACGGTAAAATAGCCAATATTGTTATTGTGGATGAAAATTTTAATATTCACCATGTCCTGCTAAACGGCATGGTGAAGTACAGCTATAAATGCTCATAATTGGTTGTGAGAGTGCTTATTGACAGTAAATTATCGGTGTGCTATTTTGAAAATTGGAGGTATGGAAAATGTTAAATAACGGCTTTTTTACAGCATTGGGAACACCGGTGGATGAGTTTGGTAATGTGATTGAGAAGAGCCTTGTAAAACAAATAGTTGACCAGCAGGAGGCTGGAGCTTCCGGCCTTCTGCTGATGGGCAGCATGGGTATGGAACCTTACATCCGGGAATCGGAGTACAGCCATATCGTTGCAATTGCAGTTGATGCGGCAAGAGGCAAATGCCCTCTCTTTGTAGGCGCAATGGATAATTCGGTATGGCGTGTCAGGGATAAGCTCAATGCTATTGGCAATGTTAAAATTGATGGGATTGTCGTTACAACACCATATTACTATGCATCGTCACAGGAAGAAGCCAAGGCATATTTTAAAGCTGTGGCAGACGCGTCAAAATATCCGGTTTATTTATATGACCTGCCTGTAGTAACGAAGACCAGGATAACACGGGATACCGTACTTTCTCTTATGGATGACAGGCGGATTGCCGGAATAAAGTCCGGTGATCTTGTTCTTAATAAAGAACTGATTAACAGTCCGGAACGAAGAGATGATTTCTCTGTTTTTTTCAGCACCCTGGATCTTTTTGACGCAGCTTATATATACGGTATCAGGAGAAACCTGGACGGCATGTTCAGCTGCACGCCGAACAATGCTTCAAAGTGTTATGAAGAGTTTGCTAAAGGAAATTTTGCGGCCGGAGCCAAATACCTTGAGAACATAATCTCATTAAGAAATTTATTTGTAAATTATAATGTGTTCCCATCATTTACGGCAGCTATGAACCTGCTTGGCTATGAAGGAAGCTTCAGTCCGGACTATATGGGAAGAGTACCGGAGAAAGCCATAGATGAAATCCGTGAGAAGTTGCAGGATATAGGCGAAATTTAAGGGGTGGGGCGTTATGGCAAGGGAGATTATGGATCGAAAGGCTTCAGATAACAAGTATCTTCACAGGGATTTCCACAACCTTATGAACCTGGGAATAGAATATTTGCGGGAAAAATTCGGTGAGGAACCGGTACGGGAGTATTTAAGGCAGTTTGCTTCAGCGTATTATACACCGTTGAAAGCATCCCTGAAGGAAAATGGTCTTGCCGCGGTGCTGGAATACTATAAAAAGATTTACACAGCGGAAGAAGCAATAGAGAACGTTGAGTTTGCGCTCTCAAATGATGAACTGGTAATACGCGTGAAACAATGTCCTGCAGTGGATCATATAAGGAAGTCGGAGATCCCGGTATCACCGCTTTACCATGAGCTGACAAAAACTGTGAATGAAACTGTTTGTGAAGGTACGCCGTTTGCCTTTGAACTTTTGAAGTATGACCATGAAACGGGTGCTTCAGTGCAGCGTTTTTACAAGAAGGGAGGCAAAACAAATTGATTTCTTGTACGGAATTTATACCGGCATACAGTGAGTTGTTTAAATTTATTGAACAAAAAGGCGGAGAAAGAGCGGTTTTGGAATACTGGGAGTATATATCAGGCAACGGACTGGATTTGCTGAGGGATTTAGTTGTAAAAAACGGTATAAGGGGCTGTTTCTTATATTGGTCTCATACTTTAAATGAAGAGGC
>JBDKVA010000099.1:0-21771 GCA_039679375.1 Clostridiaceae bacterium
ATTTTCATAGGGTGCCGCCCAGGCTGCAAACCATATGGGAGATGCTTGTTGTCAAGGGCGTTCCTGACTCTCAAAATTGCAGGATGATTCTTTTCTTTTTTTCCCTACAGTAAACTGACGCGATCTTTGACTAGAAATTTGTTGACAAACAATACTGCCGATGTTATGATATGATTCAATATAACAACAAACCAATGAGCAAGGATAGTAAGATTGATTGCTTGCATCCAGAGAGCCGCCGGCGATGAAAATGCGGCTGCAAAGGTCATTCCGAATGGACTTGCGAGGGAAGCCCGAAATCGAAAGAGAGTAGGAGCTTACGGGATCCCTGCCCGTTATCGGTGGGTTGCATATGATAGTATGCAAAATGAGCGGGCGATTCATCGCCAATTTGGGTGGTACCACAGAAGTTTACAAGCTTTTGTCCCTGTTTTTCAGGGATGAAGGCTTTTTTATTTTGGTGCATAGCGAAGTCTTGCTCTAAAATCGGAGCAAAGCGAATTTTCTTGAAGGAGGAGGATGGATATGCCGGCTGGCAGGTTTGGAATCCATGGAGGACAATATATTCCGGAGACATTGATGAATGCCGTTATTGAATTGGAGGAAGCATACAATCATTTTAAGCTTGATCCGGAATTTATTGCGGAATTGAACAATTTACTCAATCAGTATGCAGGAAGGCCGTCGTTGCTCTATTACGCGGAAAAAATGACGGGGGATCTGGGTGGGGCTAAGATTTATCTAAAGCGCGAGGATCTTAATCATACTGGCTCCCACAAAATCAACAATGTGCTGGGACAGGTGCTTCTGGCAAAGCGCATGGGCAAAACTCGTGTAATCGCAGAGACCGGCGCCGGGCAGCATGGTGTAGCAACGGCTACGGCAGCCGCTCTGATGGGCATGGAATGCGAAATTTTCATGGGCAAAGAGGATACGGACCGTCAGGCGCTCAATGTTTACCGGATGGAGCTGCTGGGTGCGAAGGTGCATGCGGTAACAAGCGGTACGCAGACTCTGAAGGATGCTGTTAATGAGACTATGCGGGAATGGACGAAGCGTGTCCGTGATACGCATTATGTACTGGGATCTGTAATGGGCCCGCATCCGTTTCCAACTATTGTACGTGATTTTCAGAGTGTCATCGGACGCGAAGTCAAAAAGCAGCTGATGGAAAAGGAAGGCAGGCTTCCGGATGTGCTGCTGGCATGTGTCGGCGGAGGGAGCAATGCAATGGGCCTGTTTTATGATTTTATAGAAGATGCAGGTGTCCGCCTCATAGGCTGCGAAGCGGCAGGGCACGGCGTCGATACGGGTAAGACTGCAGCAACGATGGCGGTTGGGACAGTTGGTATCTTTCATGGTATGAAGTCCTACTTTTGCCAGGATCCGTTCGGGCAGATCGCACCGGTCTATTCCATCTCGGCTGGTCTGGATTATCCGGGCGTGGGCCCTGAGCATGCAAATCTGCGTGATACAGGCAGAGCTGAGTATGTACCGGTCACGGACGATGAGGCCGTTGAAGCATTCGGATATTTATCGCGTATGGAAGGAATTATCCCCGCGATTGAGAGCGCACATGCCGTTGCTTATGCAAGGAAGCTTGCGCCGGTAATGAAGCGGGACCGGATCATCGTTATTTGCCTGTCCGGCAGAGGCGATAAGGATGTTGCGGCAATAGCCCGCTACAGGGGGGTGCAGATTTATGAGTAAAATACAGCGGGTCTTTTCCGGCGGCAAAGCTTTTATTCCATTTATCACTGCCGGTGACCCGGCGTTATCGGTAACAGAGCAATTAGTGCTGCAAATGGCACAGGACGGCGCAGATCTGGTGGAACTGGGCGTCCCGTTTTCTGACCCCGTCGCAGAAGGGCAGGTAATACAGGATGCCGATAACCGTGCACTTTCAGCCGGGATAACAACGGACAGTATATTCGGGATGGTCGGGCGCATCCGCAGGCACTGCAATGTGCCGATTGCACTTATGACCTATGTAAATCCGATATTTACCTATGGCACGGACCGTTTCATGGGAAATTGCCGGGAAGCGGGAATCGATGCGGTTATTGTCCCGGATGTGCCGTTTGAAGAAAAAGGGGAGCTTCTGCCTCACTGCTGCAAATATGATGTAGACCTGGTTTCGATGATTGCCCCCACTTCAAAAAACCGTATCCGCATGATAGCAGGTGAAGCCCGAGGATTTATCTATTGTGTATCATCCATGGGAGTGACCGGTGAAAGGCAGGAGTTCGGAGATGAGATAGAGGACATGGTCAGACTTGTGAAGGAAGTCAGGGATATTCCCTGTGCGGTCGGGTTCGGCATCTCGACGCCGGAGCAGGCGGCGAGGATGGCACGGATTTCTGACGGCGTTATTGTCGGAAGCGCGATTGTCAGGATAATAGAAAAATATGGCACGGAGTGTATTCCTCATGTAGCGGAATTTGTACGCTCCATGAAAAAGGCTGTCAATTCGCCGGCGCCTTTTGAAGGCACCGGCAGATAATATAGCTATAAATAGATGAGAAGAGGAGAGATTAGTATGATCAGAAATGTTTTGCAGAAATTGACCCAGAAGGTTGATCTTACAGCAGAGGAGGCTTACAGCCTGATTGCTGCAATTAAGAATGACGAGTTGAGTGATGTACAGATCGCAGGTTTTCAGGTGGCGCTGCTGATGAAAGGCCCGACACTGACAGAGATCACAGCTATAGCGCAGGCTATGCGTGATAATTGCATCAAGGTTTCCCCCAGAGTAAGTGAGGAACTTATGGATACCTGCGGAACAGGCGGAGGCCTGAGCACGTTCAACATTTCCACATCTGTAGCCTTTGTGGCGGCCGCGGCGGGCATTCCCGTAGCAAAGCACGGCAGCAGGTCAATTTCAAGCCTGTCCGGCAGTGCGGATGTTTTGGAAGCATTGAATGTAAATATCAATCAGAGTCCCCAAAGTGTAGAGAAGCTTATTGAAGAGGTAGGCATTGCATTTCTCTATGCACCGCTGTTTCATCCGGTAATGGGCAAGGTGCTTCCGCCGGAAAAGGATCTTGGGATCAAGACAATTTTTTATACGATTATCGGTCCGTTGATTAACCCTTCCAAAGCTACAAGGCATGTTTTAGGCGTATATAAACAGGAATTGCTCGACACGGTATCCCATGTCGCCGCGTCTTTGGGCTATAAGAGGGCGTTGTTTGTACACGGTGCAGACGGGCTTGATGAAATTTCGCTTCTTGGCATAACAAAAATAAATGAATTGAACAATGGCGCCATAACCAGCTATGAAATCACTCCTGAGGATTTGGGACTGTCTCGCTGCACGTTGGCTGAAATTGCAACCGGCACTCCTGAAGAAAACGCTTTTATGATCAGGAATGTTTTCTCGGGTAAAGACAGGGGCCCGCGCCGCCAGGCTGTCATACTGAATGCGGCCGGCGCATTGATGATAGGCGGAAAGGCGGATTCCTTCAGGGAAGGGATCAGGCTTGCAGGTGAACTGATAGACAATGGTGCGGCGAAAAATAAATTGAATGATCTCATTAGCGCTTCACATGATTTTGGAATGGCGGTATGAGATGAAAAAGGAGCAAACCATGTCGCATACAGCATCATGTACGAAATGTACCACAGCCTTATGGAATCAATATGATTCAGGAATCATACCGGTCATACCCGACATAAAATGCAAATCACCCGGCGAGGGCGACCTTTTGCTTGGAAGGAATCCTGTCGGCATTGCGGCGGATCTGGCGGCAGCAGGTGCGCCCGTTATTTCGGTTGTAACTGAGACAGTACATTTTGGAGGTTCCGCAGAATTGCTCCGTCAAATTGCAAAAGAAGTCCGTAAGCCTGTTTTGCGGAAAGATTTTATCACCTCCCGGGAACAGTTGGCAGAGAGCCTTGAGATAGGAGCCAGCGGTGTATTGCTGATTGCTTCCATGCTTTCATTGAAAAAGCTGCGCACTCTGGCGGAAGAAGCACTGGAACTTGGCCTGGAACCTTTGATTGAGACACATGATGAAGAAGAAATAAAAGCTGTATGTGAATGGAATATGACATTTATCGGTATCAATAACCGTAACATCGCTCAATGGGAGATGGACGGCGGAAATGTCCATACTACTGAAAGATTGGCAGGCCTGATACGTACAGGTGCTTTGGTGCTTAGTGAAAGCTCGATGGAGAGCCCATTAGATGTGTTGCGTGCAACGGCGGCAGGCGCTCATGCGGTACTTGTCGGCACGGCAATCCTCAGGGCGGATGATCCTGTAGAAATGTACCATAGGCTGAGCAGAGCGCGGGATCCAGGCCGGGAGCCCTCCTTTCCGGTTTTAGGTAGATAGAGGCGCTGGAGACGCAGCAGGCGATTTTGCTTTGCATAAGATTTTGGTGCTCAGGATCAGAAAGCGGGAGGTGAGGCCGTGATACAGGTTAAAATTTGCGGCGTGATGAATAGCGAAGATATTGATATATGTGTCCAGGCAGGAGTTCATATGCTTGGGTTTGTGACGGAATATCCCACACCTGTGCCGTGGAACCTGACGGCAGCCAAAGCCGGTGAACTTATCCGAGGCGTTCCGACCTTTGTCAGGACCTGCGTAGTCACAGGCGGTTCAGTTGAGAGAGTTTTAAATATTGCTCATGAGACCTGTCCGGATGTTGTCCAGCTTCATTATAATGAGACACTGCGGGAGGTGGCAGAAATTGCGCATAAGCTGCAGCTGAAAGGGATTAAAACGATCAAGGCACTGCGTATCAATACAAAAGGAGAATGCAATTTTGAAATAACCGATCCTGCAACAGCTGCACGCGAGCTTTCCAGAACAGGTATATCGGCTATTTTGGCAGACTCCTGTACTGACGCAAGGCCAGGTGGTACAGGAGTTACGGTTGACATAACCACATACCGGACAATACAAAAGGAGAGCGCCTTGCCTGTTATCCTGGCAGGTGGGATTAATCCGGCAAATATCCTGCCGATCATTCATAAGGTTCATCCCTGTGCAGTTGATATCCTGACAGGCAGCGAAGCGGCACATGGATGCAAGGATCCTGAAAAAATCAGGAAAATCATGCATGCAATATCGATGTACAACACCAATCGATTGTAACTTGTCATATCAAAAAAAAGTTAATAATACAATTGCAAATCAAAACTATTGAGTATATACTGTAAACGGTGAAAATTGTGGTTTTTCTGCTGTTAACCGCAAAACCGCTTTTTTTGCCGCTTATGTGTATGCAATTTTCATAAGGAAAGGAGATGTTCCATTACTTTCATATTTTTAGTATTTATTATATGATCTTCGGGGATTTTTATCCCTGTGAAGATAAAGAATGAAGAAAAGGAGATAATTGGAAATGAACTGGTCTGCAATAGCAATTTTAATTTCTGTACTTGCTTTTGGTTTGGCAGCTTGGCTGTATACATGGGTTAAGTCACAACCTTCATCTAACCCTGAAATAGCAAGAGTTGGAGGTTTGATTCGCAAAGGTGCAAATACTTTTTTGACCCGCGAATATAAAATGCTGGCAATTTTTGTTTCAGTTGCTGCAGTAGTTATTTTACTTTTACTGCCTCATCCCATCTGGCAGGGCAATGCCGGTAAAAATATCAGTATGGCAATTGCATATATTATTGGCTCGGCTCTATCAGCACTGGCAGGAAAGATCGGTATCTCGGTTGCTACTATTGCAAATATTAAATGTGCCGAGACGGCGAAAAACGGAATCAAGCCTTCCTTTATGGCCGGTTTCCGCGGCGGCGCAGTAATGGGCATGGCTGTTGTGGGCACAAGCCTTCTCGGTGTGGCGGGCGTACTTATGCTGACAGGCGATGCGTCAACTGTATTGGGATTCAGCTTCGGTGCTTCATCTCTGGCGCTTTTCGCAAAAGCAGGCGGCGGTATCTTTACCAAAACAGCAGACGTCAGTGCCGACCTTGTTGGCAAGGTAGAACTTGGGATTCCTGAGGACGACCCGCGCAACCCGGCTGTTATTGCTGATAATGTTGGTGACAATGTAGGCGACGTAGCAGGTATGGGAGCCGATTTGTTTGATTCCAACGTTGCGTCCATGGCGGCAGCTTTGGTACTTGGCATGGCAATTGACGGCGGTGTAGGCCTGAATACGAATATGATTTTCTGTTTTGCTTCACTTGGACTTCTTTCTTCCATACTGGGTGTAATTTTCGCACGTATAGGAAAAGACGGAAATCCCGGATCTGCATTAAACAAGTCGACTTATATCACGACCGCTGTGTATTGCGTACTTACAGCAGCTGCAACGTATTTATTTGACTTTAACTGGCGCTATTGGGGTGCTACAGCAGTCGGCCTTCTGGTAGGCGTTGTTATTGGCATTACATCCGACTATTTTACCAATGATTTGAGAAAACCTGTGCATAAGGTGGCGGAAGCCTCCAAAACAGGTCCGGCATTCACGATACTTTCCGGCATAAGCTATGGATTCATCAGTGTGTTCCCGGCACTTGTAGGCATAGCAGTTACTGCGTTTGCAGCATATTCTCTTTGCAATGGTATAGATCCGAATTCCAATACGGATGCTCTGTTTGGAATATCCATGGCTGCGGTAGGTATGCTTTCCATCGTTGGAATGATTATTTCAAACGACGCATTTGGTCCTATTGTTGATAATGCAAGAGGCCTTGTCGAAATGGGAGGACTCGGAGAGGAATCTCTGAAAGTTACGGACGAGCTGGACAGCGCCGGCAATACGGTAAAGGCTATTACGAAAGGCTTTGCGATAAGTGCTGCGGGACTTACCGTTATTGCTTTGTTAGGTGCGTATATGTCGGAAGTGAATGAAATTCTTGCAGAAAAAGCACTGCCTTTGATTACGGGCTTTGATGCAATGAATCCCAAAGTCTTTTTCGGCATGATGATCGGAGTGGCTGTTCCGGCCGTATTCTCCGCAATGCTTATGCTGGGTGTCGACCGGAATGCACAGCGTATGGTTTCCGAGATCCATCGCCAGTTTAAAGAAATCGTAGGTTTGAAGGAAGGCAAGCCGGGTGTTCTGCCGGAATACGACCGCTGTATAGACATCGCTACAGTCGGTGCTTTGCGTGAGCTTATTCCAGCCGGTCTGATGACGATCGTTGTTACGCTTGCTGTTGGATTTACCGGAGGCGTATATGCAATCGGCGGATATTTGGTTGGCAACATCATGAGCGGATTGCTGCTTGCTCTGTTTATGAGTAATGCAGGCGGCCTTTGGGACAATTCCAAGAAATTTATCGAAGCAGGCAATATGGGCGGTAAGGGTTCTGATGCACATAAGTCAGCTGTTGTCGGTGACACAGTCGGAGACCCGTTCAAGGATACGGCCGGACCTTCCATCAACACGCAGATCACCGTTGTATCCCTTGTTTCATCACTTTGTGCCGCTTTATTTATTGCATTGTCAATTTTCTAAAGCTGCATTTGGATTGTATAGTATAATCTATGATATATTATTGAAGGCCTTGTAATTTTTAATTACATGGCCTTTAATAATATCCTTTTTTATGCATTGACATGTTCTCCATAAATTTTGGAGGCGCAAACTTCAAACGGATCCTACGTATCTCAATATGTCCTTGCTGCACAACTGCTCCATGGTCGGTGATTTTTGTTCATAATGCACGCTGAGCAGTGTAAAACCCTGTTCAATCAATCCTTCCCAGAAATGCCGTACATCCTTTTCTATTTTATTGGTGGCCTTGATGAATTTCTTAATATCCTTTAAGTTGTCTGCCTTGTTATCGGCAGTATCAAACAGCTTCAGATAAATTTCACTGCCGTATGGAAGCAATAAAGATCCTTCCCTGACTGCTTTTACGGTATTGTCATAATCTTTTACAGCGATGATGTACTTGTTTTCTTCTGCTTTCTTTTTTCCAAACATGCCATGATCTCCTTTATTTTACAATATTTTAGCAGCATATGTCGTAAAATCGATAATGCTGCTTTTAACAAGTATATTACTATTTTGCTGTTTTAACAATGATGTATGACATAATGTATAAATATACATTTCTCGTAACCCATTGAAAATGGCTATATTTATTGATAATATAAGTATTGTGATCAGGCGGGTGGTATTATTTAGGGGGTACAATGGCGTACCAGCTACTTCAAATTTTGCTGCTGCCTTTTTTGGTATATATTCACTATTAGATTTATGTTATCTGCCAAATCAGCCTGTTAAGCGGGTTAACGAAATTTTACGGCGAATGGGACAGCTTAATTAAGGATTTTGTTTATTGCATTAAGCTGTGTGATGCTGTATTATGTTAACTGGTTTGTAAATGCTGATATTTGATTTATTTTAAGGGGAGTGTCCTTTATGGGGAAATACGTTATTAAACGAGTGCTTATTTCGATAGTTACCTTATGGCTTGTCGCCACATTAACATTCGCATTGATGTTTATGGTTCCCGGCGGCCCGTTCCTTTCTGAAAAGGCTCCATCCGAATCCACATTGAAAGCTCTGAATGAAAAATATGGGTTGGATAAGCCCAAGATCGAGCAGTATAAAAATTACATGGTAAAATACCTGCAAGGTGATATGGGTCCTTCCATGAAACAGAGAGGACGTTCGGTAAAGCAGATTATCAGCACCGGCTTCAAGGTATCTGCCCGTGTAGGAGGTATAGCCATACTGCTGGCTGTTATTATCGGAATTCCGCTTGGGAGTATTGCAGCTCTGAACCGGGGAAAATGGATCGATGACGTCATCATTGTCATATCGACCTGTGGTATCGCCGTACCGGGCTTTGTGGTATCCACCGTACTAATGATGATATTCAGCATCAAGCTGGGTTTACTGCCAACATATGGGCTGACATCTCCCCTTCATTATATCATGCCGGTTATGGCGCTTGCTTTTTATCCGACAGCATACATTTCCAGACTGATGCGTTCAAGTATGCTTGAAGTTCTCGGACAGGATTATATGCGTACTGCAAAGGCAAAGGGACTGCCGCAGTTCGTGATTCTTTTCAAGCATGCATTGCGCAATGCGGTGCTGCCGGTTGTGACCTATCTCGGACCGCTGCTTGCATATACTTTAACAGGAAGCTTCGTAGTAGAAAGAATATTCACCGTGCCGGGTCTGGGCAACGATTTTATCGGTTCAATCGTCAACCGTGATTACACAATGATCATGGGAACTACGATTTTCCTGGCTGCATTACTGATTACAATGAATTTATTGGTTGATATACTTTACAAACTGATAGACCCTCGTATTAAACTTGGATAGGGAGCGATAGCGTTCAATGGATAAGATGAATAAAAAGATTAGTTTTCAGCTTGACGTTTCCGATTTTTTACCTGCGAATAAAGAAGAAAAACAAAGTCTAGTTATCATGCGAAAGAGCGTCAACTTCTGGAAAGACGGGCTGCGCAGATTCAAGAAAAACAAAATTGCCATGGTCAGCCTTGCAGTTATTATAATGGCAATGATATTCGCATTTATTTTACCTGGTTTTTACCCCTATACGTATGAGCAGCAGATAAGGGGGAGTGAAAACCTGGCTCCTCTGCGATATTCATCCCAAGAACTTGCCCTGAAGGAACAGGGAGAGAGCATATTTCCCCACATTCTCGGAACGGATAACCTTGGACGCGATACCATGGTACGCCTGATGATGGGCAGCCGCGTATCATTGCTCGTCGGTATTATTGCAAGCCTGCTGGTTTTTCTGATCGGTTCCGTATATGGCGCTGTAGCCGGGTACTTTGGCGGCAAAGTGGACATGATCATGATGCGTCTTGTTGATATTATCTATACGGTACCCGATATTCTGATCATCATCCTGCTGATGGTCACACTCAAATATCCTTTGCAGGCTCTGGCCAACAGCTCGCCTGCCTTTAACTGGATCAACACGATCGGAGTAGGATTGATTTGCATTTTTATCGTATTTGCATTGCTTTATTGGGTAGGTATGGCCCGTATCGTCAGAAGCCAGATACTCATGCTGAAGGAGCAGGAATATGTGACGGCTGCGCGTGCGCTCGGCGCAAGCCATGGCAGGATCATCAGGAAGCATCTGCTGACCAATTGCATGGGCACATTGATTGTTACGACCACTTTACAGATCCCGGCTTCTATTTTTACTGAAAGCTTCCTCAGCTTTATCGGGATCGGTGTTGCGGCGCCGATGCCAAGCCTTGGATCCATGGCTTCGCAAGCTATCGGAGGAATTACCTCCTATCCATACAGGTTATTTGCGCCCGCTATTACGATCAGCTTGATTATTTTATCGTTCAACCTGATCGGCGATGGCCTGCGTGATGCGTTTGACCCCAAACTAAAGAACTGAGGTGATTGATGATGAGCGAATTATTATTGGATATAAAAAACGAACGCCTCTCTTTCTTTACACCGGCAGGCGAAGTAAAGGCGCTCAATGATGTTACGATAAGCATGAAACCGGGTGATGTCCTCGGCATTGTCGGTGAAAGCGGCAGCGGAAAGAGTGTTACGGCCTATTCGATCATGGGGCTCACAGCACATCCCGGGCGTATCATTGGCGGTACGGTCGATTTTAACGGGCATAGGATCAACGATATGTCCGAGAAGGAAATACGCAGTATCCGCGGAAATGAAGTAAGCATTATTTTCCAGGACCCGATGACCAGCTTAAACCCCGTATATACAATTGGCAATCAAATAATGGAAGTGATATTGCGGCATACGGATAAAAATAAAAGGGAAGCCCGTATCCGTGCCATTGAGCTTTTAAATCTTGTCGGTATCAACGAACCGCAAAAGAGGATCAGGCAATACCCGCACGAATTGTCCGGCGGTATGCGCCAGAGGGTAATGATTGCGATCGCACTGGCTTGCGAACCCAAGCTGTTGATAGCCGATGAGCCTACTACCGCTCTGGATGTGACGATCCAGGCACAAATACTGGAATTAATGATCGAGCTGAAAAACAAGCTGGGCATGTCTATTATTATGATTACCCATGACCTTGGAATCGTAGCGAACATGTGCCATAAAATAGCGGTCATGTATGCCGGTAAAATCGTAGAATACGGCTCGACCGACGAAATATTCTACAACCCGAAGCATGAGTATACAAAAGGCTTGCTGCGCAGTATTCCAAAGCTTACGGAAAAAGAACACAGAAAACTTGTTCCTATAGAAGGAACACCTGTAGATATGCTTAATCCGCCTGCCGGGTGTCCCTTTGCTCCAAGATGCGATAATTGCATGAAGGTATGTTTGAGGAATATGCCTGAGTATTCGTATATAAGAGAGGATCATTACAGTGCTTGCTGGCTCATACAAAAGGAAGCATCAGAGCAGGGAAGGGATAAATCATGAGTAAATTGGTAGAAGTGAAAAATTTAAAGCAATATTTCAGTGTCAGCGGTAGTTTACTGCATCCAATGTATGTAAAGGCTGTTGACGACGTGAGCTTTCACATAGACAAGGGAGAAACCCTGGGGCTGGTCGGCGAAAGCGGCTGCGGCAAGACCACGACGGGAAGGACACTGCTGAGATTGTATGAGCCGACGGCAGGCCGGATATTTTATGACGGAGTCGATATAACCAAAGTGAAAATGCTTCCTTACCGCAGGAAAATGCAGATTGTTTTTCAGGATCCGTATGCGAGCCTGGATCCCCGCATGACGGTCGGCGATATTGTAGGCGAGGCGATTGATATCCACCATCTGGCCGCCAACAAAGCAGAACGCAAGGACAAGATCATCACCATGCTTGAGAGGGTCGGACTGAACAGTGAGCATGCGAACCGTTACCCCCATGAGTTTTCCGGAGGCCAGAGGCAGAGGATCGGTATTGCGCGCGCACTTGCGGTTGATCCCGAATTCATTGTCTGTGACGAGCCTATTTCGGCTTTGGACGTTTCCATACAGGCGCAGGTGGTAAATATGTTCGAGCAGCTGCAGGAGGACCTGGGGCTGACATATTTGTTCATTGCACATGACCTTAGCGTAGTCAAGCATATCAGCAGCCGCATCGGTGTGATGTACCTCGGAAAGCTTGTAGAATTGGCGGAAAGCTATGAATTGACTTTCCACAATGTGCATCCGTACACCAGATCTCTGATATCGGCTATTCCGATACCTGATCCGGCAGAAAGCAGAAAACAGAAGCGTATCGTGCTTGAAGGCGATGTTCCGAGCCCGCTCAGACCGCCGTCCGGATGCCGTTTCCGTACCCGCTGCCGGTATGCGACCGATTTATGCGCACAGCAGGAGCCCGAATTCAAGGAGGTCTCACCGGGGCATTTCGCTGCATGCCATCACCTGGATAAGCTGAATTAATATGCTTTTTTAGTATTTAATGTCTTCACTCAGTTTATTTATATTTTGTCAATAGAAATATTGAATATGCTGAATGCGGACATTATAATAAATACAGTACAAATATTTTGTACTGAATAGAAATAGGGAGGATGTTATATGAAAAGAAAAGTATCACTACTCGTTGTTCTTGTTCTGATCTGCAGCTTGCTTGTAACCTCTTGCGGAAATAAGGCAGGCAGTGCGGAAAAGCTGGACACTCTTACTGTCTGTGCCGGGCCTGATCCCGACACGATTGACCCTGCTTTGAATACTACTGTTGACGGAGCTACAATGGTACTTCATGTATTTGAAGGACTCTATACGCTTGACAAAAACGGCACGCCTATTCCAGGGCAAGCGAAGTCTTATGACGTTAACGATGACAAGACAGTTTACACATTCCATCTGCGTGATAACCTGAAATGGAGCGACGGCACCCCTGTTAAAGCAAGCGATTACATTTATTCATGGAACCGTGCGGTTTCTCCCGATACCGCATCCGACTACGAGTACATGTTCGACGTAATCAAGGGCTATGAAGAAAAAAATCTGGAAGTTAAAGCTCCCGACGACAAGACACTTGTTGTTACCTTAAAGAATGCCGTACCGTATTTCCTTGAGCTTACTGCATTCCCGACCTATTCACCGGTCCGCGAGGACATCATCAAGTCAAAGGGTGAAGCATGGGCAACCGCAGTTGACAGCTACATCGGCAACGGACCGTATAAGGTGACTGAATGGGTTCCCGGTTCTCACATTATGATGCAGAAAAACGAAAATTACTGGAATTATAAAAAGCTTGGCACAGAAAAAATCAAGTTTGTACTTATGGAAGACGATAACGCAATATTGAATGCGTTCAAGAACGCGGAGATTATGTTTGCCGACCAGATGCCGAACGATGAAATCGACGCATGGAGAGATAAACCGGAATTTAACCTTGCAGGACAGCTTGGGACGTACTATGTTTCCTTCAACATAAAAAAGGCTCCATTGGATAATGTGAAGGTTCGTCAGGCTTTAATCCTTGCTGTTGACCGTGACTATATCTGCAAAAACATAGGCAAATCCGGACAGGAGCCCGCAGGCGCGTATGTGCCGATCGGACTTACCGATTCCGATCCTTCCAAAGAATTCCGCGAAGTAGGCGGCGACTTTTATGATCCTACCGCGGCTGCAAACGAAAAGAATCTTGCCGAAGCAAAGAAACTGCTTGCAGATGCCGGATATCCCGACGGAAAAGGTCTGCCGAACATTGAGTACCTGTATAACGAAGGCAGCGGTCATCAGGCGATAGGCGAAGCGCTGCAGAACATGTGGAAAGAGATCGGTGTTAATGTTACACTTGTTTCTCAGGAATGGAACACATTCGTGAACACCCGTAAGAACGGCGAATATTACATTGCACGTAACGGCTGGCTTGGCGACTACAACGACCCGATATCCTTCCTGGATATGTGGATTACGGGCGGCGGCAACAATGACGCTCAGTGGAGCAATGCGAAGTATGATACATTGCTCTCAGAGATCAAGAAATCCTCCGATCCCAAGGAACGCTTCAAAAAGATGCACGAGGCTGAAAAGCTCATATTCGATGACTGGATGCTTTGCCCGATCTACTATTATGTCGACCTGTACCTTCTGAACCCGAAGGTCGAAGGCTTCTGGTCTTCACCGCTTGGATACAAGTACTTCATGTATGCTACGGTTTCCAAGTAATCTGAACAGGGTGTATGGCAACATGGTTAGATATTCATAATCCAAAGCAAATATAAGGGAGGCTGGCTTTAAGACAATGTTTGTACATTGCCGGAAGCCGGCCTCTTTTAATTAATTTCCCGGACTTTTTCTTTCAATTTTCAGTTGATTTTTATTCAGCTTATGCCGATAAAAGAATTAAGACTTTGCTTTTAAGGTGTATTAACACATATGATTATATGACTTATTGCATAAAAGGAAGCGGGAGCTGAGAAAATGGATACTGGTTTGTTAAACGGCGTTAGCCATATGAAGCAGTCTACGGTAAAAATACAGGGAGACAGAACGGTTTATTTTGACCCGTATGAAATAGCTGATGAAGTAAGGGATGCAGATGTTATTTTCATTTCACACGGTCATTATGACCATTTCTCAACCAAGGATATCAAAAAAATCATGAAAAGCAATACGGTTCTTGTTTTACCTGAGGATTGTACCAGAGATGCCGATATAGCCGGTTTTAAAAATATTGTACCTGTTTTGCCGAACCTTGATTATGAAGTTGGCGGATTGAAATTCAGTACAGTCCCCGCTTACAATACAAATAAGGAGTTCCATAAGAAATTAAGCAATTGGGTAGGCTATGTTTTAAATATCAATAACATAACCTGTTATTTCGCCGGAGATACGGATTACATACCGGAAATGAAAAATATCAGGGCTGAGGTAGTTTTTCTGCCTGTGGGCGGTGTTTACACAATGAATTGGAAAGAAGCGGTCGAGGCGGCGAACACCATCCAGCCTAAAATAGCTGTTCCCATACATTTTAAGGATGTAGTCGGTTCCTTAGACGATGCCGTGAATTTCGTGCGCGGAATACATTCCAATATCAGGGGAGTGATCTTGAAGACACAATGATACAAGAGCTATGAGGGTGCTTCATTGTTTGAATTAATGTGATATGCCAATATTGCTGCATGTCATTAAAGTTAAGTCAGATTAGATTAGGTCGGGGGATGAATTTAAATGGATCTAGCAACAGTTATAGGAATTACGTTTGGTACTTTTTGTCTGGTCGTTTCCATTTTACTTAGCGGTAAGCTGCAATCGTTTTTTGATGTGCCTTCCATATTTATCACAGTCGGCGGCGGTCTTGCATCTACATTGATTCAGTATAAGCTCAAGGATTTTTTAAAAATATTCAAGCTGATCGGTCTTGCTTTTCTTAATAAATCGGCAAATGCTCTTGACACAATAGCTCTGATGGTAAAGCTGTCAGAAAAGACAAGAAGGGAAGGCCTCTTGGCTATTGAATCGGAGCTGGAGCAGATAGAGGATCCTTTTATCCGAAGGTCCCTGCAGCTGGTTGTAGACGGCGTTGAATCGGAAACAATAAAGGATTATATGAATATGGAAATTAGTAATCTGGAGAGCCGCCATTCAACGGGCATTGCCATTTTTAAGTCTCTGGCGTCGGAATTTCCTGCGTGGGGCCTGATCGGTACGCTAATTGGCCTGGTTCTTATGTTGCGGAGCCTTGATGATCCTTCAACGATTGGCCCTTCTATGGCTGTTTCCCTTATCACAACATTTTACGGAAGTGTTCTGGCGAATTTCATTTGCATTCCCGTTGCCGAAAAGCTTCAGCGTAATAGCGACAATGAAGTCCATATAAAGGAAATGGTCGCGGAAGCGGTAATTTCAATTCAGGCGGGTGAAAATCCCAAAATGATGGAGCATAAGCTGAGAGTATTCCTGTCGCCTGATGAGAGAGATGCTGAAATAAAGAAGGATACATCGGAAACGAAAGAAGAAGTAATAAAATAGATTAAGGAGGCAGTACAATGAATGACAGGCCGAAAAAAGAGAAAGCGCCTGAGGTAGGAGCGCCGTTGTGGATGGCAAGTTACGGCGATCTTGTAACGAATCTGCTGTGTCTCTTTGTGTTACTGTTTTCGTTTGCCATCCTTGACCTTGAAAAGTTTGAAAAGATAGCTTATTCCATGCGTTCGGCTTTTTCCGGCAGCAGCAGTTTGTTAGATGAGCATAATGGGGACACGATGATCAGTATAACACCATTTGACAATATGGCGACAGAGACAAACGAAGGCGAGGATAGCAAGGAAGGTACGGAAGGGGACAATACCGGAGAAGGCCTTAGTGAGGCTGAAAAGGCGGAGTTGAAAAAGGCGCAGCTTGGGAAGGCGAAGGTTAATATTGAGAAGCTGATTCAGGATATGGGACTGAGCGAAAACATTAAAGTGATCGAAGAAGGAAGCATAATTATTTTCAGGGTAGATTCAATCATTTTGTTTGATACGGGGAAAGCAGACCTGAAAGATGATGCAAAACCGGTAATTACGAAAATTGCATCGGCGCTTAAGGAGCTTAAGACGGATATAATGGTCCAGGGGCATGCGGATGACCGTCCGATCAATACGGCTGCTTTCCCGTCTAACTGGGAGTTGTCTACTAAAAGAGCGACCAATGTTGTAAAATATATGACAGAGACAAGCGGAATAGAGCCGAAGTACTTGACTGCTACCGGTAATGCGGAATTTAAGCCTATTGTGCCGAATGATTCAGAGTATAATCGACAGAAGAACAGAAGGATCGATATTATCATTGCACAATAGCGGTATGGATTTAAAGTTGACAGTATATTGGATATCAGACTGTGCGGAAAATCAGAAATAATACAATAATTTGCACTGTGAAAATGACAGGTATCCCCCACATGAAATACCAGTGCCTTGTTTTATGCCTGAAAAACAGCAGGCCGGTGTAAACACCGGGGCAGCCGCCCAGAATGGATAAGATAAAAAAGGTTTTTTCCGGGATTCTCCATAATCTTTTTACAGCCTTGCGTTTGTCTGTTCCGACAATTATAAAGCCGATAAAATTTATCATTACCAGCGCCGCTGTGATGTAAGTAAATAGTTCAGACACCTCTTTTTGTGCACCCCCTTATTGGATGAATTGATTTTCTTGATGAACCATTGAATTAATTGTATATAAAATCCGGTCGGTTGACAATATAACGAGGCAGCATAATATCTCCCACATCGTTGAAACGCGTAGGTGTAAGGAAATTTTTCTACAATTGAAAAATTTCCTTTTGAACCGATGCGTTATAAACGAAGAATATGTTATACTATAATCCTGTCATTGTGAACAGAGTGAAGAGCCTTTATTTTATTATTTGAAGGAGACCGTCATGATTGAGCTGTTTAGGGAGCTTAAGTTAAATGAGTCCCTGCTTGGAGCACTTGAAAAGAATAATATCACTGCACCGACCGATGTTCAGCGCAGGGTCATACCGGAAGTGCTGAAAAATAAAGATCTGATCGTGCAATCAGAGACCGGGACAGGTAAAACGCTGGCATATCTGCTTCCTTTATTCAAAAAAATAAACGCCTCATTGCGGGAGATGCAGGCGATCATCCTGGTTCCAACGCATGAACTGGCAATACAGGTGCTCCGGGTGACAGAGGATCTGTCACAGAATTCCGATGTAAAAATAAGCGCCGCACCGATCATAGGGAACGTGAATATAGACCGGCAGATCGAAAAACTGAAGGAGAAACCCAATATCATTGTTGGTACGCCGGGCAGGATCCTTGAATTGATAAAAAAGAAAAAAATATCAGCCCACACAGTCAAAACGATTATACTCGATGAGGCAGACAGACTGATGGGTGACAGCGAAATCGACAATGTAAAGGCAGTCATCAAAAGCACAATGCGGGACCGTCAGTTGCTGATGTTCTCCGCATCCGTTTCAAAAGTGGCGGAGGCGCGTGGGAAAGAGATCATGAAAGACCCTGTTGTCATCCGGGATGACGTGAAAATGACCATACCGGATACGATCGAGCATTTTTGTTTTATTGCAGAGCAGAGGGACAAGTTTGAAGTATTGAGGAAAGCGGCAAGGATATTGAACCCGGACAAAGCGCTTGTGTTTGCGAGCGGGATCGAAGAAGCGGAAATCATTACGGAAAAGCTGAAATATCACGGATTATCGGCGGAAAGCATTCACGGAACAAACAGGAAGGTCGAGAGGAAAAAAGCGCTTAATGATTTCAGATCAGGAAAGATACAGCTTTTGGTCGCCACCGATCTGGCTTCAAGAGGACTCGACATAGAGGGGGTCACGCATGTATTTAGCATGAATGCACCCGAAGAACCGACTGATTACGTGCACAGAGCGGGCAGGACCGGCCGTAACGGCAGGGCGGGCATTTCGGTGCTGATTGTGACGGAACGGGAATTATCAAAGGTTAAGAGTTACGAAAGAGCCCTAAATATTAAAATATCCGAAAAAGGAATGTACAAAGGTAATATAGTCGACAGTGCATTGCATCACCACCCAGGTATATGAGTCATATTTTGATTTTTACAGATGAAGCATATTGCGACGGAGTCATATCGGTTGCTTTTTTGAAATGCCTTGAGAAATAGTGTATTGAGGTATAGCCCAGCATATCGGCTATCTGCGTGAAGTTATGCTCACCCTCGCGTATCATTTTCTTTGCCTCTTCAATTTTCAGCTTCTTATAATATTCCATTACACTCATACCGCTTTTTTCTTTGAAAAGAACCTTCAGGTGTGTTTTACTGAGGGATGTGAAATGGCATACATCCTCGAATGTAATGCTGGAAGTGATATTATCGTTCAGGAAGGCCAGGATTTTTTTTTGCATGTCTTCATACGACCGTTCCCTGACAGAGGTGGAGAGTTTGTTGAGCGGTTTGATGCTGTTGCCTTTCCGGATCATATAGATAAGCATTTGTTCGAGGTAGATCCTGATAAGCTGTTCACATCCAAAAGGACTGTCGGATTTTTTCTTCATTCTTTTCAGGGATGGAACGTCAAGCGGTGAGAGGAATGCTGATTTTGCCTCACGGATGATCTGTGCAAGCAAATTTTTCCCATAATCGTCAATGGAAAGGATCTTATTTTCGAAATACTTTATGGCTTCCGAGTTGCATTCAAATGCGATAACGACCAGATTTGGCGCTACTTTGCCATTTGCCCATACGTTATGGAATTCACCAGGCTTATGAAAAATCATATCACCCTGTTTTAGCTTATATCCATTTGAATCAGCCATGACTTCCACTTCGCCTTTATCAACGACGAGAAATTCCCAGAAATCGTGTTTCTCACCTTCAAAGATATAATCCTTTACATATTCAAAGTAATGCAATGTCACTATTTTTTTAATTGTAAGCTCATCCTTCAATGTGGTTTTAACATAATCCATATGAACTGTCATCCCTTTGTGCCCAAAAGTGCAAAAAATCTGACTAAATTGATAAATCCATGCCAATTAAACTCACATATAATTATAATACGAAACACTCGATTAGTAAAAGATTTTGGAGGGAAATGAAGATGATCAGACCGATACTTGTTGTAATGGCCGCGGGTATAGGCAGCCGGTACGGGGGATTGAAACAAATTGATCCAATGGGGCCAAACGGCGAAATTATTATGGACTATTCGATATATGATGCTCTGAAGGCCGGCTTCGATAAAGTTGTATTTGTAATAAAGAAAGACATTGAAGAGACGTTCAGAGAGAAAATAGGCAATAAAATTGAGAAGTTTGTCGATACGGAGTATGTCTTCCAGCGTATTGAGGATCTCCCAAAAGGGTTTGAGGTACCTTCCGGAAGAGTAAAGCCATGGGGAACGGCGCATGCGGTCATGAGCTGCAGGAATGCTGTTGACAGGCCCTTTGCCGTCATTAATGCGGATGATTTTTACAGCAGGCAGTCTTTCCAGGTTCTTGGCGATTACCTGAAGGATGTGGACGTAAAAGCTGCACCTTATCCGTTTTGCATGGTTGGATTCCTTGTAGAGAACACGCTTACGGAACACGGACATGTTGCAAGAGGCGTCTGCACCGTCGGGGAGGACGGTTCACTCAAGGAAATACATGAACGCACGAAGATACAAAAATTCGGCAACACGGCAAAATATACGGAGGACGGAAGTACATGGGTAGACATACCGTTTGGAAGCATGGTTTCCATGAATACATGGGGATTTACGCCAAGCATGTTTAAAGAGCTTGATGAACAGTTCCCGGCCTTTTTGCGCTCAAACAGGGAGAATATCCTTAAAGCCGAATTCTTTATACCTACTGTAGTCGATAATCTTATTTCCAAAGGGAAAGCCAATGTAAAGGTGCTGCCGTGCAGCGCCCGGTGGTACGGCGTCACATATCAGGAAGACAAGCCCGTCGTTAAGCAGGCTTTGAAGGATATGATAGAAACCGGTGTATATCCGGAAAATTTGTGGGAGGAGTTCGCATGAATATGAAAGCTGATATTAGTAAAATCGTTCCCTATTTTTGTTTCCGGGGAGAGCTTATTGATGCGATCCCGTATGGTTCAGGGCACATTAACGATACCTATGCCGCTACCTTCAGACTTAAGGACGGTAAAAAACAGCGCTATATCGTGCAGAGAATCAACCATAATGTATTTAAAAAGCCTGAAGAATTGATGGAAAACATCAGTAACATAACAAAGTACCTGAGAAGCAAAATCATTGCATCAGGGGGCGATCCGGAGCGTGAGACGCTTAATATTGTCCCGACCTGCGCAGGCGGCAGTTATTTAAGAACAGACGAAGGTGATTACTGGCGCAGCTACATATTTATTGAGGACGCAAAAACGTATGATGTGGTGGAAAACGGAGGCCATTTTTATGCTGCAGGCAAGGCATTCGGCAGATTTCAGGAGCTTCTCAGCGATTTCCCTGCAGATAGCCTTCATGAGACGATACCAGACTTTCATCATACAGGAAAACGCTATGATGCCTTTATCAGGTCGGTAGAAACCGATGCATTCAATCGTGCCGCCGAAGTGAGCAAGGAAATTGAATTTGTTACAAGAAGATCCGGTGAGATGCGCACATTGGTCCAGATGCTTGAAACAGGTAAAATTCCGCTTAGAGTTACGCATAATGATACAAAATTCAATAATGTCATGATCGATAATAAAACGGGCTTGGGTATATGCGTCATTGACCTGGATACAGTGATGCCCGGTACGGCGCTCTATGATTTTGGCGATTCCATACGCTCCGGAGCAAACCCGGCAGCTGAGGATGAGAAGGATCTGTCGAAGGTATGGATGGAGCTTTCACTTTATGAAAAATTTGCACAGGGCTATCTGGAATCGGCCCATAATTTCCTGACACCTGCGGAACTTGAAAACCTGCCTTTTGCGGCGAAGATGATGACAATGGAGTGCGGTATACGGTTCCTGACGGATTATCTAAGCGGAGATGTTTACTTTAAGGTACACAGGGCGGGACATAATCTGGACCGGGCCAGAACACAGTTCAAGATGGTTGCGGATATGGAAAACAAGTGGGACAAGATGCATCAGATCGTGGACAGGTATAAATAAATTTCAGCCAGATGCAGGATAAAGCGGAAACGCAGGATGATGTGAAGCAAAGAAAGATGCACTGCGTCAAATCATACAATCAAAAGATATTGCCACTTTTGACCGCCCAAAAGTAGCCAAAAGGCGCCACTCAAGCGACGTGGTGTCTGTCAGGGCACTGAGGAAAAGCTTCTATATGCCAACGAAGGTAAACCCTTGGGGCGGTCGGCACATATATCGCCATCCCTGGCGTAGATGTGCCTGAATGGACATCGTGTCCATTTCACCGCCTGTTTTTGTTTTCATTCGGGCATATCACGAAGCTTTTCCTAACACT
>JBDKVA010000100.1:0-20400 GCA_039679375.1 Clostridiaceae bacterium
GGTCTCTCCCTGCAACAAGCCCAAAATGAGTGGCTGCAGCCCATGCTGCAATGTTTGTCACATCATATACCACTCCATTGACCGCTACATATGCAGGGTTGCCGTTTATACCGTTATATGCCGATAACTGGCCTGGAGTAAATACTGCCTGATTTACCTGACCGGCTTGTGCCGGAATACCGGCAATATTTAGCAGAACACTTGGCTGTATTCCTTGTGTCATCTGTTCAATGCCACTTTCACTGCTTGCGGGCAAGCTGGCTTGCATAATATTTGTGCTATCTACAAGAGCATTTTTAGTATTTATTACTGTTCCTTTTAAAGAAATATCATCATTCAGCTGATCGGACAAAAAGTTGATGTAATTAAGCCTCTCTCTTATCATGTTGCAAATGGCATTCCTTGCATATATACAGGGTATCTGCTGTATTAAATAAATATAGTTATTGGTCTCATAAACAATGTTGCTTATTTGTTCCTGTATTGGAACTCCTTCAGACATAAAAATATTCCTCCTACATTTTATGAACTCATTTTTATATTATTCATGGATAAAAGAAGTGTGTTTGACTGCTCATGAGCGTCCTGCTCGATGGCATATTGAATTTCCTGATGCAGGATTAATTTTATGAACAACTTCATGGCAAAGGGTAATAATCCCTTTTCTTTGCCTAAAACAGCATAACTGTTCCTGATTTTATTAAAAAAGAGGATCTGAACTATCCAATGGTTGAGGCACCATATGTCATCAATCCCCTTCCGGTGCCCGTTCCCGCGGGCATGCCGGACTGATCCGTGGCGATGCCGACGCTGGCTCAATGAAAAGGCCGTTGTTCTTGTTCGCCTGCGCGGCGCACAGTGCTGTAAATCGTCTGAGCCTCGTCCAAATTGCCATATATAAACCTCCCGTTTTATGAACTATTCTATTGAAAAGGATGTAAGCTTTGAATGTACACCAACGAGCAGAGAGAAATGATGCTCCGACAGTATCAAAAGGGGAAAATCGTTAAGGAGATTTGTGCGAAGCATCACGTTTCAAAGAGTAGTCTGTATAACGGGCTCAGACAGGACAGGCCGGTGAAATCCCATAGGAAATTGATGTAGCATGATTTATATATTGGTTTTAATAATCTCATTAAACGCAACAAGTGTCACATTGTCAAGTTCGTCAGCCTTTTCTATACAGCCTTTTGTAAATCCAGTTTTAGCGAAAAGATAAAGCTGTACATTTTTATAACGAAATAACTGACTGCGCTCAACAAGCGTATCAAGTACACCAACGTCAACCCTTTCATTTGTCCACTTGCATTCACTGAACAAGGCGGAATCTGCACCGCCCGTACCCATAATATCAATCTCGGCTTCGCACTTGTTTTTGGCATCGTTGCCCCACCAGAGACCAAGATCGGTAAACTCGGTTTTTACCTTTCCTTGCTCCCTCAGCTTCCATAAATATTGAATACAAATATCCTCAAAGACAGCACCCATGTAGTCGCTTAACATTGGGGATATTTTTTTATATACAGCATCAATTAAGCCCCGATTGATAGAGGCAATATTATCTGGAATAAACCGATACCAAAACCGGAACAAATTATCATCAATTTTATAAATTGTTTTTCTTATGGAATTCTCTGCAAAGGGAGTTTCTTTTTTAATTATGCCAAGAGATATCAAGTTCTTTATATAAGCTGCACAGGCACTTGTTTCTTCACCAACTTTCGAAGAGATTTCAGATAACTTTGTGCTGCCTGTAGCAATTGCAGTAATAATTGCATTATAAATAGCAGGTTCACGTACCTCTTGCTTCAAAAGGTTGTTCGGTTCTTCAAAAAGTGGGCTGGAGGGGTCTAAAAAGCGTCGTTTTATGTTCTCTTCAAGAGATACATTGTCATTCATCTGGAGTAGATATTGCGGAGTTCCGCCTACTATACCGTAAACAGCCGCCATATCCATATCTGAAAACTTCTTGAAGTAGTTTCTGCTTTCAAAAAAGTCAAAAGGCAGAATTTTGAACTGAGCAGTTCTTCGGCCATACAACGGAGCTTTATACGCCAGCACATGATTTTCCATAAAAGACATGGATGACCCGCATAAAATTAAAAACAGATTAGAAGTATCCTTATTTTTATCAATCAAGGATTGGAGCGTAGATGCAAGGCTTTTAGAAGCCTTGGCAATGTAGGGGTATTCATCAATTACAAGAATAATCCTTTTATTTTCAGCCAGTTTGAAGACATATTCAAGTGCCGCCTGAAAAGATGGAAAGATTGTATTTTCAAGTGCAGCATCTGTAAAAGAAAGAATGCTCCTACTGAAATTCTCAAGATTTTGTTGGGCGTTACTTTCAATCCCGGTAAAAAATATGGCTTCTTTATCTTTTATAAACTCATTAATAAGAGCAGTTTTACCTACACGCCGCCGCCCATAAATCACAGGAAACTGAAACCCGTTTATATGATAAAGTTCATTTAGCCTATTTAGTTCTCGTTCACGGCCTATGAACATAATACTTACCACTCCTCAAATACTAATGTACGATTTACTAAATTATATCTTATATACAAAAGGAAGTCAATAATGATTTTATAAATTGCTAATTTGCAATTTAGTAATTCACAAATTATTTAGTTGGTCATTTGCTTATCTTCATAAAGGTTTATTTCCATAATATATTTAGGCTTGTATCATAGTCACAGGTTAATATTTTATAAAGAGGCAGATTGAAAATGGAGAATCATATGAGTATTGAAAAAGCATGCGCCGCAGTGAATGCCTTGGCTCCAGGGAATCTCGATTTGATTTTAGATTTAAGTTCTTTAGCGCCAATCACACTGTAACGACAGCAACCATCGACAAAAAGAAGATATATATCCTGCCGCTTGTAAGATTCCATGATCTGAGGCACTCGTGCGTTGGCTTGATGATGGCGAACGGAGTACCTCTGGAACGTATCAGGGATTGGGTTGGACACAGCGACATCCGCACAACGGCAAATATCTATGGACACCTGGAATACCAATCAAAAAAGAAAACAGCAAAGATTATTGAAAAATCTTTGCCGCTTAAAAAGGTTGGTGCCGGCAATCCGCTTTTTATTTCGACAGCAATTTATACAGGACCTGTGCCATCTGAGCGCGCGTGGCGCAGCCCAAGGGATCGAGGTTATCGCCGCTGCCGGAAATGATACCCATCGCGGCAAATCGCTTCACGGCCTCTATGGCATAATCTGAAATCTCATTCGCATCGCTGAAATCCGACAGCGAAGTGGCGCTGTCATTTTCAGGCAATCCTTTTAAAACATCCAGAGCGCGGTATAACATAGTGAACATATCCTGTCTTGTAATCACTTCTTCAGGCATGAACATATTATGTCCCGCGCCGTTTGTAATTCCGAGTCTCTTTGCTGAAGCAAGGTACCCCGTATAGTATGTGTTACCCGCGTCAGTGAAGTTGTCGACAGGGTTTTCATCGGGAGCAAGTCCGTATGCCCGCATAAGAAAGACGATAAACTGCCCCCGTGTCAGCGTGGCGTCCGGGTCAAACATGCTGTTCCCAATACCTTTGGTAATCTCACGCGCCGCGCAGAAAGTAACGGCATTATAGTACCACGCGCCTTTGGATACGTCATAAAATGTTGTCTTGTTATAGCCGATTGCATATCGTGAGAAATGCGTGACGGTGAAAACCGCCGCACCCGTTTCCGTATTGTACCGGCTGTGGACCGGTGTCAAATTTCCCGCATCGTCAATGTAGTAGACGACGATGGCATCGGGGTCTTCTCCTTCTTTCAGAGTATACGGAATGCTTACCGTGACGTTTCCCCCTCCGAAGCTTGAAATGGTTTTATCTCCGGAAGTAATGGTAAAATCAAAGACAGGCCGGTCTCCCACGGCTTCCCGAACGGCGTCGGACAACTCGGTATGATCCAATGCTTCCATTTTCAAATTGATGTTTTCGCCGGCACTCCGGCTCATGGCGGAAAGGGCGTTCGCATCAAAGGTAAGCATGCCGACCGACGTATTCAACCTGAGTCCGTCCAATCCGCTTTCCGTCAGAGAATCAACGGCCGTCTTCGGAACGGTAACCGCAACAGCATCCGCATGATCGGCACCCTGTACCTTTATTTCCACAATCGCCGAAGTGCCTTCCTGCGCCGCCTCCTGCAGAGCGACGGTGGCCGCCTGCGATATTTGGCCGGTTGTTACGGAGGTCGCGGCAATCCCGTCGGTTTGAGTCGTTGCCGGTGCGACGACGGTATTCGAAGTCTGAGGCGACGTATAGCTGGAGTCGTCCGGTGCTTCGGTCACATGCAAGATACCGTTGACCATCTTCAAAGTATAGTTTCCGCTTACCGCAGCTCCCGTTATCGAAATAGTATAATCGGCCGCTTTGCCGCTGTCGGCGTCTGCCGGCAGGCTCAAGGTTGGGAGCGTTGCCAGAGCGTCGCTGCCGATCAGGCCGGTTACCGTGTACGTCAGCGTTCCGACCGCCGGAATTGCCGTTCCGACATAGATGGTCTTGCCGTCCGCTTTAACCGTTACTTCTCGTTTGGCAACGGTAATTGAGTAAGCAGCGCTTGTATTTGCAGAATAATTCTTTTCACCCGTATCCGGAGTATATACAGCCGTGACATTTTTGCTCCCGGGCAGGAGCTCGGTCTGCGTTGTGGTATAGGAGGCGGTGCCGCCGGTCAGCGCGACGGTGCCCTTTGGAGTCCCGTCAATCAAAAATTGGACGCTGCCAGTCGGGAATTCACCGGACCCTGATTTTTGAGCCGTCGCCGTGAAGGTAACGGTATCGCCATAGGCGGGGTCTGTTTTGTTGCTGGTTACGGTAACTACCGGCGTCGCCTGGCTGACGGTCAGATAGACTTTGGCGGGATTAAAGGTAATCTTATAGTTCGGATTATTTGTATCGTTCAGTGCGTCATCCGGTTTGATTTCGTATGTGCCGACGTTTTCTCCGGAATCCCTCTTCAAGCCTCCTGCCAAAGTTTCGGATGCGACAAGAGCGCCGCTTGTAACTTTATAAGTAAACGCCGGGTCGTCCTGCCCGTAGGTTTTCGTAACTGCGTCAGGAGTAATCGTTATTTCTAAAGGATTAATATTAGCCGAACTGCTGGTGGGGACGGTGATGTTATAGTTGTCTTTGCCGGTTCCGCTTTTCATAACACTGCCTATTATAACTGTTTTCCCGGTTCCTGCGTCCTTATTGTCAAAAGCGCCGGTTGCTGACACGGTTACCGTGTCCCCCGTAACAATATCCCCCGTATTAAAGCCGCAGTTAACCGCCGTGTTCGTGTTTCCGTCATAATTCTTGCTGCTAACGGTGACTGTAGCCGTTACCGCTTTCGGCGAGATCACGACGCTCACAGTTGGCTGGACGGACAGGACGTAGTTATCCTTGTCGGCACCGCTTAATACGATTGTCGTGAAGATAACGGGTCGCGTCCCCGCGTTTTTATCCGGGATGGTTCCCGCCGTGGGGATATTGGCGGTTAGTGCGGCGCCGTCAAGCATGCCGCTGATCGTTCCGCCTGTCAGCACGACGTTTACCGTCCCGTCATAATCTCTCGCGAAAGCCGAAAGACCGGTGATGGAAACCGGTTTTTGATTGACAGTCAGTGAAAAAGCGCCGCTGGTGTTGGTTTTGTAGTCCGTTTCGTCGGCTGCAGGCGTATATCGCGCCATAACGCTCCTGTTTCCGGCGGTCAGCGGAGCCGCCGCGACGAGGGAAAGAGAGGCCGTGCCGTCCGATGCGAGAGTAACTTCGCCGCCATAAGCGGATGCGTCGACGTAAAACTGAACGGTTCCCTGCGGAACGCCGTTGGGATCGGAAACCGTTGCGGTAAAGGTGACCGTGTCGCCGTAGGTGGCGCTTGAGCCTTTATCGCTGGTGACGGAGACCGCCGGGGTGTACCTATCAACGATGGCAACCGTGGCGGGCGTTGTGCTGCCTGCTCCGGCGTAATTCCCATTCACAGCCACCGATGCGCTGAAAGCAGCGGGCATTGCCAAATCGCTGCCCATGGTGAAGGCCTGGCTGTATTGGTTCCCGCTGACCGTAATCGAATCCTTCGCGGAGGCGTTAACCGGCGTGATCAATACCGTCGCGGGGTAGGCGTCGGTATCTTTTTTGTTAGGATAGGTCACTGTGACGGTCACCACGACATCCTTACCCGTCATCTGGGAGGCTTTATCGGCGGAAACCGTGACCACAGGCGTAGCCTGGGTGATAGTCAGCTTTACGCCGCCTGTGAAGGTGATGTTGTAGTTGGGATTGCTTTCGCTTGTCACGGTTCCCTGTGTGATCTCGTATTGGTTTACATCTTCTCCGGCCGCTCTGGTCAGGTTTCCCGCAAGAGTTTCGGATGCGACAAGAGCGCCGCTTGTAACTTTATAAGTAAACGCCGGGTCGTCTTGCCCATAGGTTTTCGTAACCGCGTCAGGAGTAATTGTTATTGCTAAAGGATTAATATCAGCCGAACCGCTGGTGGGGACGGTGATGTTATAGTTGTCCTTGCCGGTTCCGCTTTTCATAACACCGCCTATTGTAACTGTTTTCCCGGTTTCGGCGTCCTTATTGTCAAAAGCGCCGGTTGCTGACACGGTTACCGCGTCTCCCGTAACAATATCCCCCGTATTAAAGCCGCAGTTAACCGCCGCGTTCGTGTTTCCGTCATAAGTCTTGCTGCTAACGGTGACTGTAGCCGTTACCGCTTTCGGCGAGATCACGACGCTCACGCTTGGCTGGACGGACAGGACGTAGTTGTTCTTATCGGAACCGTCCAACATGATCGCCGTAAAGGTGACGGAGCGTGTCCCGACGTTTTTCTCAGCGGCGGTACCAGCCGTCGGATAAACGGCGGACAGGTCGTCCCCGGTAAGGACGCCCGTCAACGATCCGCCGCTCAGCGTAACAGCGGTTGCCCCGTCGTATATCTTCGCATCGGCGGTAAAGCCGCTGACGGATACTGGTTTTGGTAGAACGGTGACCGTGCAGGCGCTGCTTGTCAGGCTGGTGAAATAAGAATTGGAGCCGCTTGGCACGAACTCGGCGGTGATGGAGGCCGAGCCGGCGTCCAACGTCGTTTCTCCGGCTTCATAGGAAGCGGCGTTTCCGCTGACGGCAACCGGGCTCCCGATGTTGTTTCCGTTCGCTTTGAACTGAACGGTGCCGGTCAGGGAATCCGCACAGCTCAGAGTCGCGGAAAAGGTTATCTTGTCCCCATAGGTTACGCTGGCGCTGCTGCTTGTTACCTGAGGCGCCTGTACCACCATAACGCCCGTTATGAAGGCGTTGATTCTCATGTCTGCGCCAAATCCGGCAGTATCGGTAATGGGGGAGCTTGAATCGTCGATTGGGGTACCGACTGCAACCGTACCTGCATCACCGCTCGCGATGGTATACCGATAGGTAATGCTAATGCTGTCTGCGCTGCTGGACAGATACGACGCGGAAGCCGGTATTCCACCGACGGTCAGGGGAAGGGCGGAGGTGGTTCCGCCGGTGATACCGTGGTTAAAGTGCACGGTAAAGTCCAGCGGATCGCCTGAGGTATAGTACCCCGCCGCAGGAGAGTCAACGCTCGAAATGACCGCGGGCTCGACTGCGGTTACATTGAAGCTTTTGGAGGCCGAGCCGGTTCCGTCATTTAAAGTCACCGTGATAGTAACGGTTCCGTTCTTGAGCGGAGTAAAGGTGACGGTCCGGTGAAAGCCGGAACCTCCATATGTAAATCCGCTGTTCGGAACAATGGTCTGATCGCCGGAGGTTGCCGTGAGCGTGGCGCTCGCGGTGGTGTAATATGCGTACACCGGTACGGTCAGCGCGCTTAAATTTGTCGTTTTGTCGCTGATGGAGGTTATTTTGGGAAAATCGTTGATGATTCTGAAACTGATATTCCTCACTGTTACAGTGGAGTACACTGTGGACGTGTAGATCATCGTAATTTGCACGCCCTTGGCATTGGCCGGTATATACTGCTGCAGCGACGTGGTGCCGCTGTTGACGGTAAAAACGGAGCCGACGGGGTTGGTGCAGGCGATATCGGTATAAAACTGAGCTCTGACCACACCGTACGTCGCATCAAAAGAAGCCGACATATTAAATTGCGTCTCGCCGCTGTCAATAAGCCCGGAGAATTTTGAAATATCGAGATTCTGGTACATGCCGGCGCCCGGCGAAATCAGGGCGAAGCCGTTGCCCGTAGCCGTTACATTGACGGTGCTGCCGGACCAGCTGGCGTATCCGCTTATGGCGTTGCCGTTCTCGACCAGGTTCGTTCCCATCGAAATGACTTTGTGAACGATGAAATGGAAGGTTTTCTCGGCGCTTTTGGACCCGTCGGAAGCCGAAACCGTGATGTCCGCCTCGCCTGACAGATTGCCTGCCGGCACGATGGTCAGCGTCCGTTCGGCGTCGCTTCCGCCGATGGTGATGTTGGACACCGGAACCAGATTGATATTGGTGGAAGACGAGCTGAAGGTCAGATTGTTGACATCGCCGGCATCAGCGTCGCTGATAGTGAAGTTAATGGGGCCGTAGGTGACCGAGGCGTCCGTTTCCGGCGAAGTCGGGAAATCGTTCCCGAACACCGGGGCGCTCCCGGTGGAGGCGTCCACAAGCTGCAGAGACACCTTGTCA
Source organism: Clostridiaceae bacterium (assembly GCA_039679375.1). Lineage (GTDB taxonomy): Bacteria > Bacillota > Clostridia > Acetivibrionales > DTU013 > JBDKVA01. The sequence goes on from JBDKVA010000100.1 coordinate 8,650, forward strand.
AACTGAGCATAACCGCCTTTGGTCAGAGTTGCTGACAGGATCACTTTAAACTTTCTGGTATTTGATTGGACCTGGGTGTTGATCTGATAGGAACCCATGGCCCCGGTCGATGTGGTGTTGACCACCTGGGAGGTTTTCAGCAAAGTGCCGCCGGCATCGTATTCCTCCAGAATCGCCTTTGCTTCATTGTCGGCGTTGATGCCCTGAAACATGCTGATGCTGAAATTGATTGATACGTTTCCGCCGGAGATACTGGAAAACAGACCGTTTGTGTCGGTTAATGCAATCTCCTGGGACATTGTTCCCGACAAGGGAGTATCCATACTGGGATTATACAGGAAAAAATAATAGCTGCCCGCGGCCGGTGCGGCCCATGTGGAATATGTTGTAGATGCGCTCCAGCGGCCGGCGCCCGTATCGTCGGTCCAGCCGGATATATTTCCCGATTCCGCGCCCCCGTTTGTCATCAGCTCCGTGTTGAGATCCGTGGCGGACGCAACGCAAAACTGCCCAATGAGCAATATAAGCGCAAACGTAAATAAGAAAATTGCAAATAGATGCTTTTTCATATTATTCTTCCTTATCAGCCCCGTCATCATAGTGACGCCGGCTCTTTCTGTGGGTTCTTTTATATCTAGCCTTACGAAGTATTAATGTGACTAAATGTTCATTATATCCTATCTACCCAAAAATTTCAACATAAAGACAAAAGAAAAAACCCTGTAATCATTACAATTATAGGATTCTTCATTGGAGGGAGAAGCAGGGATTTGAACCCTGGCGCCGGTTGAAGCCGACCTACCGCATTTCGAGTCGTTGAAATTGAACGTTCGCGCGGAATTTTTGGGTGCATTTGGGGGCACGTCGGAACGGGGGAAATGGCTTACTTATGCGGGTTCGAGGGTTATGCTGCTTAAGGTAAGAGGCTTCGGGGAAAATGCTAACACAAGCACGTTTTTTGGATATTTGTTAGCAAGGTGTTAGCATATTATGGTTAATGCACGGTTTAACGCACGGATAAAGCACGTCAACGCACGCGTGTGTTAAAAATGTATTTGATATTTAGCCTTATTGCCATATTTCTGTACCGTTAATAAGCCAAGCCCCTCAAATTTCAGCACGAAGCCGCGAATCGTGGCATAGGCTGCATTGCCAAAATCACGCTCGAGCCGCTTAGTTGAGAATTCGCCGCTGCCGTATGCGGATAAAACAAAGTTCCAGAGGTCTTTTTCCTTCTCTGTAATCCGGCCTTCGTTAAGCGCTTTGCGAAAAGCATCCATCGTATCCGGCTGCGGCAATGCACTGCCGAGCTGATTGTACACGTTCTCTATGAAGTAGACAAGAAACGGCGTCACATCCATTAAACCGCTGATTTTTTCGTTCTCCTCAGCTAACGAATAGGCCTTGTAATATCCCTTCCTGCTCCGCTCAATGTAACTGGAGAACGGTATGAATAATGCGGAGGAATATCCCTGCCGCTTAAGATACCATAGGTGCATGAGCCGTGCCATACGTCCGTTGCCGTCAAAATAAGGATGCAGATAGGCAATATAAAAATGAATCGCCGCAGCTTTTATAAGATCGTTCATCGGACTATCCGTGTTGATAAAGGAAACCAGTTTACTCAAATATTCAGGCAGTTTGTTGTGTGGCAACCCCGTGTGTTCCAATTCCTGACCGACAATATAAACTGTATCATGTCTATAAAACGCACCTGGATTTAGCTTGTCTTCCTCAGATAGGTACTGCCCAATGGACAAGTCATAAAGCGTGTGGATATTCTTTTCCGTAATTGTATTTGACAGGTCGGAGATAAATTCGAGACCCTTTTTCAAACCATAGATGCGGTTCTCACTTTCATCCATCGGAGCATAACCTCGCAGGATTTTTCTTACGCTGTCCCGTGAGAAGTCGATGCTTTCTATAGTGAGTGTGGATATGATTTCATCCTCCATCGCTTTAAGTCCGTAAGCCTCGCCGGAGCTTTGGGGCGTGAACAATAATCTGACTGCATTCATCCGCACCTGCGCCACATTTTCCATGTATACAAGGTCTTTCCCGGCAAAATCCTGAATTGGCATGGATTTATAGACGCCGGTCTTCAGCAGATCGACGAATTCCTTTATGTTAACGCTTGGATACTTATATTTAAGTTTTTTCAGGTCTGTGATGTTCTTGTCGGAGAGCATCTTTGCGTAAAGCGCAGCATCCATAAAATCACCTTTACTGATAATTTATAGTATCATTTTGTATCAGTTTATCATGTAATATACCTTCCCGGCAAGTAAAATTTGTGAACACCGCTAAATCATCGACAAAATTAAGAAAGTTTCGGTATTTTAGTTTTTGTATCAAAAAGTCGTTATATTCAAAGCCAACCCGTTCATTTATAAAGGATAGAATTAAAATTGCGTCTTGCGGTATAAGTGAGCGTATATTGTCGTAAAATAATTTCGGATATGCCGTAATTATTTTACGGGAATTCTTGACTTTTTATCTATGAGACAGTAAAATGATACTGAAAGGGTGGGTATGATGCTGAAACTGTTTGAAGTGACTGGATTTAAGAATTTTGAAAACACAATTCGATTTGATTTTTCAGATGTCCGGGACTATAAATTTAATAACTCCTGTGTAGCGGACGGTCTGCTAGAAAAAATGATTGTATACGGCAAAAACGCAGTAGGCAAGTCCAATCTTGGTCTTGCCATGTTTGATATTGTTTCTCACCTTACCACGAACAACGTCACTCCAAGCCTTTATGAGTACTATTTGAATGTTAATAGCAAGACAGGCTTTGCTGAATTTCATTATGTATTTTCTTTCAGTACAGGCGAAATTGATTATCGTTACCGCAAAAATGAAAATCAGGATTTGCTGTATGAAACAGTTTTGATTGATGGAAAGCTGTTATTTAAATATGATTATGAAGATAAGCGGGGCGACCTGTCCGGGCTGGAAGCCCTGATGCCTACGCTGAACCTTTCTTTCCGCGGAAATGACTCGATTTTGAAGTATGCCATCTTTAATTCTGCTTTGGCGGATGAGCATCCTCTTTACCAGATGCTGCGTTTTGTTTCCCGGATGCTCTGGTTCCGCAGTCTGGATGAAAACAGATATATTGGTTACAAAGCAAAAAGTAATGATTACTTGGACTTTATATTTGAAGGGAATATGCTGAAAGAGTTTGAAATGTTTCTGCTCAAAGCAGGCCTCAAAGAAAAGTTGGTTGCAAAGAAGGACTCAGATGGTAAGATGCGTTTGTATTTTGACAGCCGTATTCCGTTGCCCTTCTTTAAGGTGGCATCCAGTGGCACCAGAGCTTTATATACTTTTTTCTACTGGAATAAAACTGCTGCAGATGTTTCGTTGATGTTTGTTGATGAATTTGATGCATTTTATCATTATGAGCTGGCGGAAACTATCGTGAAGTTATTGGAGGAAATGAAAGGCTTCCAGACAATTTTGACTTCACATAATACAAATCTGCTTTCAAATCGGATTATGCGCCCCGACTGCTATTTCATTCTGACCGGAAATAAACTGACTTCCTTTGCCAATGCAACCGAACGTGAATTACGGGAAGGGCATAACCTTGAAAAACTGTATATGAGCGGTGAGTTTGATGTCTGAGAGCAAACGAAAGATACTCGTACTGGTGGAAGGGGCAAGGACGGACGCAAGGCTTATGGAAAAGCTACTTGCCATTTATAATATTGATGCGAAATATGAGATTGTCTCCTATGGCACCAATATTTATACCCTTTACGGCGAGATGTTTGCTGAAAATGATCCTTCACTGATAGACCTTTTGCAAATTCTAAAGGCTCGAGAAATTGATCAAGGCAAGAAGGCGATATTTGATACCTCATATTCCGATATCCTTTTGATTTTCGATTTTGATCCGCACGCACCCGATTTTTCATCTGAAAAAATTCGGCGCATGGCGGAATATTTTGTGGAATCCTCCGACATGGGAAAGCTATATCTGAACTATCCAATGGTTGAGGCATTTTACCATATGTCATCAATCCCCGATAAGCAATACAACAATCGCTTTGCGACTTTGGAGGAGTTACAGGCAGGCACTTATAAAATGCGTGTTAATTTGGAAAACAGAAATCACGATTATACTAAATTTGCCGCCGACAAAGATGAATGTAATATTGTCATACGGCAAAATATCGATAAGGCACGAAGCATCATACACGAAGAAAAAGTTTCAGAAGACTTACCGGGACAAGCACATATCCTGACAGCTCAGCTTGTGCTGCTCACGGAAGAACGCAAAGTTGCTGTCCTTAGCACCTGTCCTTTCTTCATCCCCGATTACAATCCCAAGCTGATTCTATAATCTTTGCGACCACATGAAAGTTAAAAAGTGATTCTAACACATTCTTTGACGAGAATGGTTAGAATTAGTGTTAGAATGAGTGAATATAAAAATGTGATTTTTTACACCAAATTATATAAAATAATGTGATTCATAAATAGGCCACCCTTCGAGGCGGCTTTTTCAAGCGCAATAGGGGTAAACGATGATTTAAGTTGTCAAAGTATCGTCCTAACGATATACTAAAACTGCATATGAAACTATCGTTATGACGATACTCCCTGTGAGGAGGAATTCACAATGATCATATATCATGGCTCACCTCAAATCGTGAAGCACCCCGAACTCGGTAATGGTAAGCCCTATAACGATTACGGGCAGGGCTTTTATTGCACCAGAAGCTTGGATTTAGCCAAGGAATGGGCCTGCTCCACACAAAAGGATGGTTTTGTAAATAAGTACATTTCAAATACCGAGGGGCTTGATTTACTGAATCTTTCTGATGGCAGACATCACATTCTGAATTGGTTGGCGCTGCTGCTGAAAAACCGTACATTCGATCTATCTGCGGCACTGGCACTACAAGCACGCGAGTATATTATCCAGACATTCATGCCCGATATGGAAAGGAAAGATTTTATTATAGGATATCGGGCCGATGATTCTTATTTCTCCTTTGCGGAGGATTATGTCAGCGGCGCACTCTCCTTGTGTGATTTGGATGAGGCTATGCGCCTTGGGGCTCTTGGAGAGCAAGTGGTATTGATTTCTCCAAAAGCATTTAAACAAATTAGTTTTGAAGAATACGAGGCGGCAAGTTATCAGGAATATCATATTAAGCGGATAAGCAGGGATAACATTGCCCGTCAGGCATATCCAGGTTGCATGGGCGAGCAGTCTGTGAAGCAGATGACCAGCCACAGTAAGAAAAAAGACCTTAAGATGCTGAAAGGGGACCTGTTTGTACTGGACATCCTCAGAGAGGAGATGAAAAACGATGACCCACGCATACAAAGAATCCTACCTGAATAAGGCACAAAAAACCCTTGCGGCTATGATGGATTTTGCGGTTTATGACCTTAAATATGAGCCGGATGAATTTTTTATGCTGTTCATGCAGTCCGGGCTTGTCAAAGAATTTGGCCGAGGTAACCCAAAATATATTGCCGGGAAAAGTGGGGTTGAGCTTGCTCGGGAGGTCGTTTTTATTACAACTGGTCAGTCAGTAGAAATCGCTCCTACACCACGTTTTGACCGTTCTCCTATTTACTGGGCAGGCTGGGCGCTGGCATATTATCAGTGGTATTCCGGGCACAGCTTTGAGGAGATCCATAAAGTATTGCCTTTTACTGAACTGCTGCGGATGTACCCCACTCTACATGAAGCCGACATTAATAAGTTTGTTTCCACAGCCGATGAACTCTTAACAGAGAGTAAAAACATAAGCGAAACAAATTTAAGCCGATTACGAAAAGCTCGAGGCCTTTCACAGAAGGAACTTTCCGATTTCTCGGGCGTTGCCCTGCGCATGATCCAGCTCTATGAACAGAGACAGAACGATATCAACAAGGCACAGGCAGCCTCGCTTCATAGCCTGGCACAAGCATTAGGCTGCAAGATGGAGGATCTTTTCGAATGAGTTTACGCATTTACGAAAGTGAGGTGGATTCAATCTGATTTGTTTTACTGCTGACTAGCATTTTGGTCACGCTAATATTATAAAACACTGCAATCGGCTATTTGGCACAGTTGCAGAAATGGATGAATACCTTCTTGAGCAGTGGATAACTGCATTGATGTGAACGACACCGTCTATATTCTCGGCGATCTGTTTTTCCGTAATACGGTTTCAGCAGATGAATATTTGAGCAGGCTGCATGGCAAAAAGCATTTGATTAAAGGCAACCACGATAAGGATTGGACGAAAAAAACGATTTGAGCTGCTCTTCGGGGCGGTTTTTCATGCCCTGAAGGAGGTGATCATGACGGAGTTAGCAAGACCAACCTGCACATTTATAGAGGATATCATGCTGCATGTTCCTGGTTTTTTGCCACATTAAATTCCGGCTTGTTTATTTATTTCGCCTTTACCATCAACGGGAATCCCGATGTTCCCGCCTCCGTGATACTCAATCCAGCCAAACGGAGTTAGCGGGCTATAACGATACTACCACCAACAATTGGGCGGCGGACGGAAAGATACGGGCTGTGGGTCCATGTCGCTGTAAAATTATTTGACCTTTTTTACGCCTTTATTGTCACCAAATATCTCGGCAACTGCTTTTAGAGATGAAATAGTGGCAGCTGCTTGTGTTTGATCTGACCGTAGTTCGAAGGTCAATGTATTATTAATACTTGGATCTTTCTGAAAATGACCTTCAATCAAAACATGACCTTTTTTGTTAAAGGTACATTTAAGGTCAAGCTCTCGTTCAGTATTATCCAGCGTAGCAACACCATCAAGGACTTCATAGCAATATTTCATTTGTTGAAGAAAACTGTACAGCTCGCCTGTTGTGAAATAATGCGTTGCATTAGCGACCATATATTCTCCAGCATGAATTGACAGTTTGCCTTTAGCCCCGTATCCGCCGCCATAGCTTGTTTCATTTGGGTATCCCCAAACTTCATCGATTGTAAGTTCAATAGAATCGTCCATACCCTCAAGTTTGAAAGCAAGCATTGGGAGGGGAAGCTCATTATGTTCATTTGTTGGCATAAGACTACCTTACTCCTTTCTGCGTTCCAGAATAGAGAGGAACAAATCATTTAGAGGTTCCCAATTACTTGGCTGCTCTTTTGGCAGAGCTTCGATTTGTTCTCGGATTTTACTCAAATTCTGCTCTATAAATTCATTAAGCGGAGCAATTTTCGGAGTCTCCCCGATTTCCGGCGTGGACATTTTAAGCTTTAACAGATCGGCAACAACAGGTTTCAGTTCCGGCTCAAGCTGTGTTTCTACAAGCTCGGTAAAAAGCATTGGAGGCGGTGTACGCCGTTCCAGAATCCAGCGGCAAGCCAGTAAGGGACGGATAACATAGAAATATTTTTTCGCTTTTACCATATCGCCCTTCAGGTATTCACGGTAGTTTCCTTCAGCCGTGCTTAGATAGTGCCACAGTCCTGATCTGGCTACGAAATAATTGCCGATAAGAGGCAATAACTGTTTAAACTCATCCGTGGTTTTATAAACGATAGGTGAGTTGCTCCATTCGAACAACGTTGGATTGGAGACATGAAGCAACTTCAAAGTCTTATCAATGTCCCAGCCGTTTATGTCCAACACATCATTAAGAGGGTATTCCAGCACGTCTCTCGTCCTGTCAAGCCGTAGATAGTAAGCCTTTGGGCGCACATAAAAGAATCGCACATCGTAATCACTATCCGGCGATGCAAAGCCCCAAGCTCTGCTACCTGACTCCACTGCATGCAGGATGGTGATGTTTTCGGTTTGCTCTATTTCATTCAGTTTTTCGATAATGATGTTTTGCATATAAATCCCCATATCTCCTTATATAAGATCACAGATTGTCTAAATAACATTCAAAATAGGGACGCTCTCTATAGACGATGTCGTTATTTTCATCAACGGGATTTTCACTGAATTCACCAGCTGCAAACTTATGGTCCTGCCCGTCAATGGTAACACGAAAAATTGTAAAATCATATTTCTGACCATATAGAGGGTCTCTAATATAAGCCTTTTAACCGGTATTGTGCCATTGGTAATCAAATATATTAACTCCCAATAACTTACATTTTACGTCAAGACCAGTTGTTTCATGTTGCCAAGTTTTTTGCTTCAGGTTTTCATCGGCGATTCCCTCCACTGCTTTATGAAAATGGCCTGTCATATTCTGACAGACCATTGATTGCTGGTGGGGCCAAAAGCCCCCAAAATGGCGGAGAGGGCGGGATTCGAACCCGCGTGCCGTTTCCGACAAACTGATTTCGAGTCGTTGTCCCTGAGTATCCGCCAATGTCCTGTCGTTGTTTTTTAGTGTCGCTGGGAGCGGCGAAAATGGCTCAACAGTGCGGGCTTTGTGGCTGTTATGCTTGTGCCAAGAGGCTTCGAGGAAAATGCTAACAGAAGAATTTCCTCGGGATATCTGTTAGCAAGGTGTTAGCATTTATCAAAATGCTTTTTCTTTAAATCCGATAGGGCCTCCCTTGCATCCATAAGCTCACTATCGGAAGTATACTCGACTTCGTCTTCCGTAATGACTATATCAAGCTCATCGTCTAAATTCAGCTGCCTTCCTCTATCCATCCGCTACAACCCTTTATGACATTATATCACAGCGGAAGGCTTGATGTCAGTGATCATCTTAAATAGTAATCGAAACGAATCGTTAATGCTTTTGTTGGATTCTTACGATTGAAGCGAACCTGTAACCCCTGATATTTCAAGGGATTAGTCAGCAATCGTTATAGAATCGTCACGGAATCGTTATGAAATTTCGATTGTAACGATTCGAAGCAAGAATGATGATTTCATTTATGTAGTCTATATAGTCGAAGGCTGTCGCAATTATTCTAACACTTTTCTTTGACAAGAATGATTAGAATGTGTTAGAATGTGTGCTAGAATAAGCCGGGAGGTGCTAATTATGCAGTTTAAAGAGAGTTCAACCCTTGAGTTGAAACGTCAGGTGATTGATGACATTCGCAAAACAGTAATCGCTTTTGCAAATTCTGAAGGCGGTACTATTTATATTGGAATTGATGATGACGGCACAGTTGTCGGTGTAAAAGACATTGGAGATGAGATGCTGAGGCTGTCCAATATGATTCGAGATGCAATCAGGCCGGATGTTACCATGTTCGTTTCTTATACACAGGAAAAAGAAACGGGCGAGGACATTATAAAAGTTACTGTGCAGAAAGGTACGGAATGTCCGTATTATTTGCAAGCTAAAGGCTTGCGTCCCGAAGGAGTTTTTGTCCGTCAGGGTGCTTCTTCCGTTCCCGCAACAGAAAGCTCCATCCGCCGAATGATTATGGAGACAGATGGCGACAGCTTTGAGGAAATGCGTTCCCTGAATCAGGATTTGACCTTTGATGCGGCGGCTCAGGAATTCAAAGTCCGAGGTGTACCCTTTGGCGCTAACCATTTGAAAACATTACATCTTGTCAATGAGGATGGGATTTATACTAATCTTGGTCTGCTGTTTTCTGATCAGTGTACCCATACAATAAAAGCTGCCGTATTTGAAGGCAAAGAAAAAATGGTTTTCAAAGACCGCCGGGAGTTCGCGGGTTCGCTATTAAAGCAGCTAAACGACGCCTTTGCATATATCTCACAGTATAACAGGGTTCGGGCGGAGTTTACAGGACTGTATCGCAATGATAAAAAGGATTATCCCGAAGAGGCTTTAAGAGAAGCGCTGCTTAATGTTTTAGTGCACAGGGACTATGCCTACAGCGCGAGTACCCTCATCAGCATCTTTGATGACCGGATAGAATTTATATCGGTAGGCGGATTGGTCAAAGGGATCAATCTTTCAGATATTATGCTTGGCGTATCGGCGACCCGCAATGAGCGGCTTGCTAATATCTTTTACCGCCTGACCCTTATAGAGGCCTATGGCACAGGCGTACCGAAGATTTTGAATAGTTATAAAGGCTTTACTGCACAGCCGGAAATTGAGGTAACTGATAACGCATTCAAGATTACCCTTCCAAATCAGAACGAGCAACAACAGGATGCCGGAACGACGTCGGATGAAAAAAGAATCATTGAGCTTGCGGAACGGCTTGGCAAACTTAAGCGGAAGGATGTCGAATCAGAACTCAATATTTCACAAACCATGTCGGGCAGAATTCTCAAAGCTATGGTTAATAAGATGATTCTTGAGACTGTCGGGCAGGGCAAAAACACGGTATATGTGTTGAGAAAGTGATTTGCTTATTATGAAAGTGTGGTGATTTGATCTGATTTATTTTACCGCTGACCAGCACTTTGGTCACGCCAATATTATAAAGCATTGCAACAGACCCTTCGCCACAGTTGAGGAAATGGACGAATACCTTCTGGCGCAATGGAATAATTGTGTTGGCGAGAGCGACACAGTCTATATTCTTGGTGATTTATTTTTTCGTAATGCGGTGTTGGCAAACGAATATTTAAACAGACTACACGGCAAAAAGCATCTGATCAAAGGCAACCACGACAAAGACTGGATGAAAAAAGCCGACTTGGAGAAACACTTTGCAAGCATATCCAGCATGCTTGAGGTCAGCGACGGGTCACATAAAATTACGCTGTGCCATTATCCAGGCTGCATGGGCGAGCAGCAAGCTTTAGCTTGCGACCAGCCCGATGATGACGTGGAATAGCATTGCCAAAGGCAGCTATCATATTTACGCACACATACACAATAATACAGATGCCGCATATTTTCAGCTTCTAAAATCCATGCCCAACGCCCTGAATGCGGGTGTTGATATTAATCACTTCAGGCCTGTGACTTTTGCCGAATTGGTCAAGAACAATCAGGAATTTATGGACACGATCAAATAATAATCGTTATTTCAACTTAGCCAATGAACTTGAAATAACGATTTTCTTTTTAGATCACTTATTTCAATTTGAGCCGCTCTTCGGGGCGGTTTTTTAATGCCCTTAAGGAGGTGACCATGACGGGATTAGCAAGACAAACCTGTGCGGCTATGGAGAATATCATGCTGCACGGCTCCTGGTTTTTGCCGCATTAACAGTTTGTAATATGGATGAGCGGCAAAAACCGCGGCGAAGCAAAGGCGGGAAAAAGGCGCGAGTCAGCGCCTTTTTCTATGCCAAAGCGAAGCCGCTAAACGGGGAGCCGGGGTGCCCCCGGCCGCACGACCTTGCAGCCCCACCGGGGCGTATCGCACCCTCTTTATTAAAACAAATAACCAATAACTAAGTATTATTTTACCATACAGATACAATAATGTCGATTAAAAGAAGAATAGCGCGTTTCTATATTTATTGTCACCAACTCTATGTAATCCTATAGAGACAATGCAAGAAGATACATTTGACTCAAAAGAAACTGAAGAAGCGGAATCTATACACGAAAATGCCGAAAAGCCAGATAAAATCTGGCTTTTCGGCATTTTGGCGGAGAGGGCGGGATTCGAACCCGCGTGCCGTTTCCGACAAACTGATTTCGAGAAACGTTATTGCCAGAAATTAACTTATATTTTCTTATAAGTTTTTATTACTCCGCACCTATAAGCCCTGTCTTTAAGGCATTTTTTTATATTATAGCATATTTCTTTATAATTTTCTACAAAGGTGGTTTGTAAGATCGCGTCAGTTTACTGTAGGGAAAAAAAGAAAAGAATCATCCTGCAATTTTGAGAGTCAGGAACGCCCTTGACAACAAGCATCTCCCATATGGTTTGCAGCCTGGGCGGCACCCTATGAAAAT
>JBDKVA010000101.1:0-42366 GCA_039679375.1 Clostridiaceae bacterium
GACAATTTTTTTGTCCAAAACTTTCAAAAAAACGGCGAATATCCGGATATTTAACGCTTTTTTTGAAAGAATTTGGGCGGAAAAATGGGCGAAAAGATGCGTGCAGGACTTTCCGAGCGGACTCCTACAGCTTGACTCTATTAAAATGATACACGATAATGGTAATAGCAAGCAATAAAATTACCACAGCAATTAAAGGAGTGATATTTTGTTATATACATTCAATGACGCATGGGTAGCATGGCTTAGCGGAGAAAAATTCCCAATAGCCTTTTTCGGAGACAGTACATATGACGGTAATACGACTACCGGCTGGGTACAAAATAAATTAGGTATTGAAAGTGTTTCTCCGGCTGCATTTTCAAAGAAGCTCGAAGTACTTTTAAGAGATGCTTCAAATAATAGTATTCTCAGAATTTATAATGCAGGCTTCAGCGGTACGGTTATGGACGAGAACGATACACGGCTGATAGGAGAATTTGCCGGAACAGCACCGTACAGTGACGCAAAAATGATCGGTATCGGTTTCGGGATTAACGACCGGCTTATGTATCCGGACGCAAAGGCTTTTAAAGAGGGGTTTAAGGCTAAAACCGAGTTTGTAATAAATTGGTGTTATGAAAATGGTAAACAGCCCTTTTTGCTGACAACCCAGGCGGTTGTCAACTGCGGTGTAAGAACCGAATACATCGGAATGTACCCAATGAGGACAAGCGAATATATTTCTTCCATTTCAAATGAAGTTAAGCGGGAATTAGCACATAAGTATGGCTTGGAGTTGATTGATCTAAACAAGTATACGGAAGATTATTTGTTATATTCCCAGAGTTCTGCAAACGAGATTATTTCAGACCATACCCATTTTTCTTCAGCCGGACATTTATATGAAGCCGGGTTGCTATTTTCCAGGATATGCCCGAGAACGATCATAGCCGAGAGCCGTACAAAAATAGATTACTCAAGACAGAAGGTCACGGAATGTGTGCCGGAGGATTGGCTGACATTGCCTGAAGCGCCTGTCAATGAATTTAAGGTTTACGTCGATTGCAGGAAGGATGACTCAAAAGACTTGAAAATTATGAACGCCTGGGTATTTGTAAACAGCAGGGCTCCAATGACACTTAAGGCTTACAAAAATAAAAGCGCGGCTGTTTATATCAAAGTAAACGGTGAAAAAATGAAGCTTTCAGCCGCAGAAACCACTCTCGGGAAGCTTGATATGGGACTGTACAAGCTGGAGGTGTTTACGGGGAAAACGAAGGCAGTAGATTTTCAGGGGTTTGTATTGGAATAGGTATGGTTAATTAATTATTAATGGTTCAACCGCCCTGAGTATGGCGCTAAACTACTCTGTTTTCATGCTCGGGAGGAGTTTGTCAATTGCAGATAAGTCTTATGAATAAATTTTAACTGCATTCATAAGCTTAGGTATACATTCTTCTCCAAAAAGTGCAACATGCCCAAGCCACTGATTGATTTGCCATAAAGACTTTCTTTCTTTATATCCTGGATCAATTGGATAAACCTCATGGTATGCATTAAAGAAATGTTCAGATACCGGATAAAAGAAGTCAACAGTGGATAGATCTATTTCTCTGTTCCCATAATAAATACTGCAATCTATCGCTATCATCCGTTTCCCGTCGAAAAGCAGATTACCAGGCCACGGGTCACCGTGAAGCAAAGAAAAGGCTTGCGTTGGACCGCATATTTCAGGAAGCTTGTTTATGAGTTTTTCTATAGGTACACACTGTTCATACGTCATATTTCCAGCATCTACTGCCATTTTCATTGTATCCCTCAGTCTTCTCTCACCAAAAAATTCTTCCCACGTATCCATTGGCCTGTTATCTTGCCGGAATATACCTAAATAGCTGTGAGTTTCAAGTCCGCACTTGTTCCAACTTGTTTTATGAAGAGTAGCAAGCCCTAAACCAAGAGTTTCCCAATCCTTTTTTGTTTCTACGGGCTTTGCATCAATAGCCTCCATAATAAGCAGCGCCGTACCCTGGATATTGAGAACGCCTATTACGTTTGGAGTTCTTATTTCGGAATTGCCTTTTATATAATTTAGTCCCCAAGCTTCTTGAGTGAATTGATCGAATGAGAAAGAGTTTGTACCTGCTTTTACAAAAACGTTGAAGTTCTCACCTTTAAAAATTGCTGCGTCATGCATAGAAGCAACTTTATTATTTATAATTGAAAGTATTTTGAACTGCCTGCCTGAATATTCTGTAACAGACTTTTCTATATACTCGTTAAACGTTCCGTCAATAAGCTTTTTCATTAAATCCAACACCTTTCTGCAAAATACATCTTCCGATAAACCGCTGCTTTTAGTATATCAAGATTTTTTAATAGTTGCCCGGGCCTATTTTACTTTATTTGAGGGATAAATTATCTCATTGTGCCATTATCCCCACCCACCTTGTAACCCGGCGTCAGGAGCATACAGCCCCGCAATAAGAAACCCATGTTGACCCAAAACCATGTTCTAAAGCAGCTATAACCATATGCGTTCCATTTTATGATGAACAATAAAAAATCCGTTATGAATGGCTAGAGAATTTATTTTCAATATTATTTGTAGAGAATTCATACCAAACTACATCTTTTTTCTTATATTGTTTATCAACAAAAGAATTAAATAATTCTTCTGTGACGGGTTTACTATCAATAAAGTATGATATGATTGTATTACCATTGTTGAAACTTGACTCAGAATATCCTAATATATCACTTTCACATACATTTGGTGTGAATCTCAGTTTTTCATATGAATTGTCTGCCGCACCACCTGAAGCACAATATGACCCGTCCGTTTTCAGCATCTCTAGACCTCGGTATACGATATTGTAGCCATAAACTGCGTCATTCATATAATGTAGTACTTCAAAATATTCAGGATTATCACCAATAGATAATTCAAGAACAACTTCAGGTATTTTATCCCCATCCATATCAAGTATTGTAAAGTGCGTTAGTTTAAAGGGATGTCCAGGACCTGCTCCATTCTTTAAGAATTTATCCAAAGAAACGTATTTTTCGTCATCTGTGCTGAAAAAATCAACCTTATTTTGCAGTAGTGTTTTGTATGCCTCAATCGCTAAATTTTGCTCATTTGTAGAAGTAATCTGACTGGCTGGATTATTTGTTGAAATACTGATATTAGAATTTTTTATAAACTTACCTGACATAATAACATGGGCACCTGCAAAACTACTAAGAACGTCATTTCCAACCACTTCGACCGTATTTCCATCAAATTTTAAAGCAATTCTTAGGTTGGTTACTTTATCATAAAGCACAGCTGTTTTTCGGGAACTATCTGTATATGATGCCACCCCACCCACTTCACCTATATTAGGTTTTGAATATCCGCTAATGTGAAATTTCACTTTATCTTCCGATAATGTATATATTATTAACGTTGCCGAATCATCATTAACGCTTCCAACCCTGGAATAGTTACCAATTCTATTAGTATCAAGACTTAAGTCCATGCCATCGGTTTTTATATTACTTTTAATTAAATAAAATTGATACTTAGGAAGAACACCATTATCGTTCCACATGCCTTTTATAATTTTACCCTGGAAAATAAAACCACCGAACGAACCACTTACTTGATTTTTTTTATCGAATTCAAAAATATTAATGTATCCATTTGAATAAGTCTGTGCTTCTATTCTTATATTCTTCTTGTATTTGTCATAATAATAAGTTCCCTCATATCTTGCCGTTACATAAGCACCCTGCATTGATAAGTTACTATCGAAATATCTATCGCTTAAATCAGTAAAGCCGTCCTTATTACTCATCTTCAGTTCCATATGTATATCAAGGTTATTTATTTTCCCAGCTAAGAGTATTTTATCCAATTGAGATAGATACTCTTGCAAATTATACCCTTCATTATTGGTTGAACTAACATTTTTAACAGATACAGTTTCTGTCTGACTTATACTTTGTTGAGCATCATTTATTGTGCTACTTACCTTATTGTCTCTATTACATCCAGAAACAACAAATAGTATACTAAGAATCAAGCAGAACTCAAATATTCTCTTAAGCATTTTTGTTATCCTTTCACAGGATGGCTCGGTGCACTTCATACAAATTTTTAGATACCAGTAACAATAGTATCAGCAATTTCCGATATAGTCAAACAGCGCATTTTACCTCTTCTTATATAGAAAACTTCATTTTATTTAGCCTTTTGAATCATGTCCATGCGTAAAATAGGCAATATGTTCAATAGAACTGTTCATTTTAGCAGTGTTAACGTAAATAATCTCTATAACAAGACCCACTTCAATTGAAACACTTCGAGCAAGAACCCTATGTGCTCCTGTTTCAAATAAAATAAAATGAATCTGGGTAAATTATTAACTGACAAGTACAAAATATAAAATTAAGGAAAGAGTTTTATGACTGAAAACAGAAAACCAAACAGACTAATACATCAAAAGTCACCTTATTTACTTCAGCATGCAAATAATCCTGTAGATTGGTATCCATGGTGTAATGAAGCATTTGAGATTGCTCGTAGTAAATGCTTCCCGATTTTCCTATCTATTGGATATTCGTGTTGTCACTGGTGCCATGTAATGGAGCGCGAAAGCTTTGAGGATGCAGAAGTAGCTCAACTGCTCAATAAATACTTTATTGCAATCAAGGTGGACCGTGAGGAACGCCCAGATATTGACAGCATATACATGACCGTATGCCAGGCGCTTACCGGACACGGCGGCTGGCCTATGACAATCATCATGACTCCTGATAAAAAACCCTTCTTTGCCGGTACGTACTTTCCAAAGCATGACCGTATGGGGCTGCCCGGCATCATAACTGTTCTTGAAAAAGCCTCGCAGGCCTGGAAGGAAAACAGGGATGAAGTTCTTAAAACAAGCAGCAGTGTAATAGAGTCTCTTTCATCAGCAGAGGAGGCGACCGGGAATGCCAGCCGCAGCTTAGCGGAAATTGACCACAGAGAGCTTATAAATACTGCATTTGAGCAATACAAAAATACATTTGACAGCATGCACGGCGGTTTCGGACATGCACCCAAATTCCCTTCTCCGCACATATTTTTCTTTCTGCTCCGGTACTGGAAAATGACCGGAGATGAAACCGCTTTGAAAATGACGGAAAAGACTCTGGATTCCATGAGACGCGGCGGAATTTTCGACCACATCGGATATGGTTTTAGCAGATACTCCACTGACAGGAGCTGGCTGGTGCCTCATTTTGAAAAAATGCTCTATGATAATGCATTACTGGCAATGGCCAACCTGGAGACTTACCAGGCGACGGGCAATGGTATTTACGCCCGGACTGCAGAAGAAATATTCACCTATGTCCTGCGGGACATGACTTCTCACGGCGGAGGCTTTTACTCGGCGGAGGATGCAGACTCAGAAAATGATAAAGGCCAAAAGGAAGAGGGCTTTTTCTACATCTGGAAGCCCGATGAAATCAGGCAGGTCCTCGGCGATGCCGACGCCGGACGTTTCATGGTCCTTTTCGATATTACAGAAAGGGGCAATTTTGAAGGCCGCAGCATACCAAACACCATAAAAGGAAGCATTCCAGGCAACGACCTTGAGTTTGTTGAAACCTGCCGCAAAAAGCTTTTTGAACGCCGCGAAAAGCGGATCCATCCTTTCAAGGACGATAAGATACTGACATCCTGGAATGCCCTGATGATAGCGGCTTTAGCAATGGGTGGAAGAATTCTTGGCAACTCCATTTACACCACAGCAGCGGAAAAAGCAGCTAATTTTATTCTTTCACAGCTTGTTGACAAGGATGGCCGTCTTCTGGCAGTTTACCGTGATGCAGTCTCTTCCCTGAAGGGTTATGCGGATGATTACGCATTCATGATCTGGAGCCTTATTGAACTGTATGAGACGACCTACAAGCCGGAATATCTAAAAAATGCAATAAAGTTGAACAGCGATTTCATCAATCTCTTCTGGGATCAGAAAAACAGCGGATTTTTCCTTTACGGCAACGATACCGAACAGCTTATTACCAGGCCAAAGGAAGGCTATGACGGAGCAACTCCTTCAGCGAACTCTGAAGCTGCCGGCAATATGGTCAGATTAGCCAGACTGACGGGAATGTATGAACTGGAGGACAGGGCGCGTCAGATTCTAAAAGCATTTTCCGGCAGTATCAAGGGTTATCCGTCCGGTTTCAGTCATATGCTCAGCGCCGCGATTTTACTTGAAACGCAAGGAACCGAGGTCATTGTATCAGGGGAAGCCGAGAAGGGCGCAGATAAGCTTCTGGATATAGTCCGGCAGGGCTTCAGGCCTTTTACCGTATCCTTGCATTATGGCCGGAGCCAGGATGTTTTAAAGGCTTTGATACCTTCCATAGCAAATTACTCTACACTGGACGGGAAGGCTGCAGCATATGTATGCCGTAATTTCATCTGCAATGAGCCTGTAACGGATGCACAACAACTTGTTGAATTGCTGCAGTAGCACCTTTTTGCATATCATTTAATATAATGGTATATCGATTATATGTGAAGGTGTGCCTTTTCATTGAATAAGCGGTTGGGCTGAAGCGATTGTTTGAGATAAACAGTTCAAGCCGCTTTTCACGCAAAGGCTTTGCGGGTATGTTATATGTGGTATACTGTTCAATCAGGTGATTCAATTTATTCCATAGCGCAAAGGTTTGGAATAACTATGCAGCAGCTTATGACTGCGAATCAGCTTACCAGCAATATCATTAATACCGGTCAGAGGCTGTTTATCCCGATAGAGGTTTCAAAAGTTATCATATATACCGTTCAGCCCGGTGATTCGCTATACAAGATAGCTCGAAAGTACAATACCCTCATTGAGAGCATATCCGTGCTCAACAGGCTGCAGAGCATTAACCTTCAGGTTGGGCAGCGCCTTGTCATCCCACAGTATACGGAGGCTGTAGTAACGGCAGCGAGAGCAAATATACGCAGTGGGCCGGGTACAAATTACCGTATCCTGCAGTCCGTTGTTTCCACAACGAGGCTTCCTGTAGTTGAAACAACCCGCGACTGGCTTAAAGTGTCACTTCACAATGGAAATACCGGATGGATTTCACGCAACCTGATCAATTACAGGACTTACGGCGGTTCAAAGCCGATTCTTGAAATCGTTGGCTTTTATACTCTTCAGGAAGGACCCGCTCTTCCCGGATCCTACCGGTCATTTGTCGACAATACCGCTTTAATATCCGAGTTGCCGCTGTTTATGTACCGTTTTGACCAGGCTGATCCGACTTCCATTGCCAAGTTTGGCGAATTCACTGACAACGAAGTGGAAATGCTCGTATCGATCGCACACAGGAATAATACGATGATACTCCCCGTTATCCACAATTTGCTTTATGAAGAGGGCGGACGGGAAGCAAGCAGGATAGTTGTTTCAAAAATGGTTGCAACACCTTCCAGCCGTGCAGCTGCCATCCGCAATATTATCGCACTGATCGACCGCTTTGGTTTCGACGGTGTCAATATCGATATTGAAGATGTATATATGGCGGACAGCGGCAGGCTTTCACAATTTTATACCGAGCTCGGCAGGGCAATGAAGAACCGTGGGTATTTCCTCTCGGCATCCGTGCCTTCGCGTATAAGAGATTATCCGCCTTTCAACCCGTTTTCAGATCCCTTTGACTATGCTGCTATCGGTGCCGCAGTGGACCAGTTCATCGTCATGCTATATAATGAACACGGCTGGCCGGGCAGCGGACCAGGGCCCGTTGTGTCCAGCGGCTGGATGACAAAGGTACTTGGTTACACCCTGACCAAAATGCCTGCAAGCAAGGTGGTAGCGGCAATATCCGTATTTGGATTTGATTTCAATCTGACAACGGAACGCAATACCTACGTCACCTACGCCATGGCAGCCGATCTTGCCAGGCGCTATAACAGGAGCATCATATTCGATCAGGATACATTGACGCCTATGTTCTCTTACACGGATGAGCAGGGTAACCAGCATGAGGTCTGGTTTGAAAACAGCGACAGCATTATTGCAAAAATGAGTCTGGCCTGGCGGCAGGGTATATCCGGTGTAGCGCTGTGGAGGCTCGGTATGGAGGATCCCGGGGTCTGGCCGCGCATCTCATCGGAAATCGTAGTGAAAAGAGCTATTTGGTGAATACATTACTGAACGGGTTGCTTGCGTTGTCTTCTTGCAATAGCAGATTTAGAAGATATTACCAAAATATTGCATATTTCCAAAATATCGCTTGAACGGCGGCATATTCCGTGATATAATTATTTGTGTATCGCAAATGATACATATTATGATTTAATTTGTTTGTAGACCGAACCCTCCTAGTCTGATTTGGAGTATTGGAGTAATAAGTCTAAACCAGTTAAATCCAAATTAGCTGAGGAGGTAATTTAATCATGGCAGACAAGACATTGACCTGCAAGGACTGTAACATGGAGTTCGTATTTTCAGAAGGTGAACAGGCTTTCTACAAGGAGAAGGGGTTCGAGAATGAGCCTCAGAGATGCCCGGAATGCAGGAAGGCCAAGAAAGCTCAGAGAAGGGGCGGCAATGGCGGCGGCTTCAACAATTCAGGTAGAGGCAACTACGGCGGCGGCAACAGGTGGTAACAACCAAAAAAAATGAGAGTCGAAAGACTCTCTTTTTTTATTGATGGAGCAAAGCGAAGTCTGCTCCAAATAAGTGATTTCGCTAAGCGATTTTGCGAAGCAAAATGTGTTACTGAAGGAACTCGATGCACCTTTGTTGCCATATAATCAGTAAACGGGCAAAGGAGATGAGCGGCTAAGCAGAAATCTATAATTGTTTTCAACATACTCATAGATCTTGTTCGCTATAACCTTGTGACCCTTCTCATTAGGGTGTATACCATCCTTGCAAAGAAATTCAGTAAAATCAGGACTGGTAAGAAAAGCGCTCCTTATATCGATCCATCTGGTCTTCGTTTCTCGTGCAATATTAAGTATAGCTGCGTTATAGCGCTCCTGCCACCAGTAAATTTTAGATACGCTCCCCAGCCATTCCAGTATTTTTTCTGATACAATCGCGCTGTTTTTGCTTATCCATTTAAAATACCTTTCCGCGTCAAGAGGGGGAAGTGTCAGGAGAACAGGCACGATGCCGGTTTTTTGCAGCGACTCGATCACACCTTTTAGCAGGGACTTAAAGACATCGTAATCGGTATTGGGCTGATGATCTCCCTTTGGGTCATTTGCAACTTCCTCCCAGTTAAAATCACAATCATTCCCGCCAAACTCAATGACCACAATATCAGGCTTTTTACGAAGCACATCATTCTGAAGCCTGCCGGCGGCCTTCATTAAAGTATTTCCAAACCTTGCGGCATTCTGGATAACACCGTTCAGCTTATCCTGCAGAAGATTTCCGTAACCTTTATCCGAAAGAACGTACTTTTCTTTGTTTTCATCATATATAACGCCCTTTGATATGGAATCACCATACAACAGGAAATTATAACTATCCTTAATGTTCATAAAATCCACCTTTTCCTTCATATACGAATAGTTAAGCTTTACATTTAACAATTCATAATTAACAATTCACACAATAATAGTATATTGGAAATCCGGTCCATATACAAGACCAATCATATTTCCTGAAAGTCTTTATTTTCTTAATATCTTTTATACTTGGGCAAATTATTATATAATAAGGTAATCGGTTTGGTCATGTATTCCCAATATTACTAGCGAGGTGGCATTCAATGAAGGATATTCCATTGTACGAAGTCAGAAAAGTCAAATCCATAAAAGAAGTGCTTGACACCAGTGCTGCCATATATACCGACAGAACAGCATTCCTGAGTAAACGCAAAGGCAATGACAACTATGTGCCAGTTACATTCAGGCAATTTAAATCCGACGTAGACGCACTTGGAACAGCACTGCTTGATATGGGACTCAAAGGCGGAAGGGTTGCCATCATAAGTGAAAACCGGTATGAATGGGTTGTTGGATACATGGCTGTAGTAAATGGAACCGGTATCGTCGTACCGCTTGATAAGGAACTTCCGGAAAATGAAATCGAAAACCTTCTTGTACGTTCCAAAGCGGATGCAATCCTGTTTTCCTCCAACAGCAGAGATCATATCATTAATATTTCAAAACGCCTGGACTTTGTAAAATACTATATTGATATGGACGCGCAGAGCGATGGCGAAAATGGCTTCATATCGTTGAAAATGCTTCTGGAAAAGGGCAGGCAAAGAGTAGCAGAAGGCTGTGTTGACTTCATAAATGCAGAAATAGATCCGGAGGTCATGAGTATTCTTCTATTCACTTCCGCTACCACTGCAAAATCCAAAGCTGTTATGCTCTCCCACAAAAACATTGCGGAAAATCTTATGGCAATGAGCTCAATGACCAATATTATACCCTCCGACGTATTCCTGTCGGTGCTTCCATTGCATCATACTTATGAAAATACCTGCGGTTTCATGTGTCCCCTATACCGGGGTGCATCCGTGGCATTTTGTGAAGGGCTCAGGCATATACAAAAAAATCTGCAGGAATCCAAAGCCACTGTTATGCTTGGCGTGCCTCTTATTTTTGAAGCTATTTACAGACGCATCTGGGATCAGGCTGCAAAAAATCCCAGGGTTCTGAAAAAGCTTAAATTTGGTCTGAAATTAAGTAACCTGCTTAAAAGTGTGGGAATTGATGTTTCCAGAAAACTTTTTGCACAGATACATGATAATTTCGGCGGGGATGTAAGGCTGTTCATCAGCGGTGCAGCAGGCATCGACCCTGCAGTTGCCAAGGGCTTCAGGGATTTCGGAATCCACTTCATTCAAGGGTATGGCCTCACGGAATGCAGTCCCATCGTAGCATTGAACCGAGACGTTGATTACAAAGACAATGCCGCCGGCTTTCCCCTTCCCGGCCTTGATGTAAGAATCGAAAATCCGGGCTCAGACGGAGTTGGAGAAATATCCGTCAAGGGTCCGAGTGTGATGCTTGGCTATTATGAAGATCCCGAAAGCACTGCAAAGGTCATGAAGGACGGACGCTTTTATACCGGCGACCTTGGGTACATGGACAGTGCGAATTTTGTATATATTACTGGCAGGAAAAAGAACGTTATCGTAACGAAAAACGGTAAGAATATTTATCCGGAAGAAATTGAAACATTGCTTGGCAGAAGCCCCTTTATCAAGGAATGCCTTGTTTTCGGCAAGGATGATCCGGTATATGGCGATGTTGTCGTATCCGCTACCATCGTACCCGAAATGGAAGCGGTTCAGGCGGAATTCGGTGACCATCAGCCTACTCCTGAAGAGGTGTACGAACTTATCCATAAGGAAGTCAAAGCTGTGAACAAGGGACTTGTCATTTATAAATATATTAAGGATTTTAACATTAGAGAAGAGGAATTTGCAAAGACTACATCCAAGAAAATTAAGAGGTATGCAGAAAGCTGAAAAACTGCCATATATGAAACGACTTGCAAAGAAACATGAACTAACTGCAGAAGAGCTGCTGAAACGATATAAAAAAAGATTTCATGCCACATTGGGCGTATTGATCGCTTTTATTGCCCTTGTGGCATTTTATCTATATTTGAATTACGACTACCTTGCTTTCAAGCACTTTATCGCTGGCACCTATATTTACACCGATACGATGGACGCAGTCTTTCAGAAGGAACTCGGTACAGATGTTCAGGGTAAATACTACAGGAATTTTGATGATATGGTGATTGCCGTGGTTACAAACAGGATCCGTGCTGAAAAAGGCGACAGATATACCTACCTGTATACACCCTCCGGTCTGATTGAGTACAAACAGGAGGAAAAGCAGGAGGCTGCAACATCTGAAGTAAAAGTGCTGAACGATAAAACAATTTATCTGAGGCTTGCGAATTTTTCTACCTATACTCTCAAGTTCATGCACGATAATATGGAAAAGCTGAAAAGCAGGAAAAATATTATTATTGACCTGCAAGATAACCGCGGCGGTGATATTGACGCCATGGTCGATATTTCCGGCATGTTCCTGCCTAAAAAGTCAGTTGTTGCAACAGACACATTCCGCTTATGGAAGCATGTTTACCGTTCAAATAAAGACCAGCCTCTGAAGTATGATAAAATAATTATTTTACAAAACGCAAACACTGCAAGCGCCTCTGAAAATATGATTGCTGCGTTGAATGACAATCTTGATAATGTGGACTTGATTGGGAGTGAAACTTTCGGGAAAGGCATTGGTCAGTACACACTGCCCCTTAAGAGGGGTTATGCCGTCAAGGCCACGATTCTCAAATGGTTTACTCCAAAAGGCATCAATATCCAGGGAGACGGCATCGATCCGGAGATCGGGTATACCGGCGACAACATATTGCAGTTCGCATTGGACAAGCTCGGGTAGAAAGACTCTTACCTCTTGTCATTGAGATCCTTCGCGATGCTCAGGTTATACTTCGCGCGGCAATCCCGTCTATGATCGGCATTTCAGCAGATTTACTTCCTCCGGCGTCAGCTCCCTGCACCCGCCTGGTTCCAATGCCTCATCCAGCTTCAGTCCGCCCATTTGAATCCTTTTAAGGTAAATAACTTTCTTACCGGTTGCTTCAAACATTCTCTTCACCTGATGAAATTTACCTTCATGCAGTACCAGTTCTATTTCATAAAGCCCGGCAGCAGCATCTTTTTCAATTATTTCAAGCTCGGCCGGCATGGTTTTATATCCGTCATCCAATATGACACCCTCCCCAAAGAGCTTGACATCCTCATCCGTTACGATCCCATCAATGAGTGCATAATACCGTTTTGGGACATGCTTTTTGGGTGACAGCAGCTCGTGCGCCAGCTGGCCGTCATTCGTCAGCAGAAGCATGCCCTCCGTATCGATATCCAGCCTTCCCGCAGGAAACAGGTCAAAACAGGAAAATTCATCAGGAAGCAAGTCTATCGCCGTTTTAAGCTTATTGTCATAAGTCGCCGAAATAACACCGGCAGGCTTATTCATCATGACATAAATAAACTTCCTGTAGTTGAGCAGTTCTCCATTGATTTCTATTTTGCTGCTTTCAGGGTCTATATGCAACGATGCGTCTTTGATGATGCTGCCGTCTACCCGAATGGCGCCATTTTTTACAAGCTTTCTTATCTCGCTCCTGCTTCCGTACCCAAAATTGGACAGGAGCCTGTCCAGCCTCATACCAGCCATCAGCTCAATCTCCTCCAGCCCCTGGGATAAAGATTCTTCAGCATATCGCCCGTCTGCTTTGCCCATCCGAGTGTCCAGCCGTCCACACAAACCGCCGTAAGTCCTTTTTCACCCTCCAGCATAAGCGTTTCACCTTTGAGATACCGGTTCACGTCATTATCACCAGCTTTCAGATCCGCCGTTCTTTTCACATCCGACCTTCCCAGTGCGGTCACCATGGAGTGAGAAGGTTCAAACCGGCTGTCTTCAATGGTACCAAGAAACCAACCGAATTTGGCGACTCTCAGGCTATCAAGTTTTGGCGGCGTTTCGGGTAAATGATATAGATTTCGACCTTTAAGCAAATATACTCCTTCAGGGAATTGATTGATATTTTCTTTTATAAAGGCTTTGAAGCTGTCAGGAAGCATGTCATAGGACAGTGCCGCCTCGATACCGGTATTGGCGGAGTTTTTCGCCTTTTCACCGCCTGCTTTTATCAATTTAGCCACAAAGTGGCCTTCTCCCCTTACCCTGTGCGGCCATAACCTTGCCGTCCGCCTTATATGTTCAATGATGCTGGCATTGCCGATTGTCTGATCAGCATCAAAGCTGTTGACTTCCCTGTCAGCACCGCCGTCAATCCACTGAGCCCTTCCGCCTTCAATACCTGCTGTTTTGGGTATTTCTACAAGTTCATAGCCGGGGTGCTGCCGCATGAATTTCACGATCATCTGCTCATCTTCTTCAGGTGAAAATGTGCAGGTAGAGTAGACTAATGTGCCCCCAGCCTTCAAAAGCCGGTCGGCATTGTGCAGTATCGGTTCCTGAAGCTGTGTGCAGCGTTCGCATTTGAAGCTTTCCCAGCTTCTCGCCGCTGTCTCATCTTTTCTGAACATTCCCTCCCCAGAGCAAGGTGCATCGATAAGGATCCTGTCAAAATAGCCTTCAAAATTATGTACCAGCTTCTCCGGCATTTCATTCAGCACAATAGCATTCCTAACACCGCAAAGCTCTATGTTTTTTATCAAAGCCTTAACACGTTCGGCATTGATATCATTTGAAACCAGGAGACCGCTTCCTTTCATGGCTGCTGCAATCTGAACCGTCTTGCCTCCCGGAGCCGCGCACAGATCCAACACCTTCTCGCCTGGCTGTGCTCCAAGGATATGGCCCGGCAGCATCGCACTGGGTTCCTGTATGTAATATAAACCCGCATGATAATATGGATGCCGCCCTGGCGCATCATCACCTGAAATATAGAATCCATCGTATGTCCATGGCACAGGTTCAAGGTTAAACGGCGATACCTTCAAAAAATCTTCAACATCCGCCTTGAGCGTATTCACACGAAGGCCGTACTGCCTTTCACCGCTTAAAGCCTTGATCAGTTCTTCATATTCGGCTTCGCCAAGTAATTTCTTCATTTTGTCTGTAAATGCAACCGGCAGCTTCATTCATTTTCTCCCTCTTCCATCTCCCTGCTTTCAAAGCGTATATATTCAAGATACAGCCCTTGTATAAGGTGTTTTACCGGACTTCCTGTGAAGCATCTGAAACTTCAATGCCCATTATTTCCTCAATATTATCCAGCAGATATTTCTTTCACCACTCCCATGAAATTATCAGGACGTACCATATAAGATTATTTTCGTCCAGCAGCCAAAGAATAATTCTATTATATCCTTCCGCCTTAAATCTGGAAAGACCTTCAGTAATTCTGTGTTTCAGTATTTTTCTCAAATCAGCTTGCTTATATTCGTACGATATGATATAATAATCGTACGAAATGTTTTTAGCTCCGTACGAATCAGACCGTACGTTTTTGTGAAAGTGAGGATGAATTTATGGAAAAGAACACTCCGGTCATAACAGCGACAGAATTAAAGTCAAATTTAGGCAAATACTTGGATCTGGTAAGTAATGACCAGGAAGTAATCATAACTAAAAACGGCAAGAAGGCAATACGTCTTACGCCCTATATTAACGACATTGAACGATATTTTACAGTTAAGGAAAATGCACTCGATTACCAGTATGGAGGAAAAAAGGTTTCATATGAGGAGTTTATGGAGATCTATGAAAATAGCGACCTTCGTATGGAATATATTAACGGCGAGATCATACTGCTATCGTCTCCAAGTACATTTCATCAGGATATCTCAGGTAATTTGTATATAATTTTCAGAAACTATCTTCAAGGGAAACCATGCAAAGTCTTCTATGCTCCTTTTGATGTGCACTTCTTCAAGAAAGATTTGAAAACTCCGGATGTTTGTCAGCCTGACTTGCTGATCGCCTGCGATCTGGAAAATACGGTTACCGAAAAAGGCCGCTATATGGGGACGCCCGCACTGGTAGTTGAAATTCTGTCAACAAGCACACGCTCCAGAGATATGGTCGATAAATTAAATACCTATATGCTGTCCGGCGTGAAGGAATATTGGGTAATTGACCTTAAAAATAAAGCCGTTATGCTTTATGGATTTAAAGATTACAAGATTGATGCCTTTATTACTTATAAGAAAGATGAGGTTCTACAATCTTATTGGTTCAAAAACCTGGAAGTGCCAGTCAAAGAGATTTTTAGCACAGGTTTCTCCATAACGATGGATTGACGTTTGACGTTAATGATTTTGCGGTGATGATTTTCATAATTTTGCCTTGCAAATGACCTGAAATTATCTTGACATGTGGGGACAATGTAAGTTATAATTTAATTACTTCATTATTTTAGCAGAGTAAAGTAAAGAAGTTATAAATTGTACGAATACTGGAAAATTTAAAAATGTGTAATAAAAAGGCAATGACCAGGAACCAGTAACAGTAACACTGATCCTCAAGAGAGCTTTCGTTTGGTGCGAGAAAGCAGGATATAAGTACTGTGAATTCATTCTGAGAGCCATACATTGAAAGGCAACTGCCCTGTAGGCTGTATCGGAGTCCAACCGTTATAATGGAGGAACAATAATGACGTTGTTCACTGAGGTTGTGTAAACAATGAAAACAAGGTGGTACCGCGGATTAAATTCGCCCCTGTTAAACAGGAGGCGTTTTTTTATACCCAAAAATTAAATTCAGCTTACAAAAGCTAAATTTAATAAATAAAAATATGGAGGAATGAACATGAAAAAATCATCAAGGCTTTTGACCTTTATACTGACTATAGTTATGATCATGGCAGTAACAGGTTGTTCAAAAGTAATGGAGACCGGAAATCAAACCGAAAACGGAACGGTAAACGAAACTAACACGAACCATGCAAGCACACAGAAAAAATTGACTATCGGTATCATCCAATATGTTGACCATGTTGCTTTAAATGCTGCGCGTGACGGATTTATAAAAGCATTAAAAGATAACGGCTATGTCGATGGTGCAAATTTAACCATTGATTTACAAAATGCACAGGGTGACCAATCCAACCTGTCTACGATCAGTGACCGGTTTGTCAGTAACAAGGTTAATCTGGTACTGGCTATTGCTACGCCCGCTGCGCAATCCATAGCAGGGAAAACTACTGATATCCCGATTCTGGCAACGGCTATTACAGATTTCGTGTCTGCAAAATTAGTGAATTCCAATGAAGCTCCCGGCGGTAATGTCAGCGGTACAACGGATATGAACCCTGTCAAAGACCAGATTGACCTGCTTGTCAAGTTGGTACCCAAGGCTAAAACGGTTGGTGTGCTGTACACCTCAAACGAAGATAATTCCATTCTGCAGGCAAAACTTGCCAGGGAAGCCATAGAAAAATTGGGGCTCAAGTACGTGGAAGTGACCGTATCCAATTCCAACGAAGTACAGCAAGCCACGCAATCCATCGTAGATCAGTGCGACGCCATTTATATCCCGACTGATAATATATTTGCCTCAGCTATGCCTGTTGTACACGAAGTAACTTCTGCATCCAAGACACCTGTCATTTGCGGTGAATCCGGAATGGTTAAAAGCGGCGGATTAGCCACCTTGGGCATCAACTACTCTGATTTGGGCTATCAGACCGGACTTATGGCTGTCAAGATTTTTAAAGGAGAAGCAGAACCTGCGACGATGCCTATTGAGTCGTCCACTAAATTCGATTTCGCAATCAACGGCACTGTAGCTGACGAAATCGGCCTGCAGATCCCCGAAGATCTCAAACAATATATAATCAAAGGTGATAACTAGCAGCAGCTCTGAATATGAGCATTGTTATTGCTTAAATTTTAGAAACGGGTGGATGTAATGTTACAGATAATTGTAGGTGCTGTATCACTTGGACTGTTATGGGCAATGATGACAATCGGCGTCTATATCACCTTCCGGATATTGGATATAGCAGATTTGACGGTAGAGGGCAGCATTGCGATGGGCGGATCCATTGCTGCGCGAGCTATAACCATTGGAGCAGACCCATTTACGGCAACAGCCCTGGCACTGCTGGGAGGTATGACGGCAGGACTCATTACAGGCCTCTTGCATACAAGACTCAAGATTCCAGCGCTGCTTTCAGGTATTTTGACTATGATCGCCTTATATTCCATAAACCTGAGAATCATGAGTAAGGCAAATATATCACTGTTACGAAGGGATACGGTTTATACGTTTTTCCAGAACCTTGGATTGAGCCGTACAAATGCGATCATTGTCTTAGGCCTGCTTTGCGTGTCTATAGTGGTAGCCTTGCTGTATTGGTTCTTCGGAACAGAAATAGGCTGTGCCATAAGGGCTACAGGCAACAATCCCAACATGGTGCGCGCACAGGGAATCAATACAAACACTACCAAAATACTTGGCTTGGTAATAAGCAATGGCCTGGTTGCAGTCAGCGGCGGATTGATTGCACAAAGCCAAAGCTTTTCAGATGTGCAAATGGGTGTAGGATCGATTGTCATTGGCCTGGCGTCTGTGATTATTGGAGAGGTGCTTTTCGGTAAAAAGAATTTTTTAAGCCGGTTGATTTCACTGGTACTTGGTTCGGTAACCTATCGTATTATAATCGCATTGGTACTTAAGATGGGCATGCCTGCGAATGATTTGAAGCTGTTCACGGCAATCACGGTTGCGGTTGCATTGGCACTGCCCGCCATCAGAAATTATCTTCGCCCTGTTAAAATAAATATCGAGGAGGGTGAATAAATGCTGCAAATTAACGGGATTTACAAAGTATTTAATCCTGGAACAATTAACCAAAAAATGGCTTTGCATAATGTAAGCGTAAAGATTGATGAGGGGGATTTTGTTACATTAATCGGCGGTAATGGCGCAGGTAAGTCCACATTGCTTAACTGCGTTGCAGGAGTTTACGGCATTGATAAAGGCTCTATTATAATTGATAACTCAGATGTGACAAAACTCGCTGAGCACAAGCGGGCTGCAATGCTTGGAAGGGTATTTCAGGATCCTATGATGGGCACGGTGTCCAACATGGGTATTGAAGAGAATTTGGCTCTTGCTTTCCGTAGAGGTCAGCGTCGCGGCTTAAAGTGGGGCATCAGCAATAAAGAACGTATACTGTACACAGAATTGCTTAAGGAGCTGGAATTGGGTCTGGAAAACAGACTAAGCAGCAAGGCAGGACTGCTGTCGGGAGGTCAACGGCAAGCGTTGACTCTTTTGATGGCAACGTTGAAAAAACCAAAGCTATTACTTTTAGATGAGCATACAGCAGCTCTCGATCCCAAAACTGCTGCAAAAGTGCTGCAACTCACAGACCAGCTTATTGAAGAAAATAATTTGACTACCTTAATGGTTACACACAATATGCGCGATGCCATCAAGCACGGTAACCGTTTAATCATGATGCATGACGGACGCATCATCTTGGATATTAATGGCGAAGAAAAACAAAAACTCACTGTGGAAGATCTTTTGAAGCATTTTGGCAAAGTCAGTGGTGAGGAATTTGCAAATGACCGTGCATTACTTTCTTAAAACAGTAATGTTCAGTGAAAAAGCTATCAGAGGCATAGCTGATGTTTGAAATATTGGTTTTTTGGCTATTGAAATTCATAACGGCTCATGTTATAATAGCTCTTGCAGTTGCGCACAGATTAATCCGGCTGCGGAAATACTGGCAAATTCAATACGGCCCATTGGTCAAGCGGCCTAAGACACCGCCCTCTCACGGCGGTAACAGCGGTTCGAATCCGCTATGGGTCACCAATAGTCAAAAACAAAGGGACATCGAGTCCCTTTGTTTTTGGAGCAAGATTACACTATGCTCCAAAAAAAGACAGTCCATTGTGGACTGTCTTTTCTATTAGCGGCTATTTACCTGTAAATCCAGACAATTAAGTGATTTTTGTAAAGCAATAATCGCAATAAGTAATGTAATGCACAAAACACGCCGCAAAACGGGTCTTGGTGCCCCGGTGATTTTAATTTTCAACGCCAGGGGATTTACACCTCATGATCCCTTCGCTGCAAATTGCTTGAGAAGATTGCTGCTGGCGTTGCTTACATGCTCTGTCGTAAGCCTTTCAGCCTTTTGCGCATCTTTATCGATAATTGCCTGCAGTATGGCTTTATGTTCGCCAAGTACTTTCATTGCCCTACCCGGGCTGCTCATTGACATCTTTCTGGCTTTTTGCACATAGTGATGGAAAGTGCTGAGAGTATGCATCAACGGTTTGCTTTTGCTTGCCTTGAAAATTATATCATGAAATTTTGTATCGGATTGCAAAAGATGGCTATAATCATTCCTTACTGTGTAAAACTCCTCCAGATCCACAGTATCCTTCAGTTCCTGAAGCTCCTCATCCGTGATTTTTTCTGCAGCCCACCTGGCTGCAAGGCCCTCAATCAGCATCCTTATCGTATAGATATCCTGTATATCCTGAGATGTTACGCCTTTTACAATGACGCCCTTATTCGGGATGGACTGCACCAGACCTTCGAGCTCCAGCTGTCTCAATGCCTCTCGTATCGGAGTTCTGCTTACTCCAAGCTCTTCAGACAATTTAGTCTCGATCAGACTTTCGCCCGGCTCATAATAGCCATTGAGAATATCATTCTGCAATTGGCTGAAAACTCTGCTTCGAAGTGATCCTGCCCTGGAGTCATCTTCCGCATACTCAACCTTCATTTTATTCACTCTCCATATGTCATACAATCATATTATCTATTTTACCATGCCGCAGCAAATTTGCGTTATGTTTACACAGAAAATATGCATTATATTCCAAAGCTCCATTTCTCATTATAGGACCAGGTCATATATCTCCGGCGCCAGCAGCCTGATCGCCTCTTCAAGTTCACTATCGCTGAGTGCCGTAACTCTGCCGTTATTATACTGTTCGTCCACCCATTTTTTTATCTTCAATACCGTTTCGTCTTTTTTATCGAGCCTCTTGTTTCCTGTAAAACCAAAGTAGGCATTAATCCAATGAGCAATTCCTGCCGTACCGGAAGTCTGGTTTATAGAGACGCCAACCGGTCTGTTCAGCAATTTGTCCGTATTGAATATGTTATATATTTCTTCATCTTTCAAGAGGCCGTCTGCATGAATTCCCGCCTGTGTGACATTGAAATGTCTGCCTACAAATGGCGTACGGGACGGTATTTGATATCCGAGCTCCTTTTCATAGTAATCTGCAATTTCGGTAATCACCGTTGTATCCATACCAGCTGTATCACCCCTGAGCTGTGCATACTCTATTACCATTGCTTCAAGCGGGGTATTACCGGTTCTCTCGCCAATGCCCAGCAATGAACAGTTCACACTTGACGCACCGTACATCCAGGCGCAGGCTGAATTTGAAACAGCTTTGTAAAAATCATTATGCCCATGCCATTCCAGGAGCTCGCTCGGGAAACCTGCGTGATGCTTCAATCCGTATATGATACCCGGCACACTTCTCGGCAGCGCGGCTCCCGGGTACCAAACACCATAGCCAAGCGTATCACAGGCCCTAAGCTTGATTGGTACGCCGCTTTCTTCACTGAGCTTTCTGAGTTCCAATGCGAAGGGGACAACAAAGCCGTAAAAGTCCGCTCTAGTAATATCCTCCAGATGGCAACGGGGCTTGATGCCCACCTCTATAGCGCTTTTTATGATGCCCATATAATGATCCAGCGCCTGTTTTCGAGTCATATTCAGTTTTTTGAAAATATGATAGTCCGAACAGCTGACCAGTATACCGCTTTCCTTCATACCCATATCCTTCGCCAGCTGGAAGTCGTTCTTTGTGGCCCTGATCCAGCTGGTCACCTCCGGATAGGTATAGCCTCTTTCCTGACATTTGTAAACAGCCTGCTTATCACGGTCGCTGTACAGGAAAAACTCACTCTGCCTTATGATTCCGTTCGGCCCGCCCAGCCTGTGCAGCATGTCATAAAGCGTGACGATCTGATCTACGGTATATGGCGCCCTGGACTGCTGCCCATCCCGAAATGTGGTATCAGTAATCCATATTTCGTCGGCTGGAAACATCGGCACCCTTCTGTGATTAAAAGGGCATTTCGGTATCTCATCGTACGTGTATATCTCCCTGTAAAGGTTGGGAGTCTGTACATCCTGCAAAGAATAGAGATACTGGGTCTGTTCCAGTGTATTGGTCTTTTTGTTGAATTCTAGCATACGATCACCTGCTTTGGTTGTATATTTGTATATATGCATTTTTGTATCTTTGTATCATTGTATACAGTTATACAGCCGATGTCAATAATATTAAAAAAATAATGCAAAACCAATACCGGAAAAACTGGAGTAGTATAGAATAGCTGATACTTCAACGTTATTCCTGCTTTTATGCCATTATATTTTTGGTTTGACAAATTTTTTTATTTGTATACTTATGAAAGAAGGATTTTATCAATTTATATCGAAATAAGTAATAATTGTACATTTTATGGAGGGTTTGATATGGCAAATAATCAAAAAACAAAGGAAAACAGCCAGAGTAACATAAATCTGTTCGCTACAATTATTGTTGGAATAGTTTTGAGCGTAATCTATGCAATATCCAGGAAAGAACCCTGGGGCGTGTTTTTTATATTACTGACAGCTGTTTTAACATCGCTGGTTATGAGGATATGCAATAATTATATCCTCACAAAAACAGCCAACCGCTTCGCCACGGATCTGGATGTCATAAAACAGGGCGATTATTCCAAATTCATTGAGTCCAAAAGCTTCGGAATTCTGGCTAAGATAGCCTCTATCATCAATTCCGTGCTCAGTGATATCAGAGCTTTGATCGAAAGCTTTTTCTCTCTTTCACTCTCCATCGTACAAGCCTCAAGGAAGGTAGGCACTACAGCGCATGAAGCCTCGGCCGCTATTACGGAAATATCCAAGACGGTAGACGAAATTGCAAAAGGCGCATCCGATCAGGCACAAGAAGCACAGCAAGGAGTGCAGCTGGTTGAAAAGCTTTCCAGCCAGATCGACCTTGTTTATCAAAGCTACAGCAGTGTCATGGATGATACCAAAAACATCCACGACCTGAACGATGCAGGCTTGAAATCAGTAAATATCCTGCGTGCCAAATCAGAAGAAAACTTTAATTCATCCGAAAAAATATTTTCCGTTGTTGAAAAGCTTACAAACTCAACAAAGGATATCGGCACATTCGTTCAATCCATTGAAGATATTGCAGAACAGACAAATATGCTTTCTCTGAATGCCGCCATTGAGGCAGCAAGGGCAGGAGAAGCCGGCAAAGGCTTTGCGGTTGTTGCGGAAGAGGTAAGGAAGCTTGCTGACCAAAGCAGGCAGGCAACCGAAGAAATCATTGCTCTGATGGAAAGCGTGAGCGAGGAATCCCAATCAGCCATACAGGCGATGGAGGTTATGAAAAAGGTATCACAGGAGCAGAATGAAGCGGTTGACAGCACCAATAAAGCGTTTGGAGATATTGCAAACGGGATCAGGTCCATCGTAGCCAAAATAAAGGATATCAATGAAGCAGTTTCAAGGATGCAAAGCGATAAGGATAATGTGATCGTTGCCATTGAGAATATATCTTCCGTTTCGCAGGAAACAGCAGCTTCCAGTGAACAGGTGGCGGCAACTACGGAGCAGCAGCTCAAGGCAATTGATGAAATGCAGGTGGCAGCAACCCGTCTTGATGAACTTGTACAGGAACTCGACAAGAAGCTGAAGAAATATAAACTGAGATAGTATATTTACGAGCCCTGCTTACAAAAAGCAGGGCTTTTTTATATTTTATATTCATTAAGTATTTCAGCAGCTTCGACATAAGGGAATTTACGGTGTGCTTCCTCCAGTAAATCATTTACATCATATTCCGGCCAGAAATGAGTCAGCAGTAACCTTTTCGCACCAGCCTCCAGAGCTGCGGCGCCGCATTGTGATGCTGTGAGATGCGCCGCTCCGGCCGTCAAGTCTCTCTCAAGAAGCCCTGCGTCAAGCATCAATAAATCCGCTCCCGCCGCAAAGCTTATTATTGCATTGTTCCAGGAAGTATCGCCCGTGAATGCGAACTTCTTTCCATTGCACTCCATCGTTACTGCAAAATCCATGAAAGGGTGATCCATCTGAATGAATTTCACGCTGATATTGCCTATTTTCAGCTTAGTGTCTGCCGTAACCGCATTAAGGGCAAAAGCGTCTTTCACATCCAGCCTGGCATATTCCTCTGCCGGCTCCGGCGGCGCATATACACTAAGCAGTTTATCCATCTGGCCGCGCTTTCTTTTTATCTGTATTGCATACTTCAGGACATGCATGTCCGAAATATGGTCACTGTGCAAGTGTGTCAAAATAATGGCGTCAAGCTCATCAAAGCGTATGAATTTCTGCAGGTTGGCAAGCACCCCGCTCCCGCAGTCGATGAGTATGTTCGTTTCCCCTTCGCTGATAAGATAGCCGGAACAGGCGCCTCCCGCCGCAGGAAATGGCCCATTGTTTCCAAGTATGGTCAGCTTCAAGACAATCCCTCCCTATAAACCGGTTGTAAGTCTCTCATACAGCATACTGTATTTGATTTACATTTTCAAGCCTTGCATATGAACCATCATTGAATGTATTTGCCAATATCCATTCTGCCAAGCAGCACGATCAATATATAACTCAGGACTGCGCTTAATCCGCCCTGTATCAGGTTGGGCTGCAGCTCGGCAATGGCTGCCGTCAGTCCGAAACCTTCACCGAAAAAGCCAAGCAGAAAAGCTTCTGCCACAAAATAGCCTGCCACCATAAAAATGGCTCCGGTAACCACTGATGCAATTATACCGGCTGAAAATACATTTTGCCCGCTTGCTTTCTTTCTGAATGACATGGTAGCCAGCAACCCTACCACAAGGCCTTCAAGCCCTTTTACAACAAAAGTAGCGGGAGCAAATATAAACGCCGCTGCCGCAAGATCGGCAAGGCAAGACCCGATTGCACCGGCCGCCATACCGGCCACAGGTCCGAGAAAAACAGCCGCCAGCATGACTACCGCATCTCCCAGATTAAAATAACCTCCAGGCAGAGGCGTCGGTATACGTGAAAAGTATGTAGCCAGAAAAACTAATGCGATCATTAAGCTGTTTAGTACTAATTTTTTAACAGAATATTTTTTCAAAGCAATCCCTCCGATGCTGCAACGTATTTTGTTATAGCGTATCGATACAGTTGTAAAGTGTATCGATTAATCAGAGACATTTTAGCGGGATTGTTATGCATTGTCAATAGTTAATTGAATGGAAATTTCCTAAACTAAAAATAAAAAAAAAATTGTCATTCTGAACTAAGTGAAGAATTCTTGCGACATATTATGCAAAGTTGAACAATGCATACCGGCTCACTCAAGATTCATTACTTCGTTCAGAATGACCTATATAGTTAGGATGTTATCAATTTGCTGTTGTTAATGCCAAAGGAATACTCACGATCACCTTGAACAGGTCGCCGTCGATCTTCAACTCCAGTGTTCCCCCCTGGATCTCCGACAGGCTTTTTGCTATTGAAAGCCCGAGACCGGAGCCTTCTGTCGAGCGGGATACATCGCCTCTTACAAACCGTTCCATAAGCTGATCGGATGGAATGTCCAGAGCCGCTTCTGATATATTCTTTATTGTAATGACACCGGAAGTACCGGTATTTTCAATATCAATATAAACTCTTGAATTCTTCAGCGAATATTTGATCACATTTGACAGCAGATTATCCATTATTCTCCACATCAGCGTTCCATCGCCACGAATTGCCACCGGTTTCTCACATGCCTTGATTCTGATATCCAGCCCAGTTACTGATGCTTTATCACCGAATTCTGCCACCGATTGCGCAGCAAGCGCATAAAGATCCACACTTCCAAAATTTACTTTAATATCGCCGCAGGCTGCTTTGGACGCCTCCAGCAAGTCTTCGACAAGCTGTTTCAGCTTGGCCGATTTATTTTCAAGCACACCGATGTATTCATTAACCGTCTCATTATCAAGGTTTTCCTGCTTTAAAAGATCGATATAGTTAATGATGGATGTTAATGGCGTCTTGAGGTCATGCGATACATTCGTGATCAGTTCCGTTTTGAGCCTCTCCCCTCTGACAGCTTCCGCTACGGCCTGTTTTAATCCTGTCTGAAGGCTGCCGATATCATTTGCGAAAGAAATAAGTACCGGTGACATATTCACGTTATTTGGTGAAGATTCCAGATTTCCTTTTGTCATTTCCTTCACCCACTTCATAATGCCATATAAAGATATATAAGCTTTTGACACCTGATAAATTGCCGCCGCATTCAGGCCCAAAAGGAGGAATATCATAAACCAGAAGCCGCCTCCTCTAAAATGTGTTGCAATGGCAAACAGGATCGCGTTCATTCCTCCATAAACCAGGAGAAGTACAATCATGGAAGGTTTGAAGGTTTTTGCAGAGAAGCATTGTACCAGGATGCGGGATGTGCCTTTGTACATACGGTAAATCAATGTATAGGAAAATAATGTTCTGCGCCTGATATGCCGGATCATGCTCAATATATAGTTCAGACCAATCAGCAGGTCTATTGAAAGAAGCACGAAAATCCCAATCCCTTTCGATAGGTCATCGCCAAAAGAACTGAATACCCAATTAGCCAGGCTTACGGACAGAATGGCGGCAAGTGCGACCAATGCGGTATGCAAATCATTATAAAGCGAGTCGATGAACGCCGGCTTTACTATACCGTTCTTTTCACTTCGCCCGGTTATAATCACAAGATATATAAAGCTGCATAATCCTGCGGCAAATGCTAAAACTGCTGTAACTACATATATCCAAACCCGGTTGTGCACGTTATTATACTCCGCCAGCATGTTGTAGAACACGTCTCCAGGCTTCGGCCGGTCGTCAACCGTTGCATAAAGCTCGACAGGTTCATAGTTTAAAACTCTGCTCAGGTAGCTGAAAAATTCCACATTTTCAGGATAGTTCTGGGGAATCACATATGGCAGGTTGTTGAATGCGGACTTTCTACCTTCCACGGAAAAGTACAGGTAAGATTTATTGTTTTTGAAGTCCTCCACCGCCTGCATCACCGTATTTGCATCAAGGTGCAGATTACTGACAAATTCTTTTGTATTCGTATTTCGGACAATATATTTGAAATTGACGGCATTGTCCGTATCTTTTCCGGTATTCTTGCCAGCTTCACCGGAAGGCTCGGACACTTTACCCTCTTTTGCCAAATTTGCGACAAACGCCTGCACCTCGTTGCTGTGGATCGCATTTTCAACACATTTTATAAACTCTTTCCCGAAATTATTGCTCTCATAATAATTATCTATTGATATATCATTGTTATACACTCCGAACAAAACTGCACAGCCAAATAGCGCAGCAAACGATGCCCAGACAAGAATGACAGCAGCCAATTTCACTTTAAATGAATATTTAATATTTTTCGATTTTATATCCAATCCCCCCCCCCACCTTTAAGTATTTTGGCTCCTTCGGATTGATTTCAAGCTTTTCACGGATACGCCTGACATGGACGGCGACTGTGTTCTCAACCGAAAATGAAGGCTCGTTCCAGACACGTTCATAAATTTCCTCCATGGAAAATACCTTTCCGAGATTCTCCATAAGCAATTTGATAATGCGGTACTCAATAGGCGTAAGCATGATGACTTCGCCGTCCACCTTCACTTCTTTCAGTTCATCGTCAAGCGCAAGTCCGCCGGTTTTAAGCTGTCCCGACTTTTGCTCCATGCTTCCAAGCTGTGTATACCTGCGTAATTGCGATTTCACACGTGCCATCAGCTCCAGCGGGTTAAAAGGCTTTGTTACATAATCGTCTGCGCCGAAGTTGAGCCCCGCTATCTTATCCGTATCC
This sequence comes from Clostridiaceae bacterium, assembly GCA_039679375.1. Taxonomy (GTDB): domain Bacteria; phylum Bacillota; class Clostridia; order Acetivibrionales; family DTU013; genus JBDKVA01. Next base: position 27,433 of record JBDKVA010000101.1, read on the forward strand.
TGGGATTTGGCGGAAAGCAGGATGATGGGAGTATTTCGTTTTTCACGCACTTTTACCGTTGTCATGAGCCCGTCAAGCCCCGGCATCATGATGTCCAGAATGATGAGATGGATATCGCCACCCTCAAGGATCTTTAACGCGCTGTTTCCATCATAAGCCTTATGTACTATATAACCGTCATGCTTCAGGTAAATCTCCAGCGCATTGACAATGTCCCTGTCATCGTCGCACACCAGTATATTGCATGAATCCATAACAACCCCCAGGTACTTCAAAATGACTACAATATTTATAATAACAGAAATATCTTACAGATGTCCTGATTCTTTTCTTACAAAGTTCTTACGAATTGGTCGTAATTACTTCTGAATTATTTAGTAAGCAAAAGCATCACGATAAGAAAAATCACCTGATTCAGTTCGCATACGGCGCCCAGAATATCTCCCGTTACGCCGCCAAGCTTTCTGCCCAGAAAACGTGCCAGTAGAAAGGCGGATACGGGCGGGATTGCAGCGATCAGCAGATAAAATGCGAAAGATGAAATTGACATGGTCACCATTCCCTTTATTCCGGTTATGGCAATGAAAATGAAGAAATATAATATTAATCCTATGATCATGTCGTTTTTACCGCAGCATTCGACACACCACCTGCCCGGGCCGTCAGATATCCCGGCATAACGTGATGTACCAGAACCGATCAGCGACCCGATCCGGCCTGCCACCGGCATTAGCAGCAATATGGCTGCGGTTTGGCTGCCAAAGGAAGAAATAAGTGATATATCAAGCAGTATTACAATGATTAAAACAAGCACGGCATTCGTTCCAACTCTGCTGTCCTTCATGATTTCCAGCATCTTTTCCCTGGGACGGTTGGAAAAGAGGCCGTCTGCCGTATCGCCAAGGCCGTCCAGGTGGAGACCGCCTGTCAGCGCTATGTATAATACCACCGTAAAAATAGCGGCGATATTTGAAGGGAGTATCAATTGCAGGAGATAGTGACCTCCCGCTAGCAGTATTCCTATTACAAGTCCGACAACGGGAGCAACGGCCAGACCTTTGCCAAAGTCCTCCCTCTCCGCCTTTACGTTGACTTTGACAGGAATTGACGTAAGAAATTGAAGCATAAGTACGAACCGTTTCAGGTAAACCATATACATAACCTTCCTTCAAAAGAACTACCGGATTGCCGCGTCGCCGCATTCCTTCAATGAAAGCAGAGGGGCATGTCATTGCGAGCGCAGCGCGGCAATCCCACTTTTAACCGAAATCTGCACTTATTTTATCTTTACCGGTATACCGCTAACGCAAAGGTAGACCTCATCCGCCGCACGGGCCAATTGCCGGTTCACCCTGCCGGCGATATCCCTCATGGCTCTGCCGAGTACGGTCGGAGGGACGACGCCCATTCCGACCTCATTGGTCACCAGAAGAAAAGGAATGTCCGCCCCATTTATAATAGCCAGGAGTGAATCCACCTGTTCTGTAACTTCCTGTTCTACTTTATTTATTTCTTCGACAGAGATGCCTTCCCAATCCATTGATCTTTGCAGCATTATATTTGATACCATGACCGTTACGCAGTCAAGCAGCACTGCATCCCGGCCATCCAGTCTGTCCGGCAGCACTCTGCCAAAATCGCGGAAAGCCTCAAGGGTCTCCCAGTCTGCAGGCCTTTGCAGCCGGTGCCGGCGTATTCTCTCCTTCATCTCGTCGTCAAAAGCAATAGCTGTTGCAATATAGAGAATACTTCCGCCAAATCCCCGCACAGTTTCTTCCGCGAAGCTGCTTTTCCCACTTCTGGCTCCGCCTGTGACCAGTATCAACCTGCCCATGCCATTCATCCTTTCCGGTCGTTTTGCATTTATACATTTTATTATTGCCTTATGACCACCGACCTTTATTAATCGGCTGTTCATAACTATATTGAATGAACTAATTTTCTTTACGGATGGCTGCGCAAACAGCAGTGATTCTATAATGTTTGCGAAGACAGGCGTTTAGAAAATTTCATTCAATTAATATATTTTACTTTCATGGCAACACCTCATGCAGTCTTGCTTCCTCAATCACGATCGCATTCTTCTTTAATCCATTGTATATATGGAAGGCCTCTCCTCCCGTAAAATCACGATTCTGCGGATTATCATCCTCGATGATCACAAGCCTCGGCGCATAGGATGCCGCCTCCAGATTCCTCATATTTTGCTGTCCGAACGGCATATTGCAAAGAATAGTCATATCTGCAGCCCTGATCAGTTCAATATTCTCTTTCATAGCCGTTTCGTCGATCTCGCTGAACGGCTGGCAGGCAACCGTTCCGACGCCATATATGTCCGCGCAGCCCAGGTCGCTGTCGCCATGTGAAAAGACGCCCGCGGTAATGTCATAGCCGCCTTCGAACAACTGCCTGATTACACCCGACGCAGAGCCGCCGCCGCCGATCACATGTATTTTGACATTCTTCAGCTTATCCGTCTGCCCGGGAATATAAAAGTCGATAAAACCCGAGATACGGTTCCTGTACACAAGAGCATTTACATCAAACGCTTTTGAAAGATTTTCCCGAGTAATTACAGTTTCAGGCGTTCCATCGGAAATGATCCGTCCGTCCTTCATCAGTATCAGTCTGGTACAGAAACGTACTGCGGTTTTCAAATCATGTACCGCCGCAATAACCGTTTTGCCTTCGCTGCATAATTGAGCGGAATATTTGAATATCTGTACCTCGTGAGCTATGTCAAGGCTGGACGAGGGTTCGTCCAGCAGCATCAGCTCCGTTTCCTGCGCCAGCACCTTGGCAAAAAGGACACGCTGGCGTTCTCCTCCCGACAGGGTGTTTATCTGCCTTGTTTCATATTTCAGCGTATCCGTAAATTCCATGCAGCTGCGGGCGATTTTATAATCCTCCCTGCTCTCGGCTTTAAGTCTGCCGGTTTTGTGATACCTGGCTGTAAGCACGATGTCCAGAACTGTAAACGGAAAGGATATCGCAGTGTTTTGGTGCAGCATTGCAACCTTGCCCGCAATCGTCCTGCTGTTCATTAAGTTTAAATCAATGCCCCCTATTTCTATGCGGCCGTCGGCCTTGTTTATTCTGTTTATGCATTTAAGAAGCGTAGTTTTCCCTGCCCCATTGGGTCCGATCAATCCAATAAATTCACGCCTGCCGGCTTTGAATCCGATATCCTTTAGAATATGCACATCATTAATACGGTAGTTCAAACCGTCTATCACCAATAGATCATTCCCGGAATAATCCGCGCCAATATTCAAAACACATCGCCCTCCCTTCTTGATTTAATCAAAAGGTACAGGAAGTATGGCGCCCCAAGCATGGATGTGATGATTCCGACGCTGATTTCTCCGGTGGACGGTAATCTTGAAAGGATATCGCAGCCTGTCAGAAATATAGCTCCCCCAATTGCGCTTGCAGGTAAAAGAAGCCTGTGATCCGGCCCAACGATCAACCGCATGATGTGAGGCACCATCAGACCTATAAAGCTGACCGGTCCGCATACTGAAATTGCCGCCGCGGTAATAAGCGATGAAAGCAGCAGCAACAGCTTTCTTGTGCGTGACGGTTCGAGACCTACCGACTGTGCTTCTTCTTCTCCCAGCAAAAGCAGATTCAGATCCCTTGAAAAAAGCAGCACTATCAGCAGCAGGATTATGACAGGAGCCGCTATCAGGCGTACGTGATCCCACATCATGCCGTTAAGTCCGCCCATCGTCCAAAAAACATAATTATGTACCTCATAGTTATTACTGCGGACAAGTATAATCTGCGTAAATGCACTGATAAATGTGCTGACGGCAATACCTGATAAAATCAGCGTGAGCGGCGGTATTTTTCCCTTCCGCAAGGACAGCATGTAAATAACCGTAACCGCCAGCAGGGCTCCCGCGGATGCAAACAAAGGAAGCAAATAGATGCTCCGTGCCGAAAATCCCAGAGTTATCGCTATAACCGCTCCCAGTCCCGCACCGCTTGAGATCCCCAGAATTCCCGGATCTACCATTGGGTTGCGGAACATACCCTGCATTACTGCCCCGCATGATGCCAGCGCGCTTCCTGCAAGGCAGGCGGTCAAAACGCGGGGCAATCTCACCAGATATATAATGGAAGTTTGCTCTGCAGACAGTGAGATATCATACAGCAAGCCCATTTTCGTTAGAATGATTCTGAAGGATTTATCCAAAGGTACATAAACAGTTCCGACCGCCACCGCCACCACGATCATTGCAGCAAGCAACAGGAGCATTACCGGCAGGACAGTCCGCATTTTCTTATATACAGAGTTATTTGGTATTCCATCTGATTTTTTGCTGTGCATATTCATGCCTTCCATCCCTTCCGGGAAAATTATTTAAAAAGCTCGGGGTATGCCGCTTTTGCAACATCCTCAATACCAAGCACAACATATTGCGAAATTGCGCTTAAATGAGGATTGGAAACAGAGATAAGCCTGTCGTTGCTGACAGCCTTTACAGTCTGCATGCTCTTGTCATTTTTAAACGTATCGATCATGCCCTGAAGTGAGTTATTCTTGTCATAGTACCATGAAGGCAAAATAATTATATCGGGATTCAGTTCTATGATTTTTTCCTTTGAAAGCAGCGGCCAGCCTTCCATTCCTGCTCTTGACACAACATTTATAAGCCCGGCCCTCGTTACGATATCGTCAAAGTTTGTCCCTTTTCCGCTGCTGTTCATTTCGCCGTAATCCATAACCGTAAGCTTGTCCTTAGGTTTTATCCCCGAAAGCTTTTCTTCTATCTCTTTCAGTTTGATATCCATCCATTCCAGTATCTCGCGGCCCTTTTCATCTGTTCCCGTGATATGTGCCAGATCGGCAATAGTATCTTTCTGTTCGTCTATATTCGACGGCGTTTTAAAAGCATATGCAGTAATTCCGGCATCCCGCAGCTGCTTTACATACTTTGCATCCGCCCAGGTATCAACTATGACCAGGTCAGGCTTCATGGCAATAACACTCTCAAGATCGTCCATAGTAGCCCTCTCCTTTATTCCGGCCGCTTCAGCGGCAACATTGGAGATGCCTGCATCATCCGCATACTTTGTCAGTGCCAGAATCCTGCTTTTATCAACCAGTCCCAGCAGCATTTCATCCGAACCGAGAGTAATGGATATAATACGTTTAGGTTCACTTGCTATAGTCATTTCAACACCGTTGTCATCTGTCACCTTTAACGGAAACTTCTGTGCAGAAGCTTTCTGTACTGTTGAAGCGAATTGTACCGCAACCGGAGTCTGTTCGGCTGATTGCACTTGTTTGGAGGTTAGGTTCTGTTCAACTGTGCTGCCTGGCGCTGTCCTTTCCTGCCCATTTTTATCACCGCAGCCTGCCGTCGCCAGCAAAAGTACCATTGCAGTTATGATAACTGCAATCAGAGATGGTTTACATATTATATATTTACTCATGTTCTTACTCATATTCGTGTTCTCCTTATCCATATTAAATCTTCTTTTTTCTTTCCGCTTTGGTTAATGCGGCAAAGGGTGTGTCTAAAATTCAATACCCTTTCTACCGCCTATGCCTTTATTTGCGGGATGTTTGACCGCTCTGATTTCCGAAACGTAGTCCGCCAGTTCGATCAGTTCAGGAGTTGCTCCTCTGCCCGTCAATATAAGCTCCAGTTTTTTAGGTTTGTATTTTATGAACTCAAATAAAGCTTTCTGATCCAGCATACCGGATGAAATGGCGCCAAGCGCTTCATCCAGTATGAGCAGGTCACATTCACCACCGTTTGCCGCATCCACCGCATATTCAAAAATCGCATGCTGCTCTGCCGCGGTCTGAATCTTTTCCTCTTCATTCATCTCCCAGGTAAACTTCTTTAATTCAGTACCCCTGTATAGTTTGAATATCGGCTCCAGCGCTTTTAGACTGAACATCTCTCCGGTAGGCGTCCCCTTTAAAAACTGTACCATGAGCACTCTCATGCCTCTGCCGCAAGCCCGCACTCCAAGTCCCAAAGCAGCTGTTGTCTTGCCCTTGCCGTCACCGGTATAGATATGTACCAAGCCCTTCATACAAGCCACCCTCCCGCTTCATTCCACTGTGGGCTACCGCCCACAACCCAACGAACGTACTTATTGCAGCGAATGTGAAACTATTTTCTTGTTTTTTATTGCAATTTTGCGGCAATAAGTTACTAAAATGCCTCCGCTAAGCTCCATTATCAAAATGTAAGGAGCATCGAGCACCTTACATTTTGGAGCAAAACTTCGCTATGCTCCATAAATAAAACCTCCCGACTATACTGTCAAGAGGTTTTCATATACATGTAACGATGTTCGATCGACATCCCATGCACCCCCTATCACTCGTAGAGTTACAATGTTTCTGTACAGGCAGGTCTTCTGGCTCAAGAATCCTCACCCTGTCGCTCCTTCCCGGTTTCCCAGTGGCATGCGGCAGGACTCCTCTAATACAGCGGCGGGACCGCGTGGGATTTTAACCCACTTCCCTATTGGGACATTTTCCGATGCATATCTGCAACTTACGCATAGCTCCATCGTGAATGCCTTTATTCACCAGCTCTTCAGCTGATACCTGTACTCCTATTCAATTCGTACCACTATAGTTTATACCTTTATCCTTAGCATTTCAACCACTAAATAATTAATCTAGCTGTTGATTTCACCAAGCTTGAATTTATCGTGTATGGCGATTACGGCGCGCTCAGCGTTCCTTACATCGACCAGTACGGATATTTTCATCTCAGAAGTTGTTATCATGTGTATGTTGATATCGGCATCGTACAGCGCTTCGAACATGGTAGACGCCACACCCGGGTTGTTGACCATCCCGGCGCCCACAATGGATACCTTTGAATACTGGTCGGAGTGCTTCACTTCCTTTGCGCTGATTACACCGAGGTTGGCATTGATCACTTCAAGAGTCTTCTGCAAATCGGCTTTCTTCACCGTAAAGGAAATATCCTTTGTTTCATCTCTCCCTATGGACTGCAGTATGATATCTACGCTGATCCCCTCCCTCGAAAGCAGTGAGAAAAGCTTAAATGCCATCCCTGGCTTATCTTCTATTGCAATAACTGCGATCCTGGCTATATCATTATCCCTTGTAACACCTCTGACAAGCATCTTTTCCACGTTACCTACCTCCTTTATTACCGTACCCTGTGTTCTGTTCAGACTGGACCGGACAACCATATTGACGCTATACTTTTTCGCCATTTCCACTGACCTGTTATGCAGTACATTTGCCCCGAGGCTGGCCAGTTCAAGCATTTCATCATAGGAAATATCGTCCAGCTTGCCGGCGTTTTTAACAATCCTCGGGTCGGCAGTGTAAACGCCATCCACATCGGTGTATATTTCGCAAAGGTCCGCCTTCAGTGCTGCAGCAAGCGCTACCGCCGTCGTATCGGATCCCCCTCTTCCGAGTGTTGTGATATCCTCATATTTATTCCATCCCTGGAAACCCGCCACAATGACAATGTTTTTCTCGTCAAGTTCCTTAAAAAGCCTTTCGGTATCGATATTCTTTATTCTTGCATTTCCATAATGGCTATTCGTATTGATTCCGGCTTGATAACCCGTAAGAGAAGTAACATGATACCCCATCTTTTCTATTGACATAGCCAGAAGCGCCATGGATACCTGCTCTCCTGTAGAAAGCAGAACGTCCATTTCACGTTTTGACGGATTTTCATTGATTTCATAAGCCTTCTTAATCAGATCATCCGTCGTATCCCCCTGTGCAGAAACCACAACCACCACCGAGTTGCCTTCCCTGTACGCTTCTACAACTCTGTTGGCAACATTGGCCAGCCTTTCGGCATTTGCAACAGATGTCCCTCCGTATTTCTGTACAATTAAGCTCAAAACTTTATTCCCTCCCTTTCTTTTTAAAGTAAAAGTTCCGATGTTTACTCTTCTATCCGTATTACATTTATAACTTCCTTGATTGAGCCTATACCCCTTAATGTGCCAATACAACCGGCAAGCTTTGATTCCGTTGCCTTTGAGGTAGTAAAGGCCAGTTCGCCATCCATGTTCCTGCTGCCCGGGCTGATATATACAACCGGTCCAAAGGTCTTATCGATGAATTTTGCAGCTTCACCGCCGTTCCTTACACCAACCCTTACAAAGTAACGGGTCTCGCTTTCTCCTATGGGAACCGTATTATCATGATCCTTCCGGGTCCACACACCTCCAAAGCTGCTGTTGCTATGCTTTGCAATATCAATAATGTCAGCTGTCACAGCACTTGCAGTCGGCAGCTTTCCTGCTCCCCTGCCGTAAAACATGGCGTCTCCTATAGCGTCGCCGCTTACAACAATGGCATTAAAAACATCCTCCACACCGGACAGAGGGTGATTTTTACTTATAACGGCAGGTGATACCCTTGCAAAAATCCGGCTGCCTTCTCTTCTGCTGACAGCCACCAGCTTGATAACAGAATCCATTTCCTCTGCGTACTGCATATCTGCAAGGCTGATCTTCGAAATACCCTCCGTATAAATGTTTTTATAATCAACAAATTCATTATATGCAATGGACGACAATATCGCAATTTTTCTGCACGAATCATGACCTTCGATATCAGCAGTGGGATCCGCTTCTGCATAACCGTTCTTCTGCGCGCTTTTCAGCGCATCCGCAAAATCCCGGCCTTCCCTCCGCATCTGGGTAAGGATGTAATTCGTCGTGCCATTTAAAATGCCGGTAATACCGTTGATAATGTTCGCTGCGAGGCACTGGTTCAGTGGCCTGATGATCGGGATCCCGCCTCCGACGCTTGCTTCAAACAAATAACTCACTCCATTGTCCGCTGCCATTCTGAGCAGCTCAGGCCCATGGGTCGCCACGAGCTCCTTATTGGAGGTGACAACATGCTTTTTTGCCCCAAAAGCTCTTTTTGTATATTCATGGGCAATCCTGGCGCCCCCTATTGTCTCAACTACTACGCTTATTTCCGGATCATTGAAAACATCATCCGGGTTTTTTGTAAGCAGCTCCCTGTCCGGTCCTTCCGCTATATCCTTAATATCCAGGATCTTTTTGACCCGGATAGGCTCGCCCGCTCTGGCCGCTATGCTCTGACCGTTTTTTCTTATCACTTCCGCTACGCCTGAGCCCACAACGCCATATCCAATAATTGCCACATCCATTGCCTGATTCCTCCCCTAAACTATATCGAATGCATAATGCTTTTGCCATTATGCGCCTCGATTACTTCTCTATTCTCTGGCCAATATCTCCTGCCTGCGCACGCCCTCAATTTCACCGATATTTTCCATCAGCTCCCTGATATCCTTCGTCATTCCGCTTGTTTCTATCGATACGGTAACGTCTGCAAGCCCGTTAATTGGTATATTCTGATTAATCGTTACAATGTTGGCCTTCGCCTGCGCGACCTTATTAATAATGCTTGACAGTATGCCCGAAAAATCTTCTACTACAAAGAAAAGAGTAATCACCTTGCCCCTTGAGGTTTCATAAAACGGGAAAACAAAATCCTTGTATTTGTAATAGGCGCTCCTGCTGATGCCAACTTCCTTTACCGCATCATTTATTGTTTTTATTTTTCCCATACTCAATTTTTTTTTCGTTTCAATAACCTTGGAAAAAATATCCGGCAGTATGGTTTTATCAACTAGAAAATATGTAGAGCCATTATCCATAATTTCTCCTTTGTCCACCGTCGACGCACATATGTATTTCGTTTGTGTAATATTAGCACATAAATTAAAAAAAATCAAGAACTTTAAATTAAAAACTCCACTTTGCGTAGTCCTGAATTTTTGTTATTTCAGGTGTCTACTCAAAGTGGAGCTTATAAGCAATCATCCGGGCAGCTTTTTTACGTAATTTTACAGGTGGTGCCAGTTAACACATTAAATCAGCTATATAAAATATATCTTAATTCAACTTATATAGCAAAATGCGTATGAACATATTTATTGAACACTTTCCACAAGGCCGGTTTCATTATTATTGACAAATGATTTTTCCCAGCTTGTGATATAGTCCCCCATCGCCCATTCTGCCATAATGACAGAGCTCCCCTCCGCCATAGGAAGTCTGGCAAGGGGTTCATCCGTCAGTGTCTTATTCTCGATCCCATAAATCAGAATATTATTTCGCATAATAATGATTGCCATATCTTTATTCGGTGACGTAAAAATATCAAGAGCCTGTGGAAGCTTATCCTTCATTTCCTTCCACGGAACCTGCAGCATGTCGTATGCCACCATATTGGCAGGAGGTATCAGATTCAGGTTGAAATCAACGTAGGGAAGAGTGTCTTCATCGCTCAGATTCAACCTTCCTTTGAAAAACCAGTGGCCTGTCTTCCTAAAAAGGGCGAAGTTTTTTTCCTGATTTGCCCGGCCCGTACTTTTCATGCCGTTTGCGGCCGACTCCTTAAGCAATTCAGAAATAGCGCTTTCCATAGCCATCGTACCATTTTCACCGGACAAATCCGATATTTTTATACCGTCAATATTTGTCAGATTGTCTACCGGCAAAGTCCGCAAGACCTTTATCGATCCTATTTTGCCGGAATCTTTTTCCTTATTGTAGTAGGTATTTTCAACGCATACATAATCGTTGCCCACATATACAACCGCTTTACGAAGCCTTGTTTCAACCCTCAGTGACGAATTCCCGGCAGCGCTGGCACGGAGTTTGCTTCCGGTTTTTGATACCATTGAGGCGAAAATATAATCTTCGATACCTTCCGATCCCAGCCTTTTATCTACCTGCAGCTTCCAAAAACCGTCCATCCTGGGCAGGTAGATATTTTCCGCATAAAGAACCGGACGAAGCGAATTATCAGCCATCGATATCCAGTAGGTACCATATGTATAGTCTCCCAGGCCATCTTCCGTCTGGACCGGTATCCGCAGGCCTAAAAGGATCCCGGATCTCAACACTATGTTTTTTATGCCTGTCTCGTCCTTGTCATTACGCTTAATTGCACCTGCTGCAGTATTTTTGTTACCGGAGAATTCATCCGATACTTTTTCCATACGATAATACTGATCATCGATGCTCACAGTAATCATCCCGTCGGGATCCTTTATAAATTCGTACAGGAATTTATCATCAGAGGAGGCTGTTATGATTAATATGTCATCATCCTTCAAATCGAGTTCTTTATATGCCACCTGGTTTTTATGCAAAAAATACTCATTTGCATTCACTCTTCTTATTTTATAGCTGACATTGCTGAAGTAATTTCCTGCGATTGCCATAGAGTCTTTTGAAAATCCGACATTTCTTCCAATCAGGGGGTATGCCGAATCCAACGGGCTACTCATTTCACTATTGCCGGTTTCATATTTTTTCAGCACCCATGTACCTTCAAGCGGAGCTTCATTATTTGCAGGCCGGCTTATCCTGTCGGAATTGTCAGGCGTTGTTGCAACACAGCCGCTCAACATAGAAAGGATAAGCAAAAGTATGAGCAATATTTCATATTTTCTGACGATCCTATTCATTCTGCTACCATCTCCGTTTTTACTACCGCAGGGATCCTGATTATTACCTTGGTGCCCTTGTTGACAACACTATATATGGAAAGGCTGCCATTCATCATCCGGATGATTTCATCGCAAATGGAAAGGCCTATGCCGTTACCCAGTTTACTGTTTTTTCCCTTAAAAAACTTCTCCTTTACATTGGGCAATTCCTCCGCCGGTATGCCGCACCCTGTGTCTCTTACGGTAAAAACAACTTCGCCGCCGCTGGCTACCGCATTGAAAAGTACGCTGCCTCCTGCCCGGGTAAATCTGAATGCATTATCCAGAACATTAATGACTACCTGTTTCAGCCTGTTACCGTCAATATAAATCTCCGGCAGCTCGCCCTCCACCTCTACATTAAAAATCAAACCTTCTCGTACAGCCCTTGGTGATAGCTGTCTGGCAACTATATCGACAAACTCCTCCACTTTGACCAGTTCATTCCTCATTGTCATTTTGTTTGATATGAGCCTCGAGAAATCCAACAGCTCTTCTACCATCGTGGTAAGGCGGTCGCTTTCCTTTTCAATAATATCCAAACCTGCATCAAACAGCTCCCTGTCATCCTGCCCAACTTCCATCAGGGTAACAGCCCAACCTTTGATTGATGTCAGGGGAGTCCTTAACTCATGTGATATGGAGGAGATAAACTCATTTTTTAATTTTTCTCTCTTATCGATTTCATCGGCCATATAATTAAGTGTTTCTGATAATTTCCCTATTTCATCGTCATATGTTTTTTTATTCCGGACATGAAAATCTCCCGAGGCCATTTTCTCGGCTACTTCCGTTACCTTTTGCAGAGGATTGACGATCGTATTGGAAAGCAATAAGCTAAGGAGAGCCGAAGCTGCGGTGACGACCAGTCCAATAATGATAAATACCCTGGATACGTCATATACATCCCTGTCAACCCCTCTGAGGGTCGTGATGAAACGAAGGACACCAATGGTAGAGCCATTTATTTTCAGCGCTTTTGAAACAGCCATGATCCCGGCGTTATCATAATCAACTTTACCAACCCACATACCTTTACCGTTTTCCAGAGCTTCTTCCACGTCAGGCATCTTTTCATTTTTGCCCGGCATATAGCCAATGGAATCCATTAAAACGGTGCCATCCAAATCAATAATCTCTACCTGGGCATTTGTTTGTCTCCAAAAAGAATCAACATTATTCAACACATTATCCGATAAAGATGCATCGGAGAAATATTTGGCATACAGCTCGCAAGATACGCTTACCTGATTGTACAGGTTGGCTTCCATATTATTATAGTAATTCACACGTACAATATTGATAATCAAGGCTTCAAGTACCAGCACCGCAAGGATGATGATCAATATGGAGCCCAGGGCTATTCTTTTTCTTATACTCAATATCATAGCCGTCTACTCCCGACTGCCGACATCACTTATCGCACCACCTGTAGCCATATCCCCATACAGTCTCTATATATTGAGGCTTAGAGGGGTTTTCCTCGATTTTCTCTCTTATTCTTCTTATGTAAACATCCAAAGTTTTAAGGTCACCAAAATAATTCTTGCCCCATACCGAATTAAAAAGTTCATTCCGGCTTAATGCTCTTCCAATATTGGACATGAACATCTTTAGTACGGAAAACTCAGTTGGCGTCAATTCAATTTCAATATCATTCTTGAAAAATTTCTGTGAATTCAAATCCATACGAAGATTTTTAAAGCATAAAGAGGTATTATCCGAAGCCTTTGGACTTTCTGCTCTTCGCAGTATGGCCCGTATCCTCGCTGTAAGCTCTCTCGGGTTGAAGGGTTTGACGATATAGTCGTCCGCACCGAGCTCGAGTCCGGTGATCTTATCGATATCCTGTCCGCGTGCTGTAAGCATGATCACAATCATCTCAGGCATTTCAGCCCTTAATTTTGTACAAACCTGAAACCCGTCGATTCCAGGCAGCATAACATCAAGCACCATGACAACGGGTTTATAGGCGGCTGCCATCTCCAGCGCCTTTTCCCCGCTATCTGCTTCAAGTACATCGAAACCGCTGCGTTCGAGGTTTATTGCAATAAATTTTCTTATAGATGCCTCATCCTCGACTACGAGCACCTTGACTTTTTCCTCACACATTCCGATACCCCGTTTGTTTTCAGCTCGATATATTATAACACTATTCTACAATATTTTCAGACAGGCTTCCATTAATCTATGAAATCATTTTGGACTTGCAGGCTGCTTGTTGGATGATCTCTTCCGCTATCTTGTATATGTTCAAGGCTAAATTGAAGCTATCCTTCCAAAGTGATATTGAGCGGAATACTTTTATGAATACCTCCTGCGCAAGCTGAGATGCTTCGAATTCATTGCAGCAGGTTTTGAGCATCAGGTTGTAAATTTTATTTTGATGGGGCTGTATAAGTTCTTCAAAAGCAGCCACGTTTCCATTTATAGCTAATTTCATCAGCTTTTTGTATCTTTCGTCCATGATCAACTGCCTCCACTATTTATCATACAATTCATTCGAAAATATTAATTTAAAAATTGGTTAATATTTCCCAATACAACCTGTGCAAATGTGCAGAATATTTTGATCCGTAAACAGCACAGAATGATTTTGTGTTATAATGGTTGATAACAATGTACGGTAAGCCTCGGCCAATGTACAAAAATACGTTCCGTTTGAGACTGTTGACCATGTCGGGTCTTGTGAGCGGAGCAAAACAGGAGGAACATCATGTCGGAAAACACTATTCAAATAGCAGACCGCATCCGTGAGCTCAGAGAAATATCAGACATATCATGTGACGATTTGGCGAAGAAGCTGGGGATATCCATAGATTCATACATGCAATACGAAAATGCCGAGATAGGTGTACCAATCAGTACATTATATGAAATTGCAGGCATTTTGGGTGTGCAGCTTACCGAGCTGCTGACAGGCTCAACCCCTCGCCTTCACAGCTACTGCCTTGTAAAAAATGGCGAAGCGCCATATATTGAGAGGTATAAGGGCTATAAATTCCAGAGCCTGGCCTATAATTTCATGAATAAAAAAATAGAACCTCTGCTTGTAACCATAGAGCCGGAAGAAAACAAGCAAATGGCACTGGTGACGCATACTGGACAGGAATTTAACTATGTTTTGGAAGGACGCATCAAAGTGATCCTTGGCGGAACAGAAATTGAAATGTCACAGGGTGATTCCATTTACTTTGATCCGACCATACCGCATGGTCAGACTGCCATAGACGGTACACCAGGAAAATTCCTTACAATTATACTGCATGAGGGCTGAACGATTTTAATGATAATGTTTTTGTTTAAACCAATGTGGGCTACCGCCCACAACCCAACGAATGTACTTATTGCCGCGAATGTGAAACTATTTTCTTGTTTTTTGTTGCAATTTCGCGGCAATAAGTTACTAAAGATT